>DLPD01000035.1:0-48072 GCA_002479785.1 Cytophagaceae bacterium UBA7467
CGCAGCGATGACCAAACGACGCAGTCGTGACTAAATCGCAACGCGATGACTAAGCGACGCAGTCGTGACTAAATCGCGCAGCGATGACTAAACGACGCAGTCGTGACTTTCCACTCCCACCCCTCGAAAAATCAATAATTATTTGTATTTTTGACCTTTAGTTGCTGAAAATCAGGCAGTTTTTATTTATTTCCCAAGAAAAAAAAGCATTATGTCAAGTTTATCCAATCAAACAGGAGTGTTGCACGGAGATGCGGTTCAAGAGTTATTTGAAATCGCTAAGAAAAATCAATTCGCTTTACCAGCGGTTAACGTAACTGGTACAGATACTGTAAATGCAGTATTAGAAGCAGCGAAAGCAGTGAATTCTCCTGTTATCATCCAATTTTCTAACGGTGGTGGTATTTTCTACGCTGGAAAGTCTCTTTCTAACGAGAATCAAGCAGCAGCGATTGCTGGTTCCATCTCTGGCGCTTACCATGTTCACCAAATGGCGAAAGCATACGGTGTTCAAGTGGTTTTGCACACAGACCACTGCGCGAAAAAATTATTGCCTTGGATCGACGGTCTATTAGATGCTGGCGAGAAATTCTTCGCTGAGACAGGACAACCTTTGTTCTCTTCTCACATGATTGATTTGTCTGAAGAGCCTTTGGAAGAAAACTTAGAAATCTGCGCGAAATATCTAGAGCGTATGTCTAAAATGGGCATGACGCTAGAAATCGAATTAGGTGTTACAGGTGGTGAGGAAGATGGCGTGGATAACTCAGATGTAGATTCCTCTAAATTATATACACAACCGGAAGAGGTGGCGTATGCTTATGAAGTATTGTCCAAAATCTCTCACCGTTTCACCATCGCTGCAGCATTCGGTAACGTACACGGAGTTTACAAGCCAGGTAACGTGAAATTGCAACCAATCATCTTGAAGAACTCTCAAGAATTCATCAAAGAAAAATATAGCTTAACGGCTGAGAAGCCTATCAACTTCGTATTCCACGGAGGTTCTGGTTCATCTCGCGAAGAAATCCGTGAAGCATTATCTTATGGTGCGATCAAAATGAACATCGATACAGATACACAATGGGCGTTCTGGGAAGGTATCTTAGGATTCTACAAAGCAAACGAAGCCTATTTACAAGGCCAAATCGGTAACCCAACAGGTGAGGATTCTCCGAACAAAAAATACTATGACCCACGTGTTTGGTTACGCAAGGGCGAAGAGACTTTAGTAGCTCGTTTAAAAACAGCTTTCGAAGACTTGAACGCAACGAACGCTAATCAATATCTATAGTCGATTGTCCGGAGGGAAAGAGTCCGAAGGGAGCCGCTGTGCGGCAGTCCGAAGGAACTGAGTCCGGAGTAAAAAAGTACTATACATAAAGGAGTCGGAACAATTGTTCCGACTTTTTTGTTGGGGGAAAAGAAAGAAATGATATTTGTGTAAATAAACTTTTAACCTCCGGACTAAGTCACACAGTGACGACTAAACTGCGTAAGCAGTGACTAAGCCGAAGGCGACTACCCTTATGAAAACCGAACTACACCCTGCCTCTTCCCGCGGAACCGCCGATCACGGCTGGTTGAAAACCGCTTTTAGTTTTAGCTTTGCTGGCTATTATAATCCAGCTAGAATCCATTTTGGTGCGCTTCGCGTGCTGAATGACGATAACATTGCCCCAGGAATGGGTTTTGGCAAACATCCGCATGATAATATGGAAATTGTGACCATTCCGATGAAAGGAGCGGTGGCGCATGAGGATTCGATGGGGACGAATGGCATTATTAATGCAGGAGATGTGCAGATTATGTCTGCGGGTTCTGGGATTTACCATTCAGAGTTTAATGCAAGCCAAACCGAAGCTTTGGAATTGTTCCAAATCTGGGTCATGCCCAAGCTGAAAAATATCACGCCCCGCTATGATCAACGCAGCTACAATCCAGCAGATTTTAAGGGACAGTGGAAGACCGTGGTTTCTCCACTGGGAACGGATATTGATTCGTTACAAGTAAATCAAGATACCTATTTTAATATTACTGAAATAAATGAAGGCGAAAGTCTGCGCTATGCGCTGCACGGGGCACAACAAGGGGCTTTTGTCTTTGTGATTGAAGGCGGAATCGAAGTGGCTAATGAAAAGCTGGGACGAAGAGATGCCATCGGGATTTCGCAAACGGATACCATCGAGGTAAAGGCTTCAACAGCGGGCACGAAGGTGTTGTTAATTGAGGTGCCTATGGTTTGGTAGATTTAACCATAGCGTAATATTTTCGTAATAGGGAGATTAAATGGATGGTCTATTTTTGGTAAACCAAATAGGCAAAAATGGGCTATCCTTCTCAACCCACCTACAAAACAATCGTTATCTCAGACTTGCATTTAGGGAGCAAGGGAGCTAAAGCAGCCGAGGTAAACGAATTCTTACGTGCACATTCGTGCCACCAACTCATCTTAAACGGCGATATTATCGACGGCTGGCAACTGAAAAAAGGCGGCAGCTGGAAGAAGAAGCACACGGCTTTTTTCCGTTGTGTGTTAAAGATGATGGACAAGTGGGATACAGAGGTGATTTATTTGCGCGGGAATCATGATGATTTCTTGGATCAAGTGCTTCCGTTGAAAATTGGAAAGCAGTTTTCGATTCGCCAAGACTATATGTTGAAGAGTTTTGGCAAAAAATACTTCATCACTCACGGTGATATTTTCGACAGCATTACCAGCCAAATGAAATGGCTAGCCTATTTAGGCGACATTGGCTACACCTTCTTGTTGTGGCTAAATAAATGGTATAATCAATACCGCAGCTGGCAAGGAAAGCCTTATTATTCCCTTTCACAGGTGATTAAACAAAAAGTGAAGGCGGCGGTGAATTTCATCTCAGATTTTGAGGAGAAACTAGCGGAGTTAGCGAAGGCCAAAGGCGCTGATGGCATTATCTGTGGCCATATTCACAAGGCAGAAATCAAAATGATCGACGGAATCGCGTACATGAATTCCGGAGATTGGGTTGAATCATTGACGGCCTTAGTGGAAACACACCAAGGGGAATGGCAAATCATCGAATTCCCACTTTATAATTTAAAAGCAGAGTTAACCGAAATTTTAGGAGAGGCAATTACCGTATAAGATGGGCAAATTCATATTTACCGTACAAGGAGAAGGTCGCGGACATTTAACGCAGGCGATTTCATTTACTCAAATTGCGCGCGAGGCGGGTCACGAAGTGATTGGTTACGCCGTAGGTTCCTTTAGAGGCAGAAAAATACCTGCTTTTTTCCTCGATTTTATTGGAGAAACTCCATTACTACAGTATGAGAGTCCTTCCATTATTTTCGGAAATGGTAAATCCGTGCAGCTATTTAAAACAGCAGCTCAGGCATTTACGAATTTCAAGACCTTTTGGAAAAGTGCTACGCAATTAGAAGTATTCATCGAAGCATTGCAGCCAGATGGAATCGTAAACTTCTACGAGTCCATTACAGGTTTGTATAAACTGAAATCAGGATCTAAAATCCCAACGATGTCTGTGGGTCATCAGTACTTGTTATTAAACAAGAACTTCGAGAGCATTTCAGAGAAGAAGATCGACCGTATTCTATTAAATATGAATACGTTGATCACGTCGATCGGTTCGAAAAAGCTGTTGGGCTTATCTTTCCGCCCTATTGATAACGACGCGAAAATAGAAGTAGTTCCTCCCCTGTTACGCCAGCAAGTAAAAAACATCGTACCGAAAAAGGGAGAGCGTTGGTTAGCTTATTTGACTCACTTCCGTTTATCAGAAGATATCATGGCGTGGTCAAACGCGAATCCAGAGGTAAAATTGGATTGCTTTTGGGATAATCCAGCGCGCAAAGAGACGTATCACTATTCTGACTCATTGACTTTTCATCCGATTGATGCGGAGAATTATTTGGCCAAAATGACGGAATGCGCGGGCTTGATTTCTACGGCCGGTTTTGAATCTGTTGCAGAGGCGATGTATTTAGGCAAACCAGCGATGATGGTTCCAGTGCCTAATCACATCGAACAAATGATTAATGCTTATGACGGAGAATTATCAGGCGCAGGAATCGGTGCTTCTTCCTTCGATTTAAGTATTTTCAAGAACTACTTACCTTCTCACGTTTCGGTGAAAGATCAATACCAGGAATGGGTTTCGCAATCGCAGCGTTTAATGGCGGGACATTTAAGTGATCTCATTGCGCAGCCGGTTTATGTGGCGAACTTCAGAGAAAACCAAGGAACAGGTTTATCTGGCATGCTAGGCAGACGGAGATTTCGCTGGTCTCGGTAATTTAGTGACTACAACCATCTCTTCTTTCTAAACCAGATATAAATTAAAGCACTTAAACCTACCATTGAGCCTAATAAAACGGGGTATCCCCAACGCAATTGAAGTTCAGGCATATACTCAAAATTCATTCCGTATATTCCAGCCACGAACGTCAAGGGCATAAAAAAAACGGAAAAAATGGTGAGTACCTTAATGACTTCGTTTGTTTTTTGCGCTGAGATGGAGAGGTAAAAATTCACTAAATTAGATACATCCTCGTGAATTTGGTCGTAGATATGGAGTAATTTTATATGCAAGTCTCGGGTGTCTTGTAATGTGCCACTTGCTAGATCAGGTAGCTTAATGGAACTAACTGCCTCTTGGCTGAAAAGCAATAATTTTTTACTCATTAAGGCTTTTCGCTTTATTTGATACAACTCAGAGAGCGTTTGAGGGTTTAAATTTTGGGAAAATACTTTACTCTCGAATTCATCTAAATCAGTAGACAAGTGAACGGCCGGAGCTTCATAGGAATGTAAAATATGCCAAAGCATTTTAGCAACAATGGCCTCCACTAGTTGAAAGTGACCTTCATCAAAAAACCGTGTTTTTACCTCTTGAATAAATTCATGTGGCATTCGATGAATCGAAATTAATAAGCCAGGCCTGTAAAAAAAGGCAATTTTAGTTGAAATAGATTGGATAGAGATAGCCTGATTTGAATGAGAAGGTAACAATACCCTGGTAAGTATAAAATGCGTTCCGTCGATATCCTCATGCTTGGGTAAATGATCCGGCTGAAGACAAGCCGCAATGGCGTGTGGATTTAGACTGAATTGCTGACTGATTTCAGCTAACTCAGCAGAGGTAGGTGAAACAACATCAACCCAAATCAAACTATTTTTCTTGTTTTCAAATTTTTCAATGGCCATAGGGAAACTCAAATGAGTTATAAATCAAATTTAGTACCTTGCCAACAAATTCCACCTTTGATTATGCGTTTTCTCATTTATTTCTTTAGCCTAATCCTGCTAGCAAGCTGCAGTGTCATCCAAAATACCCCCAAATTTGGCCTACAAGATGGCATTTACGATGCTGGGAATGATAAAGTTTATGTGGAAACTCAAAATGATACGCTTTGGGTTTCTGCAGAAAAAGGAAATCAAAGCTTTGCGCTCCCTACAGGAAATAAGCAAGATCTTGGGGTTAAAATTTTCCGAAAATCAACCTTTGATCTTGATGTTTTAGCTATACCTGTCAAATACAGGGGATCTCAAGCTGGATTGCCTCCACAACTCGCGAGTGAAATCAATGCCTCACTCTACTTTGGGAAACGAAAAGATTATTTTCAAGTGAGCTATGATCAAACTCCCTCCAAAAAATACAAACGCAAGCTCGATCATTATGGATTCTCTTTGGGAGGATTTGTTGGATTTGGGAATACCGTCATGAACAGCGATGTCAGTCAAGGACAATTGGGTTATGAATACCAAGCAGTGACTTTTTCCAAAGGAGTGGCAGGAATCATAGGAATCAACAATCTTACCTTGGGTTTGGCCTTTGGTTTTGATCAATTATTAGATAAAAATGCCTCTTTTTGGATTTATAACCAAAAACCATGGCTGGGATTAGCCCTGGGATTGAACTTAAATTAAGGCTTTTATGCGTATCCTGAAATTGCGAATGCATTCCCTACTGTATCATGTAAAATAATTATTTTTGATGTTTTGGTAATACATTGTTTACAATTATTAAATCTATTTATTTTTTGATTGTTCGAACTTTACGTAGCTAAAAAGAAGCAATTAAATGAATAGAAGATCTCTTCTACAAGGCTTAGGTCTAACCCTAGGATCTCTCACTCTACCTACCGTTGGAAGAGCAAACACCACCCCCACTCCTGAAAAACCTTTTCGTATTGCTCACATCACAGATGTGCACATGATGCCCTTAATTGGTGCTGCGAAAGGATTTGCGAGATGTTTGGACCATATTCAGTCTTTAGCTCATAAACCCGATTTGATCATCAATAGTGGAGATGCCATCATGGATGCGCACAGAGGCGGAAGAGCCGTGGCAGAAAGGCAATGGAAACTGTGGAATGAGGTGGTTGAAAAAGAATTATCCATTCCGATTGTCCAGTCGCTCGGAAACCATGATATATGGGTAAAGAATGAGAGTCCTGCGAGTATTTTAGATGGTAAGAAATTTGCCCTTGATAAAATCAATGAAGCTGATTTTTATTTTTCCAAAGACTTAGGTGACTGGCATCTGATCAGCTTAGATTCCATCAGTCCTAATAATGAAGGCAGATGGTATACTGGTAGAATCGATGAGGCACAAATGCATTGGTTAAAAAAAGAACTGGAAGCTATTCCTGCTTTTAAGCCTGTGATGGTTATTTCCCATATACCCATTTTATCCGCATGTATCTTTTTCGACGGAAATCGATTTGAAAACAATCAATGGAATGTTCCAGGGCGTTGGATGCACGAAGATGCTAATGAACTAAAGAACTTGTTCGCTAAACATCCGAATGTTAAGTTAGCCCTATCAGGACATATCCACTTAGTAGACAAGGTAGAATACAATGGGGTAACTTATTGCTGCAATGGAGCTGTAAGTGGAGCTTGGTGGGCTGGAAACTACCAACAGACGAAGCCTGGCTATGCGATCATCGATTTATATGCCGATGGCCGATTTTCGAACCACTACACTCCCTATGCTTAAACCTTGGATTTATCTTTTACTTGCTTCTGGATTAGAAGCTGCTTGGACCTATTCTTTACGAAAATTAAACTTCCATGCCTTAAGAACGGCCATGGTGGAAAATCCCCTTTTCAGCACAGCCGTTGGGGTCGAATTTGGTTATTTAATGACCTATTTAGCCTTAGGTGGAGCTAATATTTACTTTCTCTCTTTGTCCATGAAGTCTATTCCCATGACGATTGCTATCGCAACCTGGACATCCATTTCGCTTATATTAATTAAGATGTGCGATATATTTATTTTGAAAAATCCCACGAATATCTCCGAATTCTTCTTTCTAGCACTCATTATTGTGGGAATCGTAGGACTTAAATACAGCGCGCCAGCCTAAATTCTAATATTAAATTTTTATCTGTTACCGAAATGTTAACATAGATAAATTTTATTTAATGATTTCTTTATATAAGTTTGATCAAAACATTTAAAAAAACCATTATGAGTGAGGAAAATAAAAAATTGACGGACCAATTAGTGCAAGCCATTTTGCCTAAATTGAAAGGACTTTCTGAAAAAAATGCAAAGAAGGTATTGCACGAAACACACAAGTCAATTACTTCCGTTGCTAAAAAGTACAGCAAATTAATTGCTGAGCAAGAAAAAGAAAAAGCAAAAGCAAAAGAGAAAGAAGCCAAAGAGGCAAAAAAGAAAGCTGAGAAAGAAGCTAAGAAAAAAGCGAAAGAAGGTAAAAAAGTTGCCAAGGCAAAACTTTTAGCGTCGTTAATCGCTAAGGAAAAACCAGTAACACCAGTAGCGGCTAAAAAGGAGCCTGTTGCAAAAGCCCCAGCGAAACCGAAAGCAAGAGTTACTAAAGCAAAAAAATAAAGTTTGAGATATGTATAAAAAAAGGAGGGACAATGTCCCTCTTTTTTTTATGCAAGAATCATCGACTATTTATTTTTCTAGATACAAATTTTGCAATCTTGCCAGCTCTTTCTTTCCCAGACCTAATTCCTTCTGAAAATAGGTTTCTAAACTGCCATACTTTGCGATTATCGATTGAAAAGTTGTCTCTAAATAACTTTCTTTGACCCCCATTAGATCTTGCACCATTTCTTCTGAGAATCCTACTGACTTCAATCTAGGTATCATTCGCTTGTTTTCATCTGAACGATAATAATTAGACGCAACATAATCTGCCATGACCTGTTCTTTGGGAACGCCTAATGCTATTAAAAAAAAGGCTGCTCCTATTCCCGTTCGGTCTTTACCTGCTGTGCAGTGAAAAAGCAAAGCCGATTCAGCAGGCTGCGTCAACAATGTAGCGAAAAAAGGTTTATATCGAAAAGCTAAAGAATCCGTTACTCCATAAAAAGAACGCATCATTGAATCTGTAGCTACCTTTGTTTTCAGTTGTAAATAAATTCCATTTGGATTTACTTGGTGACTTCCTGCTGGCAAATTTATCACTTTAACGTTCGATGTTAATTTATCTGGAGCTTGCTTAATTTCTATAGGCCCACGAAAATCAACTACCGTCTTAATTTTGCGCTTTTCAAATTCCTCTAAATCCTGCGGTGTTAACTTTGACAAATCCGCTGATCGATAAACCTTGCCCCAAATTACTTTTAACCCGTTACTAGTGGTATACCCACCCATGTCGCGAAAATTGGTAGCGCCTTGAAGAAATACCTTTCGTTGTAGGCTATCGGCTACTTGAGCTTTGACAGTAAAAACCGATAAAAATAAGACTAAACTAAAAATGCGAATCATATTTGTATTTTAAAAAAGTTCCCAACGAATACCTGCTTGACCACGGCTAGAATACCATTCTACCATGGTAATACGTCTTTCGTCGCCCATATAGGTTTTTAAGGGCTCATTGTTTAGGTTATTCAACTCTACAAAAGCTTTAATTTTCTTACCTACTTGAACGCTTGCTGAAGCATCTATTGTCAAGTTCTTTCCCGTGTAAGTGTAGAAATCTTTACCTAAAGCTTGATTAATTGTTTCTAGAGACGCACCACGGTAGTTCGCCGCTAAACGCAACATAACACCATTTCTCTCGTAAAACACTATCGCATTGTAAAGATGCTTTGATTGATTAGGAAGTTCTGTTACATCCACACGAGAGGTCCCAACTACAGGAACTTTTGCTTCACTTTGGATATAAGTGTAATTCGCTTCTACTCCTAACCCGCTTAATACACCTGGAAGGAAATTTAAACGCTTGTTCATCCCTATTTCGAAACCCAATAAATTACCATCTGAGATATTGGTCGCTTGAGTCAACACATAGTTTGAACCTCCGATATTCTCTATGCTACGATTAGAAAAAACGACATCCTTTAACTGTTTATAAAATATGCCTCCTGAAATGATCCCTAAATTATCGAAATAATTTTCGTACATAATATCAAAATTATTTGACTTCGTAGGTTTTAAATCCGTATTTCCCCTTGTAATTGTAGGAATTGCTTGGGTCATATCAATATTTTCACCTGGATTTAAATCAGAGAAATTAGCACGAGCAAACGTGCTTGTGTAGGCGAAACGCAAATTCGATTTTTCATTCAATGCAATTTTGGCATGCAACATTGGCAATAAATTCGTGTAAGAATTTTCTTGCTTAATTGGTGTAATCGTATTTGTTGTTGCAGTACCTACTCTTGCAGTTGACAACTTGTTACCCTCAAGTGTTAAAAATGTTGTTTCGCTTCTTAGACCTCCTATAAAAGTAACATTATCTGCCATTTTGTATTCAGCCATGACATAGCTAGAAGCGACAGACTCATTTGCTGTGTATTTTAAGGTGGCATTTGATGCCGGGGAAACATCCCGCATACCATTAGATGTTAAAGCAGATGACCCGAATAAATCAAACAATTGTTGCGGCACTAATGGCTTCATAATAAGAGCAGAATAATCTAATTCTAAGCCGTTGAAATAACCTGCACCTATTGGAAAATCTTCTCTACTTAAACCAGATAAAGGCAATAAAGCCGGAGAATTAGGCACCCCTAATGCAGCATTGGGCACCCAAACTGCTGCTGTACCAAAAGAAGCATTTCTTGTTTTAGCACGGAATTTTAAACCTGCCTTAAGCTTAAGGTTAGAGACTGTTTCATGCGAAAAATTGACTTGTAAATTCTTATCCGCTTCTTCTGTATCTAAACCATATATAACTAACTGTTGTAATGTTAATTTAGTTGGATCCATTTTTTCGCTTGGATCATTTAACATAGGATCAAATAACATAGGATCCTGACCTATACCATCTGGCGAATCAAAATTCCAATATTTTTTACCGTTAGAAGAAAGGCCCATGAAACCGCCATTAATTCTCTGGCGGAAAGTAGAAATAGGCAAGCCCTTAGTCCCGTTCGTTGGCGGGGTTTCCAAGTAAAATTTAGCTTGGTAATCAGACGCAAGCCAATCCACTTTTAATTTATCACTAAAGTAGTGTTCACCACCTAGCTCAAAACCATTTAAACCTGTTTGGTAGTGAGAATATCGGTAATTGTATTGATACCTTTTATTGGTATAATCCACATAAGATTCGTGCACTGGGCGAATGTCATTAAATTTATCAAAAAGACCTCGTGAATAAATCTTATGATTATTATTGAATTTGTATTCGATTCCATAGGTGAGTCCATAGGTTTGGCGCTTACCCATATATCGCTTAAACATCACGCTATTAATCGAAGTACGATCTAAAGCCACAGCTGAACTCGTATTATAGGATACATCATAAGAATCTGTTCCCCAATTGCGATCCCAGAAAGCTCCAGTTACTACAAAACCTAATTTACCTCCAAATAAACGATCACCATAAGTTAATGAACCATTCGTGGATCCATCCTGCGAGAAAGCATTGTAACCACCTGCTCCACTGACATTTAATGTACGCTGTGCCGGAGCTGTTTTTGTAATAAAATTAATAGAACCACCTATTGCATCTGCTTCCATATCTGGTGTTAATGCTTTTGCAACCTCAACTCTCTGGATCATCTCCGATGGAACAGCGTCTAAAATAGATGCACGCGTTCCATATACCGATGCGGATGGAAGGCGACTACCGTTAAATAGGGTTGATGTCCATGAGAAAGGGGTGCCTCGCACAGTAGCTTGATCGGCTTCCCCATGGTAACGGGCAACGGCGACTCCTTGAATACGTTGTATAGCTTCAGCTGCATTGCGATCAGGTAATTTACCGATTGCATCAGCTACCACGACATCCATAATCGCTAAAGAATTTTTTTTGATGCTATAGGCTTTAGATTGAGATCCAGCCACAAATCCTGAAACGATTACTTCGCCTAACGTATTATTTGCTGCCTTTAAAAAAAGGTTCCCTAGGCTTACTCCGGCACCATTAACGTTAATTGTTGTGTCTAACTTTTGGTATCCAATAAATGAGACCTGCAATTTAACGGAAGCCGACTTTCCTACTGATAAACGAAAATCTCCCTGCTCATCAGAAATAGTTGCTTGGTTTGCTCCCATGATGCGGATTGTTGCACCTGGTAATGCTCCTTCTTTTGAACTAATTTTTCCTTGAATGACCTGCGCATTCGCGGATGATAATCCTGCGAATAAGATTGTTGTTAAAAGAAATAATGGATGTATTTTAAACATGATCGTATATTTTATTGGATAGGGGAATAACATTTCACCTGGCCATCATTTTCAGATGATACAATTAATAATGGCAAATTATTAGGGCTTTTATCTGCAGGGATAAACAAAATACCCTCTGGTGCGTCTCCCGTTTTTAAGGTTAATTTATACAATGGTCTTTCGGGATTTGTGATGTCATAAATCAGTACCGCATCCGTTCGTTCGCAACCAACAAAGGCATACATGCGATCCCCAATTTTACCTATGGCAATGCCTTCCGGCTCTGAACCTTTATCATCTGAGCGATTGTCATCATAAAGACCAGCTAGAATAGACCGATGATCAATTTCATTATTTGTGTCAAAAACTTGCGCACCTGTATTTCCATTCCAAACACTCATCGAGCGAGCACCTAAGGAATACAATTCATCAAAATCCCCATCTCCATCTGAATCACCTAAAGTAGTCGTGATATTTAAACGACCTAAAACAGCATCCACTTTTAATTCAGCGCCAGAAGGGAAACTATTATAATCTAACGTAATGTCTTTTACACGTTTAACTTCAGCGAATTTCGTGTATTCCCGTGCATCCCCTTCGTTTGCTGTAAATAAATAAGGAATACCATTTTTTTCATAAACGGCTATGGCATCCGGCATGTAAATTCCTTTCACTTTAGGATAGCGGCCAAACTGCACTTTAGAATCTTTATCACTGAAATCAAATGCGTTATTTAATTCTGTATAATCTTTAAATCCTAAAGGGAATACATCTGTAATAACCTGCAGATTCAAATCTACCTTCGCAACAGCATTATTCTCTTGTAAGGTAACCCAAGCCGTTTTTGAATCTGCTGAGATCGTTATATATTCTGGTTCTGTATCTTTTACTAAAGTCGCTCCTGGACCAAAAACGCGGTATCCTTTCTTTTTCAAAATAGACATATATGGTTCAAATCCAGCAAAATTTAATGTTTTAACGGCATACCCCCCTGTTACATTAATGATGGAAATACTTCCTTCTGGATCTGTTACATAATCATCAGAAGGTTCTCCTTCATTTGCTGTCATGATGAAATTCCCGTCTGGCGAAAAAGTTACCATGTCTGGTAGTGCTCCTACCGTAATTTGCTTTATCTCAGTTAAATCTTTCGTATCAAAAACTACACATTTACCTGCTGCCTGTTTGTTTGTAGCTTCAATAGCGGCGGCTAATTTGCCATTCGAAACAGCAACACTATTCACGAAACCGCCATATGGCGCCATTACAATTTTTCCTATCACAACAGGTTTTGTGGGAATAGATAAATCCAAGACATCAATACGATTAATGTCGGAGTTGTTTACCACGAAAAGTCTTTTAGTGGTTGGATCATAGGCCGATATTTCAGAAGCACCTGCGCCTCCTAAAGTAATCGCACTAATTTCTTTGAATTGATAAATTTGAGGATCACTAACATAAGTCAATGATTCTTCTTTTTGACAGGAAACTAAGGTTCCAATCAAGGCAAAAGACAAGAGAATTTTTTTCATGAGTAAGGTATTGCAAAAAAAGGTAGCAGTTTCTCTGCTACCTTTTTTACTTTTAAAAATTATTTATTCAACCACATGACGTCGTTGATATCATCCTTACCAGCATATTGGCTAGTAATTGCTGCGGTGTAATTCGTTGCATTCGCCGTTCTCTCTGTAGCTGGATAAATCCAACGCTGAGCGATACGATTCGAGTTACCATTTCCTACTCCTGATGAGAACGTTGGGAAACCAGTTCTTCTCCAGTTGAAATATGCTTCCATTCCAGAATTCATGAAGAAAGCTGCATATTTCTGAGAAACAATTTTCTGAATCGCATTTGTCGCATCATACGCTACAGCTGATTGTGCATAATAGGTATCGAAGTTAAAATTTACGGTGTATTTCGTTTGGTCGGCTGCATCTTTTGTACCTGTTTTAGAATACGTAAATGTGTTAGCTCCCTCTACGATTCCGTAGAAAGCATGCGATGCCTTAATACCTTTCTTGTACCAATCTTCAGCAGAACCGGATGCCCATCCACGTGCATATCCTTCAGCGATGTTAAAGCATAATTCAGGATATCCTACGATGAAGGTATTTTCTGCTGCGTAGTTTTGATAATAGCGTGAACGATTTTGGAAAGAATAGATCCCTGGTGCAAAACCTGCCCCATTCGATAAACCTGCATTCTTAGCCATGTCCTCAATGTTATCTCCTGAACCTGCCCCGCGGTAAGCGGTAAAATCAGATGGCAATTTACCTGCCTTTAATTCTGAACCTGCCGGTTCACAAGTCACCATAACACGTGGATCTTGCGTAGAAGTTAAGAAGCCTACGTAAGTAGAAGCCATGTTTTGACGTGTTGCATCGAAACCAAAGTTATCTGGATTAGAAGGATATTTGTTAAATGAGTTCCAAACAAATTGTAAAGACTCCCCATTCGATCCTAATAGAGGATATTTCGTAGGATTGCTGACCATCTCGGCGAATTTCGCTTTAATCGCTAAATCAGTATCAGCCTCTTTCTTAGATAAGGTAATCAATACGCGCAAGCGATAGGCGTTTACTACTTTTTGCCATTTCTTCAAATCACCACCGAAATAGAAATCCCCTGTTACCGTTTCTCCTCTCGCAATAACAGTAGCTAGGTCTGTGTTAGCATCCTCTAACCATTTCAAAATTTGAACATAGATTACTTTTTGAGAATCGTATTTAGGAGCCGTATTTGCAATCCCCTTCAGAGCTTCTGTCATTGGAAGATCCCCTACACGCTTAGACATTTGATCAAAGAAATACGCACGGAAGAATTTACCTAGTGCAGAGTAGCCGTTCACATCTGGCAAACCTAATTTCTTCGCTTCTTCCTCCATCTTAACGACATTTTTCAAGGTCGTGTATTGATTTGGCATTTGGCCTAAATTATATTCATTATTCGCATAATAGTTATAATTTGAGCAATAGAACTGGTTCCAACGCATCTCAGCAGAGAAAGGACGACCATTATCATTCATGACATTGTATTCCACTGCTTGTAAAACTAAAGAAGCAGGAACTTGTACTGCGCGGTTAGAATCTTTTTCTAACTGATCGAAGGTCTTCTCGCAACTAGTTAAAGCTAGAACCGAGAAGCTCAACAGGCCTAAAATTATATTTTTAACTTTCATTGTTTGACTCATTTATAAGAGTGAAAAAAATTAGAACGTGAAGTTTAAGTTAACTCCGTAACTTCTTACCGAAGGAGTTTGAGAACCTGAAACACCATCCGTGATATATTGAGATAAATCAATGTCTTTCTTCTCAGCGAAGTACAATAAATTACGTCCCACAAAAGAGACATTTGCACCTGAAACAGCTTTACCAAACCATTTAGTCGGAAGTTTCACTCCTAAAACTACTTCTTTTAACATCCCAAAAGAGCGGTCCATTAGGTTACCCTCATTCGTATTAAAGTAACGACCTACGTAATCTTGGACATAGGTTTTCACCGTATTAGGAGCAAATTGTAATTCAGAGAAGTTCGTTACCTTTCCGTTTGCATCATACTTAATCGCAACTCCATTAGAAACTACTACTCCTTGACCTACAAACGCTTTTACACCTAAAGCATCTTGTGGACGTGCTGCTGCGAAGATTCCTTGTGTCGTACCGATGTGACGACCACCGCGGTAGGTTTGTTGCTGCGTATAGTTGATGATTTTACCCCCTATTCGACCATCAAACAAAATACTTAAGCTGACATTCTTGTACGTGAATTTATTATTCAAACCAAAGACAAAATCAGGGTTAGCATTACCTAGGTATTGTGATTGCGTTCCTGTTAAACGCTCAGGAATACCCCCTGCCGTATTAATAATCTGGCCATCCGGTGTACGAACAAAAGCAGAACCATAAATTTTATCCGTACGATCCCCCACTTTTAAGAAGGTATTCAAATTTGTAATACCAGGATAGATTTCTGTCAAACGTTGTTCAAAAGTAGAGTAGTTCGCTAGCACATCCCAGCTAAAGTCAGCTGTTTGGATAGGAGTTCCTGTTACCGAAATTTCATACCCTTTCTTCTGAGTCTTGATACCATTCACTAAAGCAGACGTATAACCTGACGTAGACGAGATAGGTAAAGAGAAGATCGAAGGACCGTCATTCGAGATGAAGTATGCTGCATCGATTCCGATTTTGTTTTTGAAAAAACGTAAATCCATACCGAATTCTATCTGAGAAGTTTCAGATGGATTCAAGTTCGGGTTGCTCAATTCGTTACCATAGGTTGCTCCCGTTTGGTTATTGTAAAAGAAACCAGTAGAGTAAACCGTGTTGTTTTGGTAAGACGGACCATCGTAAGGAGAGTTGTAGTTTTCTCCAGAGTACGTTCCTGCACGATTATCAATCGTAGAGGATGTTAAACCATCTTTAACGTTAGCATACGATCCACGGAATTTCAAGAATGAAATCGTTTCGGGTAAATTCACATAATCAGACACCACTGATACAGCTCCGAAAGAAGGATAGAAGAAAGAGTTCTTTCCAGCTGGTAACGTAGATAATTTATCCAAACGACCTGTGGCAAATACCGTTAAATACTTCTTGTATGATAAGTCTGCAGAATAGTAAGCAGAAAGAACATTCATGTCAGAACCAAAGTTTGCTACCTGAACCGGAAGAGCTGAGTTCGAGAAGTTATATAAACCTGGAACGTTCAAGTAGTTCGTAGAAGCGAAGATCGACTTGTATTGGAATACACGTTGAGATGCCCCTGCGTTAATTTTCGTATTAAAGCCTGGTAATAAGTCTTTATCGAATGTTAATAACAATTCTGTGTTGTTTTCAAATAAAGAACGACGATCCTCCCGGTAGTCACCACGACGTTCGTCACGACCGTATGTACCTGCTGAATAAGGGAATTTCTCCGTACGCACCATGTCCCAAGTTGTTACTTGAGTACGTGCTAATAAATTCAAGTTCTCGTTAAACGTGTAACGCAAAGCCGCTTGGCCTACGATATCAGTCTTGTAGTGAGAACGTAACCATTCGTAAGACATGAAATACGGGTTATTGTAACGTTGGTATTCCGCATAAATCTGCTGAACACCTTCTTTTCCCTTCTGCCAGTAATTACGCATATCATCAATATTCCAATCCGCACCTGCCCAATATACAATATTGTAGATGATGGAGTTAGGTCCGTAATTCACATCTGGAATGTTAGGAGTGTATTGACGGTTGTATTGTAAATTCGACTCAAACTTTAGTTTATTTGAGAACTTGTAATCAGCCGTAATGTTAAAGTTCGTCATATTCAATTGGGTATTAGGAACAATACCTTTTTGATAGATATGTGATGTAGAGAAGCGCAAGTTGTATTTCTCCCCTGTAGCAGCTACTGAAACGTTGTTCGTTGATAGGATACCTGTCTCTAAGAAACGCTTTAAATTATCCTTACCACGCGCAATCCAAGGAGTGCCAGCACGCTTACCTGTAATCGGATCAACAGGAGAATCATATTGTGGAATTAGTTGTCCATTAAAACGTGGGCCCCAACCACCATCGTAATCACCATCATTTAATCCTCCTCCCTTACCATCACCGAATGCATAGGAGCCGTGATCACCAGGACCGTACTCATCTTGCACTTCAGGAATAGCATAAAAACCAGATTGCAATTGTGTAGACGAATTTACTTCTACAGAGAAACCACGCTTGTCAGCCGAACCTCGTTTTGTTGTAATTAAGATCGCGCCATTTTTTCCACGGAAACCATATAGGGCAGAAGCAGAAGCTCCCTTTAAAACCGAATATGTCTCGATGTCATCTGCCGAAATATTCCATGTGTCAGAGTTAATAGGCACACCATCTACTACATAAAGAACAGTCGAGCTACCACGTAACGAAATATTCGGTTTACGTAACAATTCAGGTTGAGCTCCAATCGTTAAACCAGCCACACGACCAGATAATGCATTGATCGCATTAGGCTCACGCGCTTTAATCGTATTAGCTCCATCCACCGTTTGGATAGCAACTCCTATTCTACGTACGTCTTTCTTGATACCTAAGGCAGTCACAACTACTTCTTGTAATTGTTTTTCATCTTGAACTAGTACGACGTTTAATTCAGATACATTCCCGACTGCCACTTCTTTAGAAGAATAGCCAATCATGGAAAATTGTAAAACTTCGTTTCCAGATACAGCGATCGAATAAGCCCCTTGTGCATCCGTTAATGTACCTTTAGAGCTACCCTTAACACGGATAGTAACACCGGGAACACCTGACTTCTCCTCTGCAGAAGTAACTGTTCCTTTTAAACTACGTGATTGACCAAAAGCAGTCATACTTACCGTAGTAATCAACGCAAAAACAAGCCAAATCAACGATTTAGGGCTTATTTTAGCAAAAAACATTTGTAGATTGTTTTTCATATGAGTTTGTTTAATATTATTTGGCACAAAAGTAAGTAGCGTTTTTTAAGGCTATTAGGCTGAAAAATTAAGAGATAATTAAGAAAAGAATCGCTGTGTTAAGCTACTGTTATGCCTAGTCTCAAAACCAAAATTCGCTGTAAAAAATCTTTGAAAAATCCTAAACTAAAAAAGATAACAATTTCATTATTTGGGCTTAATACATCGGTAATTTCAACGGATTAAATTCGTTTATGAAAAAGATTAAATTAGTCGTTCTAGACATGGCAGGCACGACTGTGATGGACGAACACGAAGTCGAATATTGTTTCAAACAAGCGGCCATTAAAAACGAATTACTTGCTAGTGATGATCGTATATTGGCTTTACAAGGTTATGCGAAATTGTATGTTTTCACTTTGTTATGGACAGAGCAAGTAGGCGAAGGGGATCCGCGCATTTCAGCACTTGCCGCGCAGTCGTATTCGGATTTTAAAACGATATTAGAAAACCATTACCGGACTCAACCCGTCTATCCAACGGAGGGATGCTTAGCTTTATTTGAGGCTTTGCATAAGAAAGGAATTAAAATTGCCCTAACTACCGGTTTCTACCGCGAGGTAGCAGATATTATTTTAGGCCGATTGGGCTGGAAACCTTCACTTCAAGCCACAGAGGGTATTCATCTTTCGGTAACTCCAGACGAAGTGAATGGCGAAGGTAGACCCTCTCCTGCGATGATTCATTATGCAATGAAAAAACTAGGTATCTCAGATCCAGCGGAAGTAATCAATGTGGGAGATACCCCGGTGGATTTACTTTTTGGTAAAAACGCGGGCGTTCGGTATACTTTAGGCGTGTGTAATGGAACACATACGCGTGAGCAATTAGCCGTGCATCCTAACAATGGTTTATTAGCTAATATATCGGAATTGATCCATTATGTATAAGAATAGAAAGTACGACTTAATTATTGTAGGGGGCGGAATCATAGGCACCTTTTGTGCTTTCCATGCACTCAGAAAAGGAAAATCAGTCTTATTATTAGAAAAAGATGCACAACCTTATGAAGCGAGCTTTCGTAATTTTGGACAAGCAGTTCCCTCTGGGCAAGCCTTGGATTCCTGGTTCAATTACGGTAGAAAATCACTGAAAATTTACAAGGATCTGCAAGAAGAGGTGGATATCTCTGTGGTCAAAAATGGCTCTTGGTACATTGCCTCGGATGACCAGGAAATGACTTTACTTGAGGAAATGATGCAACTTTTCAAAGAGCGTGATTACACTTCTCGATTATACACGGCTGCTGAAACTCTAGAGATTAATCCACATTTCAAAAAAGAATATGTGAAAGGAGGATTATTTATCCCTGAAGAAGCTTCTCTAAATCCGCTTGTAATGGTACATCGCGTTCGTGAGTTTATGATAAAGCATTTGGGCTTGCATTACCACAACCTATGTCCCGTCATTGCCGTAGAAAAAAAACGTGGGATTGCGATGATTACCACTTCAAAAAAGCAAAATTTCTGGGGAGATTTAGTAATCCTCGCAAATGGTAGAGATACGCAATTTTTATTACCGGAGCACTATCCTACCCCTGAACTAAAAATTAGCAAATTACAGATGATGCGCCTTGCGCCTCAGAAGAAAATACTGAAATCAAATATTCTAACAGGTTTAACGATACGCCGCTACGATAGCTTTAAATCATGCCCGTCTTTTGGCAAAATTCATACCACAAACGAGCAAAAACAATTACAGGCAAAAGGCATTCATATTTTGTTTAAACAAGCGGATGATGGATCCATTATTTTAGGTGATTCACATGAATATGTGCCGGCGGGCGAGCAAGCGAATTTTGGCTTTGAAGTATCCACTGAGATCAATGAGATGATGTTAACAGAAGCAAAAAGAATCACATCGCTTGAAAACTGGACCGTCGATTCAACCTGGGCAGGATTCTATTTACAAGGTACCCAATCCGAAGTGTACACGAAAGAAGTGGATGACGTCATCCATATTATCAACGGAATAGGCGGGAAAGGAATGACCACCTCCCCTGGTTTTACAGCTGAATATATTCAAAAACTATACTTATGAAAAAAATTATTGCCCTTTGCTTACTAAGTATAAGTTTATCGGGCCAAAAAGCCCCTAAAAATGTCATTCTTTTAATAGGCGATGGAATGGGTGTCAGCCAGATTTATGCGGGGTTAACCGCTAACCGAGGACATCTAAATCTAGAACGCGTGAAAGTAATCGGTTTTCATAAAAACCAAGCGACTGATAATTATGTAACTGACTCTGCAGCAGGAGCAACTGCCTTTGCCACAGGAAAACAAACCTATAACGGAGCTATTGGATTAGACTCATTGAAAGTTCCTTCTGTCACTCTTTTAGAAATGGCAGAACAAAAAGGTTTAGCAACGGGCTTAGTGAGCACTTGTGATATTACCGACGCAACTCCGTCCTCTTTTATAGCCCATCAATTAAAACGCTCCATGCACGAAGAGATAGCCCTAGACTTTTTAAAAACCCCTATTGACGTGGTCATCGGTGGCGGAAGAAAGTATTTCGAAAAGCGAAAAGATGGAATAAATTTACTAGATACCTTGCGCAAAAAAGGCTACCAAGTTCAGTCGAACTTGGACTTAGATGGCCTTACGAAGGGCCCATTATTCGCCTTGTACGCAGAAGAGAATCCGATAAAAGTGATGGAAGGCCGTGGTGATGCCCTTTTAAAATCAACTAAAAAATCCCTTGAAATTTTAGCTCAAAATAAAAACGGATTTTTCATCATGATTGAAGGATCTCAAATCGATTGGGGTGGCCACGCAAACGACACGGACTACATCATCACAGAGATGGTGGACTTCGATAAGAGTATTGGATACGCACTAGATTTTGCGATAAAAGACAAAGAAACCTTAGTACTTATTACGGCAGATCATGAGACAGGTGGATTTGCATTAATGGGAGGAAATATGAAAACTGGTGAGGTAAAAGGTGCATTCACCACAAAAGGACATACGGGTCAAATGATTCCGGTATTTGCTTTCGGTCCTGGAGCTGAAGCCTTCGGTGGCATCTATAACAACTACGATATTTTTACGAAAATCAAGCTAGCCTTAAAGCTAAGTCAAAAGTAAATCGTAAACTTTTCATGCGAATTCAGAAAGCCCACGGATTGATAAAATGCGTGGGCTTCTTTGCGCCTTTTATTGGAAGTAACTTCTATTGATTTCGCTCTTAATTGAATAAGTTCAGGTTTCAATGCATCGATTAACCGACGACCCACTCCTTTTCCCTGATGCGACGTAGTTACAATCAATTCTTGAATCTCAAAAACGAGACCTTCGTGATGTAAAAGGGATTGCCCCTTACAAGAAATGAAGCCTAAGATTTCATTCCCATTTTGAACTGCCACATACATGAGTGTTAACTGAGTATGTAGGTATTCCAAGTAAATACGATCAAAAACAGTAAGGTCAAATTCACGATTTTCTAATTCCTCTAACAAAGATTTTACCGCTGCTGCATCGGAATCCACTGCTTTGCGTATAGTATAGTTTTCTTCCATATTATCGAATCATTACCTCAAGGTAAAATCTCCTTAAAATAGCCGAAACCATCTTTTATAGGCCTTTTATAAGCCCTAATTTAACATAATTAATTGACAAACTATGGCAAAAGATATCGTCGAAAAAATTATCACACTATTCCATGAACAGGGGAACTCCGAATATGGAGGAGAGCCGGTTACTCAGGGAGAACATGCGTTACAAACTGCGCATTTAGCTTTAATAGAAAAGTCCTCAACCAGTCTAGTAATCGCCTCATTATTACACGATGTAGGCCATTTATTGCATGCGCTTCCTGATGATGCACCAGAGCAAGGAATTGATGATTTACACGAAGAATTAGGCTATCGATTTTTAATCAAATATTTCACAAGTGCAGTTTCAGAACCCGTGCGTTTGCACGTGGCAGCAAAGCGCTATTTGTGTGCGGTGGAACCCACTTATTTTGCACTTTTAAGCGACCCATCGGTGATTAGCTTGCACTTACAAGGAGGACCGATGTCAGCGGAAGAATGCCAAGTTTTTGAATCGAATTATTACCACAAAGAGGCCATTCAATTACGTCGTTATGATGATATGGCGAAAGTCCCAAACCTAGCCGTCAAGCCCATTGAATTCTATGCTTCACTACTGAGGAAGCACCTAAAATGATACAGTCAGTTGTAAAAAATTGGAAGTGGCACCCCTCCTGGTCCATGATCGCCGCATTTGGTTGCTATTTCTGCGTTTATGGTTTCCGTAAACCATTTACCTCTGGGACCTATGAAGAACAATTTTTTATGGGAATCCATTGGAAATCAATTCTTATCTCCTCCCAAATTGCCGGCTATATGCTTTCGAAATGGTGCGGCATCTTCTTCGTCTCCTCCATCACTTGGGAAAAACGAGCAAATGCAATTATCAGTAGTATTTTGATAGCAGAATCAGCGTTATTAGGATTTGGATTAGTGCCAAAGCCCTATAATTTGATCTTTTTACTACTAAATGGCCTACCACTTGGGATGATTTTCGGATATATCCAAGGATTTTTAGAGGGTAAAAGGAACACCGAATTATTCATTGCCGCTCTTGGAAGCAGTTTTATCTTAGCCGATGGTGTTTCTAAATCCGTAGGAGGGTCCCTATTAAACTGGGGAATTGCTGAGAACTGGATGCCCTTTGCGGCAGGCCTACTTTATGCCCTTCCATTTCTATTTTTTGTATGGATGCTCACACAGATTCCGCGACCTACCGCGCAAGAAGTGGCAGATCGAGCTGAGCGCCAACCAATGACGCAACAAGATCGCATTCAGCTGGTTAAGCAACTCTGGCCAGGGATTCTAACGATCTCATTGTTGTATTTGTTCGCGTCCCTGTTACGTGGCATTCGATCGGACTTTGCTCCGGAAATTTGGCATTATTTAGGCTATGATGGAGTGCCCTCTATTTATTCCCAAACAGAGATCTGGGTCACTGTGGGAATCCTAGTGATTAACGGGAGTTTAGTCTTAATTAAACGAAACTACCTCGCGTTTTTCATTAGTATCAGCGCCATTGCAACTGGCTATTTATTACTAGTCTTTGCTGGCGTATGGGGTGTTCATTCGATGAACAGTTTTTGGCTGATTGTACTGACTGGATTTGGCATATACTTGCCCTATTTAACCATTACCACTTCTGTTTTTGAACGCATGATTGCAATCACCAGACACAAAGCGAATATTGGTTTCTTGATGTATATCGTAGACTCGATTGGCTACTTAGGATACAATGTGTTATTAATTGCGGCAGGCTTTATTTTTCCAAACTGGAACCTGCCGCAACTTTTTTTCTCTTGGATCACGATCTTAGGGTTTGCAGGACTTGCGCTCTCCGCCGGATCATGGATCTATTTTAAAGGGAAACTATCCCGTAATCCAACGGAAGAATAAGAACAACAAAGCCGAAAGAAAAATAGTTACTGGCAAGGTTAAAATCCATGCCATAACGATATTTTTAACGGTATCTCCTTGCAGGTTTTTAATGCCTCGCTGAGCGACCATCGTACCCGCGATACCAGAACTTAATACGTGTGTGGTACTAACAGGCCACTTGTAAGCAGTAGCTAAACCAATGGTTAATGATGCGATCAATTCAGCCGAAGCTCCTTGGGCATAGGTCAAGTGATCTTTCCCAATTTTCTCTCCAATGGTTACCACAATACGTTTCCAGCCAATCATCGTTCCTAAACCTAAGGAAAGAGCAACCATCCACATCACCCAATTGGGAGCAAAGTCTGTTACGCCAGCCATACCAGTACTGGAGGAAGCACCGAAGGTAAAGAAAGGAGCTTTCGATCCTGCAGTTGCTTTTTTCCAGGCTGTTTTATCCGCTTCAGATAAAGCAACTGATTCACTTTCGATTAATTTCTTCGAATGCTTATTAATGGTTAAAGCAGCTTTGCGTATTGCGAATTTTTGATCGGTAGATAAAGTAGCCGGTGTTAAATTCTGTGACGTAATTATCGCTAAATCCGCAGTTGATTTTCTCAATTCCATCACATAACCACGCTCCTTGTCAGACAATGGCACTGTATCAATTTTAGCTGAAATAGTTTGGACTGTAGCTAAGCTTGATTTTACCATCTGCATGTCTAGTGAAGTATTGATGGCAAAATAGCCAGGTAAGAACGCAATTAATATGACCATCACTAAGCCAATACCTTTCTGACCATCATTTCTTCCGTGAAAGAACGATACAAGCGTACACGTCGCGATTAAAAGAGAGCGAATCCATAAGGGAGGCGGCGATTTTTTCTTAGGTTCTTTGAAGATTTCCTTATTAGTAACAGTCTTTTTTAAAATATACATTAGGATAATGGCTAATGCGAAACCAAACAAAGGGGACAATAATAGCGCTTGACCTATCTCAACCACCTTATCCCAGTTTAACGCCGAGATTCCTTTGTTAGATGCTTCCGGTAAAAGAGCGTGACCTACCCCTATGCCAATAATAGATCCAATCAACGTATGAGAACTGGAAGCTGGAATACCAAAATACCAAGTTCCTAGGTTCCATAAAATAGCAGAAATCAACAAGGAAAGTGCCATGGCCATCGAATGATACACATTTGTATCCACGAGCAGCTCTGTGGGGAGTAAACCTATGATACTCATTGTCACCCCTACACCACCGGTTAATAGTCCTAGGAAATTCATAAATCCTGACCAAACTACCGCCTGCGTAGGGCGCAGAGAATGGGTATAAATAACTGTCGCAACTGCATTAGCCGTATCATGAAATCCATTCACAAATTCAAAAGCACAAGCGGCTAATAAACAGAAACACAACAGGAAAAACAATGTAGGATCTAATCCGAACATAAAACTATTTTTAAAATAACTAATCAATTTACTAAGGTAAGTTTCATTTTCAATACCTATGTTAAGGAATTGTTAAGATAAATTACTTTACCTCACTTTTAAACGAAACCCCTATCGCCTTTGCTGCTTTGTGAATTAACTCTTTTTGATAAACTTTTTCTACTGTTTTCACTTCGCCCATAATTGGTACATTAGCACCTATCATCGCATACCAAATTTGATAGCAATCTTTCACTCTTTCTCCATGTGAGGTCCATTGTGATTTGATAACATCACCTCGTCCGTGATCAGTCGTGATCAATAAAGTTGTTTTCCCTTTATAATCTGGATCTGTATTCACAAAATCCCAAATTTCACCCACCCAAGCGTCGAATTGATGTGCTGCATCTAAGTAATGATTATAAGCCCCTTCATGTGCAAACTCATCCGTTTCGCCATACGATATGTAAAGCGCTTTCGGCTTATTCTTTTTTAAATAATGCATTGCTTTGAAATGGGTAAATGCATCGATAGGTTCTGCCATGCCAAAGGGCTTGAATGATTCTTTCAACATCTTAGCCAGCATCTTCATCTCTGGATCATTCTCTAATTCAGGATACGAATCAAACGCATTGACCACTGGAAAACCCGCTCTTTTCTCATTCAAAATACGATCGAAAGCATCCCAAGCGCCGAAAGCAGCCACCTTACCTTTATAAGCTGGTAAGGAGTTCAAGTATTCAAAAAAGTTCGTATTGGGATTAGGCTTGTAGTCATTTGAATTAACGGCGGTATCCACCTGACCTGTTAAAATTTCGCTGTACCCCGGGTATGAGAACCAATAGGGATTCGCATTATCAACTTGACTTCCTTCAGCTCTGTTGCCATGGATTTGGCCAGCAGCAGCTAGTTTACTCCAAAAAAAAGGCATTAATTTCTCGCGTCTTTCTCGTAAAGAAGGTGACCAATACTGCTGAATTAATCGAGCAGAGTCACCTCGGTGAAAACGCTTTATTTTAACGATCGAAGTATCTATACCATTAAATAGTTCTTGCCAACGGTAACCATCCGTGGTGATGACAATCACGCGTGCATCAGATTCCTTCTGTGCCAAAGCCGTACTTGAAACGACAAATAAGATAGATAATAGGGTGTATAATTTAGTCATGTTTATTGTTCAGAAAGCCAAAGCTAAGATATACAAATAATCAGACTGTAACCTTCATATTATTAAATCAATAAAACAAGAAATGCCAGAGAGAATCTCCCCAGCATTTTCTTTATTACACCAATATATTATTTTATAGAACTCCGGTCGAGACCCAAGTCTTTTTCACTTTATCGTATTTTAAAGATTTATCCGGCCACTCTACATAATGCTTCATTGACAGGTATTCGTTAAGATTTCCTTTGTTCATTAATTCACGGAAAAGAAAAGTCCCTCTCTCAATGACTAATTCTTCTGAATAATGAGGCGTATTCACTACCTCCTCAAAATTTTCAGGCTGTAAGCTTCCTTCTTTTAAGGTGAACTTACCCACTACACCTCGACGTAATTCTTTCAAATTCGCCACTGGTCTGCTGAGCAAAAAGTAGCACTCCCCGTTCTCTAATTTGGTCAATTTGACAAAATGATACAGCGGCAAGCGACTCACATATTCTGCTCTAAATTTCTTTTGAAACCTTGTATCGATAGTTGCATAAGTTGCATTTTCAGAAACATAGGTTATCACATTGGTTAATAAGGTATCCCGTTCAGCCTCTGAGAAATAATATTCCGCTTCATCTTTCGAATGGCAGGCTGAAAAAATAAATAAACTAAGGAATATTGGTGCGAGTATCTTTTTCATTGGTGTATAAAAAAGGGCCACCTGTGTGACAGGTGGCCCTTTAGTTTAATTCTTACTTGATGTAAAGAACTGAGTTAGGAGAATATTCAGCCCAACCTGCAGTCCAATCTGTATCTTTGAATGCACCGATATAATCTGTTGCAGTCATACCTGTTAATGTAGGTAAAGCAGTTCCGATCAATGACTCTGAAGTTCCTGCTGTTAAAGTTAACGTAGGACGAGATGACCATAAAGCAGATGAGATACCTGTATTAGCAGTTGATGTTAATACTTTGTTACCTGCAATTGCTTTGAACCAATCAGATGCCTTAACACCAGAACCAATTTCAATTGGCTTTGTAGCTACTGTACCTGAAGCGTTAGTCTTGGCAATTTGCTCTTCATCAGCCACCGCAACACCAAATCCATAAACGTTCGAGTTCAAGGACTTGAATCCACCTGTGATACCTGTTGTACCAGCAATAACAACGTTCTTAACAATTAAGTCACCATTTGCAGCGTTTGTTTTTGCGCTACCTTTTTGGCTATCAATATATAAACCAGTTGGGTAACCAGTAATGAATGTGTTGTATACTTTCAATTTATTGTTACGACGTAATTGAGCTCCATTTTGGAAGTTATTATCCGCATATGAAGATGATGTTCCAATAGGTCCTACAATCGAGATATTTGCAAATGTAGCAGAAGTAAATGGAGTAGCTCCATCTCCGTTTGAGTTATTATCTACCTCAAAACCATTAGATCCAGAAGCATCCGCTAAGTTACCATCACGGTATCCTAAACCGAATTGAACGTTTCCTGAGAAACCATTATCCACATCGAAATCGTCATCAGTGCCTTTGTAAGCGATCAAATATTTCGCATTAACAGTACCACCAAACCACTCGAATGAATCATCTAAACCGTAAGATGCTTGGATATATTCAATTGTGGTACCTGAACCTACTGAACCCATTGTTAATGAGTTGATCTCTTGGTTCGGGTTCAATGGAATTCCACCGTACTCAATACGAACATACTTTAAAGTACCTGAATTATCATCAGCAACTGTACCACCGTGGAAACCTTTATAACCACCTTCTAATTCAACTGTACCAGTTAAGTTATTAGGGGCTTTACCACAGATAACTACTCCACCCCAATCACCTGGAGCACGAGAACCAACACCTTCAGCAGAAGTAAAGACGATAGGTGCAGCAGCAGTACCGATAGCATTTAATTTAGAACCACGTTGAACGATTAAGGTACCTTTTGTAGCCTTGTCTCCAATGATCACAGTACCTGCTTCGATTGTTAGAACACCTACTTTTGAAATAGTTCCAAAAACAGCTTCTTCACCTACACGAACATAACCTTTCAGACGGTAAATTTTATCTTTAGTCCAAGTAACATTACCTTCAATTACTCCTTCCACGTCTACAATTGTTTTAGGTGGGATAGCTGAAACAGCCACTGGAATAGCTACTAAAGTAGAAACCTGATTCTGATTATCTGTTACTTGAATTGTAAAGTTTACAGTAGTTCCTGCTGCACCTTCAACCACATAATCCTTAACGTATTCATACGTCTTTTCTCCCGCTAAAATTTTTGAATCAAAAGGAGCACCATTTTTCAGAACGGTAATTGACTTAATTCCTGCTGGGGCATTTATCGTTGCTTTGACAGTAACAGTAGAACCAGGAGTTCCCGCAAAAGTTCCAGAAGTTGAAACTGTAGGTAAAGGGAACACTTCGTCCTCCTTAGAGCAGCTCGCTAATGTTACGACAGCAATTGCCAACATTGCGAAAAACTTAAACATGTTTGTTTGTAAGCGTTTCATTTTTGTGTTTAATTTAAAATGGATTTAGTTTATTATTTAATTAAATGGTGATACGATAATTCCTAAAGAGACTACACGTCCTGGTGCATAGTTTTGAATGATTTGATCTTGACTTCTGTCGAAAACTTGATCTTGGTTACCATCTTGCAGGATGGTGTTTCCTTGATTTAGTAAGTCGCTAACGCCTCCTTTAATCATCAACATTTTTGAAATTTGTTTAGAAAAGTTGAAATCAATTACGTGACGTGGCATCTCGAACCAATCTGGGTATGGAGAACCAAAATTGTTACCTACCGCGAATATACGTTTACCTATGACGTTGTAATTCAAATTAAGTTGTAAGCCTTTTTTCGTGTCATTGTAGTTCAAGCCTGCATTAATAATATACGGTGACTGACCTTGCAATGGGCGATCATCTGATTGATCCTTGGCCACTGCTTCATCTAATTTTACGCGACTAATAATATATGTACCATTAAAAACTAAACTAGTCTTTCCTAAAAAAGAGGCAGGATTGGCCGAATTTAAGTTTTTTCTGAACTCGCCTTCTAAACCTGTGGAATAAGCAGATTTAGCGTTTGAAAAATTGAGGATTGGGTTGGCACCAGAGGCAAATACTACCTCGATCGGATTAGTAAAATCTTTATAGAACGCAGCTATACTGATTAACTCTGAAGGAGTTGGGTAGAACTCATAGCGGAAATCAAAATTTTGAATGTCTGCATTTTTCAAAGTTGGATTACCAGAAACGGTTCTGTTATTCACAAAATCATAAAAAGAAAAAGGGGCTAATTCTCTAAACTCTGGTCGGTTCAATGTTTTACCATAAGCTAAGCGAAGTAATGACTTTTCCGTGAAATTGTAGGTTAAGTTCATAGATGGTAATAAATCAAGACGCGTGTTGTCATAATTAATTGCCTTTCCTACTAAGTCTGCAGAGTTTAATTTTTGACTGTTTTGTTCTGCGCGAATACCTGCAATCGCATTAAATTTCTTACCCAATGCATAATTAACTGATGCATAGGCTGCAACTAAGTTATTGGTAGCTTTGTAGGAGTCATTCGGGTTAGTTTGCTCATCGATTTTAATTCCAGTTGAAGAATTAAAGTTTTGTGGAGAAAATAACTGATCAATGGGTAATGTGGTCTGGAAAGAAGGTGTAGACTTTACATAACCAATATTGCGCGCCCCAAAATTACGAACCTTATCCTCATAGAAAAGACCTGTTTTGAAATCTAATTCTCTATCTGATCCCACTTTTACCTTTTTATCTAGATTCCACGCAGCAGTGTAGGCATGTTCATCCAAGTTAATGTAGGTACGACCTAATAAAAAAGTTTGTGCCGCTCCGTTTGGAATAAATAAGCTTGAGTTTGAACCGTCAATGTTATAGCGGAAACGTTTGTAATCAGGTTGATTTCGGTAAGCTGCATTATAACCTACCATCCAATCCGTTTTCAAGCTACCGTCTTGAAATTCATGACGACCCGTTAACTGACCTGTGTAAATACCACGGTAAACTTGATCAAAAGAACGAATATCCCAATTAGATCCATTATCAAATCCGGAACGTTGAATATATTGCGTGTTCGATAGTTGATTGTATAGGTTCTTAAATTCAAACACGGAACCACCAGGTAACTTAACAGACCAGTTATGGGAAGCACCTACACGAATAGCATTGGTAAATTGATTATCCACGAAGGAGAAAATCTCGTCAGGCTCACCTGTTGATCCTATTTGTGAGTAACCCCAATCATTCCGTTCCATACGGAAAATTGAGCGCGTGTTGGAATAGTTTATACCCGTTACGTTACCAATCTTTACATCCCCTGCATTTAACTTAAGACCTCCAGATAAAGAGGCGCGAATATCAGGCATAGCTGATGATTGAACAGGTAGCCAATTATTTTTAAGAGAAGCTCCTATCGCATCTAAACCTGCAGGTGAAGAACCAATTAGAGCACTTCTATTTGCTGGAAAAGATTTTGGCAAATCAAAATAGCCTTGATCAAAACCTGTCCAAGCAAGATTAGAATTCTTAGTTGAATAAAACTTTTCCCCTGTCGTTCCCTCACGGTATGAACTAGAAACATCCAAGGTTAAGTAGTTATTTTCCGGAATCGATTTTGTAAAAATCTTTACCACACCACCCGCAAATTCACCTGGAATTTCAGCTGACGGCGATTTGAAAACTAGGATGCGGTCGATTTGACCCGCAGGAATGATATCGAATGAGAATGAACGCACATCTGTTTCCATCGATGGTGCGAAGGCGTTGTTTAATTGTACTGTATTATAACGTTCATTTAGACCACGAATGTTAATAAAACGCTCACCAAAAATAGTCACACCTGGCACACGCTTCACTACCTCTGCCGCCGTACGGTCTAATGTTTTAGTAATTTGAGCAGCAGAAATTCCACTCACCACTAATTGAGATGCTTTGATTTCTGAGATTACGGATACTTCAGTATTCGTCAAACGTTGAGCTACTACTTTTACCTCCGCTAAAGTAGAACTAGTTTCTTCAATAGATAGATTTAAGTCAGTTACTTGACCTGCTTCTACTTTAACTCCTTCGTAGATTTTAGGATCATAACCTACATAAGAAATTTTTAACGAATAAGATCCTGCTGGAAGTTTAGCAAATGAGAAAAACCCGTTGATATCAGTCGCGGCTCCTTTGTTAATGCCTTGCACTAAGATAGTCGCCCCAATGATGTCTTCTTTAGTTTTGGAATCCTTGATTGTTCCTCTAAGAGTACCTTCTTGCGCGAATACAGCTGATGAAAGCGATAAAAATAAGATGATGAGATTGGTGTACTTGTTAATTAATTTCATAAAAAGGGGATACTGGTGATTTTTTTGACAGGACAAAATTACCCACTCAGCCTCCCCCCTCGATTAAGTCTGTGTTAGGCTTTTGTTACGGAATTGTTAAATGAGGTGCTATAAATTTAACAATTCCGTAACATTAAGATTTTTCAAATAAATTTTCACTTTTCTAGTCTGATTTATTGCACAATTTCAAGTTTTTGCATTTTATATAGAAGAACTTTCTTAGAAAAATGAAAATTAACGTGGATTTAATTTGCAGGTAATTTGAAACGCCTAGTTTTGAGACAGAAAACGGAAATCATTCCGCCTACGTTTATTAAAATCAAGCATTATGAAAAAGTACACATTTGCTGCTCTTTTATTCGCAGCCAGCCTGTTTGTCGTTTCTGCCACTAATGCAGCAGAATTAACCCTTCCAGTGAACATCGAATCTGTAGGTAAATTAAAATATATGGTGTCTGTTAAAGCAGGAGCCACAGTCGTTATCTACGATGGTGAAAACAACGAAATTCACAAGGAAGGAATCGTATCGCAAAAATTGTTCAATTTAGCGGGATTATCTGACGGGAACTACCGTATGGTCGTGTTAGATATGCGTAAAAACGTGATCTCTTCTAAGTCGTTTAGCATTAAAACGGAAGTGAAGCGCGATATCGTGGCTATGAACTAATTACCCAACATCAACGAATTATAGTGAAAGATTAAGGGGTAAAAAGGCGGACCAGTGGTTCGCCTTTTTCTGTTTAGCTGAGTTCATTGCTCTTAATTTTATGCAGCAAAAAAACAGCCAACAACATAGGAAGTGAGAAAATCAGAAAGCGATCCGCCACGGACATCCCACTATCTGTGAGTAAGCCAAAGACGGTGGGTCCCAAAATCGCTCCAAAACGGCCCGCCCCCATCGCTAATCCCACCCCCGTCGAACGTATCGCTGCTGGGTAAATGCGCGTTGCGGCTGGATAGAAACTATTAAATCCGCCTTGCACTAAAAAGCCGATGAAGAAGACTAAGGTGAGGTTGACAATATAGTCAAGTTGTACATTCCCATAAAAGTTCATTAAGACAAAGGCGATGATGAAGAAAAGAGTCATTGTTTTCTTGATGCCAATTTGACTAATCGCTAAACCCATCACAAAAACGCCTGTAAAGGCCCCAAAATTCAAAGTCATCCCCACGTAGGTGGCGAGCTCGAAAGGCATGCCGGATTGTTTGGCGAGCGTAGGCACCCAGCTGATCAAGGTGTATAAAGTCAAAAAACCGAAGAAAATAGCCGCCCAAAGTAAGAATGTGGAGGTTCTGTATGCTGGGGTAAAAAGTTCTTTCAGCTTAGTCTGATTTTGTTTCGATTCCGGCACGAACACTGGGGATTCTGGCAGGAAGAAATAGACTAAGAGTAAAAGCGCAAACGAGAATGCACTCGCAATCAGAAAGGTCGCGCGCCAGCCTAAAAGCGGAAACCCCCAGGCCACCACAAAACCAGTTAAAATCGCGCCCAATGGCCACCCTCCTTGCACAATCCCCACATTGAAATCGCGGGTTTTATCGGTGGAAAACTCGGAGGCAACCGTCGCTAAATTAGGAAGGATCCCGCCGATGCCTAGACCTGTGATGAATCTAAAAACCAATATCCACGTCAGCGATGGAGCAAAATAAACTAGCAGCATGCCCACACTAATGAAAAACAAAGAACCTAAAAAGATTTTGCGCCGGCCCCATTGATCTCCCAGTGGAGCTAACACAAAACAGCCCGCCGTCATCCCCGCTAAACCCGCCGAAAATACGTAACCAAGTTCTACGTTATTCAGGCCCCACTCCTTCATGATATGCTCTCCGGCAAAGGAAACAAGCAAAACGTCAATACCATCATTGAAATTGAGCAAAAAACAGAGAGAAACTACAGCTATTTGGAGCCAAGACATCGAGTTTTTCATACGATTTGAACGACAATTTTACCTGGATGTCCATCCGAGGCGGCCTTTAAGCCGGCCTGAACTTCTGACAGGGGAATGTATTTTGAAATGATTTTATGCGGTTGAATTTTTCCATCTTTAATCAACTGAATCACGGACTGGAAATCTGCTGGGTGATCGTAAATCAAAGACCCTTGGATCGAAATACCGCGGCGAACGAGATCTAATGGGGTGAAGCTGGCTGGTTTTTCAGATAAACCCAAGAGAATTACACTGGCACCGCGCGGAGCATCTGCTAGTAATTGGGTAGTAGCAGCGGCTGAACCCGTACATTCGAAAATCACTCGAACGTCTTTCGCTTTCCAATCGCCTTTTTGAGAGCCGAATTCATACGCTTTCTCTTGCAAAACGGGATTCAAATCAGTCGCGAAGACGTGCAAACCTTGCTCCACCGCGAGGTGAGTAATCAGCATTCCGATGGCTCCGAGGCCCAAGACGTAGATGGCATCGCCTTTCGTGAGCGATGCTTTTTTCAAGGCATGGTAGGCAACTGCTGTGGGTTCGATGGTAACAGCATCCTGTGCGGAAATGGAATCCGGGAGTTTATGGGCGAAATCTGCCGGAATCAGCACGTATTCCGCGAAACAACCGGGGGCATTAAGGCCTATAGTGCGTTTATTCGGACATACCGTAGCTTGTCCGCGGGCGCAATAGCTACATTCTCCGCAAGGTGCGTTAGGGTCTATGACGACTCTTTCGCCTAGTTCGCGTTTCACACCCTCTCCTAGGGCATCGATATAGCCCCAGCCCTCATGGCCGATGATGGTGGGTTCGGGCAGCGGACGATGGCCCCCAAAATAATGTACATCTGATCCGCAAATACCCACTTCCTGCAAGCGAATACGCAGCTGGCCAGGACTGGGGTTTGGGATAGGATAATCACCTAGTTCGATTTGCAAAGGTTTTACGAGAACAGCTGCTTTCATTAGAGGATTTGATTAAACTCGATAATCTCTCCATTAGGCCCTTTGACATTGAAGAAACGGGTGCCGTTTTTCCAAAAGGCTAAAAAAGTAGGTTCTTTTTCTAAAATCTCAAATCCCGCCTGCTTCAACGCTTCGAACGCGTAATCAACGTCCTCTACATCAATCGCGAAATGGTCGATGTGACCGACTTTGCGTTGTTTTATCTCGGCTAATTGTTTTTCCGGCATTTGGTATAACTCCACAATCACCTGGTGATTTTTCATCATCACGCAAGTCCCAAAACCGCCATCGAATTCAAAAGGTGATTCCATCACATTTTCGAAACCAAGTCGTTCATAAAAGGGTATGGAAATTTCCATGTTGTGAACGGGGATACCGATGTGTTGGATTTTATGGATAAAGTTGATTTTCATAGCATTTTAGATTTTATGCAAAATACTAAATTTTGAAAACTTAACACTGTTAATTAACTTTACGATGTAATTTCAAAAAAATGGGAATTGTAGCTAGGAAAGAGAAGCAAAAGCAGGAGTTGCGCCAATTGATTTTGGACGCTTCCATGAAACTATTTACCGAGGAGGGTTTCAGTAACGTAAGTGTACGCAAGATTGCGGAACGCGTTCAATATAGCCCTACGACGCTCTATTTATACTTTAAAGACAAAAACGAGATCCTATTTCATTGCTGCGAGTCTGGATTTAAGAAGATGCTGGAGCAGAATATCGCTTTGGCCTTAATCAGTGATCCCATCGAACGATTGCATCAGATGGGCGAGAATTACTTGAATTTTGGCTTGGAATATCCGGAATATTATGATCTCATGTTCATTCAAGAGGCTCCTATGGCCTGTTTACATGATATGGGCAAGGGCTGGTCAAGTGGCGATCAAGCGCTAGAGGCCTTAAAAACGATCGTACAGGATGCGATGGACAAGGGATTATTAGTCCCTTCTAAAGTGGAAACGGTGGCGATGGCGGTTTGGAGTATGGTGCACGGCCTTGTATCCCTCGCAATTCGCCAACGATTGGACAAATTAGTGCCGGCGGTAGAGGTGGAAAAGACGATGCATGAGTCGCTGGATTGGTTATTGAAAACGATGAAAAAAGCCTAATATGAGATATTTATTCTTACTTCTATTTTCCCTACCCTTATTTGGCCAAAAGTCCGTCCTCGATGAATACGTCGCGACGGCTTTTCAACAAAATATTACGCTACAACAAAAATCCATCCAGGTAGAAAAGGCGATGATCGCTTTGAAAACGGCACAAAGCCTTTATCAACCGAGTGTGGCATTCCAAGGAGGCTACCAAAGCGGCGAGGGTGGTCGTAGCATTGCATTCCCGGTAGGTGATTTATTGAATCCGGTTTATTCGACACTGAATGCTTTGACAAAAAGTACCGCTTTCCCACAGATAGCAAACGTGGAAACGAATTTCTTCCCTCGCGACTTCTACGACGTGAAACTGCAAACGACGATGCCCCTATACAATAAGGACATCAGCTACAACAAAAAAATCCAAGAGCAAACGGTCAGCCTACAGCGGGAAGACGTTTCGCTGTACAAACGCGAATTAGTCAAGCAAATCAAGACCGCTTATTATAACTATTTACTCAGCTTAGGTTTAGTGAAAGTATACGAAAACAGTCTTAATCTGGCATTAGAAGGCAAAAAGGTAAACGAAAAGCTCTTGGCAAACGGGAAAGGATTACCCGCCTATTTATTGCGTTCAGACAGCGAAATCGCTACCATTCAAGCACAGATTGCGGATGCCGTAAAGCAAAATCAGGCGGCGCAATACTATTTCAACTTCTTGTTGAACCGGGAATTACGCGCTGAAATACGCATCGATTTCGAAGTAGAGAAAGCGGTGGCGGGTGTTTACTCGGTGGTGCCCGGCGTTCGAGAAGAATTATCGCTTCTTTCTAAATCTATCCACATACAAGAAACCGTTTTGAAAATGAACGAGTCCTTCTTCCTACCTAAATTAAGTGGTTTTGTGAATCTGGGATCTCAGTCGACACTCGGTAATATCAGTTCAAAAAGCGGCTATTATTTCCTGGGACTGCAGATGGACATCCCTATTTTCTCCGGGAAGCGTAACTTATACAAAGTAAAACAAACGCAACTGGACATTGCCTCCGCGAAAAATGCCTTATATCTGAGCACAAAGCAATTCAATATGGCGACCGAAATCGCTCAGAAAAACGTACAATCATCCATCACCAGCTTTCAGGCCTCTGTGAAATCCTATGAGGCTGCCTCCGCGTATTTACGCCTCATCGAAAAGGGCTACAAAGAAGGTGTGAGCACGTATTTAGAAACGGTGGACGCCAGAAATCAATGGATGAACGCCCAAATCAACTACCAATTAAAACAATTCAACGTATTAATCGCCGCTGCCGCTTATGAGCGCGAAGCGGCTAGCTACCCACTCTAATGAAAAAGATCTGCCTGCTTATTTCCCTTATCACGGTAGTTTCCGCTTGCTCTTCGAAGAAGCAGGAAGTGGCTACCACAACCAGCGACGTAATCCCGGTCTCCGTGATTTCCTTGCAACAAGAATCCATCACCCGCCCCATCCAAGCTTCGGGTGTTTTCACGACGGAAGATGAGACCTATTTAGGTTTCAAAATAGGCGGAGTGATTCAGCACGTGTTTGTCAAAGAAGGTGACGCCGTGAAAGCGGGTCAATTATTAGCCAGCCTTAACCTGACCGAAATCAAAGCACAGGTGCAGCAAGCACAAATCATGCTTGAAAAAGCGCAACGTGATCATGCGAGAGCAAAGAACTTGTACCGAGATAGCGTGGCAACACTTGAACAATACCAAAATGCCAAAACCGGCCTAGAGATCGCACAGCAGGCCTATAATGCGGGTGCGTTCAATCAGAGCTATGCCGAAATCAGAGCCGTCAAATCAGGTTTTGTGTTGAAGAAATTAGCAAACGATGGCCAGGTCGTGGGACCCGGAACACCGGTCGTTTTGTTGAACGGTGCAAACAAGGGCAATTGGGTATTGAAAGTGGGTTTGAGCGACCGCGACTGGGCGGCGACGCAGGTGGGGGATCCTGCTGAGATCGCGATTGATGCGGCTCCCGGAGAAAAATATAGTGGTTCTGTTTTAGCCAAATCCGAGGGAGTGGATCCGGTGACGGGGACGCTTTGGGTGAGTTTGCGCATCAGTGGTGCACCCACAGCGCAGCTGGCGGCGGGGCTTTTTGGAAAAGCCAAAATTCGTCCACGGAAACAAATTAAATCCTGGGTGATTCCCTACGATGCGATTCTAGATGGAAACGCTACGGAAGGATTTGTATTTATCACCAAAGATGGGAAAACGGCAGAAAAAGTGAAGATCCAGATTTCGAGTATTGACCATGGGAAGGTATTTGTTTCTGGAGGTTTAGAAGACGCAAAATCACTCATCACCAGCGGGAATGCCTATTTAGACGCCGGTTCAGCCATTAAAATCGTCCGCTAATTATGAAGATAGCTAACTACGCGGTAAAGAATTACCAATTTACGCTCACGATGTTTTTGATGGTCGTGGTCGTGGGTATTGTCACAATTATGACAATGCCCCGGGCGGAAGACCCGGACATGAATGCGCCTCAATTTCCTATAATCGCCGTTTATCCGGGAACGAGTCCGGATGATATGGAAGAATTGGTGGTGAAGCCAGTGGAGAAAAGATTGTACGAACTGGAGAACGTGCGCAAGATCAATACAACGATAAGTGATGGCCTAGCGGTGTTCGCGGTCTTTTACAAATACGGGGTGAACGTGGATGAAAAATACTCCGAGGTTGTTCGGGAATTGAATAGCATCAAGGGAGATTTACCCAAAGAGGTCATTAAATTAGAGGCTCAAAAAGCCACGCCATCCGGAACGAACGTGTTGCAGATGGCGCTGATTTCGAACAACGCTTCTTTAGACCAATTAAAAATCACCGCAGAACGGCTTCAGGAAGATCTGGAAAAGGTAACTGCCTTGAAGAAAGTGACGATTTCCGGATTGCCAGAATCGCAGGTAAAGATTGATTTGAACATTGAAAAGATGGCGCAGATGCAGGTATCGCCTGACCGCGTGTTGCAAGCGATCCAAAGCGAAATCGCCAACATTCCTGGTGGAAGCATCGTAGAGAACTCGAAATCCTACAATATTCTGACCTCCGGCAATTACCAAAACATCGAGGAAATTAAAAACACCATTGTGTTCTCCTATCAAGGCAGGAACGTGTTGTTATCAGATGTGTCTAACGTCTATTTAGAATATGCCCCAGATAATCACATCACGCGCTTGAACCAAAATCGCTGCCTGTTCATCACCGCCGCCCAAAAATCAGGCGAAAACATCGCGAAAACACAGGCCACCTACCAGCCTGTTATCGCTCAATTCAAGAAGACTTTACCGAAGAACATTGACTTAGTCGTCAATTTCGACCAAGCTGAAAACGTCAATACCCGCCTCAGCGGCTTATTGAAAGACTTTATTATCGCCATTTTGTTAGTGGCTTTAACTTTATTGCCGCTCGGCTTACGCGCCGCTTCCATCGTGATGATTTCGATCCCCCTATCGCTGGCGATCGGAATTATCCTTTTGAACATCATGGGCTATAGCCTCAACCAACTGAGTATCGTCGGACTAGTGGTGGCATTAGGTCTTTTAGTGGATGACAGCATCGTGGTGGTAGAGAACATTGAAAGGTGGATGCGTGAAGGACATAGCCGTTTAGAGGCAACCTTAAAGGCGACGAACCAGATCGGAATGGCGGTTTTAGGTTGTACAGTGACTTTGATTATCGCCTTTTTGCCGTTAGTGTTTTTACCTGAAGCGTCAGGTGAATTCATCCGCAGTCTACCCATGGCAGTGATCTTCTGTATCGTCGCTTCCTTAGTGGTTTCGCTGACGGTGGTGCCGTTTTTGTCGAGCCGTATCTTGAAATCTCACCAGGGAAATCCAGAAGGTAATCTATTCATGCGAGTATTGAAAAAGCTGATTTCCGGTTCTTATGCTCGGTTGTTAGATTGGGCTATTCAACGCCCTAAAACGACCTTGCTGATTGCCTTGGCGATCTTTGTGGCCTCTTTAAGACTCTTCCCTGTGGTAGGTTTTAGTTTATTTCCTGCCTCCGAAAAGCCACAATTTATGGTCAACATCTTCAGCCCTTTGCAGTCGAATTTAGCCTATACGGATTCCGTTTCGAAACTGATCGAAAGCGACTTGCGCAAATTGCCAGAGGTAAAATACGTTTCCGCAAACGTGGGTAAAGGAAATCCTCGGATCTACTATAACGCGATTCCCTTAAACGACCGAACTGACTATGCAAACTTGTTCGTCCAATTACAGGATGAGCTGACGGCAGACGAGAAAATTAACCTGATCGAGAAATTGCGCACCAAGTATACGAACTATCCTGCCGCGACCATCGAAGTGAAAAATTTCGAGCAAGGGCCACCGGTGGTGGCTCCGGTGGAGGTGCGTATTTTAGGGGATAATGTAGATACGCTGCGCCAAATCGCCAGTCGCGTAGAAACGATGCTGAAGAACACGAAAGGCACGATTTACGTGAAGAACCCATTGAAAAATCTGAAATCGGACATCAAATTCGACATCAATAAGGAAAAAGCCAGCATGTTAGGGATTCCTACAGTCAGCATCGACCGGATGATTCGCTTAGTAGTAGCCGGTTTTGATTTGGGCAAAATGACAGACAGAGAAGGCAAGGAGTATTCCATCGTGGTTTCGAAGCCGCATCCGAAACACCCGAGTCTAGAAGTTTTTGATAATCTGTATGTAAATAACGTGCAAGGAACGGCCATTCCATTAAGTCAAGTGGCTGAGACTAGACTTCAAACTTCCCCTGTTAGCATTAGTCACCTGAACAAAAATCGCTTAGTGTCCGTGAGTTCATTCGTGGAAAAAGGATACTTGAACAATGAGGTCATCGCTGAAACGGAGAAAAACCTAGCGAAGATTGCGTTACCTGCTGGTTACCATTTCGAGATGGGTGGGGAAGTAGAGAGTAAGAATGAGAGTTTTGGCGGGTTTGGGACAATTATTTTAGTGACCATCTTCTTCTTTGTCGCGGTACTTATCCTCGAGTTTGGCACCTTTAAAAGTACCCTAATCGTACTTTCTGTGATTCCATTAGGGATCGTGGGAGCCCTTTTAGCGCTTTGGTTTACCGGAACACCGCTTTCTTTCGTAGCGACAGTGGGGCTGATTGCCTTAGCTGGAATCGAAGTAAAAAATACCATCTTATTAGTGGATTTCACAAACCAGTTACGCGCAGAAGGTATGCTGATGGAACAAGCCATCCGCGAGGCAGGCGAAGTTCGCTTTTTACCGATCATTTTGACCACGCTAACGGCGATTGGCGGACTTATCCCTATCGCCATTTCGACTAACCCCCTTATTTCACCGCTTGCCATCGTGATGATAGGTGGACTGATTAGCTCCACCCTCCTATCCCGTATCGTAACCCCGGTAGTTTACAAATTAATCCCTCCAGCCATATGACTTTGAGTACGATTTTACTCCTTCCGCAACTGATTATAGGTTCATATACGTCCAAAGGTAACCCCGGCATTGAGGTGTTTACTTGGGATACCCAAACAGGAATTGCCACAAAGTCCTATTCCTTGACCGTGCCTCAGGCTTCCTATCAAGCCATTTCCGGGGAATACCTGTTTTCTGTCTCAGAAGAAGGCGACGGCAAGGCGAGCGTTTCTTCATTCCACCTTCGCAACGGAAAATACGAGGCCATTAACACCGAATTTAGTCTGAAAGGCGACCACCCCTGCCACCTAAGCTACCGAGAAAAATCAAAAACGATTTACACAGCGAACTATACAGGTGGAAGTGTGAGCGTATTCCAAACCGCAAACGGCAAGCTGAAGCCTTTAGCCCAATACATCGCCTACCAAGGGTCTAGCGTAAACAAGGACCGCCAAACCAGCGCCCACGCCCACATGGTCTCTCTTTCTCCCGACCAAAACACCCTTTTTGTGACGGATTTAGGCTCAGATAAGATCTATGTGCACGCGATTTTAGCGGATGGTCAACTCGCGGAAAGTCGCCAGGAAATTGCGCTCACACCCGGTAATGGCCCTCGTCACATTCGCTTCAATGCGAAAGGCGATCGCGCTTATTTGTTAAATGAATTAAGTTCAGATGTGGACGTATTTTCAGTCGCCGGGACACAATTAAACAAGATCCAAAGCATCCCTGCAGATACTTCAGCAGCTAAAGTCAAAGGCTCTGCGGATATCCACCTTTCACAGAACGGCAAATGGCTTTTAGCCTCAAATCGGATCTCGAGTAACCAAGTGGTGGTATTTAAGATCGAAGCAGACGGAAGATTAAAACGGGTATTCCACCAAAATGTGGCCAAAATCCCCCGCAATTTCACCTTCGATCCATCGGGAAAATTTGTATTAGTCGCGAGTCAAGAAGAAGACCGCGTACAGGTGTTTTCATTCGATGACGCAACCGGATCAATGCAGGATTTACACCAGGATATTTTAGTCAAATCCCCCGTTAGCTTGCTAATTCGCTAATTGCCTTTACTAGAATGTCGAGCTCTTTTAAGGTCGTAAAGACATTAGGGGTAATTCTGCAACCATGAATATTACCCCCATCGATGGCAACGGTGAAAATCTTGTATTCTTTCATCAATCGCTCCGCTAAAACCGAAGGCGTGATCCCTTCGATGCCCACGTTTGCAATCGCGCACGATTTCGTGGGATCAGCCGGATGGTGCAATCGAACGCGCGGTAGCGGGCGAACTTTCATTGTCCAGTAATTTTGTAAATACCTTAATCGAGCTTCCTTGCGAGCAGGGCCTAATTTTTCATAGAAATCGATGGCGTCATCTACCGCTAAATCCGTATAGACTGGAATCGTTCCTACGTGATTTAGGTGGGCTATGTCGGTCAAAGGAACCCCTTCCTCAGCCAATAAAGGCCAGATTTGAGGGATCTTTTCTTTTCGAACATGTAAGATGCCTACACCCAAAGGTACCGCCAACCACTTGTGCAAGCTTGCCCCATAATAGTCACAATTCAAGTCTGAAATTTTGAATTGAATTTGCGCCACAGCGTGGGCACCATCGACCATCACTTCGACACCACGGGCGTGTGCCATATCGCAGATTTGACGAATTGGGTTGATTTGGCCCGTCACATTGACCATGTGACAAACCATGATGAGCTTGGTTTTGTCGGTAATGGCTTTCGCATATAAATCAACAATTTCCTGATCAGAAGCCGGATTAATAGGCAATGAAATCAGTTTCAAGACGATTCCCTGGCGTCTCGCCACCTGCTTAAACATGTCTTGCATCGCACCATAATCCTGGATTGCAAAGATGGCTTCATCTCCTGCTTTCCAAGGAAACCCGGAGATAATCGTATCTAATGATTCCGTTGTGTTTCGCGTTAACACAAGTGTGTCTTCCGGGCAACCCACCAGGCGCGCAACGCGTGCCGCGATTCGTTTTTTATTATCGTATTGCACCGTCCGCATGTAATAGGCACCTTGTGCATTGACTTTGCGGATGTGTTGAAAGTATTTCTCCAAAGTAGACTCCGGAGTGATATTATAATACCCACTTTCTAAGTTTATAAAGTCAGGACTGAGCTTATATCCTCCGCGAATGCCATCCCAAAAATCTTCGTCTAAAGCGAGTGATTCGACTGTTTGGGTTTTGGCATACGAAAACCAAGGTGCCGAAGCCCCCAAAAGAGTGCAGGCTTTAAGGAAAGTGCGTTTATTCATGATAGAAAATTAGCAAAAAAATCACATTTTGCCCTTGAATAATGAAGAATGTGATTAAATTTGTTTTCTGCCTCATATTAGGCGATTACCTACAACAATTTAACTTACCATCATGATGAAAAGAAGAGATGCCATCTCTCAAATCGCGTTGCTTTTAGGGGGTGCTTTTACGGCTCCTACGTTAATGGCGATGGATGTGAGAAACGGCAATGCCTCCATCGTTGCAGCAGATTTCAGCTTAACAGATGCGCAACGTCAAATCGTCTCAGCAGTCGCTGAACATATTATTCCAAGAACGTCTACGCCAGGTGCTATCGATGCAGGTGTTCCCGCTTTCATCGAGCTGATGTTAAAAGATTGCTACAAAAAACCAGAACACAACAGCTTCCTGAAAGGGGTGAATGACCTAGCAAAAGCAGATTTCTTAGGCCAATCTCCAGCAGGTCAGGTGGCCATGTTAAAACTTTTGGAAGCGAACACAAAAGAGTTAATGAAGAGCTATTCCCAGAAGAAAATCAAAGTGGGCGATAACGTCGATAAAGACACGTTAGAAGGCGCTAATGGTGTTCCATTCTGGAGATTAATGAAGGAATTAACGCTTTTAGGATATTATACATCCGAAAAAGGCATACAAGCTTCTTTCATTTACGAGCCAGTTCCAGGCAAATTTGAGTTAATTACGGATATGAAGCCGACTCAAAAAACATTCGTTTATTAATCTGAAAAACTAGAAAAAATGAATCTGAATATAGATGCAATAAAAGGCCAAACGTTTGACGCAATCGTCATCGGCTCCGGTATCTCGGGAGGTTGGGCTGCTAAAGAATTAACTGAAAAAGGCTTAAAAGTAGCGGTTTTAGAGCGTGGTCGCGAGATCAAGCACATCGAAGGCTACGAAACAGCGATGAAAAACCCATGGGAATTTGATCACCGTGGTCGTCCTACGAATATGGCGGCTGAAGAGTATTGGGCGAACATGCGTACGGGTTATACAGCGAATGAAGAAACCCGTTATTTGTTTGAAAACGATTCACAAAATCCTTATATCGAGAAGAAAGGTGGTTTCGACTGGATTCGCGCTTACCACACAGGTGGTAAATCATTATTATGGGGACGTCAATCCTATCGTTGGAACCGCGAAGACTTCTTAGCGAACGAAAAAGAAGGTATTGGAACGCCATGGCCTATTGGTTATGATGATTTAGCTCCATGGTATTCATATGTAGAGAAATTTGCGGGTATTTCAGGTCAAGCGGAAGGCTTAGACGTATTACCGGATTCAGATTTCTTACCAGCCATGCAAATGACTGCGCCAGAGGTTCACTTCAAGAATGCCGTGAATAAAAAGTTAGGTCGTCCAGTGACTGTGGGTCGTGTAGCGCACTTAACTAAGCCTACAAAACAACAATTAGATTTAGGTCGTTCATCTTGTAATTACCGTAACAAGTGTAGCCGCGGCTGTCCTTATGGGGCTTACTTCTCGTCATTATCAGCGACTTTACCCGCAGCTATGCGCACAGGTCGTTTAACGATGGTTCACAATGCGATCGCTGCGGAGATCATCTATGATGAGGCTACACAGAAAGCAAAAGGAGTTCGCGTAATCGACCAAATTACGAAAGAGTCTAAAGAATATTTCGCGAAAATCATCTTCGTAAATGCTGGGGCCATCGGATCTACATCGATCTTAATGAACTCGAAGTCTAACCGTTACCAAAACGGTTTAGGAAACGATTCAGATCAATTAGGCCGTAACATTATGGACCACCACTTGGGTGCGGGTGCTAGTGCAACGATTGAAGGTTTTGAGAAAGATTACATGTTCGGAAATCGTCCGAATGGTTTATACATTCCTCGTTTCCAAAACTGGGGCAAAGACAAGCGTTCTTATTCACGTGGTTTCGGATACCAAGGTGGTGCGAGCCGCGAAGGTTGGGGCCGTGGCGTAGGAGCAGATGGCTTCGGTGCTGAGTTCAAGGAGAGCCTAACACACCCGGGACAATGGACCGTTGGTTTTGGTGGTTTTGGTGAAATTCTTCCAAATCCAGAGAACCGTTTCGTTCTTAGTGACAAGAAAGACAAGTGGGGATTACCAGTATTGGAATTCTCTGCAAGTTTTGGTGAAAACGAATTAAGAATGCGTGAAGATATGATGAACGAAGCAGCGACGATGTTAGAGGCGGCTGGTTTCAAAAACATCAACGCATACAATAAGCAAGATACGCACATCGGTTTAGGTATCCACGAAATGGGTACGGCTCGTATGGGTACGTCCGTGAAGAACTCAATCGTTAACAAGCACAACCAAGTTCACGAAGTGAAAAACGTGTTCATGACGGATGGTGCGGTAATGGCGTCTGCTTCTTGCGTGAATCCTTCATTAACTTACATGGCGATGACGGCTCGTGCAGCTGACTTCGCGGTAAGTGAGTTGAAGAAGAAGAATTTGTAAGCGACAAAGTCGCTGGTCGGCGCGAAGCGCCTTAGTCGCCTGCGGCTTAGTCAAAGAGTCCGAAGGAAATGAGTCCGGAGGAATTAAATAAAAAGGGTGGCAGATTCTGTCACCCTTTTTTATGGAATGTATCGGCGCTGAGCACCGAAGTCGTCACTTCGTGACTTAGTCAAAGAGTCATCGCTCCGCGATTTAGTCGCCTCCGGCTTAGTCAAGAGGAGAGAGAAAATTTCCTTCGGACAATTTACCTCCTGACCACGGACTACCTCCCTACGGACTTATTTACCATTCGCCATTTCCCTTATCTCTACTCTATACTCTCTTATCTAAACTCTACAAAATCGCCCGCATCAAAAAATACAACACCGACGGACACATCAAACATCCCAATCCGGTATAGAAAGTTGCGGTCATTGCGCCATATGGAACGAGTTTAGGATCTGTGGCTGCAAGACCCGCAGCAGTTCCGCTGGTGGTTCCCATTAATCCTCCAAAAATCATGGCAGATTGGGGAGTTTTCAATCCAATGTAAGGAGCGATTATTGGGGTTCCGATGGTGACTAAAATCGATTTTACTACACCAGCCGCGATGCTAATGGCGATGATGTCTGAACTTGCGCCTAAGGCAGTTCCGGTAACTGGGCCGACCACAAAGGTGCAAGCTCCGGCACCGATGGTGGTGAGGCTTTCGGCGTCAGTGATTCCCAAGGCATAGGCAATGATGGCACCGGCAGCGAAGGAGATGATGACCCCTAAAAATAACGAAAGGACTCCGATGGGTCCCGTTTTTTTGATAATGGCGAAGCTGGCACCCATCGCGGTTGAGACAATGGCGAAGTCGCGGAACATGGGTCCACCCAAGAGTTCAAAACCTGAGAAACCGGGAAGGTCTGCGATCCCTTTTTTACCCATTGTCTCCAGGCCAGCAAAATAGGCTAAGACCAAACCCATAAAGATGGAGATGGCGGAGCCAGGGATTTTGCCGCGGGTCAGGGTTTTAGAAATTCCCTCCGAAAAATACATGATGAAGCCTGTTACCAGAAATGCGAAGACTAGGCCGTTTTTGTCAAGAAAAGTGATAATATATTCCATTATTCTTTGGGCGCTAGTTTGGATAAAAGGGGCATTAAGGCAATGCAGGCGATGACGGGAATGATGCCTGCCAAAAGGGCGAGTAAACCATTCGAGAAGGCAACACGGACGTTTTGGACAGAGGACATGGCCACAATGATGGGGATGTACATTTTGGACCAAAAGGTTACGCCCTCACCCATTTCAAGGTGGAAAAGACCGCGTTTTTCGAGTTCATTTTGGGATAAAATCAGGAAAAGCATCGCAAATCCGACACCTCCTACATTGGCTTGGATTCCCAAAAGGCGACCGAGGGTTTCCCCTAGGATTTGGCCTGCAACGAAACAAGCGGCTAATAAGGCAACTCCGCGTAATAACATATTAGTTTTTGATTAGGTTAACAACGTCTTTTTTCGTGACTTTCCCCATCGCATTGCGAGGTAATTCTGCCAAACGGTGGTAGGCCCGAGGGGTTTTATAGGCGGGCATTTGCTCGCGCATCCAGGTATTTAAAGCTTTTGTGTCGAGGTCTTCTTTACAGACGATGGCGGCGCTTACAAGCTCGCCCCATTCGTCATTTTCGACTCCAACGACGCAGCAATCATCGATTCCAGGGTAGGTTCGAAGGACTTCTTCAATTTCCAAAGCAGAAATTTTATAGCCTCCTGACTTGATGATGTCAACGGAGTTTCGGCCCAAAATCCGGTAGCCTCCCAGCTCGTCCATGGTCGCGATGTCACCCGTTTTGAAGAAGCCATCCTTGGTAAATGACTCCGCTGTGGACTCCGGTTTTTGCCAGTATTCGCTGAAGACGTTTGGCCCTTTGACCTGAATCTCCCCTATCTCCGTCCCTGGAATGACGTTATCCTCTTCATCCGCTAGACGCACCTGAACGCCCGGAAGTGGATATCCCACGTGACCAGGAACGCGAGGACCATCATACGGATTACTCAAAGCCATCCCGATCTCAGTCATGCCATATCGCTCCAAAAGGCTGTGTTCACTAATCGTCTTCCAGCGTTCCATCACCGACACAGGCAACGCGGCAGATCCTGAGATCATGAGTCTGAATTTAGACATAATGCGAGTCATCTCTTTTTGGTCTTCCTCCGACAACGATTCCCAATGTGTGATCAACTTATAATAAATCGTGGGAACGGCCATAAAGACGTTCAACTTGCCCTCTTTGAAGATATCGAACAGCGCTTCTGCCGAAAAACTCGGTAAAAACTGGCAAGTTGCCCCCGCCCAAAGTGAGCAAGAAACGATATTAATCACCCCGTGAATGTGGTGCAGCGGCAAAATACAAATGGAATAATCTTTCTCGCTCCAACGCCAGGCATCGATCAAGGTCGAAATCTGAGCATTCAAATTCGCGTGGGTAGAAACGACCCCTTTGGGCAAATTGGTCGTGCCAGAGGTGTAGAGCATCATGGCGCGGCGGGAAGA
>DLPD01000035.1:48156-70473 GCA_002479785.1 Cytophagaceae bacterium UBA7467
GGCAGTCGTCAGTGGGCAGTAGACGTAATCCAAGCTCTTCGCATAATGGCTTCAAAAGGTCCGCGAATTCCGGGGAAACGACCACAATGCTCGATCCCGAATTCTCAATCGTATAGCGTAAAGAGGGCAATGGATAGGTCAAACAAAGCGGAACAGCGACTCCACCAGCACGCCAAATCCCCCATTGAACCCGAACATAATCAAATCCCGGGTTCACCATGTAGGCCACTCGGGCTTCATTTAAGTCTGTTTGGGTATCTAATAATGTAGAAGCGAAGGCTTTCGAAGCATCTAAAAGCTGGGAATAGGTATAATTTGTGCCATCCGAAATAATGGCTGTCTTCTGCAGATGCTTCTCCGCTTGGGCAAAAATGGATATCATGGGTTAAATAGGTTTGTTCAAAGATAGCAAATAAGTCGCGACTTTGTCGCTTAGTCGACTTCGTCCTAGTCATTGCTGCGCGATGACTAAGCGGCTTCGCCGCGACTACAAAGAGATGTAATGTATATCCCCCTTCAAATCCTTGAGCAATTTCTTCGTCCTTTCTGGTCTAGCATCGGTAATGAAGACTTGGCCAAAGTGCTCTTCAGCCATCATTTGGACCAAACGCTGGATTCGGCGGTCATCGAGTTTATCGAAGATGTCATCGAGTAGCAAGAGGGGTTTACGTGGTTTCGCGGCCACAAGGGAGTCGAATTGCGCGAGTTTTAGCGCCACAACAAAGGATTTTTGCTGTCCTTGGGAGCCAAACTTGCGCAAGGAGTAGCCATTGATTTTTAACTCAAATTCATCTCGATGAATTCCGATGGATGTCCGCTGCGCGGACAAATCCAGCGGTTCCGCGGCGCGCAGCGCCGCGTCAAAGCCCCCTGCTTCAAAGGTGGTTTCGAGCTGAATATCGACGTCCTCTCGGTCGTCTGAAAGTTTGGAATAATGAAATTTAAAACTAGGCAAAAAGACCTCCAGGAACTCCTTTCTTGCTTTTGCTAGCGATTCCCCCAGTTCTACTAAAGGCGCGTGGTAACTATCTAAATGGAGGCGATCAACTTGGCCGCGTTCTGCGAATTGCTTTAGCAAAACATTGCGCTGCTGGACGATACGGTTGTAACGTACTAATTGATCTAAGAAGTTGCGGTCTAGCTGGGACATCATTCCGTCAAAAAAACGACGGCGTTCTTCACTTCCCTCTCTCACTAAATCGGTATCATGTGGATCCATTAAAACGACAGGGAAATGGCCAATGTGGTCCGCCAACCGGGGATAAGGTTTGTCATCGCGGAGGAATTGCTTTTTGGCCCCTTTCTGAAAAACACAGGTAATCTGCGTTTCGCGATCCTGAGAATCAACAAAATCTCCCTGCACTCTGAAAAAATCCTGGGTATGCTTGATGCAGAGCTGGTCCGAAATGCCTCTCGCACTTTTCGTCATCGAAAGAAAATGAATCGCATCCAACAGATTCGTTTTCCCAATCCCATTCTCCCCTACAATGCAATTAATCTCCGAAATAAAGCTAAATCTAGCCTCCTCATAGGATTTAAACTGATTTACCTGAAGAGATTTGAGATGCATGGATGTAGGAATGCGATTAAAAGCGTGTAAAAATAAAGATTTTGTACTAATTTTGCAGGGATTAGCGCCGGAATTAACCCGGCATACCGCTTTAAAAATATTCTATCAAGAAGATGGCAAAGAAAAACGCAGACGCGCCCAAGTATTCTAAAGAGACTTACAAGTATTGGTACGAATCCATGCAATTACAACGCAAATTCGAAGAGAAATGCGGTCAGTTGTACGGAATGCAGAAAATTAAAGGCTTCTGTCACTTATATATTGGACAAGAGGCTTGTTCTTCTGGTTCAAAATCTGCCCTACAAGAAGGAGATAAATACATCACAGCGTATCGTGACCACGGTATCCCTTTGGCCTTAGGAACCTCTCCTAACGCAATTATGGCTGAATTATACGGTAAAATCACCGGTGCTTCGAAAGGGAAAGGTGGCTCTATGCACATCTTTGACAAGGAAGTAGGTTTCGTAGGTGGACATGGTATCGTAGGAGCTCAAATCCCCTTAGGTGCTGGCCTTGCCTTCGCAGAGAAATACAACAAAACGGGTAATGTTTCAATCACCTATTTTGGTGATGGTGCGGTTCGTCAAGGTGCTTTACACGAGGCATTTAACATGGCGATGACTTGGAAATTACCGGCGATTTTCGTCGTAGAAAATAACGGTTACGCGATGGGAACTTCCGTAGCACGTACGTCTAATGTTACTGAACTTTACAAAATAGGTGAGGCATACGATATGCCATCTGAACCAGTTGACGCCATGAATGTGGAAGCGGTTCACGAGGCAGTATCTCGTGCAGCAGCGCGCGCGCGCGCCGGAGAAGGTCCTACTTTCTTAGAATTCAGAACGTATCGTTACAGAGGTCACTCCATGTCTGATCCGCAGAAGTACCGTTCTAAAGAAGAGGTAGAGGCTTACAAAGACCGTGACCCAATCGAACAAGTGAAGCACACGATCTTATCGAACAACATCTTAACGCAAGCAGAATTAGATGAGATCGACGCTAAAATCAAGGTTCAGGTTCAAGAATCAGTTGATTTTGCAGAAGCATCTCCTTTCCCGGATAAATCAGAGGCTTACAAAGATGTGTATGTAGAGGAGAATTATCCTTTTATCGAAGAATAGTCGTCACTGCATGACTTAGTCGCTGCTTCGCAGCTTAGTCGAAAAATCGCTGCTTCGCAGCTTAGTCGACTTCGTCTTAGTCATCGCTTCGCGATTTAGTCGTCCTTCGGACTTAGTCTATAAAATGAATTATCAAAAGCTCATTCGCACCGGTGGATGGGCTTTTTTTATGTCGCTTTGCGTCAGTCGTTACTGCGTGACTTAGTCCCTCATCGCTTCGCGATTTAGTCACGATTATATTCGTTTAGTCGTTGCTTCACAGCTCAGTCAATTTAATCGATGACCATTTTTATCAAGAACTCGAATAAAACTCTTGAGCATTATAGAGATTTCTACTAAGTCTTTTTGCAATTGATTTGCATCTTTTTGTGATATATAATTTAATTGAAGAGCCATATACATCATCGATTTAACTTCACTACATGATCCTAGTGAAATGAATAAAAAGCGTCGAAAATCAGCATCCGAACCTCTTTCAAAACCCTCGGCTATATTATTGGAAATAGAGACTGAAGCCCGCTGGATTTGGTTTTTAAATCCATAATCGACATTTATTTGAAGTAAATTGTAAATCTTTATGGCGACGATTTGGAACTTCTTCCATGCCTCAATTTCTTCAAAGTGGTATATTCTCATAGTTCATCAAGATTACATGATTTTTAATTATTATTGTAACAGTAAATTGATAATCACGACTAAGCCGTAGGCGACTAAACGACGAAGTCGTGACTAAATCGCACAGCGATGACTAAACGACACAGTCGTGACTAAACTGCGAAGCAGTGACTAAGCCGTGAAACGGCGACTTAATATGACTCTAAACTGCGACCTTGGCGAAGGCATTGGAAATGATGCCGAACTCATGCCCTACATCGATGAAGCAAATATTGCTTGCGGGTTTCATGCCGGGGATGCATTTACGATGCGCGAAACGGTAGCTTTATGTATACGTCATGGCGTAAAAATGGGCGCACATCCGTCCTATTTAGATCGAGAAAATTTTGGGAGAAAAGAGATTGAACTAAGCCCAGAGGAGATCTATTTGCTCGTTAAAAAGCAAATTGAAATACTAAATCAGATAGTTATAACTGCAGGAGGAACGCTAAATCACTTGAAGCCACACGGTGCCTTGTATAACACTTCGGCAAAAAATCCTGACGTTGCAAAGGCTATAGCGAAAGCGGTAAAGGAGGTGAATGGAGACTTGATTTTATTCGGACTAAAAGGCAGTCAGTCGATCGAGGTAGCCAAAGCAATGGGACTAAAAACGGCAGAGGAAGCATTCGCAGATCGTCGCTATGAAAGCGATGGATCCTTGACTCCGCGCACTCAGCCAAAGGCATGCTTTACAGAAGTGCAAGATGTCTTACATCAGGTGGAAAAAATAAAGGCCGACACCTGGTGTATCCACGGTGACGGCCCTCATGCAGTAGCATTCGCGAAAGCATTAAAAGCGAAGCTCCATAGCTAAAAGCGAAGCGCTAAACTGCCTTAAAACTCCACAATAAATCCAATCGTAGGTGTTACTTGAGCCTTGTCATTTAAGAATTGGGTAGGAATGGCGTTGCTACCGTCTTTGGCAATAGGTAAACCATTCGTCGTCGCAAAGGCAGAATTATCCTCTAAACGCTTAAACGTGTAGGTGGGAATACCTGGATTCACCGCGATGTACCAGTTAGTCACGTCTAGGAACAAATCGATGGTCGTTTTCTTTAAATTGTATTTCTTGTCAATACGAACGTCACTCGAATGGAAGTTCGGGAGACGTTGGGTATTTAGACGTGAGTAATCAAAGCTTCCTTGGCCTAAAGTCAGATAGGTTAACTTGGACGTACCCTCATCATAAGGTGTGTAAGGGGCACCGCCTTGGTAACGGAAACGAAGTCCAAGTTCCCAATTACGTGGGAATTTATAGCCCCAAGTGACACTTAATAAGTGTTGATTATCCCAGCTAGAGGCGATTAAACTGCCATCAAAACCGCTGTACTTACTACGGTAATAGGTGTATGATACAATTCCAAAGGACTTATCGGTTAATTTCTTTTGAGCAAATAATTCAAATCCGTAGGCACGGCCTTTCCCAGAGGTGGTCACATCTTCATTACCTAGGATATTGAAATCCCCTCCTAAATTTGCCAATGATATCCCCTTGGCGTTTGAAATGGGCACATTGGCATATTCTTTCACAAAGGCCTCTGCAGTGAAACGCAAGGATTCATCGAATAAGTATTCTAGTCCTGCTACATAGTGGTCACTCTGTTGGTATTTCGCATCTTGATTCATTAAGTTAGGCTGAACAAGCGCAAAGCTAGAACTCATCAAGTAATAAGCGGGTGTGGTAGCATAGCCTAAAATCGTATACGGAGCTAACTTAAAATAACGACCCACGGAAGCATTTGCCGTCCATTTTTCAGACAATACATAGCTAGCCGAAACGCGGGGAGAGATCGTTTCCAAAGGATCCATTCCAGTGGTCGTAAAGCTATTCATGTCCGTGCGAAGGCCAGCGCTTAGACCTAATTTAGAGTCAAAAAAGGTCTTCGAAACTTGTGCAAAGGCGCCGTATTTCCAAAGCGAATTCAATGGACTCGTGTATGATAAAGTCATTGTTGGATAGGCTAAACGAATGGCAGGGCTCGCAGTTGTATTATTCAACACTTGATATGTGCTGTTCGCATATTCCACGAATTGAGCCGAAAGACCATAATTGATTTTCCAGCCATTCGTGTTTTTGTTTACATCTACACGCAACTTATTTTCCGTTTCGCGCGAGGCATAATCAAAATTCAATTGCGATGGATCTTTCTTTAAATTGTCCTCATAACGTAAGAAATTGTTGTCAAACACATTTCTAGAAAGTGCCACATTCACATAGCCATTATCAACTAACTTCTTCAAAGACATCCCCAGGGTGTAATTCCACTGATTAATCAATGGATTCGAGTTATAGATGTATAATTTTTCTGGCGTGGCTTTTTTTAGCGTACCAAAAGAGAAGTCATCAATTGCCCCTAATCCCATCAGCGAAAGTGTCGTGGTTGAGTTAATTTGCTTCGTGATTTTGAATTGTGCATCCCAGAAATTCGGGCGAATGGGAATATCTAAGGCTTGGAAAAGGAATTGCAAATAGGAACGGCGAACAGAGGCTAAAAACGTCGTTTTGCCTGATTTAGATAAGGGGCCTTCTGTCGTTAAAGCGAATTCAGTCGCACTTAAACGGGCATTCCCTTGGAATTTATTGGGATTTCCGGTGCGTTGCTTGAATTGGAATACAGAACTCAAGGCATTGTCGTAACGGGCATCAAAGGCAGAAGAACTTAGTTTCACGTCCTCAATAAAGGATACATTTAGAATCCCTTGTGGGCCTCCGCTACTGCCTTGCGTTTGGAAGTGATTTAAGACTGGAATTTCGATTCCATCTAGGTAATAGACGTTTTCGTTCGGGCCTCCACCGCGGATGATAATGTCATTTCTAAAGCCTCCACCTTGTGGGCCACCACCTACGCCGGGTAGGGTTTGGATCACTTTGCTGACGTCGAAATTACCCCCTGGATTACTCTTTATCTCCTCTGTGGTTAGCCGTTGAACACTGAGTGGAGATTCTAAGGTGGCGGCTTTTGCGGTACGGCGGTTTTGGGTAACGACAACCTCCGTTAATTCTTGATTCGAGGGTACTAATTCAATGTTCAAATAATTCTCATTACCGGCATTGATGATCACATTGAAGGCCGTGTATTTCTCATAGCCTACGGCGGAGAATGAAATGTTGTAGGTTTTTAGGGCCAAACCTGTTAATCGAAACGTCCCTTTGTCATCTGCATTTACGCCTTTAGTAGAACCGTCTAGGAATACAGATACTCCGGCAATCGGTTTTTGGGTTAACTGATCAATTATTTTCCCGGAGATGCGGCCATTGTTTTGGGCCAAAACCGAAAAAGAAAATAAAAGAAAGAAAAGGACATTTTTCATCATAGTCCAATAACCCATAACTAGCTGTAAATGTTTCTTTGCAAGAACGCATTTTTCCATTTGCCTTGCGGATCCATCTCCTTCGCTAGGGCTAAGAAATCCTTGAATTTAGGGTAGTGACTTTGCACTTCCTCAGCCGGCATTGTGAAGATTTTGCCCCAATGAGGTATCGCGCCCAGAGGTCTTAACTTCGCCTCCACCTGTGGAATAACTTTCATCACTTTCTCCACTTCTTGCTTCCACGTGAAGTGAATGGCGATGACATCCTTTTTATAAGCTGGGCTTAACCACAATTCATCGGCAGCAATACTGCGCACTTCGGTCACAAACAAAACGGGTGAAACAATCTCGTGCAAACTTTCCACGGCCATAATGGCCTTATAGGCATTTTCGCGTGGTATGAAAAACTCTGTCTGCAATTCCGCTCCATTGCTCGGCGTAAAGCCCATTTTGAAGTGTGGTAAACGCTCGTACCAAGGTCCTGGAACGCCCATTTGGTCCGTGCAATTCACCGGGGAATTCACCTTAATTGGGTGCAAATTAGTCGTCGCAGGTGTTGCTCCGTAGAAATTCGTTTTAGGCACCACATCGCCTACTTTCTTCTTCACCCACACCTGGTTAATATTTTTATCAAGCCAGTGGGTAAACATACTTACGCTATAACCGGCGGCATAAATCTCATCAAAATGATGTTCTAGAGCGCTCATTGGCAGGTTTTCATACACCTCCTGCGTTACTTGAAAAGTCGGTTGAATGGCTAAGGCAAGCTTTGTCACAATACCCAAAGCCCCAATATTCACCACCGCCCCATAAAATTCTGGATTCGTCACATCCCACTGCACCAAGGTTCCGTCTGCTTTCATAATTTCAATCGCCCGAACCGCGGACGAAAGATTCCCTGTTTTACCTCCTGAACCGTGAGTCGCCGTAGCACAAGCACCGGCTACCGAAATATGCGGCAACGATGCTAAATTATGAATCGCATAACCCCGCTGATCGATATATAATCCAAGGGTGCCATATTTAATACCACCCTCAACCCAAACCCACATTTTATCGGTATCAATCGACAAAACCTTGTTTAATTTCGACGTAGAAATTAAGGTTTCTGTCGTATCTGCCACGGTATTAAACGAGTGCTGCGAACCGAGCGCTTTGCCGCCTTTGATTTTCAAGACTTCCGCTCTTAATTCATCGATAGTCGTGGGATAAACGACGTTTTTAGCCGAATAACGGAGATTCCCTGCCCAATTCGTAAGGCCTGTATCAGGAGTTTTGAAAGAGGTGCTAAAAGATAAAATAGTGGTTCCTAGCGCTAATAAGCTAGATTTATGAAGAAATTCTTGACGATTCATCGGGTTTTATAGGTTTAGTTTTTTGAATTTAGCCAAATTAAGGCAAAATCAAAACCTTTTGAGTCACTGAACCTTTGGCAGAATCATATTTCAACAGGTAATTCCCTGCGCCCGGTAAAGGTGCCGGGATGCGCAAGGTCTCCCCGGCGTCAACTGAAATCTCCCTGCCCAAAGCGCGCCCCGAAAGATCAAACCATTGTAAGGTTCCAGAGGATTTTACACGCACATTTACAAGTGCAGAGGCAGGATTAGGCCACACATATAATTCATCGGCGGGGACGATAATGTCTGAGTTATTTTGAAACAATTGAACTCCGCCAGAAGCTAGACCGACCAGGATATCGATTTTCCCGTCACGGTTGAAATCGGCAGTGGATATTTGGGCGTTTTGGCCTACTTGAAAAGGCAAACGTTGTACTTCCAGCCCTAAGCCGGACACATATACATACCCTGAAGCGTCTAAGGTGATTCGCTCCGCATTGCCATCTCCGGTGATATCTGCATAGGCAATGCCGCGAAAAGCGGTTTCCAAGCGTTGATAAGGTTTAGTCAAATCCGACCAGTCATAGACACGCGTAGCCCCTAAATAATCTAAAACCACGAGTTCCAGCGTTCCATCCTGGTTGATGTCATAAAGCCGAGGCGTTTCGCGGAGACTTACTACATTCAATGCCTTTTCCTCGCCTAGCTGACCAGCTGAATAGACCCGGTAATACACAGCGGATCCCTTCAAATAATACAGCATTAATCGACTGTTCACTACTTGTAATTGTATGCCGGAAGCTCCCGCAATCGATAGAAAATCACGTGATTTAAATGTCAGCGTTCCATTCACATTTTCATATAGGGTAACCGTGCTGCTTCCAATCAACAAATCCAGATCTCCATCCCCCTCCACATCAAAGAAAACCGGCGAGGCATTATCGCCCACATCGATCATGTCTTCTTGTAAAAAGGCCTTGGTTTTCAACACCAAAGCGCCATTATCAGATCGGTAATAGGAGGCTGTTTCCAAGGCCGGATTCAGATCTGGCAAATGAGACGATGCCATTAAATCCAATGCTCCATCCCCATCCAAATCAATGGGCGATCCACTAGCAAGCGATGGAACCGTATGTGGCACACTAGCTGGGAAAGTATAATCGGAGGAGCGAAACTTCGGTTTATCGCGCGTGCCCTCATTTTTCAAGAAAATAAATCCTGGACATCCCACATGTCCAATAATCAAGTCAAAAATGCCATTTTTATCTGGATCCCATAAAGCTAACGTATTGCCAGCGTGTTGCACCGCCGCAGTCGATTGCGTTTGTTTTATGGACTCTGGAACGAGATTGAAGGCAATATCTTGGCAATCGTTCAAATAGAAATTCCCCCAGTTCAAGGTCTTGGTGACATATTTTAAATCCCCTGTATTTTCATAAAACGTTATGAAGTGACCCGCTGACTCAAAAGCCAAAATGTCCAAATCCCCATCCCCATCGATATCCGCAATGGCCGGAATATCCGTTGCACTGACATACATATTGATAAGGCCATTGAGCCCTGATGACTTAAGTGTCCCAAGTGATTTAGGAAAGTAATTGTTTACGTTTGGATAAACTTGGATCCCACCCGGTGTCGAAGTAAACAAATCCTTTTTCCCATCCCCATCGTAATCCACTAAATTCATCCAGTTTTCTATCAGGGGAAAACGTTTTTGATAGCCTGGGGAATACGTAAACCCTCCGGAGGCATTTCTTAAAAAAGTCTTCAGGTGTTGCGCACTGCGATCGAAAACAACAAGGTCTTCGCGCGCATCGCCATCAAGGTCTATCAGGAAAAACTGGACAGAATTGAATCCGCCAGCCCAGGGATTTTTTAATCCAGAAACGGGGAGATTCGTAATTTGGTCAAAGGAAATCTGTTGCGCTTTCAGGTGAAATGCAAAACAAAAAACCAAAATGACCCATCCGGATTTCCTCATGGAATCAAAGATAGCAACGGACCTAGAACAAATAACTGATATGAAGAGAAAATCTATCGATTGCCTGAAGTTCTCCGTTAGATAGATTTTGTGCTGCCGGTTTTGCAAAATTAAGGCCAAAAACGAAACGTTTCGAATAGGCTTCTAATCCAGCACCTAGCCACTGAATACCTCCTCCTGTATTTTCAACAGAAAGTCCTGCACGAGAATCGCGAGAGGCATATTCTAATGTCGTATTCACATAAGGCATCAAAGTGATTTTATGACCTCGCCCATAGGCATAAAATAGCGTCATCGCTACACTACTGCGCGCACCAAAGCGATAAGAATCTGGATTTTCGCCCGGGAACCGGTATTGGGCATCCGCATTAATCCCCCAAGCGGCATACCGCATATTATAGAGGGCATTTAGCATCCAATCGGTACTCCCGGTACCCAATTGAAAATTAGCATTGGCCACCTGATTGGGATTGGATTCTTCATACCTGAATTTTCCCAAAGCCGGTTTTAGTCCCGCTCCTACTAATAAGGATTGATTCACCTCATGCAGTGTAGAGTCTAATAAGGTGTTAACGAGACTGTAATGCACAAATAGGTTTGGATCAGCCAATCCAGAAATTTGGATAGATTGTTGTTGCGCGAATTGCTTTTGAGTGTGGATCGCATAAGGCAAAATCGCCATTACCTGTACCTTATTGATAGGGTAAAAACGTCCCCAAAGTTCCGTAGTTTGAAAGGATTCTTCCGTTTTTAATACGGGGCTCGTTACATGGGAAGTGAAGTTTTGGTAGCGATAACGAACACCCATAAATCCACGATTAGAAGCCGGCATCAAACCTAAAAAGGCATTACTATTTGCACAACCACAAAGATCGCAACCGGCAGATGGGAACGCAAACAATAGAAATAGGAGTACTTTCTTCATCTTAGTTACCGGCAAATTTTGGGTTAGTTAAAAACTCCCGATCTGTCAAAGTTTTTAGAAAAGCTACAATTTTAGCTTGCTCCTCTGCCGTTAAGGGAATTCCATTTTTTAGTGAAGCATCTACATTAGGTGTTTGCTGGACGCCTGAGGCATAGTGGTGAAGCACTTCCTCTAAGGTATAAAAACGGCCATCATGCATATAGGGCGCCGTCATCTCCACATTTCGTAAACTAGGCACCTTAAACTTGAAACGATCTTCTACCCGTTCTGTAATTCGAAAACGTCCTTCATCTTTTGATCTCTGAATGTTAAGTCCATTGTTACGGTAACTTTGGTCCGTAAAAAGATCCCCAGCATGGCAGGAACTACATTTTTGCTGAAACAAACTAAGTCCTGCTAATTCCTCTGAATTCAAAATTTCTCCCTCTTTTCGCACGTACTTATCATAACGTGAATTCGCAGAAACAAGAGATAACATAAATTGGGATAGTGCCTTTAAGAACTTCTGAGAAGTAATTTCAGTAGACCCATATGCCTTATTAAAGAGGGCTGGATACCGTTGAGTTGATCTTAATTTCGTCAAAACATTTCCCAAATTCTCATCCATTTCCAACGGATTTTCGATGGGGGCGACAGAAAATAAGTCCAAATCGCCCACACCGCCATCCCAGAAAAACTCCTTTTGCCAAGCCATATTTTGTACTGGTTGCGCATTTCTTGTCCCCACTCGATTATCCACCCCATGACTTACATCATGGCCGTGGTGCGTAAAGGCATAACTTTGGTTATGGCATTCTGCACACGAGATTGTGTTATCCCGCGATAACATAGGATCATTAAACAAAGCTTTACCTAATTCAAATCCCTCCTCCGTCACAGGGTTAGACGCCAGCGCATAGGCCGGGGCAGGGAAATTAGCAGGCTGCTGGAATAAAGGCTCCTTCACAACAGGATTAGGATCCTGCTCCGGAGACGCGCAAGCCAATAACAAAAAAGGGAAAAGAAGAATTTTCCGCATCTTAATGAATATGATCTACACTAAATACTTTAGCGTAATTGTTTGCAATAGGACCTGCAGCTGCTGGTGACATGACTACTGCACCACTGGCAATTTTTAAAGGAGATACCCCAGAAAAAACTTTTGAAATATCTGCAATTAAATGGATTGTAGGTGATTTGCTTTTACGAACAGATGCTACACTAGGTAGCGAAAGCGTAACCGTGCGCAAATTATTTGCCGTTGCAGCTGTTCTTCCACCAAAGCCTCCCACGTGATATTGGTATTTCTTTATTCCTCCGGTATTTGTAGGGGCAAAAGAAGAAATACCTTCCATTTTAAAGAAAATATAACCTGAATTCCAAGACCAATACATATTATCTGTACCATAGGAAGCCACATCTAACACTCCAGTTCTTTGTTCCACTGATGAAATACTTTTTACACTATCAATTCCAATTGTAAATGTCATTTCGGTATAATCAGCTGCTGGAACATCCTTTAAAACTGGCATTAATGTACTCTTGTCCGCCTGACGCACTAGAAAATATTGATCAGGCATTTTCACAACCGTCCCGTCGGTCTTTTTAAGAGCAACATTAGAAATGAAATAATTCAAGGTTGTAATAGTGAAATCCTCACTTGAAGAATTCGTGTATTTTGTGTCATTTAAGACCAAAGTCTGTGCGGCCACTCGATTTTCAAACTCGAGCGTGACATTATTTCTATCATTAGGATTACTGGGTTCCAAATTTTCCGAACTGCAAGCCGCCGTGAATAGCAACAAGCCAATAAATAGTTGTTTCATGTATAATTAATTAAAATGAGTAAAGCCCACGAGCGTATGCCGTAGGAACAAAATCAAGAAAATTAATTAGACTTGTGGTGGGTGGAAAAAGCCTTTAGCGGCTGAATTAGGAAAGAATTCCGTAGAAGTGAAATGATTTTCAACGAGTTCTGAAGAAATGAAACGAGCTGTAAAGACAGGTTGAATGGCTTGAAAACTTAACACCACTTCTGGCATTTTTTCTAAACGCTCAGAATTTGATTTTTGCTCTTTTTCTTCTGCAGCCTTTAGTTTTTTCGCTAAATAACATTGACCATTACAGTTCAACATCGGTTTATCGCGGTTCACACACAGGTTTTCTGCAATATAGTCGCGATTAATGCGGTAGTAGGCTACGGCACCCCATTGATTCATCAAGGGAACCTGCATAGCTAAGAACAATAAGAGAGCGACGATGCGTTTCATCATGCAAAGGTAAGGCAGAAATCGAAAAATAATTAGTAATTTACAAGGAATAAATACGACAAAAACGAGTAAAAATGACGAAAATCACAATAATCGGCAGTTCAAATACGGATATGGTGATCAAATCGGCTCATTTGCCGGCGCCTGGCGAAACCGTTTTAGGCGGGGACTTCTTCATGAATCCAGGAGGCAAAGGCGCGAACCAGGCGGTGGCAGCGGCTCGGCTAGGAGGTGAAGTGCATTTTGTGTGCAAGGTGGGAAAAGACGTGTTTGGGGAGACGGCATTGCAGCAATTTAAGAACGAGGGAATTCACGCACGGTTTGTTACACAAGACCCATTAGCTCCCTCAGGAATTGCGTTGATTAATGTGGATGCCAAAGGAGAAAACTGCATAACCGTAGCCTCTGGGGCAAACAATTGCCTTTCTAAAGCTGACATCGATCAGGCTTCGGAAATTTTCGAGACAGGTGATTTTGTTTTAATTCAATTAGAAACGCCGCTTGAGACGGTCATTTATGCGGCGAATCTCGCAGCGAAAAAAGGGCTAAAAGTCATATTAAATCCTGCTCCTGCGGCGGAAATTCCTGCCGATTTATATCCGCATTTACACGCCATAACACCTAACGAAACAGAAGCAGAAATCCTGACAGGAATCTCGGTGACGGATCTATTAACTGCTGAGAAAGCAGCGAACATATTACTAAATAAAGGCGTTCAACACGTGGTTATTACCTTGGGCGCCGAAGGCGCCCTCTACAAAACGGCTTACGAAACACAGCATATTCCAGTCGCGAAAGTCGTGGCACAGGACACAACCGCCGCGGGGGATTGCTTTAATGGAGCGCTTGTAGTAGGTTTATCCGAGGGAATGAGCTGGCCAGACGCGATCGCTTTTGCCTGCAAAGCAGCCTCCATATCTGTTACTCGATTAGGGGCGCAAGCCTCAATGCCCAGACTCAACGAACTATGAAAAAACTAATCCTATTCTTTCTTATTAGTTTCTCATTGACCGCACAACAGCGGCAAAAAGTAATCTTCGATTGTGATTTAGGCGATGACATTGACGATGCCTATGCCTTGGGTTATTTGTTAACTCTTCAGGATCGCTATGAGATTTTAGGAATCACCACCTGTTATGGCCGCACGGAGGATCGCGCCATCTTAGCACAGAAATTTTTAGCTGTTACGGGCGAAAATCGTATTCCCGTTTATGTAGGGAAAAACACCTCGAAAAGCTCGGAACGTGCGAATTGGTATGCGGATCAGTTTTATTGGGCAAAGGGTTCTGCATTGATAAAAAAGCCTCAAGGCGCCACCGACTTCATTCGATCACAACTGAAAAAATACCCGGGGGAAGTCATTATTTTCTCGGTGGGACCGGTGACAAATTTGGCCCCATTAGGAACCGAATTACAAAAAGCGAAAGCTATCTATGCAATGTTTGGTTCGTTTAAAATTGGTTATGATGGTAGTCCGAAAGTCGATGCTGAATGGAATGTAACCTGCGATATTCCTGCCGCAAAAGCCTTCGTTGAATCTGGAGCAAATATCATCTATGCAGGATTGGATGTGACGGCAATGGTTAAATTATCCGCAGAAAATCGCTTGAAATTATTGATGCGCCAGTCGCCGCTCACGAGTGCGATGCAAGGGTTATACGTTTTGTGGGGACAAGAAACCCCTACCCTTTTTGACCCAGTAGCCATCGGAATGGAAACGAATCCAGAACTATTCACCACCGAAAAAGTGCATGTTTACGTGGACAACAAAGGTTTTACTAGACTAGATCCTTCGAAGCCCGCTAATGCCACGATTGGCACCCGTATTAAGCACGCAACATTCATTGAAAAACTGATGCACCAGTATATCTACCAAAACCTGAACTAATGAAAAAAATACTATTCTTCCTCCTCATCGGCCTTGCAGCACAAGCGCAAACGATCTCGATGAGCAAAGCCGTCTTGAAAGACAAAATCAAGGGTGGTTGGGCTGGCCAAACGATCGGTGTGACTTTTGGCGGGCCCGTCGAATTTCGCTACAACGGAACGATGATCAATTCCTACCATCCCATTCCATGGTACGATGGCTATCTGAAGAATACGATGATCAATAATCCAGGCTTGTACGACGATTTGTACATGGATTTAACCTTCGTGGAGGTATTCGAAAAAGAGGGATTGAATGCGCCTATCGAATCGCACGCGAAGGCCTATGCGAATGCGGGTTATGCGCTTTGGCATGCGAATCAAGCTGGACGATATAACATTCTGAATGGCATGATGCCTCCAGCGTCTGGATACTGGGAAAATAATCCCCATGCAGATTGTATTGATTACCAAATCGAGTGCGACTTTGCCGGTTTAATGTCGCCAGGAATGCCCAATGCGGCATCCAAAATTTCCGACAAAATCGGACACATCATGAACTACGGCGATGGCTATTATGGCGGAGTTTATTTAGGGGCTTGCTATACTTTGGCATTCATTAATAACGACATCAATAAAGTGGTAACCGAGGCTTTGAAAACCATTCCAGCGAAAAGCCAATACTATCAATGCATCTCAGATGTCATCAGATGGCACAAACAATACCCGAACGATTGGACAAAAACCTGGCTAGAAGTTCAAAACAAATGGGCGAACGACATTGGTTGTCCAGACGGGGTTTTTGCGCCATTTAACATCGACGCGACCGTGAATTCAGCCTATGTGGTGATAGGGTTGTTGTATGGAAACGGGGATTTTGGCAAAACCATTGAAATTTCCACTCGCTGTGGCCAAGATGCAGACTGCAATCCATCGTCTGCTGGAGGAATTTTAGGGGCGTTGATTGGCTACGAAAAGATACCAGCTTATTGGAAACTTGGCTTGAAAGAGGCTGAAGATATCGACTTCAAATACACGTCTACTTCGCTAAACGATGTGTACGAAATCGGCTTTAAACATGCCTTACAAAACATTAAAAACAACGGCGGAACAGTGTCTGAAAATACCGTAAATATTCCCTACTCAGCACCTAAAGCAGTAGCATTCGAGCAAAGCTTCGACCATTCATTTCCTACCGAAAAAATCAACATCGGGAAAAACTTGATGGACGAATATGACTTCGATTTCGAAGGGAATGGCTTCGTCGTGCGCGGCGAAACCGCGAAATGGGCGTCCTTGGATCCAGGGACTTTTGAATTAGAAGTATTTGTGGATGGCAAACTATTTGAAAAAGTGAAATTGCCTGTGGCCTTTACCACAAGACGCCACGAAATCACCTGGAAATATAAACTAGCGACCGGGAAACACCACGTGAAATTGAAAGTGTTAAACAAAGTAGCGGGCTATGACTGCAAATTATTCGATGCCATCGTCTACGCAGAAAAGCCATTTACGGCCACGAATGAAAAATATTACCGTTTAGGAAACCTAAAATAAGCGCTATGTTGATTATCGAAACCTATTCATCTGCCGTTTTATTGTGCATCGTGACGATGCTTTGCTGGGGCTCGTGGGCAAACACCCAAAAGCTTTCGTCCTCGTCCTGGCGATTCGAGCTATTCTACTGGGATTATGCGATCGGAATTGTTTTAGCCTCCTTGATTTTAGCCTTTACCTTAGGATCGAGTGGAACGCAGGGTCGGGGTTTCTTAGCAGATTATGCCCAAGCTAGCGGCGAAAACCTGCAATCTGCTTTCGTGGGAGGGGTTTTATTCAATGCCGCCAATATTCTGTTAGTCGCGGCGATCGGAATTGCGGGCATGTCTGTAGCCTTTCCAGTGGGTATCGGAATTGCCTTGGTATTAGGGGTTTTAGTGAATTATTTAGCCGACCCACAGGGTAATCCGTTGTTGATTTTCGGGGGAGTTGCCTTGATAGCGATGGCGATCATTTTAAATGCGAGGGCGTATAAATCCATTTCCTCTGCCTCCGCATCGAACAAAGGGTTATTTTTATCCGTGCTAGCGGGATGCTTGATGGGCCTGTTCTACAAATACGTAGCGGCTTCGATGGCCGTCAATTTTGCCGCTCCTGAGGTGGAGAAATTAACGCCTTACACCGCTTTAGTCGTTTTCGCAGTAGGGGTTTTAGCGAGTTCAGTGGTCTTCAATACCTTCCAAATGAAAAAGCCATTCTCTGGCGCTCCGTTGAATTTCGCGCACTATTTAGTGGGATCGACCAGAGATCACTTGGTGGGTATTTTGGGCGGCGCGATCTGGTTTGTGGGAATGGCCTTATCTATTCTCGCTTCTGAAAAAGCAGGAGCTGCAGTTTCATATGGCCTTGGCCAAGGAGCGACCGTGGTGGCGGCAGTATGGGGCATCTTTATTTGGAAAGAATTTAAAAATGCCTCACCAGAAACGCACAAATTGCTTAACATCATGTTGCTTCTATATGTCGTAGGATTAGGCTTGCTGATCGGGTCGAAATAGTTATTTAGGTGCAAGGGGTAGTAATTCCCAGGTATTCGTGGCATTGGGCTTAGTCGTGGCGGTATAATACTTTGCGAGGCTTGAATTATAAAACTGATATTGAGGCAATTGATAACTATTCAAATCAAAACCCATTAATACGCGAACGGGAGTAGCCACTGAACCCAATACGGTGGATAAAACCGTGCCAAAACGGTTTACTCCGCCAATGACTGCGCTTTGTTTTTTCCCAAATACATTCACAAATACTGTTGAGCTAGCCGTATGAGCTCCATAGGCCGTAAGTCCGGCGTCTGCCACCGTTCCCTCACTTATGGCAAACGTCAGTAATCTAGGCGATATAAAACCCAAATAGGAAAAGCGCAATGTATGCGCCGTATTACCTAGCGTAATCGTTCCATTTTCTTCTAAATGAAGTTTATAAAAAGTCTGATTAAATCCACCATCGTGTAAATTACCCCCCGACAGATGGAGAGAACAATAGGTAGGAAAGGCGGAGGCAACACCTGCTTTCAAGGTTCCCCCATAGAGATAGGCTTCATACATTTGATTCACCCCACCTACATAAATGGTGCCACCCCCTCGCTTTTGGAAATTTCTTCCAGAAATGACCCCCATCACGCCATCATTTGTTCCATACCCTGTGGTAATAACTCGATTTTCTGATGTCACGGTCACATTCCCCTCAACTCCATAGCGGCCTGAGGAAATTAAATTACCATAAACACTCACCCCGCCGTAACCATTCACTAATAGCGAACCTCCCATTCCCGAATTTTGAGATGGATTAGCACTGTTTATGGCCCCACCCACATTAATATCTCGATAGACATAAATGGACCCCATGTAGGAGTAAAGATATACATTACCTCCATCGGTTAAATTTGTCCCAGAAGCATTGCTAACTGGGTTCGCATTCATCGAAATGTCCGCATTCACATAGATATTCCCATTCGTTCCTATTACCAAAGACAAATATCCTGCGTTGCCGAAATAATTGTTGGGGTTACGCATTGAAATGGGATTATCAATATTCACGTCACTATTTGCACTGATATTAAATGCATGATTTACAAGGGGGCCGTAGCCATTGTAGGTAATAATGGGCGTATTAATATCCACTACTCCGGATTGCGTGCAGGCGGAACAGGTGGTTATAATCTGCGGAGAGGTGTACTTCGTTCTAATGATGAAATCGATATCTGCTACATTTACATTCGCATTATCTGCTGTGGGAGTAAACGTCACATAACCCCCTCTGAGCGAGGATAAATTCTCACTCCAATTACCCCCAGAGGTAGGGCTATTCGTGAAACGAACATTGGAATACCTCGCTACTTGCGTCGCGTTTATTGTTAACTCGCCTGTACTCAGTTGTCCCGCATTGACCACCGTAGCGTAATAAGTAAATTTTATTTGCTCGTATTCGGACCGCTTTAGGAGTGGAGTAGGCTCTATGAAAATTCGTCCACTGCTTCCGGCGCTCCCTGCCGTGCCTAACCAGCCCTTGATGGTGAGTATTTTATAGTCCAAGTATTGCCTTGGCCCAAATCGCAAAGTGTGCGCATTAGCCCCTAATTCAATCGTGGATCCATCCGCTAAAAGTGACACATTGCCCACCGTTTCTGAAAACCCGCCTGTGCGCAAGCTCCCTCCGTTGAATAAAAATGCGGAGCTGTTCGCAATGATTTCCGACGCCCCTAAAATGACAAATCCCCCACTTAACACCGTTGCTCCTGTAAAGCTATTGACGCTATTCAATGTGAGCGATCCTGTACCGTCTTTGATTAAGCTCGTGGCCACATTGAGCTGATTTGGACTTGTTCCCCACGTATAGGCAAGACTCCCGCTACCACTCAAACTTCCATTCAAAAGGACATTGCCTGCTCCCCCCACCGTTAAAGCAACGGCACCCACAGCTAAATTACTATTTACTGATAATTGGCTTGTTAAATCCGCATGGATACGAGTGTCTCCTGTTAACGTTATCGTACCGTTTAAGGTATTCGTCCCGGCCACACTTTGGATTGCGCCATTACCCAAAGGACCTATACCTTTAATCATCAGCGCATTGGAAATGGATATGCCACCTTGTACTTGCAAACTGCCTCCCATCGCTATATTCACCGCATTTGACCCTAAAGCTCCACTATTTCGAATATGTAAGGTTCCACTCGATACCGTCGTTGCACCACTGTAATTATTCGCCGAATAGAGCGAAAAAACACCCATATTGTTTGTAATACCTCCGCTGCCCAAATTCAAAGTCCCACTGAGGGTTAGCGAACCAGCGCCTGTCGTGCTTAAAGAGACGTTCGTTCCAGTCATCGTTTGGGTCAGGGTGAGGGAGCCGGCGGTGCTGTTGATAGTAGTGTTTTGGCCTAAAGAAATAGCTCCTCCATACGTGTTATTGCCGCTGACATTAGAAAGTGAAACCCCATTTAAGTTCAAGGTTAAGTCTTCTGCGCCCACATTGATGTTATTATAGAGCGCTAACTTCCCTGTTCCGCGCACCACCGTTCCACCGCTCGTACTTCCCAAAGAACGACTGTTGTAGATAGATAAGGTTCCCGCATAAATGGTCGTGATGCCAGAATAGGTGTTCGCGGTGTTATTAACGCTATTCCCTAAAGAAAAATTTTCTCCGTATTTAGCCAAAGACAAAACGCCCAAACCATCCTCAATCAAACCGGTATATACCGTATTAAAATTACTCAAGCCCACCGTCAGTGTGATATTTCCCGCCACACTACTGGTCACCTTGCCGTAGCCATTAGTACTTGCAATCGAACCGATTGATTCCGAAACTCCGTTTAGGTCTAGGGTTGTATTCGCCCCCGTAAAGGAAAGCGTATTATAGTCTGGCAAAGCTGCCCCTCCTGCTAATTGCAAGGTGCCGTCTGCTAGCTCAGAGGAAGATACCGCATTATTTGTCCCACTCACCTTCAAGGTCCCCGACCCCATTTTTTTAAAGGCTCCCCCGCTCATAACACCGCTGATGCCATCGTTCTGTCCAGCATTTGTTACCATCGCATAACCATCTGAAACAAGTATATTTCCCGCAAAATTAGAACGGCCCGTAGAAATCAAAGCGCCTGAAATACTAACTCCTGCGGCCCCATTGATGGTTATACCACCTCCTGCACCATTATAAAGGCCAGAATTTGTCGTATTTATTGTTCCACTGCAATTGATGTTCCCGGTGACCTTCACAGCTCCGGCAGTTGAATTCAAGTTTACGGAGCCCCCTTGTGTCAAAATCACGGAACTCCCTACCTCTGACGTGTTATTCAATAAGATTTCGGCCGTTACATTAATGTTCCCTGAAGTGTTAATGACTAAACTCAATGACCCTAAATTCCCTGCATAAGTAGTCGTCGAACGAAGTGTAACCGGATTCCCGATATTCACGTCTGCCGAAGCGTTGAAAGTTACCGTTTTGCTATTCAAAACGCCATTTTGATTATAGGAACTAAGGGCCGTGGTAAAATCGATTTGACCCGATTGTGTACAGGCTGAGCAGACCGTATTAATGATGACATGGCTGTATTTCACCCGCAATAAATCATCTATTTCCGTCACGCTGACGGTCGCGTTGTCTGCATTGGGTGTAAATGTGTAGGTCGTCCCTGTCGTCCCTGCTGATAAAAGTGGCGACCACGTTCCTCCACTCGTGGCGCCCGCGACGAGGGAAAGGTTGCTGTTTTGGGCTTGAAGTTGCCCCGCAAAAAACACGAATAGGATGATTAGATTCTTCATCCTAGTACGAGTAAACAAATTGAATGCGATCTCCCAAAGCAATGACATAAGAGCCATTATTTGCGGTTACATAGGCCAAATAAGGCGTAGGCACTGTCGCGTTCGTCGAAAATGCACCTGTGGTCTTATAGCTGTAGGCGTTTTGACTAATCAGAATCCCATTCACATACATCTTCAGTTTAGCGCTTGCGTGCGGCGTCTGCGAAAGTGTAAAATTCGTTTGGCCAGCTGTAACTGCCGCTAAATTTCCTATGGAACCCGTTGCCGTCGTTTCATCAAAACCATCCCTGAGTGAGCTTGTCCAACTCGCCACTCCGGTAGATGTTAAACTCAGGATCTGACCTGTGGCACCCGAACTAGAGGGAAATAGTGTTCCTCCCAGCGTTAAAGTGCCGGTCAAACTCGAATTCACGAAGGTCTTATTGGTAAGCGTCTCCGTTCCTGCAATAGTCGCCATCGTACCTGAGGTGGGGAGTGTAATATTCGTGATACCCGTCGTGTTAATGGTAGTGGAATAGTTACCTGAGGTCAATAGGTTTCCCCCGAGGGTGATCGTTTTATTGCCGTTATTTATACCTGTTCCTCCAAAAGTAGGCGATATGACACCTGACAAAGCGGCGCTGCCATCGAAGGGGAAACCGAAGATGGTTTGAGGGGTTGATAGGGAGGATGCAGTGTTTGACGTTAGGGCTGTTGTGGCGAAAGTGGATGAAATAGCCGTAGATGCTGATGCAGCAGTTATTGCAGTCAAAGCGGCTGTTGCCGTACTCGCATTTCCCGTCAATTCCCCCACAAAATTTGTTGCGCCTAGCGTATCGAAACCAGACATGCTGGTGTACGTACCACCCAAAATGGTGTTCGTAGATCCTAACGTAATTTGATGATTCGCTAATTGGCGATTGGTGATACTAGCGTTGGCGGAAAGGTTAGCGGTTGTTAATCCGGTGGCTTGGATGGTGTTTCCGGTAAGGGAGATTCCTGAACC
>DLPD01000035.1:70636-91416 GCA_002479785.1 Cytophagaceae bacterium UBA7467
AGCAACTAATGGTCGTTGATAATCAATACCTGCAACTATAGGAGCCTGGTAATCTGTCCCAGCAATTAGCGGAGCTTGCACATCCAACCCAATTCGCAACCCTAAATTAGTACGTGCTGCTGCCGCAGAGGTGGCTCCTGTTCCACCCTTGTATAAGGATAAAACTCCACTAAGGGAATCTAATGCGAATGTAATGTTGGATGAGCCATCAAAAGCCACCCCATTAATCGTGCGTGCCGTTTCTAGAACCTTCGCTTTTGTTGCGAAGTTTGCCGAGAGCGCTTGTCTGGGGACCGTTTCTTTAGGCACGAGCCCCTCCACATATTGCCTCACTGCCCTTACTGACGGGTATTTTTCACTGGAAGCAGAGTCTGAAAGAATCGAATTGGATTTATTGGCTAGGGATTCTTTGGTGTTTAATTGGGCCAAAACCAAACCAGAAACCGGCTTGTCCACATCCGCCGTATTGTCCACATTCCCTAGCCCTAAATTCGAACGCGCGGACACGGCTGAAGTAGCTCCAGTTCCTCCTGAAGTAATTGGCAAAATACCACTTAGCTTTCCCGCTTCCTCCGAAAAATGCGCATAAGGCAAGTAATTTAGACCACGATTGCTGACCTCTGAATATTTGGCCCCTAAATCAAAACTCACCTGTGTCAACAATTTCTTCACCGGACCTCCCCAATTCAAACTAGCAAAAGTCCCCGCAGCCCCGGTATTCTCCCCCGCCCCTATCTCTAAATTAATCAGCCCATATGCATCCGTCTTCGACTTATGCAACTCCTCAAACTGCAAAGTCGTCCCCACATAAATCCCGAACTTCACCCAAATATCCTTGTTCAAATACAACTGCGGTTGAACTGCGCCTCCGGGAACCTGAATAGCCGCTTGATCGACGATCAGCGCCTGGTAATTTATCATCTTCAGAGGGGATTGCGCGTGCGCAGAATAGAAACAGCACAGCAAGGCTGTCAGAATGAAATAATTCTTCATAAGCAATCTTTTAAACAGAACAGATTGCTTATTAGTGGTTAAGAAGCAATACGAGTATAAATTGAGGGTATTGTGTTGATAACAAAGGTACTAGGATTTTGCAGAGCGCAAAGGGGGAAGGGGGATATAGTTTAGAAAAAGACAAAAAATCCCCAGTTGTTAGCTGGGGATTTACATAACTCAATCTTTATTTGATATAATACCTTTTCTGACCGCTTGTGGTAATTACGTAAACATTAACCGCTGCACCAGGATTTATTGAAAATGAGGTTACCCCACCATTACCGCTACTACTTGTGTAAAATCTTGTACTTGTTAATACGTTAGACGTCCAAGTGAAATTACTGTAATTACAAATAGTTAAGGTAAATCCATCTGGTAAATCTTCAGGAAAATCAGGCATGCTTCCGTGTTGAGTGGCAATTATATATCCTGAATATTGATATAAGTTTGCTGCCGAAATAAATGGCCAATCATCATACGTTTTTGTGGTAATTGACTGCCATGTAGCTGTTCCATTAGCATTTGCAGTCAAAACTTGCCCAGGATTACCATTGGTATTGGGATATGTTACAGCACCAGCTGTAATCGTACCACTTGTTTTTACATTAGTCACTGAGCTATTCCCCAACTGAATGCTATTACTTGCTGAAACTTGAGCTCCATATCCAAGCGCAGAAGCATTACTTAGGGTCGATGAAGTCACATCAGCATCTGTTCCAATTATGGTATTTTGTCCTCCAGAGGTAATCGTCTGACCTGATCTCTTTCCTACACCCACATTATTATTTCCGGTAACATTTATGAGCGATTGGTTACCAATAGAAGTGTTTTGGGCGCCCGTTAATAAATTTAACATCGATTCTGCCCCCACTGAGGTATTTCCAGAACCGGTAGTTAAGCTTGGCATATTTCTGTATCCAATACTTGTAATATTATCCCAGTATGTGCCATTGTAATTAGCTAATGCAAATGCCCCAACAGCTGTATTACGTTTACCATTTATATTAGAGGCTCCCATAGCACCTGGTCCTATGGCAACACTTTCGTCATTATTCCCATTCCCTCGACCAATAGATAGTCCATTCACGTTAATATTCGAACTAAATGTTTTAGAACCTGCTATCGTCTGGTTGGTGGTTAAATCCACAAAACCTCCTGATGCTGAAGTTACTTCCTTCGTCGTGGTATTGTAATATAACAGGTTTGCTGTCGCCGTTGTCGCTCTAATAGGGTTCACATAAAATCCCGCATTTGTAGGATTTAAACTAGCCCCTGTAGCATTCAAAGCAATACTATTAGCCACTTGAGCATTATTCCCCGCGAAGGCACCTATGGCAACCGCATTCTGGCCTTGACCATACTGCCCTGCAGCATAACCTAGTGCCACTGCTTGACTGGATTGATTAGATTGAGCGGTGTTGCTACCAATAGCAATACCATTTGCCCCTTGATTGGCATATCCGGCTACATAACCTATCCCTATTGCACTTTGACCTTGACCCGAATTACCTGCACCACCACCAATAGCAACGGTATTAGCATTCACTCCTTGGTTAGGAGTTCCTGCTTGTGAACCTATAGCTATGTTATTACTTAATAACCCTAAGGTGGACTGAATCCCGGTGATACTTGTTTGTCCAGTACCACCACTCGCAACAGGAATTACACCCGTAATTTTAGACCCAGCTACCGATGTGATTTTGGCATCGGTTACAGCACCATTGGCAATTTTTGCTGTTGTAATTGAATTATCAGCCACTCCTGCAGATGCCATTGCGACAGCTACAGCCGCATCTGTATAAGCAGTCGTGGCAATTTGTGTAGAGTTTGTTCTTGGACTAGCAGTGGGAGCTGTAGGGACGCCGTTAAAGACAGGAGATAAAAGAGGTGCTTTTTGGTCTAAAGCAACTTGTGTTGCAGTTGAAATAGGCTTAGTAAGATCAGAGGTATTATCTACAGACCCAAGTCCTACCATGGCTTTATCAATACCAGAAACCGTGCCTGTAAAAGAGGGAGAGGCAATAGGTGCCAAATTACTTAAATCAGTCACATTTGCTTTCAAAGCTAAAGCCGCATTCACATCCGCCACATTTGCCTTTAAATTCAACGCCGCTTGAGTAGCGCTAGAAATTGGTTTGTCTGCATCAGACGTATTATCCACGTTTCCTAAACCTAAATTAGCTCTAGCACCTACTGCCGTGGTGGCTCCGGTTCCTCCACCAGCAATGCCTAAGGTACTTCCTAATTTTCCAGCCGTTTCAGCGAAAAGGGCATAAGGAGAATAACTTAGTTTTTGGTCTGACACTTTAGTGTAGGTGGCTCCATTATCAAAACTAACAAACACTTGTAATGACTTTTGTGTCGCATCCCAAGTGATGGCATTAAATGCAGTAGTGGCTACAGAACCAATAGTTAAGTTCACTAAGCCATAAGCATCTGTTTTCGTTTGTTGCACTTCTTCGAATTGAATAGAGGAACCTGAAACGATGGCGAATTTAACCCACACATTTCCGTTTACTAATGGCTGGCCAGCGATGTCTTGCCCAGGCAATTCAATTTTTGTGGGATCTAAAATAACCGCTTGATAGGAAATTCCTTTTTGGGCATTCGCCACAACAGAAACAAACAATAGAAGAATGAAGACTAATTTTTTCATGGTAATAAAACAGATATATAAGCGATTATTTCGTGGCTATTTTAAGGCCAAAATTAAATGTGGAAGGAATGAAGTTTAGCGTAGAGGTGCCAAACGTATTCGTGTCTAAATGCTGAAAGCTAGTATAAACAGCGATTTGATCGTTCACTTGTTTCGTAATAGACAAAGTAAATCCAACCGCTAATTTCAAGCCGCTGAATTGTTCATCTCCCGCGAGATCTACATAATGATTTTGAAGAAATTGAGTTCCATTAGTGAGCAATTGTGCAGCCGCAGATGCTTTGGCAGAAACAGTCAAACCATGAAGTCCGGTATAAGAGGGCCCAATTCCTCCCGTCAACCCCATAAAATCAGCTTGATAGGAGAAAGGGATATTTTGTACGTCACCTACGCTGTTGTATTGATTATAGACTAGACCCATATCGTAAACAAAGGCCTTTGATAATTTATTTTCTCTCGACAAAGAGAGATGAAGGCCAGAACTCGACTTTAAAAAGTCAGGGTTATTACCAGACGAATTAGTGAAAACATAACGGGTAATGTTGTTGCCCACTTCGAAATTCCACGTTTGAGCACTGAGGGATGACGTAATAAACAAGGCAAAAAGGAGGGTAAAAATGGATTTCATGGAACTGTATTGAATCGTGAAGTTCAATATTAGTTCAATGGAGTCCGGAAATAAATTTTTAGGACAATTGGCTTGTTTCGATTCGCCCAATTGAATCAAATTGTCAGGAGAGCTTTTTCAAATAAGCTGAGGGAGATTCCCCCGTTTGTGTTTTAAAGGCTTGAATAAAATTAGAACGGGATTTATATCCACAGGCCTTCCCCACACTTTCTAAGGTATGGGTATTTGCCTCCCCTGCATTTAAAAGTTTTATCGCTTCCTCAATACGTAGCTGGTTTTTCCACTTTAAAAAGGTAATGCCTTTGTAATTATTAAAATAATAGGTCAACACATGTTCTGGAGTGGATAGGTCTTTCACTAAATCCGACATCGAATACCCTGGAACTAAAAATTTCTGCTCGTTTACATAAGTTTGAATGAGCTTGTCAACCTGCTTTAACCGTTCATTAGATAACTCTGGGGTTTTCGCGATGGTGGCAATTTCCTCGTTTAATTTAATCACATCGCTTATCGATGTCCCCGATGAGAATTGGAGTCCATAGAGTATTCTAGGAAAGAAATAGATCGTTACGATCTGCACAGTCATGACTACAGTGGCCACCGTTCTACCCATACCATGTTCATTCATGAGTAACAAAAAATGATTTTGCCATAACGAATAAAAAGAAAAAACGAGGAGAGAAAAATTAAAAATCCCCCCTAAGGCCAGGCACGTAATCAACCACCTTTTTAAAACGATGTTTTTTGCCAAAAGCCCTAATTTAATTGCCTTCAAAACAATTTGATAAGCAGAGAAAATATAAATAAGCGAGAAAATAGACCTAGAGACAAAGTAGACTGGAAAAGAAATGAGCGGAAAATACACGAGGTAAATGGCTTTTGAATCTAGGTGGAGCTGGTGAGCAAAATTTAATTTATAAGCCCAACTTTGGATTCCGTAGGGAAGTACATTCATTAAGACGATAAAAAAAGGCAGGAAATGAATGTAATCCCATCCTCTAATTTGAACTTTGTTTGTCAGAACGGCCCTTACATAAAAATACAAGAAAGGAGTATTTAACAGATATACAGGGAAATAATGAATGGTAAAAATCGCTCGTAATGTCTCCGAATCAGAAATGACAGAAGCCCAATGAGCTATGCCAAACAATGAATTCAAAAAGAAATGATAGGCCAAATAACGATTAGCCGGATTTACCTTGTCTGCAAAATTTAATAGAAGAATCGATCCCAAGAAACCAAGAAGACAAATCGCAGGAATCACGTTTTAATCAATTAGAACAAATACTTAATGGTAAGTTAACTAAAATTTTAATTTCTGCTATCCGGCTATTGTCTGCTATGCCTTGAAAACAGAAAAGCCTTCCCGAAGGAAGGCTTTGTCAGACGCTTGAATTGTACTTGGGATGGGAATCGAACCCACACGAGCGTTACGGCTCACGGGATTTTAAGTCCCGCGTGTCTACCAGTTCCACCACCCAAGCGTCCTAGTAAAACTAAAAGCACCGATGGTGCTTTTTCGTTTAGAGCGAAAGACGGGGTTCGAACCCGCGACCTCGACCTTGGCAAGGTCGCGCTCTACCAGCTGAGCTACTTTCGCGTTTTGTGGATGCAAAAATAAGCCCTCCTATTGAATTATGCAAGTAGAAATAAAATTTTAGTGAAAATATTCTCTAAATTTATGCTTTCGAAAAAAATATGAGCATCAATAAACTCGACCAAACAGATCACAAATTACTCGAGATTCTTCAACAAAATGCGAAGATCACAAATGCCCAATTATCTAAGGAAATTGGTCTATCTCCTGCGCCTACTTTGGAACGCGTAAAAAAATTAGAGACGCTGGGAATTATCCAAAGCTATCACGCTCAGGTGGATAGGGAAAAAGTGGGCCTAGGGGTGAGCACGTTTGTGACAGTGACTTTGACAGGCCACAAAAAGCAAGTGACCGAATCATTCGTGAAACAAATCAACCAAATTCCAGAGGTAATCGAGTGTCACCACGTAACAGGTTCTGGCGATTTTATGTTGAAAATTATTTCGAAAGATATTTCGACCTATCAGAAATTAATGCTCGAAAAAATCAATGAAATTGAAGAAGTGGCTGCCACATCGACAATGGTGATCTTGTCTTCATTCAAAGAAAGTAAGGTATTACCTATTCCTTGATCGATTACAATCGGTGCATAAATTGCGGGATCATTCGGTTCTTCCAAGCGGTAAAGGTTCCCGCTTGGATTTCCTTGCGCGCCTCTCCCACCATCCACAGATAGAAGCGTAGGTTACACACACTCGCAATCATAGCCCCCAGCATTTCTTCACATCTAACCAGATGGCGTAGATATGACTTCGTGTATTGACCATGTACGTCATTCACAAAATGGGGGTCAATAACGGAAAAATCCGATTCCCATTTCTTGTTCTTAATATTGATAATCCCTTGCGTGGTAAATATCATCCCATTGCGGGCATTTCGCGTAGGCATTACGCAATCGAACATGTCGATTCCGAGCGCAATACCCTCTAAAATATTCGCTGGAGTACCCACTCCCATCAGGTAGCGCGGCTTGTCTTTGGGCAAAATATCCGTCACCTCATCCGCCATCGCGTACATATCCTCGACTGGCTCGCCCACGGATAAACCACCAATAGCATTACCAAAAGCACCTTTGGATGCAATATATTCCGCCGAAACTTTCCGTAAATCGGAGTAAACACTGCCCTGAACAATGGGGAATAAAGTCTGATTATAGCCGTACTTAGGATCTGTTTCATCAAAACGCTTGATACAACGATCCAGCCAACGGTGCGTCATATCCATCGATTTGCGCGCATATTCATAGGTACACGGATACGGCGTACATTCGTCAAAAGCCATCATAATATCCGCCCCTATCGTGCGCTGGATATCCATCACCCCTTCTGGAGTGAAATAATGCACACTGCCATCTACATGTGACTTAAACTTTACCCCTTCCTCTTGGATTTTTCGGCCGGTTCCTGCCAAAGAATATACTTGGTAGCCTCCTGAGTCCGTCAAAATAGGTCCCTGCCAGCCATTGAATTTATGCAATCCTCCCGCCTTTTCGATTACCTCCAAACCCGGACGTAAGTAGAGGTGGTAGGTGTTTCCGAGGATAATTTGGGCCTTAATGGGATCGGATAATTCGGTAATATGAACGCCTTTAACGGTCCCCGCAGTGCCCACAGGCATGAAAATGGGTGTTTGAATCGTCCCGTGATCTGTGGTAATTTCCCCTGCGCGCGCCTTCGAGCTAGAATCCGTGTGGCTAATTGAAAATTTCATAGCGCAAAGCTAAATAGAAAGCACAAAGAATAAAGCATAAAGAATAGATATTGATTGAATTTCGTTGTCCTTCGGGCTATGTCAAAAACATTTCACGAATCGTTGCGCAACAACATCCAACTTTGCTCTTTGTGCTTTGCTCTTTGTGCTTTGAGAACAATGAAAGTAAATTAAAGCATTGGCTTTAATTTACTTTCATTGTTCCATTCATAATCCTCCAGTGCCCTGGGAACGTACACAGGAATGGATAATTGCCAGGAACGCTAGGCGCTTTGAAGACCACTTTCACACGGCCATCAGATTCCACCAATGGAGTATAGGCTAAAACCTCTGGCATCGCAGGAATGTAGTTTTTCGCTGCGCCATCTGCCGCTGTAATCATTTTGTCTGCTGCCAAACCGATTTTTTCTTGGCTGCCTAAAGCCCCTAAAACCCAGTTGTGCTGCATCGCATCTACGTTTTCAAAGATCAACTCAACTGTCGCCCCTGCTGGAACGGTGAATTCAGCTGGACTGTATTTCATCGCCTCTTTGATCGTCATAATCGTACGTTTCACGACTACTCCTTTCACTTCGGCAGTAGGTATTTCTACTTTCCAGAGACCCGCCAAGCGCTCATAAGCCTCCACATCTTGCGGACGCAATTGCTTGCCTAAGCCTTTGATGAAATTCACATTTTCAGCCGATAATTCTGCCAAACGTTTCGCATTCCAAGTCGCAGATGCTCCTCTCAAGGCCGCGCCCATCGTAGGACCAGCCGGTTGCTTGATCGAGCGCAAAAGAGAGACAATGTCATTCGCAGAATACTCTGTGCTCATTCCGCGGAACGATTTCTCTACGATGTACGAGCCTACATCTGCAGGTAAAGAAACCACGATCGGTTGTCTGAAGATATTGTTGTTGCGATTCGATTCGCCTAATACGGCTTTCGTATCCAAAGCTATTTCCATCATGTAATTACCTGCTTCGTCTGCCGTCCAGCCTAAGTTTCCTGTCCAAGGACCATTATTATTTTTTACTACAGAAACCGTTTCACCTGGAGCCGCTCCATCTGTGAATGTATAGGATTCCAAATCCGTACGACGGCCCATACCTTCGATTTTAACAGTTAAAGGAAGTGGTGTCCCTTTAGGTAAGGCTTTATCTCCTCTGTTTTTTACGCGGATGACGAAACTAGTTCCCTCACGTAAGCGGAAATTGCCGCCTTTGATTTGTACTTCCTCCACGACTAAGTCGAGGCCTGCTTCTGTGCCCGCTGTCGTTGGGTTTTTCGCCTCTTTCGCTAATTTCTCTGCTGCCACCGCACTTGATTGAGCGCCTTGTTTTGCGATGAACGCATTTCGACGAGCAGGACCTCCTGCCATTACATACGCCGCTAAAGCGTCTGGAATCCAACGATCAGTCGTTTTTTGAGAGGCCGCAATTTTGCGTGCCATCGCCGCTTCTACCGCAGGGGAAGAGGGTGATTCAATTAAAGCTAAAATGGAATGCAAAACGACTAAGGAGTCTTTGTCATTCAGCATTTTTTGGTCCAAAATCAATTTCGCTCCTGCGGCCGTACGAGGCAATACCTGCACCGCTTGCTTGCGCACAGCTGCCGATGAATGTTTCATGGCACGAGCTATAGCATCCATGGGTAAAACACCTAAACCTTCTAAGGTTCTAAGTGCGTGGATGGCTCCGGGTGCGAGACCGATTTCATCGGTTTTGGCAGTACCTAAAAGCGCTACCAAGGCAGGAACCACGTCCTTATTTCCGCGCTCTACTAATAAACGCTGTGCCTGTAAACGCCAAAACAAGTTCGAATGGCTCAAAGCCGCTACACATTCCGCTGGTGTTTTCAAGGAAACCGGGTTGTAGGCAGGGGCCTTATTGTATCCTACACGGTAGATTCGACCATGTGTATAATCACGTAAATCTGTATCGTAGGCATTACCCGTCCCATTCTTGAATCCCTGTGGAACTGGATTATGTTGAATAATAAACGAATACCAGTCCGCTACCCAAACAGCTCCATCAGGACCCACCTGTGCAAATACCGGAGACACCCACTCGTCTGCCCCAGCTAAGAAATTAAAGGCTTCTTTGTCGTTAAAATCAGTGCCCGTAGGAACCTGGCGATTCTGGTGAATCACGTGGCCCGTTGGTTCTGAAACGAATGCGATCTGGTTCCAATATTCTTTCGGAAACGAGCGTGCTGAATAGAAATTATGTCCAGCCGCCGCCGTAAATCCGCCAAAAACATCCACCTGGCGCACTTTCTTCGTGATCGTCCGCATGTCCTTGTGCGTATCCGTATTTTTAGAACCATTCAAGGTCATAGGCGCATGCCAAATAGTGCGGTGCGGAATGGCCATATACCAGCCATGCGCGTTATTAGCCGTCGATCCGAAGACATCGCCCGCCTCATTGAAGTCGAAGCCCCAGGTATTATTCGAAGTCGTCGTCATGTGTTCCATCTTCGAACCATCTGGCTTGAAGCGGAAGAACGCCTGCGCAAATTGAAGCGAATCCGCTCCCACTTTGCCCTTATAACCTGAATATCCTACACAACCCCAAATCCAGTTATCAAACCCATAATGCAGGTTCGAGGGCCCAGCATGGGTATCACCCGTACCAAAACCGGTGAATAAAATCTTTCTTTCGTCTGCCACATCATCCCCGTTCGTATCTTTTAACAAGATCATGTGCGGCGCTTGGGAGATAATCAAACCTCCATTCGCGAAGACCATCCCTGTAGGAATACTTAGACCTTCTGCCCATTTCGTGAATTTATCTGCTTTCCCGTCTTTATTCGTGTCTTCACACAGCAAGATGTAATCGCTACCTCCTGTTTCTTTGCGCTCGTTTGGATAGTCTTTCGTAATCAACACGTACAAACGTCCGCGCTCATCCCAAGCCATGGCGATCGGGTGCATCACATTCGGTTCTGAGGCGAAAACTTGTAAATTAAAGTCTACAGGCACCTGAATGAACTTCACCGATTCCTCTGGACTTAAAGGCAATTGCTGTAATTGAGCGCCCTCGCGTTTCTCGTAGTTAGGCAATTTCGCTTCACGGTATTTCAAGACTGGAATGTTTAATGCCGTCAATAAGGCTCTCTTCTCCGCACCCACAGCATGCAAAATTCCTTGTGTTACCAGATCTTGGAACCCTTCCGTTTCCCACGTGCGCTCGTCGTGGCCGTAGGCCGTGTAAAACACATTTCCTTTTCCGTAAGTACGGGTCCAAGTGTATGGTTCGGTAGTCGCGCCAGGTTTGTCTTTGGCCTGTTCTGGGCCTAAAATACGGGATTGCCAAATCTGGTTATCCGGCTGCAATTGGCTGTGCAAATAGGTCTCATCGACCGTCTTGATCTTCACATAGGTATTCGCCTCGTTTTTTACGCGAATCGAATCCATCCCATGGCGCCAAAATTGACCGCCCACCATCTTCACAAATTCCTTCGAATTCCGGAAGTTGAACGACGCACAGTGAATCGCGACTAAACCGTGGCCTGACGCCACGTAATTCAAGAGCGCTTTTTCCTGCGGTGCCGCGATCGAATCGTGGTTCGCATAAATAATTAAGGCATCGAATTTATTTAAATATGCCTCGTTCAAATCCTTCAAGGATTCGGTGTAGGTGATATTCATCCCCTTGATTCCCACGGCGGATTGCAGCGCTGGATACCTGTCAAAGGGTTTGTGGTGGCCTTTATCGCCTAAAAACAACAATTCGAGGCGTCTGCCAGGAGCGGCCGAAACCGACAATTGAAACAAGAGTGCCGCAGCAAATAAGAGAAAACGCATGGCTTAGAATTTAGGAATTTCAATGATTTTTCCGCCTTGAAGAGCAGATTCGTGAGCTAAAATACCCACCGAGGTCCAGTTAGCTGACTGCGGTGCATTCGGGAATGGATCGCGATCTGCGGCCAAAGCCTGCAAGAATTCGTTTACCAAATGCGGGTGTGAACCACCGTGTCCGCCTCCTTGCGTAAAGGAAAGGTGGGTATTATCCTCCTCGTCGTACACGCCTTTGGTCGTGAAGCGTTGAATTTCTTCTGGCAAATAATGCGCAAAATCAGGTGTAGGAACTTTAGCGGGAATCTCTGGTTCCGGTTTTTTCGCCGTATGGACCACTAATTCTTCGCCCTCAATTAAAGGCCATTCCACCGATTTCTTCGATCCATAGACCTCAAAACTCTCGCGGTATTGACGCGCCACATCGAAAAGCGAACGATACACCATCGCGCTCAAATCCGAATCACGGAACTTAATGTGCGCTGATTCCACCGCAAAGGGTGAGTTATAATGCTGTATCAATTCTTCGCGAATCGTACCCGATCCGAAGCAAGAAACATATTCCGCTTCCAAACGCAATAAACCGGCTACAGGGCCTACGCAATGCGTGGCATAGTGCATAGGAGGCAATCCTGGCCAATAATCCGGCCAACCGTCCATATCTTGTTGGTGCGACGCCTTCAAGAATTGAATCTTGCCTAGCTCGCCCTTTTCGTATAATTCTTTGATGTACAAAAACTCGCGCGCATACACCACCGTCTCCATCATCATGTATTTTTTACCCATGCGCTTGCTCGCCTCCACGATCGCCTTGCATTCCTCCACGGTCGTGGCCATAGGCACCGTGCAAGCCACGTGTTTGCCTGCATTCAACGCTTTTAGCGTCTGTTCCGCGTGCAAGTGAATCGGAGAATTGATGTGAACGACATCGACATTCGGGTCTTGCATTCAGCGCTTTCAGCGTCTGTTCTGCGTGTAAGTGAATCGGAGAATTAATGTGAACAACATCGACATTCGGGTCTTGGATNNACGACATCGACATTCGGGTCTTGAATTAGCTTCTCAAAATCCGTGTAGCGCGTCTGTATCCCATAAGCATCCCCGATGGAGTTGAGCTTTTCTTCATTTCTTTGGCAAATCGCATACATATTTGCCAATGGATGCTTCAAATAAATGGGAATAAATTCTGCGCCGAAACCTAGTCCGACAATTGCAATGTTATATTTTTTCATAGTTTAAAAGATTTCAATTCAACCTACATTTACCATTCACCACTTACCATGGATAAATTTGATGGATTTATCCACAAGCTCGCGCTCTGAATTAAACATTTTTCGCCAAATATGGGCCGCCGGTAATTTCTCGCTAAAGGCCTCCACCACGAGCCAGCCGGAATAATTGATGTCCTTAATCGACTGCAATACAGACGGCCAGTTCACCTGTCCTTCTCCCAAAATCCCCCGTGTACTCTCCGACAATTGAATATGCGGTGTCCGCTTCGCGATCCGACGAATCGCGTCTGCCGTACTCACTTCCTCGATATTCGCGTGGAACGTGTCAAACATAATCTCCACATAGGGATGATTAATTTGCTCAACCAGGGCATATAATTCATCCGCACTAGAGACCAAATAGCTCTCGAAGCGATTCAAATATTCTAAACAAAGGGTAATGTTTTTCGTAGCTGCGTGATCTGCCACTTCCCGAATTCCGGCGATGGACCAGTCGATTTCTTGTTGGGTAGCTTTGGCCCCTGTAAAAACTCCTAAAGCCGAATGAAATGGCCCAGACAAATAGGGCGATCCTAAAAAGGCAGCCACGTCTACAGCCCCTTTCAAATAAGCAATTCCCGCCGCTCTCACGGCTGGATCCGGTGAAATCAAATTCTCTGCAGGCCCCGCAATCGCACAAGCGAAAGGTTGTAAACCCAGCCGATCAACCTCCTTTTTCCAAGCAGACCAATGCGCTAAATCAACATTAAATACCGGAATTTCAACGCCTTGATAACCCACCTCTTGGATAAAGGAAAGCTCTGATAATATAGCATCATTCATATCTGGCCCGTAAACGAGCAGATTCATGGCGATTGGGTTCATAGGTTTAGAGTTACGCGACTTTGTCGCTTATTTGTCACTTCGTGACTTAGTCGTCCTGCGGACTAAGTCACGAAGTTGCCGTTTAGTCGCTGCTTCGCAGCCTAGTCGTGACTACGTCACTTAGTCAAACAGTTTAACAGCTAAATATAAAAGAAATAATTGAAGAAATCTACCCGGCATGAACAACACAGACTGAGCCGCAGGCGACTAAACGACGCAGTCGTGACTGAATCGCGCAGCGATGACTAAACGACGTAGTCGTGACTAAACCTCGTAGAGGTGACTAAACGACGTAGTCGTGACTAAGTCCGCAGGACGCCGTGACTTAGTCCGCAGGACGTCGCGACAAGAACGGATGCGCCATCACCGTCAGCACCAGCAAACCTGTTCCCCAGTAGAAGGCGGGTTGCATGACTTCTTTTTGGCCAAAAATAAAAACTGCGAGCAAAATCCCATAAACGGGCTCAAGCGTGATCACGAGATTGATCGAAAAGACGGAGAAAACTTTGTACAAATGAATGGTTTCGGTGTAAGCATAAACGGTACAAACGACCGCCAAAATCCCAATCCAAAGCCAATCCAGGCCGACTGGAACGAAACCAGATGAACCGCCCAAAAGACCACTCAACCAGACAGCGCCGGTGATCATTCCCGCCGCCACCATCTCGTAAACCGTAATTAATTTAGGGTCGTGGGTGTGGGTATAATTTCCGTTAATCACAGAAAATAAAGCGCCGAAAAACCCGGCCCCTATACCCATCGCTAAACCAATCCATTGGCCGGGTTCTACTGAGAAAATAACACCTAAGGCAATAATAACTAAGATTCCGAGAAACACTTCGATCTTCGCAATGGGTTTTTTCTTCGCGATGGGCTCTAAAATGGAGGTCCAAAAAGTTTGGGTAGAAAGGCCCGCGAGGCACATGGCGACCGTAGAGACTTTGGCAGCACCAAAAAACAATAGCCAGTGCAGCGAAACGAATACTCCGTTCAACAACCAAATCTTTAATACCGAGGCAGGAACTTGAAAGGACTTTTTAGAAGCCGCTAACATCAGCCCTAATCCGGCCGCCGCTATCACACATCGGAAGAACACAATCGTCAACGCATTCGCCTCCGTCGCATTGCCTAGAATAGCGGTAAACGCATACAAAATGACAATAAAATGTATCTTGAAATAATCGAGAAGCCGAGGAGCCTGTCTCATTTCTAGCGCGGGATTGTGTAATAAAGACCCACACCCACGGCGGAGAACACGATATTAGGCAGCCATACCGCTAACAAGGGAGGCATTCCGCCGCCTTCTGCAATTCCCTTGCTCATCATGAAGAAGAGTATATAAATGAAGGCCAAACTAAAACCCAATGCAATCTGAAAACCAACGCCACCTCGTGCTTTTCGAGCAGATACCAGGAAGCCGATAATGGTCAAAATCATGACCGAAAATGGATTAGCGAAGCGGAGGTATTTCTCGATTTGAAAGACTTCGATTCCGTCCGCACCGCGCGATTGCACTAAATCAATGTGGCGATTCAGCTCTGGCAGGGTAAAAGTTTCGTGTAATAAGTGCTTGTTCTCAAAGTCTTTAGGGAACAAATTAAGGGTCGTATCAATCTTCGCCCCAAACTGCAGTGAGGTCGCCCCAGCCGTCCGGATCCGGTAATCGTGAATGGTCCACTTCTTCGAAGTCGAGTCCCAGGTGATGCGATCCGACATCAATTTCTGCTGAATTTCCGTACCCACTATTCGCTCCAAACTGAAGCGATAACCCGTGTTCGTCGTATTATCGTAGGTCTCTAAATAGGCGTACGTTTCTGGACCAATTTTAATGTGAACGTCGCGCTTATCGAAATAGTAAGTATTGTTGATGTATTTGTGCTCGAAAGGAACCCGAATCTTGTTCGCGTTTGGCACTATCCAACCAATCATAAAAAAGGTCCCCACCGCTAAAATACCCGAACCAATTATATAAGGCCGCATCAGACGCGTGAAACTAACGCCAGAACTTAAGATGGCAATGATTTCGGTTTTAGCAGCCAGGTTTGCCGTAAAGAAAACGGTCGCAATAAAAACCATCAATGGACTGATGTAGGAGGCCCAATAGGGGATAAAATTCAAATAATAATCAAATAGAATTTCGCGCAACGGCGCTTCCTTGCGAATAAAATCATCAATTTTCTCCGTGTAGTCGATTACCATCACGATGAGAACGATGATGAAAACGGCGAAAACGTAAGTCTTCAGAAATTTCTTTAAAATATAAAAATCAAGAATTTTCATGCTTAGCGGCAGCGCTTGGATCGTATTTTAAACCGGAGAACCAATGTATAAATAATACCCGAGCTGTCCTAAAATTAAAGGGTACTAGTAAGAGTGAAATCGACGTTATAGGAACGACATAGCCCATTGCAGGTGGATCATTCAAGAAATTAAATACCAAAATTCCACCCACTAGCATGATCCCCACCGTAAAAGCATAGGAAATATACATTGCACCATAGAAAAATCCTGGTTCCACTTCGTATCTAACACCACAAGAAGGGCAATTGTCATGCATTTGAGCGAAATTAAAGATATTCCACCACTTATATTTGAAGAGACGACCTTCGTGGCAATGAGGACAACGGGCATTTATCATGGCCGTTAACTTGCTGGGATTTGACATAAAATAAGGTAAATTATGCCCAAAGGTAAAGAAAATTAGACGATTAAACGTAACAAAGGTCACGTTACGAAGGCTTTTTGTATCTTTGTTAAAATTAAACACAAGCACTATGTATTCAACATTCGTTACCATTCACTCGATCTTGTTTCTAGTCGTTTTAGCACTAGGCATTTTGTCAATTTTCAAAGGCTTAACAGGCAAAACTTTCACAGAATCAGATCGTAAAGTAGGCTTATTCTACATGATTTCTTTACATACACAATTGTTAATTGGATTAGTGCTTTATGTGGCGCTTAGCCCAGTAACAACGGCTGCCTTTGCTGATTTTGGTGCAGCTATGAAAGATTCAGCTACTCGTTTGATTTTAGTAGAGCACGTTTCGGTTAACCTTATCGCCATCGTTTTAGCGACGGTAGTGAATGCCAAAAACAAAAAAGCGATTACTGATGCCGCGAAGTTCAAAAACATGTGGCTATTAAACGGAATTGGCCTTTTATTGATTTTAAGCCGCATCCCTTGGAGCCGCTTAGCTGCGTTATTTGCCTAAAAAGAATTGAATGAATAAGTGTATTTTTTTAGATCGCGATGGCGTTCTAAATGTAGATAGAGTGGATTATGTATACCATTTAGGCCATTTTGTAATCCCTCCGGGGGTAAAAGAAGGTCTTCAGGCGTTAAAAGACGCGGGGTATTTATTAATCGTAATTACTAACCAAAGTGGTATTGCAAAAGGGATTTACAAACCCGAGGACGTGTATTTAATCCATGATGCGATCCAAGAAAGAACAGGCGTTAAATTAGATGATATCTATTTCTGTCCTTACCACGAAAACTTTGACAGCCATTCGCTGACGCGCAAGCCTGGGTCCTTGATGATCGAGAAGGCCGCGGCAAAATACGACATTGACATGGACGCTTCCTGGATGGTAGGCGACCATGAACGTGATATTACAGCAGGTACACGAGCGGGTTTGCGGACCATTCGTTTAGCGCCTGCTGGAACAGAAACCAAAGCCACGCATTTAGTGGATGATTTATTAGCCGCATCTAAAATTATTGTAGCATGAAAAAAGTATACTTAAGCGACGCCGGTCCCAAAGTTTCTCCAGCCATCTATGGCTTTTGGCGTTGGGAAAAAGAAGACAAGAAAATGGACGAAATCGTTCATTTCTGTTTAGATAAGGGTATTAATACCTTTGATCATTCTGATCGTTATGGTGAGTATACGGCGGAGAAGAGCTTTGGAGAGCTTTTGGCCAAAAAATCCATCCAGCGTTCTGACATCGTTTTGTTTTCTAAATGTGGAGTTAACATTCCATCTGCCGCAAGACCAGACTTCCGCGTTGCCCACGTGAATACTTCTGCAGCGCACATCACGGCGTCTGTAGAAAACTCGCTTCGCAACTTGCACACAGACTATTTGGACGTCTTTTTATTAGATCAATTAGATCCCTTGTCCGATATTGAAACAACGGCAGTAGCATTAGAAAAATTAAAAAGCTCTGGAAAAGTGAAAAACATTGGTGTTTCAAACTTCTCGGTTTACCAACACCAATTGTTAGTTTCCTTCTTAAATATCCCGATCGTCTCTAACCACATCGACTTGAACTTACTAAACACAAGCGCATTAGATAATGGGATTGTCGATTACATCAAGCAAAAATACATGCGCCCCTTAGCGGTTTCTCCACTAGCCGGTGGTCGCATCGAACACGGAACGGACGAGCAAGCCTTGAAACTGCGTAAGAAATTGATAGAAATGGCAACAAAATACGATAGCAATATCGAATCAGTTGCCGTAGCTTGGTTAATCAAATTAGGTGCATTACCATTAATCGGGACCTTAGAAGAGAACCGTATTCAAAACATCGTGGATGCATTCGCAATCGAGATGGATCAACAGGATTGGTATGAGTTGTATAATACGAGTCGTCCTGCACCTGCGGTGCTAGACTAAAGCATAGAGCATAAAGCACAAAGAATAAAGATTTTGCTTTTAAACGCTTCCCATACTCATCAAAAAAGGCTTCGATTAATCGAAGCCTTTTTTGATCCCTACTTTATGCTTAGTGCTTTATTCTTTATGCTTTAAAAAATTATCGTCGCCCAGTTCTCCTACCACGCTCTCTACCCTTCGGAATCACTCTTCCACCCCTCGGCGTTTCTCTCTTACGAGAACGGTTGTTAGCGAATTTTCCCACCAAGCCAGAACGCATTCCCACTAACTCCAGGTCAATCGTCCGTTTAGCTAAGTTTGTATCGCGGACTTTCACTTGGACTTTATCTCCAAACGTAAAGACACGGCCATTCGATTTACCCACGATACGGTAATTGTTTTTGTCTAAATCGTAGAAGTCATCATTCAAATCGACCATTCGCACGAGGCCTTCGCAAGACGTATCGCCTATTTCGACGAAGATTCCGAATTCGGTTACGCCGGTGATAATTCCGTCAAAAATTTGAGGTTCATGCAAGCTCATGTATTCGACTTGCTTGTACTTAATAGAAGCGCGTTCCGCGTCAGAAGCAAGTTTTTCGCGGTCTGAACTGTGCTTACATTGGATTTCTAAGGGTGCTCGCTCCGCTGGAGTTCCTCCGTCTAAATAATGTTGCAACAGACGATGCGTCATGACGTCTGGGTAACGGCGGATCGGGCTGGTGAAGTGCGAATAGAACGGGAATGCCAATCCAAAGTGACCGACAGGATCGGTGCTATATCGGGCTTTCGACATCGTACGCACGGCTAAACTTTGCAATACGTGCTCTTCGCCTTTGCCCTCAATATTTTCCATCAAGGCATTAAATGATTTGCTGACGTTTTGTGGATCAGTCGTTACTTGGTAGCCAAATTTCTTTGCGAACGAAGAGAATACCTGCAATTTTTCAGGGTCTGGTGCTTCGTGAATACGGTACACCATGGTGTTACGAGGCTCGTCTTTTTTCTTGTTATAGACGAATTCCGCAACTCTTTTGTTGGCCAAAAGCATAAATTCTTCAATCAATTTATGCGCATCCTTGCGAATACGTGGATATACCCCAATAGGCTTTCCGTCCTCATCTAATTCGAAGCGTACTTCTGCCGTTTCAAAGTTCACAGAACCGTGTTCGAAACGGTTTTTACGGAAGCTTTTCGCGATGCGATTTAGATCCCGAATAACGGGCACATAGCTGTCATCCGAATCATTTTCGATCAACTCTTGCGCCTGCTCGTAGGCGAAACGGCGGTCCGAGTGGATGACCGTACGGCCAAACCACTCTTTCACAATCTTGTCATTCGCGTCCAGTTCAAAAACGGCAGAGAACGTTAACTTATCCTCATTAGGACGAAGGGAACAAAGTCCGTTCGATAGTTTTTCGGGCAACATGGGCACTACGCGGTCGACTAAGTAAACCGAAGTGGCCCGCTTATAGGCCTCGATATCGAGTACACTCCCGGGTTTCACGTAGTGGGAAACGTCCGCGATGTGGACACCGATTTCGGTGTTGCCGTTTTTTAGTTTTTGGTAGGAAATCGCATCATCAAAATCCTTCGCATCAATGGGATCGATCGTGAAAGTTAAGACGTTACGCATATCCTTACGCTTCTTAATTTCAGTGGCAGGAATCTGTACCAAAATCGAGGCTGCAGCCTTTTCTACTTCCTCTGGGAAATCATACGGCAAACCGTATTCCGCTAAAATCGAGTGCATTTCCGTATCGTTTTCTCCCGCTTTTCCGAGCACTTTTATCACGCGACCTTCGGCCTTTTTGCCGTCCATTCCCCAGCGAGTTACCTCCACAATGACTTTGTCTAGGTGCTTAGCGTCCTTAATTTCGAACTTAGGCAAATAGACGTCTTCGTAGATTTTCTTCGAATCGGGGATTAAAAACGAGTAATGCGGAGTGACTTGAATGACCCCCACTAGCTCGACGGAACGACGTTCCAATATCTCTACAACCTCCCCTTCCGGGCGATCATTTTTTCTTTTTTCTGAAGGGCGACGTGCTTGGACGATGACTTTATCCCCGTCTTTGGCATTATTTAAATCAGCCGAAGCCACCCAAATATCCTTCCCTCCATCTTCTGGAATCACAAACGCAAAACGCGCATTCACATGATCCACGCGGCCTGTCACCTGGAAAGATTCGTTATCAAAACGCACATTGCCCTCTCCGTTTTTGATCAAGCGGTTTTCTGCAATCAATTTTGCAACTAGGTCAGAATAAATCTCCTTCGTCTTTCGATCGCGAATAGCAAAAGCCTTGTGTAATTGGTTCAAAGAATACGAACGGTAGTCGTTCAATTCAAAAAACTCCAATATTTCAGCTTTTAAGCTGTTCAAAAATTTCAGTTCCTTAGGGGAAGGCATGGTATTTCAATTCAAATTATCCTGCAAGGTACACATTATTGATTTCTTAATTCCTAATTCGGCATTGTATTGCTATCTTTGAGCTAGTTTTTCCCTATTTCTTAGATGAACCGTTCCCGCATTGCGCTCTTTTTACTGCTTGTTTTCGCCCTCACCGGCGCTTACTTTGTTTGGAAGCCTACTGCGGAAGTGCCAGTTACGGAAGTTACCCTTGTCGAAACGCCTGATTTCAAGGCGGATTCAGCCTACCAGTATATTGCGCAACAAGTGGCTTTTGGCCCGCGTGTTCCGGGTTCTGAGGC
>DLPD01000018.1:0-13008 GCA_002479785.1 Cytophagaceae bacterium UBA7467
CCGTCCGGACCGCCAACTAAAAGAAAAGCTTCAAAGAAATTTGAGGCTTTTTTTTCAGACCTTTTTAAATAACCAATAATCCCATCTCCCGTAATTCGGTTGCGATTTCTCCTTCCCAGAAGTTTTCGAAATCACCTAAACCCGCATTCGAAAATGCCGTTTCGAATTCAGCAAAGATTCCCGTTTTTTCTGAGCCCAAGGAGAATGTAGGCAATGTGTCCATAAGCCATGCACCCAGCTTTCCCGTGACTTCCAGTTCCACCTCTTCTTTCCCTAGGCTGAACAAAAGGTATTTTTTAGACCTTGTGGGTTCTGGTCCTAGCCATACCATTTTAGCATTAGGTTTAGGCATTTGTTCTGCTGAAGGTGCTAAAATGCGCTTAATGTAGTTTTTTGGTAGTTGCGTACGCGGAATTTTGAAATCAAACCATTCTTGTAACGGTATGTCTAAGCCGATGCCATGCATATAATTGAACAAGGATTTTTTCAAGCCTTCACTAAATAGGGCATGGTCAGTTCCCGTTGGATCCGCATGTTCTAAATCGTTATTTGCGAATATCCCTGGTTCCGGATGTAAGATTTTTATGTGGTAGGCATCCGGATTCAGGCCCACAGGACTATGCGCAGTTAGAGCAAATTGATGCCAAAATCCCGAATGCATCACCCCATTTTCCACCAGCTGTCTAACCACTTCTAGCGAATCAACCGTTTCCTGAGCAGTTTGCGTGGGGAATCCATACATCAAGTAAGCGTGGACTAAAATTCCTGCTTGGGTAAAGTTGTCGGCAACTTTGGCCACCTGCGAAACAGAAACTCCTTTATCAATTAAATCCAACAATCGATCTGAGGCCACTTCTAAACCACCGGAGACGGCAATGCAACCTGAGCGAACGAGTAATTGACATAAATCTTTCGTAAAACTTTTCTCAAATCGAATATTCGTCCACCAAACGACCGTCAAGTCTCTGCGGATAATTTCGAGTGCCACATCGCGCATTAAAGCTGGTGGTGCGGCCTCATCCACAAAATGGAAACCATTGTTTCCCGTTTGCTGAATCATCGCCTCGATTCGATCGACTAACATAGGTGCCGTGGTGGCCTCGTAATCTTTAATATACGATAAGGAGATATCGCAAAAAGTACATTTGCCCCAATAACAACCGTGCGCCAGTGTCAATTTATTCCATCTTCCATCGCTCCACAAGCGGTGCATCGGATTCGCGATCTCGATGACGGATAGGTATTTGTCTAAAGGTAAATCGGTATAATCCGGAATACCTACATCCTTTTGCTTGACGTCCGCATCTTTTGACCCATTTAGGTAGGTGACGGTTCCATTAATACAACAAAAAGTACGTTTCAAATCTGGTAATTCACGGGTACCTTTTAGGTATTCCAAAAGATTCATCAAAGGCGTTTCCCCGTCATCCAGCGTGATAAAGTCCACGAATTCAAACACGCGCGGCTCTTGCAAGGAACGTAATTCGGTATTTGCATACCCGCCACCCAAGGCGACTTTAATCTCCGGGTGGTGTTTTTTTATCCACTGCCCACATCGCAAAGCACTGTATAAATTACCTGGAAATGGCGCAGTAATGGCAATCAGATCAGGTTTTTCTTTTTCAATTTTACCTGCCAATAGCTCAACTAACAACTCATCAATATAGGTCAGCGGGGCATTCAGAGCCTGATTTAACTCCTGAAAACTCGAAGCAGATCTACCTAATCTTTCCGCATAGCGACTAAACCCAAAATGCGAATCCACCGCATCAATAATTAAATCAGAAATATCTTCTAAATAAAGCGTCGCTAAATGCCTTGCTTTATCCCGCACACCCATACTCCCAAAGGCCCATTCTAAATCACTTACCTGCTGAAAACGAGATGCTTCCGGCAAGTAGTTTTGTTCTGCAATGACGTGCGCAAGGGTGGGGTTTTTATCGTGTAAAAAGGATATGACTGGGTCAATGGTGCGAATGTAGGACTGTTTTAGTCGCAGCATTCGCTCAACGTTAGCATTTAAATTTTTGCCAGAATCTTCAATGTGCGCAAATAGGCGCTTAAGTCCGTAGGCAGAGAATAGTTGGAGAATAACCTCCAGCCCTAGATCTGTCTGGTATGATGCTATACCTTGGGTATTCAAAAACCCTTTCAAATAGGCCGTTGCTGGGTAGGGCGTATTTAACTGGGTAAATGCTGGGGTTATGAAAAATACCTTGGGGTCTTTTGTGCTCATGCGCATCAAAAGTACCAAAAAAAACAGGCCATCTATTGATAGCCTGCTTTCTTTTTTTCTCTCTTTTCTTCTTTTTTCTCCTTGGGAGTTTTAGCGGGTTCTTTCTTTGCCGCCTTTTGGGAATTCATGCCTTTGGCCATCTTGTAAGGGTTTAGAGTGGCAAGGTCGGGAAATTTGTTGATTATTTTTCGCTAAGCCATTTTTTTATCGCTCCTGCTGTCTTTATATAGTCATCTTCCAGCATTAAATCATGTGACCCTCCTTCAATTATCTCCAGGGTAGCACCATATCGGTTTGCCGTTTGCGCAAACTCCTCTACGGTAATCAATTGATCTTTCGAGCCACCTAAAACGAGTAGGGGTGCAGTGATTTTATGAAAAATAGGTAGGACTAAGGCAAGAAAGGCCAGAAAAGATTCTGCGCACATGTTAGGGGCATATTTCTCAGCGATTTTGGCCTCATTAAACATCAAATGGGGGTACTTGCGAAATACACCCAATAGATTTCCCGTGAATAAATAGGGTAGCGTCCCCAGGTTTTGGATGATAACTCGAAGACTAGCCATCAAAGCGCCAGAAGGAGGAACTGAGGCCATTAAAATCGCTTTTTTACAAATACCCTTTTTCAGAAATCGTTGTAAAATCATGCCGCCCATCGAATGGCCGATAATGATGGGAGGTTGATCTAATTTTGAAACCGCCTCATGCAATGCCTGAACGTAGTCGTTTAAGGAATAGGAAATGCGCTGAGTGCTTCCTGGCGTTTCGTGCCCTGGGAGATTTAATGCAATGCATACATAGCCTAGGTTCTGGAAATAAGGGATGAATTTTTCTTCCCAACACCAGGCACCGTGGCAAACTCCGTGAACAAATAAGATGGTTTCCTTCATGAAACGGGGGATTTGCTCACGTAGTCTTTCGGTAAATGCTTTTTCAATTGTTTCACGAACAAGTGAAAATCTACGGTGATGGTATGACGTGGTGTTTTGATTTGTTTCAGGTGAGGGTGGGTGACCTCTCTTTGGCATAATTCAGCGATGTTTTCTGGTCTTTCCCAAAGTCCCTTAATGGCTCTCGCCGCTATTTTACTCTGCAATTCCGACCCAGGCCAAATACATCCCAGTGGCTGAAACATGCCCACAAAAAACAAATTTTCATATTTTTCATGCAGCATTTTTAAATACAGAGGCACATCTCCTTCACTATAATTCAAGAAGTCTTTTCGAAAGAAAGGGTGTTCAAGTATATAACCCGTGCAAGCGATGATGGTATCAAATTCTTCCACTGAACCATCTTTAAAATGCACATTTTTTCCGTCAAAGTGATCGATATCAACCTTAGGGAATACTTTTCCATGCCTTACTTTATATAAAAGCTCTTCATTGATTGTAGGATGAGTTGCCGTTATTGCATGTGTAGGTTCCTGAAGGCCGTAGATTTTATTGGACCCGGAGAATATTTTGACAGATAATTCTGATAAGAAAAATTTCAATTTAGTGGGTAGCCAAGCTAACCGCGAGGCAACGACATCACTCGGTTTTCCGAATAGAAACTTAGGCACAATCCGGTACCCTCTTCGCCAGCTGATACTCGTCTTTTTACTTACTCGGCTCGTTTCAACTGCTACGTCGCAGGCGGAATTTCCCCCACCTATCACAAGTATGCGTTGATCGCGAAACGGTTCTGCTTTTTTGAATTCGTGCGAATGCATGAATTTTCCAGCAAATTCTCCCGGATATTGGGGCATTCTAGGCAGCCAATGGTGCCCGTTGCAAACGACTAAATGGGTAAATAGTTCTGTTTTTTCGACGCCGTCTTTCTCTGTTTTTACCACCCAGTTTTTCGCCTCATCCAGTTCACAAGACTTTACCAAGGTGTTGAATTGGATGTGCGGATATAGATTAAAATGTGCAGCATAGCCCTGGAAATACCGTCTCAGTTGATCATGAGATGGATAATCAGGCATTCCTTTCTCAAAGTCATCAAATGTAAAATCCTCATACTGCGATAAGGTTTTGGAACTAATAATATGCGTCGTCTCAAAAACACTGGAGTGACCTGTTTTCTCGTTGTATACCCAGTTGCCTCCTACTTGGGAATTAAAATCATAGCAAACAGTCTCTAGACCTTGATCTAACAGGTTTTTTAAGGCGGTGATTCCGGAAGGACCGGCACCGATCACGCACACTTTTTTCATAGGTAATAGTCTTTTATCAAATATAATAAAAAGACAACATGTTCCCATTTTCGCAAAAGGGAACAAGCCCGTCAGATTTTAAAGGATTATCAAGTAAAAAATAGTGTTCTTTGTCCTATGAAAAAACTGTTCATCTTTTTGCTAGTTAGTCTTTCGACTATCGCCCAAAAAACTATACCATACGGCAATAATCCCAAAGCCGGGCATTATGCAGCGATTCGTGGATTTCAGATGTATTATGAAATTTATGGTAAAGGAGAACCGCTATTATTTATTCATGGTAACAATGGTTCCATTCAAGATTTTAAAAACCAAATTCCCTTTTTTAGCAAACAATACCGTGTGATCATTGCTGATAATCGTTCCCATGGTAAATCCATAGATACGCAAGATTCCTTGAGTTATGAGCAAATGGCAGACGATTTTGCGGCCTTACTTGATCATTTAAAATTGGATTCCGTCCAGGTGGTGGGTTGGAGTGATGGAGGAATTAATGGTCTTTTATTAGCGAGCAGGCATCCTAAGAAAGTGCGTAAACTTGCTGTTACCGGAGCGAATTTAACGCCGGAGCCTGTAAAAAGTACGGATGCTTGGGTGGTAGAAAATGAATACCATGTGATTGATAGTTTATCGAAACTGCCTGTTAATGCGGAAAGTAAGCGTCAATTAAAATTACATCGATTGTTAGTCAATGAGCCTCATATTTCACACGCGGAAATGAATAAAATTCAATGTCCTACCTTGGTGATTGGGGGTGATCATGATGTGATTATGCCGCGGCATACCTTAGAAATTGCTGAAGCCATACCGCGTTCTTATGTATGGATTTTGCCAAATTCTGGGCATTCAACCCCCGTATACTACAAAACTTTATTCAATTCCACCGTCCTTCAATTCTTAAGAACTCCGTACCGGAAGATAGAGAAAGAGGCTAAATTTTTCTAAATGAAAAAGACACTAATCCTTCTGTTTGTTTGCTTTTTAGCTAATGCCCAAAAACGCAATCTCACTCTTTCTTTAATGCCGGACACCTATGCGGTTTGTCGTCTAGCTCCTGATTCGAAAGTGCCAGATTGGGCCTACCAAGGTGCATTCTATTCTATCTCAAAAACAAGTGATGAATTGTCCATTGTAGTGGATCAGCGCTTTGCACCAGCTGGAATTAAGAAAGCTGAGAATTGGAAAGGGTTTAAGATTGAAGGTCCATTGGACTTTTCGATCACAGGAATTTTAGCAGCTCTGTCTAAGACTTTAGCAGATAACAAAATCCCTTTGTTCTGTGTAAGTACGTTTGATACGGATTATATCCTAGTGGAAAGTAAATATTATGAACAGGCGAGGAAGGTACTTGCCATTGAAAATACGATTAAATAAAAAAGGCTTACCGATTAATGGTGAGCCTTTTTTGTTATTTATCTGCCTTATGACCCTTACCCAATGATCGATCTACAGGTAAGCCATAGAAGAAATACAGTATTTTGCCTGTTAAGGCGCCTATTTCAGAAACATGGCTTTCATCTTGGAAAATATGGTGTTTTACCGTCAGACCAGGGTAGTTTCGGCTTTTCAAGGCATTGGCTAAATTTAAGGCTCTTTTCTCGAAGAGATTCTTGCCTTCTAGAGAGGAAGCTGAAATGAATACTTTACCTGTTAAGGATTTTTTTGAATCATAAAAGGCTTTTTCTAAACGCATCGTTTCATCGTCATTGACGAATAAAGGAGCGCTGTTGATACCTATTTTGGAGAAATAACCTGGATCCTTAAATAAAACGTGGCTCGCAAAAAGGGAGCTCAGTGAATGACCAGTTAAGCCGCGGTCTCCGTTCGTTTTATAAGTTGCCTCGATGAACGGAATAACTTCTTTTTTTATGGCATCGTAGTACAAGGCCCCATCTCCAGAATGCAATTTCACCGGTGCTCCGCGCAATAAATTAGCCACATGGAAGGAATCTTCATAAGCCACATTATCATAACTTAAAATAGGGTAACGCGTGATAATCCATTCTGGTAGGCTCATGCGATCATCACCGATTCCTACGATAATGGCTGGTTCAATTTCTCCAGCCATCATCTTGTGCATTTCATGCATCAAAGGGAAAGAGTAAAAGCTATCTAACACGTAAAGCACCGGGTATTTTGTGTTTGCTTTCGGATCATATCCCATAGGTACAGAAACGGAAACGCGAATGTTGTTTTTGATGTATTTAGAAGGAATGTCGTAGGCAACAGCCCCGTAAAGTGTAGCGGGTTGGGCCGTTTGTGCATTCCCTTGGAAGGTAACTAATGCGACAAGAAGGAATAGTAGTTTTTTCATGGTTTGTTTTATTTAGCAATACTTCCCCATACGAGGTGTCTGAAATTTTTGTTGTGGCCAGTAGGCTCTGGAGCTACTTGCATAAAGATTAGGGCGATCATATCCTCTTTGCGATCGATCCAAAATTGAGTTCCAAAATACCCAAGCCAGAAATAGGATCCCGCGGAGATGGTCTCGAATTTAGCTTGTTCCTCCGGATAAACGTAAACCGTTACGCCTGCTTTAAATTGAGAGCTTCCTGTGACGCCCATCGCTACTCCGTCTTTCGTGGCTACGTCAAACAAAGGTTTTTCAATCATTTCGACTGTTTTTTTGCTTAGGATTTGGGCACCGTCTAATTGTCCATAATTTAAAAGCATTTGGAACAAACGAGCGTAATCATCTACATTACTGATGATATCTGTGCCCCCTAAACCTAGAGATGTGTTCGTGTCTTTCCAAAATTCCATCGATGTCTCTGTCGAGAATCCCATTAAATCACGTCCCACTTGGTCAGTATAAATGGCCAATTTCCCGTTTTTATCCCGCGTATAAACTTGTGTCATATTTTTCCATTCTTCCTTAGGAACACCCACAAAAGTGCGGTTCATTTTTAGGGGCTGGAATATTTCTTGACGAAGAAAGTCTGGGAATGAGCGTCCATCTAAAACCTCAATCACACGACCTAATACTTCTAAGTTCATACCATAAGTCCAGCTTTCACCCGGTTCATGAGTGAGGGGTAATTTAGCGGCACTTTGGATGATTTCGCTGAGTTTTAACCCACTTTTTACTTTGGGAAAAGCAAAAGTGACATTCGCCTTAACGTAGGCCTCGTGACCTAAGGTAGCAAAGGGAGGATAAGCAATACCAGAGGTGTGCGTGAATATATGCTTCATTAAGATCTTTTTCTTCGCCGGACGCGTAATGAATTTATGTGCTACGCTGTCGTATCCCGTTAAAATCTGCATATTGGCGAATTCTGGAAGGATATTTTCCAATGGAGTATCCATCGTAAATAGCCCTCGTTCGTACAATTTCAATCCAGCGATAGCGGTTACAATTTTAGTCATACTCGCCATGCGGAACAGGTGATCGGTGCGCATCGCTTCACCTGTTTCTAGGTTCGCTTTGCCAAAAGCTTTCTTGTATACCACTTTCCCATGACGAACAATCATGCCAATAGAGCCGGGAATGATTTGTTTATCGGTTTGGGATGCTAAAAAAGTTTCTACCCGTTGTAATCCATCTTTGGATAATCCTGCTTGTATGGGGTCGCCGGAAGGTAGGTTTTGCGCAAAGGCATTTAGTGCAAGGAATAATAATAGGATTAGTTTTTTCATGGTTATTTGACTAAGTAATTGCCTAATTGTTGATTGTACCAAAGATTATCATCGAAATCTTGTTCTTCTATGATTTTGCCATCTTTCATTTTAACTAAGGTCACTCCTGATAGATCCATTGATTTTCCCGTAGCAGTATGAGTACCTTTAAAATTCCAGTGTTTTACGAGTTTATCCCCATGCCCCCACACATCAATGAAGGTAAATTTAATGTTTGAAAAAGTGGTTAGATAGTAATTGAAAGATTTTTTAAAGCCATCTATCCCTTTTGATCGGATATTTTCTTTTTGGCCTAATAAAACAACATCCGAGGAGAAATTTTGCTCATTTACCTGGTCGATGTCGCGCTGATTAAAGATTTTATCCCAGGTCGCAGTGTACATTTTAATGTTGTCTGCCACGTGTTTTTCTGCGTTAACTAGGTCTTCGCATTCTTTTTTGCTTTGAGCATTAGCTGTCAATGCAAGGCATGTGACGAAAAGTAAGAATAAATTTTTCATTTTGGATGAGTTTTGGTTTAAACCAAAATTACCTATTCGGGATAGTTTTTAACTTACCACTTTTAGACAGTTTGTTCCCTTTTGCGCAAAATGGAACAAATTTTAGGATACAGAAAATTCGGAATACAAATTGATGGGCCACTTTTTAACTATTTTTGAATTATTCACTTTAGAGAACACCCTTATTTGTCCAAATGAGTCCATGTTAATGTCGATTTTTATTTTACGTATTGAAAATCAGCTAATTGACTTATGCGTACTTTCATATAATCTTGTCTAATTGATTTAAATCGTATATTGAGTGGTAATTGTTCTAAACTTATGCCGGCATCCATCCCCATTAGTATTCACGAAAAAAAATGGCTTCTTAAGCGAATACAAGAGGTCTATGATATACTGATCATTGACGCTTATTCTTGCCAAAAACTGAGTGAGGCGCTTCAGCAACAGGCAAAAATTTCAATATCCTACAATACGTTGCGGCGACTTTTTGGGATAATTAAAGGTCCTACAATGGCTTCTAGATTTACATTAGATAGCCTGTGCAAAGGCTTGGGCTATTCAGACTTTGAGAATTTTAGACAATCCGTTAATCAATTTGAAAAAGACTTTTTTAACGAGATGCTTATTTTGAATCGCCTTCAAAATAGACATGATGATCAAGATATATTAGACATTGTTCGGCAATTTGAATTGAAAACATGGGACGATGTGTATCAATTAAAGTCCATCATCGACTTGTGCTTAGAAACTGAAAATTTTGATCTGCTAACGCAGATTTTTAATATAAAGTTTGATACAACTGATTTACAGGTTACTTGGCGTTTGTATGTTTCCTTTCAATCAATTTACATATTCAGCTGTAAAAATAATCGGCGTGTAATTGATTATATAGCTAAGTTGTTGCAATCGAATGAATTAGCACAGCGGGTAATTCTGCAATTATTTGTCGAAGAGGAATGCCTCACAGGTTTTTACGGCGAGTGGTTAGAGGCTACTTCAGAGGATTTAGTTGAGGATATGAGCGTATTCAAAAATGTGATGTTATGTCAAAAGGCTTTTGATTTGGGAGATGCCATACAAGCAAAAATGTATTTAGACAAAAGTAAAAAGGCTTTTTTCAGCTCTCAAGCTTATATGCATCCTAATTTAAGAGGTAGGATAGCGGCCTGGGATTTTATTTTGTGGGGGAATAAAGCAACATTTTATGATTTTTATGAAAGTCTAACGGATGATACAAGTTCAGTATCATTTTTGGTCTTTTTTTACCGATTGGTAGAGGTTTATCACCTAGATATTAGTGGTTTTGATGAAATTGCTACGTTTGAGTTGAATGAAAAATCGTTTGCTTATTCCTTGCCTGAGAAACATAATTTAAATAAAATTAATTTATTGAAGTCGCTGTATTTTCTGCAAAAGGGAAACAAAGAATTAGCGAATGCATACCTACTAAAAATAAATTTGCGTTATATCTATAGTGCTGATAAGCATTGGGTAGATGAGTTAGTTGCGAAAATCAAATTAGCGTGTTAGGTTTAATAGTCTTATTTTTTAGTTCAGCCGCGTTTGGATTCAGTAATGCCTATTGGAAAAAAGCGATTCATGGACACTCTTTTCTTCAAGTGATTTTCTTGAGGGGACTTATTACAACGAGTTTTTTTGCCATTTGCGTGTGGCTGGATTTAAAATTTCATTTATTCCACACTTGGTTAGGTGTTCCTCCTGTTTTCACATTGTCACAATTGTTAATCAGTATTTGTTTGTGCTTTTTCAGTGCATTCGGCCTTTACTTTTTCGTACGTTCCTTACAATCTCACGCAGTAAGTTTAGTTGCCCCCATTTCATCTATCAATTTATTTGGTTTGCTAACCACGGTATTGGTATTGGGAGAATCATGGGGGATTAATTTGAGTATGGCTTTCCTTTGTGTTTGCGTGGGTGTTTACCTTCTTTTTCGAACTGAATTTCAATTCGATAAAATGGCAAAATTCTGGAAATCGGTATTGGGTGCTATCTTGACATCCTTTTTCTGGGGTGTTTCCTATACCTTATTTAAATTTCCGGTGGCTTGGTTAGGTGTGCTACCATTTACCTTACTTCTGGAGGGATCTGTAACGGTACTTATTGGTCTATTTTTACTTTTCCAAAAGCAATCTTGGCAAGTTATTCCATTAAGACCCATTTTAATATTGGCTCTCTGTGTTATTTTAGGCTCCACATTTTTGCATATAGCTTATTCATATGCCTCCATGACCCAAATAATTTTTGTAAGTAAATCGCAATTGATTTTAACCTTATTTTTTAGCCGACTCCTTTACCGTGAGAAAATTAGCCGCGTTCAATGGTTAGGTATTTTATTGCTAATTTTTTCGATTTACATCGTTACTTAAAGCATCATTGCTAGGTAACTTTTAAACCCGAATGCCTCTTTAGGTCGCAAATGCCGCAACGAGCAAAAACGATTTTTAGTCAAGGCGATAAAAGTGTCAGCCAGTACCAGATTTTCGATGGTCCTAACCTGAACAACATCATTCACAGGAAAAGTATTTACTAATTTTTTCCAACGAAATAATCGGAGTGAATATACCTGTATCATTCCTTCTTGGATGATTACTTTGTGCCCCTCTTTACCCATTAATAAAACATAAAAAGGACTTTTACAGAGATAGTGTTTTGTGTCCATAGCTTTGTGATTTCTATGGCATAAAACTACATTAACCGCAGGATAAATGCTTTGGCCAAACAGGGCCAAATGTGTTCAAACAAGTACAGTTTATTCGAAACAATCCATGCCTATCGGTGCCCCGTCCGGAATAACCGGTGTCAGCATCGGTTTCCAATCTGCTGGATTAGCTTTGAATTGATCGATGGTTTGAACGAGGTAGCTCGCAAAAGCACCGGTCTTTTTGCTATAAACCTCTCTAATTCCTTTTACCGATGCGTTGACCTCTGAAGCGGCTAATGGAGAAATAGAAGGTGCGTTCAAAACGTTAAGCAAGGAAGAAACTACTTTGAAGTTAATGGTCTCTTGTGTGGCTTGTAAATAAGGATCAGAATGAGAGGTGTAAAGCGTAGCTTGCAATAAAGTGCTCAATGTCTCTGAAACTCCTAATTGCTGCGCATTTACCGCTTTATTTCCGGCTAAACGAGATAAGCGATCCGGATGCAACAAGAAGTCTAAGGTAAAATCGGCAGCAGATTCCACGGCGCCCATCGGATCAAAGGTGATCCCGGTTTTCCCTTTAAAAGATTCTCGGGTACGATCATAATTAAAAGCGCGTGGTGGGAATAACGCTAATTTCTCTTTAGGAATCGCAAGCGTGCGCGCATCTAACGTCTGGGTCACCGCTTTTAAAGCTTGGGTTTGTAGGGCCACGGAAGCTGGTTCTACAACCAATTCCTTTCCGCCTCTCACCGCGTAATTGTATTCGGATCCACCAATGATTTTCGTGGTGGCTTCTGTTTGGTAGCGGTGCAAGAAATACAAAGGAACGAAAACGTCTTCCAGGTGTGAATAGGTTTCATTCGGACGAATATTGTTAACTGAGAAGTTCGCAATCGCTTTTTTGCGAATGGCTAAAATATGCTGAAGTTCATCAACGATGGTTTTTCCATTATCCCAAAGATGGGCATAGATATGCGCTCCACCTGGGTTGCGGGCATCAGAGTCTGTGATGAAGCGGAGGCCTTTGGCATAAGCATTATCAATCACTTGATTTAATTCTGCTCTCGTTTTATGATCTCCATAGGCATAATCAACCGATACTTTATCCCAATCTCCAATTTTTGTATCATAGGCATGGCTAAAATCCATTTGATCTTCTTTGAAGTCAATCTGTGGATGAGGATAATCCATTACACTAGAATTTTCCCGAGCACTTGCCGCATAATTGTGCGCAAAACCTAGTGTATGACCTATTTCATGCGCTGCCAGTTGTCTGATACGGGCCAAAGCCATCGCCATCATAGGCCCATTCGCAGCTCCATCATTCGCAAAAGGCGCGTTCATTAACGCCTGCGCAATCAAGAAATCTTGGCGGATTCTCAGGCTGCCTAAACTTACATGCCCCTTCATAATTTCGCCCGTTCTGGGGTCTGTAATCGATGCGCCATAACTCCAGCCTCTTGTAGAACGATGCACCCATTGGATCACATGGTAGCGCACATCCATGGGATCTGCGTCCTCCGGTAATAATTTTACTTGGAATGCGTCTTTATATCCGATTGCTTCGAAAGCCTGGTTCCACCAGCGGCCTCCTTCCATTAACGCGGAACGAACTGGCTCTGGGGTACCATTGTCCAAGTAATAAACGATAGGTTTAACGGCCTCGCTAATGGCTGCATTCGGATCTTTTTTCTCTAATCGGTGGCGTGTAATCCATCGCTTTAATACTACTTCATTCACCGGGGATGAATAATCCTGGAACGAGATCGCATTCG
>DLPD01000018.1:13123-19161 GCA_002479785.1 Cytophagaceae bacterium UBA7467
GCGTTAGGGGCTACGGAGCGGATTTCTGCTCCCGTACCATTGCCCGCAAAAGTTAATCGGGCCTCAAATTCGCTATTTTTAGGAAAGGATTTTGTGTGTTCTAAAGCCAAAGAACTTTTGGACTTATCTAAACTGTAGTTTCCTTGTTTTGCTTGCGTTAAGCGTTTTAAAACGCCATGTGCATCTTGCATTAGGAAATCAGTGATATCGATTAAATAGGCTCCATCGGAAGCGCTCTCTATTTTAAAGCCATACAACACGGACTTAGCGAAAGCCTGTTGAACGGAAAGTTTTTCTAACGGATTGCTCGTGTTTGCCCTGTATTGGGTATTCGGTTGTACTAAAAAGAGTTTGTTTCCTTGTTTTTCAAAGAAAACGACCTGCTCATTACCTAATTGACCGCGGTCTAATCCGAGATCGTTATTTCCCACACCTTGAGCTAGCGAATAGGTATATAAAAACTCTTCATTGAGTCTTTTAACTTCCAAAAAGATCTTGTCATTTGACTCATCGTAGTAGAAGTTGAAATACCCGGTGTGGGCTTTCATAGATTTAACTTTCTCCGCGATTTGTGCGGAGGCACTAAAGCTGAAAAGGGCGAGGATAAGGAACAGTTTTCTCATGCCCTAATTTATGCATTATTTTTCTGTTTTTACCAGCGATCTAATCCTAGAATCTTTTTGCCTAATGCATTCAGGCTAGCGGTTTCGTATTTCGTTTGTTCCCATTTACGTGGATCACCCGGGAAAGCATAGCCTTCCGGAGCGATACGATCTCGCCAAGAGTTTACTCTCCATTCACGCAATGAATCGTTATCTTCCTCCGCTGGCATCATTGAAATATACTGGGCACAGCGTACTTTATCGCTATGGTTAGCACGAATACCATGGGGTTGTAAACTGTTGAAAATCAACAAATCCCCCGCTTCTAATTTAACCTTAGTAGGAGTAAAGCCAGTCGTATCTGGAAGGAAGCGATTGCGGTCCTCAGGTTGCGTTAATTTCCATGTATCGTAGTTGCGGAAAAGTTCTGGGATGCACTGAAAGCCACCCATATTCTCATCTAATTGATCGGCTAGTGCTAAAACCCCTTGCACGTTCACCGGCTTCGTCTCTGGATCGTAATCCCAGTGGATAAAGGCCTTGTATTCATGTCCGGGACGAATGGGGAAATTCAAATTAGCACGGTCAATCGTAACCCATAATTTCTCCGTACCCCATATATCGACAAATGCATCGTACACGCGCTGCGTTGATCGATTATCCCACTGCAATTGGCTATTATAACATTCCACCATCCCTGTATTTGCCAGTTCTTTCATCTTCATTTCAGCGCGTGGAGCAGTATACCAAGTGGAGGAATCATTCGGGTCTTTTTCTTCGAATTCATACAAGAATGCCGCCGTCTTTAACGCTTGTTCGCGCGGTACGGCTTGCTTGATGACAACATATCCATTAAGTTTCCAAAAAGCCCAATCCTCCTCGCTCAACACGCGAAGTGGCTCGCCGTTTAATCGATCATTTAATTGAAGCGCACTGCTTTTAGCTGTGGATGGATTGCCCGGAATATCATAGTGGGCATTGTTTGGGATATCTGTTTTCATAGGTTTTTATTTATAGTCCAAAGATAGAGCGTACAATTCCTTCTTTATTTCTGCTCTATTGATAATTATTTGTACTGTATTGATATTTCTGTGCACAATTTGTTTATTTTAGGCAAATGAAATTGAATTTAGAACAAATTATTCCCGATAATGATAGTTCATTTAGGTTTCTTTTGACCCCTAAGTTGAACGAAGTGTTCTATTGGCATTTCCACCCAGAAATCGAATTAGTTTATGTGGAGGCAGATAAAGGGATTAGGCATATTGGAGAACATATTTCAACATATGTGGGATGTGATTTGGCTTTAATCGGATCCTACATACCTCACTTGAATTTTGATTATGGGGTGAAAGCGACCGTGGAGACGGTCGTGATTCAGTTTCCCGAGACCTATTTCGAGGGAGGCTTGATTCGAATTCCTGAATTAAAAAAAGTAGTAGACTTGATGGAGCGGGCAAAAACAGGCCTCGCTTTTACGGGTGAAACCAAACGAATAGCGGGTGTACGATTGAAAAAATTGACACATTTGGATCGTTTTCATCAGTTCATGGAGTTGATGAGCATCTTTCAATTTTTGGCAGAATCAGACGAATATGTAGATCTTGATGTTCGCCCCATTTCAAGCCAAAGCATCCTGAAACAACAGGAACGGATACACCGCATTCACCAATTTGTAGAGGCGAATTTCCAAAAGCCCATCGACACACAACAAATGGCTGATGAGGTTAACCTTTCGCTTGCTGCCTTCTGTCGGTATATGAAGAAAACAACGAAATTTACTTATACTGACTTTGTTAATCAATACAGAATACAACACGCGAAGAAGCTCTTGATTCAAGATAAAAATGTGACCGAAACCTGTTTCGAGTCTGGCTTCGAAAGCCTTTCCTATTTTAACCGAATCTTCAAGAAATGGACAGGGGAGTCGCCATCTCGCTTTAGGAAAAGGTCTTTAAAATAAAAGGCCGGGAAACAACGTTCCCCGGCCCTATTAACAGGTAGTTTTTTTTATTTTTTAGGACGAGAGTATTGCTCAATTCCGGAGATTTTTCCGTTTAAATCAAATTGGAATATTTCTACTAATGATTTGTGCCATACCGAACCGTCTTTAGAAATACGCTTCTCAGTAGAAGTGACAAATACCCCTGAAACAGGATCAGTATAAGCAATCTTGATTGGTAGAATTCCGTTGATTTTCCAATCTAGAGAAGTGTAACCATCTACCATTGCGCGCAGGTCATTTTTAGTTACCACAACTTTATTTCCATCAAAGTCTGTAATCGTAACCTTGTCAGCAAAAAAGTCCAACGTTGCAGTAATGTCCATCGCATTATATGCCTTATTCAACTTTTCAATAGCTTCTACCTCACCCCGATTAGAGAATTGGAAAGGTCTGCCATTTACTTCATTTTTAGGGTCAGCTGTGATAAATTTACCGCCTTCCGTTTTTCCGAATTCATTCGATTTAGGAATGGAATAGTATTGATTAAAATCGGAGATTTTACCTGATTTATCTACTTTGAACAACTCAAATAAATTCATTTTCTGCTTAGAACCATCGATCGCTTCGCGCTCCTCTGTCGATTGTAACATAACAATCTCATCTGTTGAACCCACTACTTTAATAGGTAAAATTGCGTAAGGAACATTATTTATTTTCTTCGCGTAAGCATGCCATTTCTTATTGAAATCACCTGTTTTCTTTTGCATTTCTGGCGAATAGTGCGACAGGTCTTTCTCTGAGTCATTAGCGTTATAGTCTTTTACCATATCTAAAATAGCTTGACTGCTTTTCTCCGAACCTAGTTGAAATCCTTTGCCGGCATCTGGTCCAGAGAAGATTTTACCTGCTGTTGTTTGTGCCGTAACACTAAGTGTCGATGCAACGAGCGCACCTAATAGAACGATTTTTTTCATATCATTAATTTTTTGATTAGGTCAGCAAGTAAGTCTTTAAAAAGGGTCTGAGGAAAGAAAAGCAGCATGCATTTGTTCCCAATTGCGCAAAAGGGAACATATTCATTCCTACGATAAGTGCATATGTATAGAAGATGCCTTAGGTTTGATAAACATTAAAAACTAACAAAATGAAAAAACTTATTTTATCACTATGTGTGGCGGCAAGTCTATTTTCTTGCACGTCAGAAGCAGATCAAAATGCAATTGTAGGCAAGGCAAATGTAGCCTATTATTCTCGTGTTTGGGAAGTGGCCATTAATGAAGGACGTACGAACATCTTAGACTCGGCCTATGTGGATGATGCGGTATTACATACTGTCCCTGAAGTAAAAGGCAAAGCGAATTGCAAAGCCTATTACGAAAACTTTGTTACTGGTTTTTCAGAGCGTCAATTTACAGTGAAAGAAATCTTTGCAGACGGCGACAAATTAGTGAAGTATTGGCAGTTCAAAGGAAAGCACACGGGTAGCTTCTTTGGTATTCCTGCTACAGGAAAATCGGTAGATATAATAGGTTGTACCATTGCTAAAATGAAAGACGGAAAGATTGCCGAGGAGCAAGATTTCATGGACAACATGGTATTTATGCAGCAATTAGGCCTTTTGCCAGCCGCTAAATAAGGGAATTAGTTTGGGCGGGGGCTTAGGCTTCCGCCTTTTCTTTTATGTATACGGAAGGAGTTACTCCTTTTCTCGCCTTAAAGGCATCAATGAATTTCGAACGAGAGACAAAACCAGCATCGGTTGATATCGCTTCGATAGTGATCTTCTTCGCATTCCCCTCCTCAATTAGTTGACACGCATACTCGATGCGTAAGTCATTTTTCCACTCTCCAAATGTTTTTTGCATTTCCTTATTAAAGTAATTTGATAAAAATCGCTCAGGCATTTTTAAATCAAAGGACATTTGAGATAAGGAAAAATCTTTTTTTACAAAGGGGTGTGTTACTAGGTAGTTTTCTAATTCTTTTTCGAACGTGTAAAAACTGTTCGGCTTCTTAGGTAAACTGGATTTGATTTCTTGTAATAGGGTGCTCGGTTGGAGCTCTACCTCATAAGAAACGTTACCATAGAGGATTTTAGGGAACAAAAACAAGATAAAATTTTGGGCAAAAAATCCGCCACCACAAATACCAAAAAACCGCGCCTCACTAAATATGACGGTAGATGGAATACCAAAAATGGCATAGTTGTGCGAATAAATCGTTAACATATGTCCTAGGCTATTCCCAGCAATCACCATTTGCAAAAAGATTAAGGAGAAAATCCACTTTTGAATTAAGCGATGATTCGATGGCAATGAACCATACTTCTTGAGTAGGTGATTTTTATTCCAAAGAAAATAGATAATCGAAGCAACGCAATAAAGCATTAAATGAATGGAGCGGCCTTCCAATATTTGTTCAAAAGTCACCCACTGGAAATTTAAATTGTAATCCTCCGTGATGTTGACGATCTCGTGGGCCATAGCCGTTTTTGTAGCTAGGGGTAAAGTTGTGAAAGGTAAGGTCGCGAAAAAAGTGAAGACAGCCGGAATTAAATGGATTAGATCATAAAAATAGAGGCGTTTGTCTTCCGATACGGTATGTTTGACATAAAAAAACAAGGCGGGACCTAGCAGAAACGAAAGGGGTAGGAAATGTACGAAACAGATACCCTCCCAAAATTCCATTTTACTGTAGTGTAAACCAAAATACACCATTAGCACTGCGTTACAACACAAGAAAAATAAGGCTAAAAACGTATTAGATCTATTCAATGAACTGAGGTAGTACAAGAGAATAAACGAGGTAAATATGCCGAATAGTGGTGCTAGTATTGCCAAAACCGAATTATAATCTGTTACAAGTTAAGCATATTCTCTTAAATCATAAACCCCGAAAGCTTCACATTTATTTAATGCAGCTTCGGGGTTAATGACAAAAATTAACTCAAATCAATCTTAGATTTTATAATATTGCTCCCAACCTTTTCTTGGTGGTGCTCCTACTAATAAAGAATTCGCCAGGGAGTTGTTCGTAATTTGTTTTGTTTTGCGATCGAATTGAAGCTTGGTATTTAGTTTTTGTGCCAAAACACCTAGTGAGAACACTTGGCTTAATGGACCCGCAATTTCGAACGGAGAACGCGTTTTCTCTTGACCCATACACGCCTTTAAGAAGTTTGCGTAGTGATTAGAAGGACTTGCCTGAACTTCTGGTAATTTCAAATCTTTACCCGCATCGCCTAAAATCGAAAGCGTACTTCCATGCGATCCACCTTTGAACGTTAAATCCTTGCTGTAGATAATCTTGCCTGGATTTAATTTCGCCGGTTGAATTTTTCCATTGCCTGCCGGTGGGATGTTGGGATCTAATTCGTTTGTTCCATAATTCGCAGGAACCGGTGGAATGTTATTTACGCCGTCATACCACGTGATATCCATCGCTGGCATATTTTTGCGTTCTGGGAATTTAAATTGAATGGTAGAAGACAT
>DLPD01000018.1:19331-34432 GCA_002479785.1 Cytophagaceae bacterium UBA7467
CCGTTCACAAAATCCTTTTGGTAGTCGTGAGGAGAAACCACGCCTTGCCAAATATCCCAATCTAAGGTAGATGGAATAGGTTCCGCTGCGGGGAATTTCGTAATCTTAGGATCCCAGCTATGCCAGCGACGTGGCGAATTCATGTGGGCAGTCATCGAAGTCACGTCTTTGATGATACCAGCTTCTTTCCAAGCTTTAAACTGGAAGTAATTTCCTTCTGAGTGACCTTGGTTACCCATTTGAGTGACTACTTTCGGGTGCTTGCGCGCTGCAGCCATCATTAACTCGATTTCATTAAACGTACGTGCCATTGGTTTTTCCACAAATACGTGTTTGCCGAGACCCAATGCCATCATTGTGATAGGGAAGTGCGAGTGATCAGGAACTCCGATAGACACGGCCTCAATTTGGGATCCCATTTTGTCAAACATTTGACGGAAATCTTGGAAGCGAGGAACATCTGGAAATTTCTCTAAAACTTTTAAAGTCTGCGGAGCGCCCATATCGACATCACAAAGAGCTACAATATTTGCAAGGCCCGTGTTGTACAAAGACATCACATCTAAGCCACCTTGGTTACCGATACCGATACACGCTAGATTGACTTTTTCGCCAGGTAATTTCGATAAAATATTGGGAAAAGCTGCAGCAGCTCCGAGTAGGCCGGCATTCTTTAGGAAGTCGCGGCGCGAATTGGTGTGTTGATTCATGATTTGATAGGTTTGTATTTAAAAGCCAAAAACTTAGCTAAACTACTTGCCTTCAAAATCAAAAAAAAGATGAAAGAAAACTTCTCTCATCTTGATGCACACCAAACCACTAATTGATTTTGTAATAAGCGAAGGTAGGTCAATTTCTTGGTTATCAAACTCCGGCCATTTAGATTATCAGTTTATTGATAATGAGAAAGGGCTGTTTCTAATTTTTCACGGACCTTTTCTCGCAAAAGGGGAGGTTCAATTACTTGTAATTCAGTGGAATAGCGTAGAAGAAAATTTTCTAGTTCCTCGTTAATTTCTACTGATAATTCATAATGAAAGGTATCCATTGTTTTTTGCGATGGGTGAACGGGATATTTAGCGATATATTCTTTGATCCAGGAATCTTCGCGTACTCGAATTAGGACGCGCTCAGCAGCACTAGTACCTCGGAATAAACCTAAGCTATTTTTGAAAAAATCAGCCGGCTGAAAATCGGGATGAATCCGTGTTTTAATGTTCGTCGGGCTTAGTCGAATGGTTTCGATTCGATCTAATGCAAAGAGCCGAAGTTTGTCTAGTGAAATGCGTGTTTGTGAGTCCGAAACCTCTTGAAATAACAAATACCAGCCCGTATACCAACCATTGTTGTATTCCTTGATTAGCAAGGGCAGTCCGGTGATGGTTTTTGTTTTCGATGTGGCCGCTAGTCCCTTGTGTGAAATTTCGATGCACTTCTTTCCAGAAATGGCATCTACTAAGAATTTAACGTGTTCAGAGCCGGAGCGATCTCCCTCGTTGATTAATTCAATAGCCGGCCAGTTTGCCAAGTCTTCGTGTTTTAGAAGGTTGTTTTCTAACGAAATCGCTCGCAATTTGTTCACGATGCCATTCCCATTACCACCCGTAAAAAGATGTTTGTTGAAATCGATGATGGATGCAATTTGGTCTAATTCCTTTTCAGAGAAAGAGGGGAAAGCACTGATGTCATCGCGAATATAATAGAATCGGTTCTCTGATTTTGAATAGCGGATTAAATCGCCTTCTGCTTCTTCCAGGCTGGGGTAACGTTCTGCCAGTTTTTCTCTCAATGCTTTTAGGTCGCGGCTGAAACTGCGATCACTGTAGCTGATTTGGTCAAAATGGTCCGTGAAATAGGCACTCACCGTGGCTGATCGCATGGGGAAGGTCTTCCGCAGAAATAAATTATTTAGCTCTTTGAGTCGATCAGTCGTGTTCATGTTCGAATCTAGTAAATTCTTAGTAGTACGCCAACTTTTGGCGGACTATAGATCAAAATTTGTATCAATAAAACAAAAACGATATGAAAAACATTAAATCTTTACTTCTATTACCCTTCTTTTTCTACGCAACAGAAGGTTATTTAAAGGCCTTCAAAGTGGCGAATGTAACAGGTCCTATCAAACTTTTTGTGATATGTAATTTCTTACTTTGTTTGGGTTTGATTTTAGCGGACTTTCAGTTTTTTGGAAATTCGGACGCGGATGGATTGTATACCCAAGTAGGCTTAGCGGAAGTACTTTACTTAGCAGCTGGTGCGGGATTGAACTTGTTCTCAGAGTTAGAAGCGCGTTAATTACCTTCTTTCAAACTGGAATTTTAACACGAATTCATGCGTCTGATTGGTGATTCTGGAGATGGTATTAGTAGGCATCTCATATTGGTAACCTAAATATACGGTGGGACTAAATTGAACACCTAGATTAACACCAATCGCGTTGTCGTTTCGATAACCAAAACCCACATCCAGTATTTCGTAGAATGATCCCGTGAGGTTCACATCATAACTCAAAGGTAAATCCGCCGCGGCCCTGACGATGGCATTTGTATGGATGCTAACGGCTTTACTTACTACCTGCTTCTTGCCTATCATTCCGTAGTAGAAGGAGGCGTCTTTGTATTTACCGTTTTGGAGGCCAAAATCATTCCAAAGCATCCTCGGTTGTGAAATACTCACATAAAATTTGTCCTCTTTGGCAAGTCGTATTCCCCAGCCCGAATTAATTTGCAAGCCGGTGGAGTAATTCTGATTAAACATTTCATCTGTTTGATCTAATAAACTTAACCCTGCAAAGTCCAAAGCTAAATTAGTCACCCCTACGCGAATCCCTCCTGATAGGGCCCATTTGTCATTGATTAACGAGTGATACGCAAAATCACTGTTTACCGAAGTAGCTTTTACTGGGCCTAATTGATCTAAAAAAGCCGTGAATCCCACGCCCATCTTCTCTCCCCAATTGAAGTTACCCATTAATGCCGTTGTGACCGGTGTTCCAGGCATATTTGTCCATTGGTTTCTATTCACTAGAATGATCTCGTTCTTATCGCTTGCACCCACAAAAGTAGGGTTGATTACTTGTGGATATAATCGAAATAAAGAGAATACAGGGTCAGTCTGGGCCTTTATTTGGCCAGTTAGCAATAACAAACACCCTATAATAACAAAACGAAATTTCATTTATTTCTTCAAACGATTGATGTAAATATAAGTAGAAACCCGAGGTCTTACGCCATTATAGTCTAAAATATAGAAATATACGCCGTCTGGTAAGAGTCCATCTCCCGCTAAAAGTGGATTTCCAAGGTTTGTTTCTCCTCCCCAATTATTGCCATAATCCTTGGTCTCATACACAATATTGCCAATTCGATCATACACCGTTAAGGTATTAGGTGTCGTACGCATTACGCCAGGAATGACTAAAACATCATTTTTGCCATCTCCATTCGGTGAAATACCCTGGAAGGCCACGGGGTCGCAAGCATCCGGATCGATTCGGTTATCCACCCCATCATGATCACAATCTGGAAGTCCGCCATAATTCAAATCATTTTCCCATTCGTCTTTGATTTCATCTCCATCGGAATCTAAATCATTATAATCAGGAAGCCCATCTTTGTCAGTATCCACCGGATTATTCCGATCACCACCTATCTCCACGATATCCGTGTAGCCATCTTTATCCGTGTCATAATTCACGTCTTCTAACACGGTGATAGTCGTGCTATCTCGGCCCGGGCCAGTAGAATTGGAAGCCGTGATAATGTAAGTTCTCGGTTTAGCAGGCCAAGTAGGCGTACCAGAAATAAGTCCCGTTTTTGCGTCAAAACTTAACCCTGCAGGTAATAATGAATCAATGGTAAACACATCCGCAATTCCCACAAGCGTAGGTTTGAAATTCACCGGTACTCCTTGTTTAAATACCCCGGTAGCAGGATAATCTATTTCTGGAAAAGCGATTAAGACTTTTATCGAAATGGTAAATGTGTCATATCCCGTCGAGTTACTAGCTGTAATTACATAGTCCGTAAAGTCCTGTGCTTTAGTAGGAGTGCCAATTATGGTTCCCGTCAAAGGATTCAGGCTTAAACCAGCTGGCAGTGGTTTGTCAACGGTGTACAAAGTTGGAATTCCTTGAACACTTGGGTTTAGAGGACTGATCTTGATTTTTTCAATATAGGTTTGCGGGGAAGCGTAACTCAAGCTGCTCGGACGTGGAACCACCGTGGCGATGCGAATTGTATCCGTAGTGGAGGCTGTGCTATTTGTAATAGTTACCACATAGGTGGTAGGCGGTCTTAAAACCGTAGGAGTTCCTGAGATGATTCCTGTCATCGGATCAAATACCAGTCCTGTAGGAAGTGGTTTATTGATACTAATACTGCTGATAATTCCTTTTTTAACTGGGATTAATGGAGGATTCGGCTGGCCTACCAGAAATAAATCAATCCCAGTATAAACGGGATTAATTTGTGCTCCTAGTGCGGGCTCAGGGTAACTAATACGTGGTCTAGCAATCAGTACTGTAATGATTACGCGGGCTCTAGCGGAGCCTGTCGTATTCGAAGCCGTCACCCAATAAATGGTGGATGGAATTGCTTTTGAAGGAGTACCAGAAATAATTCCTGTGATAGGATCTAACGATAATCCATCTGGCAAAGCTTTGTCGATTGTATATAAATCTACTTTTCCCATCACAGTAGGTGTTAATGGAGTGATGGCTATTTCCTCCTCACAAATAACCGGTGTGGCATATTTAAGATTTTTGGGTGGCGCAATGAGTACCTCTAAGTCCAAAGGAGCAGAGGTAGATCCTGTCGAATTAGAGGCTGTTACCACATAGCGTATCAATCCGGTGAAGACGGTAGGTTTTCCCGTAATTTCACCCGTTGCCGTATTAAACGTAAGTCCTAGAGGTAATGGCTTGTCTATCGCAAAGGAAGTCGCTAATCCGGAATAGGTAGGTCTGACCGGCGCCATTGTACTATCTTGAATTAATCGCGTTGGGCTAAAATAGGACAAATTAGACGGCGGTGCTATTACCACCGAAATGTCAATACTAGCTGTAGCTGACCCTGTACTATTTCTAGCGGTAATCACATAGGTTTGCATCGAGCTCAAGGCCGTAGGAGTACCACTAATGATGCCGGTGCTTGCACTAAAACTGAGTCCTGCGGGTAAGGTGCGATCTATCGAATAAGTAGCTACCGTTCCAGAAACAGATGGTGCAATAGCTGGGATTAAAAAATTTTGATACAAGACTTTTGGCGTAGCATATACTAGATTTCGCGGCCGCGCAATCAACACGGTGATTACCACATTTGTTGAGGTGGATCCGGTTGAATTCGTAGCAGTTACCACATAAGTTGTAGTAGGTTTTGCCAAAGTAGGTATCCCAAAAATCCGTCCCGTCGCCGTATCTAAAATCAAACCTGCAGGAAGGGCTGGTGAAACAGTGTAGGAGGCAACGAAGCCTGTAACAGTCGGATTGAGTGGACTGATATCAACCCCTTCTTCAAAGACATTTGGTGTGGTATAGGAAAGGCTGGATGGAGCGGGAATCAATACGGTAATGGGTAGTGCATATGAATTTGATCCTGCCGCATTGGTAGCCGTAATTGTGAAGATCGTTCGAGGTATGGCCTGTGTAGGGGTTCCCGATATTCTACCTGTGCTCGTGTCAAAATTGAGACCAGCCGGAAGCGGTTGATCAATCGAATAAGACGCTACAAAACCCGTCACAGTAGGACTTAAGGTACTAATGGGACTCCCCGTGTAGTAAACCGGTGGATTGATGTAGGTTAAATTCGTAGGCGGTGGAATGGTTACCGTTATATCGACTAATGCGGTACCGGAGCCCGTCGTGTTTGTGGCGGTGACAGTGAACGTTGTCCTTGGTATTTGAACGGTGGAAGCACCCGAAATAATCCCCGTGCTAGGGTCGATGCTAAGGCCGGAAGGTAGGGCCGGATTTATCGAAAAGGTATTGACAACGGTGCCATTTTTAGTAGGCACTAATGGGCTAATAGCTACCGTCTCATAATATACATTAGGTGTAGTATAGGAGATTTGTGGTCTGGCGATGAGGACGGTGATGGAAGTGGTGGCTGTCGTAAAGCCAGTTGAGTTTCTTGCTGTGATGGTGTAGGTAGAACTAGGGCTAGCAAGCGTAGGAGTTCCATTAATTTGTCCATTGCTAGGATTTAAATTGATTCCAGGTGGTAGTGTCGGATAGATTTCATAAGTATCCGGTGTTCCCACGATACTCGGATTAATTCCGGAAATGGGTACACGTTCTTCGAAAACTAATGGACTCGGGTAGCTCAGATTCGAAGGAGCCGCTATTCGAACGCCTATGGTGATAGGGGCTGTTACAAAATCTGTAGAATTACTAGCTCTAATAATGTAAACTGTGCTAGGGGTAACTGTGGTAGGAGTCCCTGTAATTTCTCCTGTCGTAGGATTAATACTTAGCCCTGCGGGTAAACTTGCTGCCGTATAGGTGATTCCTGTTCCCGTGATGCTTGGTGTTATACCAGTAATGGGCGTCCCTTGCGTAAAAAGGTGGGGAGAGGAATAACTAAACCCGCTAGGTGGTGGAATTACGACGCGAATACTTGTTGTATAAATGATTGAGGCCGTACTATTTGCCGCAGTGATGGTATAGATAGTAGGAGGGCTTAAAACAGAAGGAAATCCACCTATTTCTCCAGTGACAGGATCAAATGTGAGTAAACCTGGTAGGGTAGGACTAATGGTATAACTAGATACCGTTCCTGTTATGGTAGTAGGTGGAATAGGGGTAAAGGGAGTATTTAAATAGAGCGTAATCGGATTAGGGTATGTTAAATTACTTGGTGCAGGGATAACCACATCGAAGGAGATGCTTTGGGTAAAATCGCCATTGGCATTCGATCCTTTGATGACATAGGTATTAAAGCCGGTAGTTTGAGTAGGAGTACCTGAAATGGTTCCCGTGTTAGGATCTAATGATAATCCCCCTGGTAATGGAGTGGTAGTAGTGTAGGTACTAACTACTCCCCCTGTGGCTGCTCTTACAGGTGTAATCGGAGTAATGGGAGAACCCGTAAAAAAACGATTGGGAACCGTGTAAGTAAAATTAGGTGGGGCAATGATTACCGTTATGCTAATGGGGGAATCCGTAAAACTGGTAGAGTTAGAAGCTCTAATTATGTACTGAGTTGTTGGACTTGGTACTTGGGGCGTTCCTGAAATTTCACCCGTGGAAGAATTTATACTCAATCCAGCAGGTAAAGTAGAACCGGGTGCCATGCTAAAGGTGACACCTGAACCGGATACCGTGGGTCTAAACGGTGTAATGGGAGTGTATTGTTGAAATGTATAAGCATTTGTAGGGAAAGTTAAGCCGGATGGAGGCGGAATAACAACCGTGAAAACGACTGTAGCAGTGGTAAAACCTTGACTATTACTTCCTTTAACGACAATAGTTACCGGATTGGGATTTAAGGTCGTAGGCGTTCCGTATATGTCTCCCGTATATTGGTCAATCACCATTCCTGGCGGTAAGGTGCCGCTGACGATTGTAAAGGTTTCAAAATAGCCCACAGCGCTGGCTATGGGTACCAAATTTGATTGATTGACAATTAGTTTTACCGGAGTGTTGTAGCTTAAAAATTCGGGTGCGGCTAAATTGATTTGAACGGTTGCAGTGTAATTGTTTGATACGCATCCTGTGGTGGTATTTTTAACATTAACTAAAAAATCATAGCTGCCAATTTGTCCAAAAGGAATGGGTACTGTTAAACTGGATCCACCCATGGAGGCATTTGAAATGGGTTGAAATCCATTCATATTGACAGCACTAACGGAAAACTGTGAAGGACTATTTGTCGTGGCAGTGTAGGGAATTTCAAATGAGCGATTGTTCGAGGTAATAGCGGGGACGGCTCCTAATGAAATAGTTGGTAATGGATTTACTACCACCGTAATCGGGTTACTCGCCGCACTAATTATACCTCCAACTGTTGATTTAGCGGTGTATACCCCTGCTTCACTAACGGTTAATGTTTGACTGTTGGCACCAGAAATGAGCACATCATTTTTATACCAGGTAATAGTACCTCCTAAATTAGAGCTAAGTGTAGTGGAACTTCCGGCACAAATGGCTTCCGTTCCTTTATTTTCCCAAAGCTCAAAAGTTAAGTTTCCGTTATTATTCGTATCACCATCTGTAAAGTTGTATTTAGATCCACCCACCCAAGTTCCAATGTAGTATTCATAAATATGATCGGCTGAGTAACCTACAGGGAAATTAGGTTTAGGAGGACAAGCATTCATCAGTTTCCATGTGGCCTCTGTACAAGCGGAATTTAAAACCGGAGAATCCGTCCCAATCGGATTGGCAATATTGGAATTATAATAAGCTGCATCCATGTACAGCGCGGTGGAGGCTGCATTTGTTCCAAAAGTCCCCCTGACTCTTAATTTATAATAATATCCTGCAATGGTCGAGGAAGAAATCTGGCTTGATGTACCAAAATTTGACCTCATATTTTTTAGGTCTTCCCCTTTTTTAAACCATTTGGAATTATCTGTATTCCCTTCAATCATGGGCGCAGGACTCACGGATTGGGCGCGCGCCATGAATTGTATAAACACAAAAAAGTAGAGAAATAATTTTCTCATGTATGATTTAAGAACAGATAATACTAAAATTAGGGAAAATAACTGGTATAGGTTTATTTCCCCTTCCAATAATTCGCTAGCGCAGAACCATTAATATTCATGACTGGGCCAAAAATCGCTGCCGGCAATCCCAGCGTCCCCACTTTACCCATGGCCATGGCAAGGCCAGAAGCTAGACCCGCGTTTTGGAGTCCTACTTCAATGGCAATGGTACGGCAATCTTTTTCTGGTAATTGACTGAGGCGTCCGCCCCAATAGCCTAAAATAAATCCGAATAGGTTATGCAGTATACAAACTAAAACCAATAAGGGACCCACTGCCACGAGGGCATTTCTTCCATTTGCGGTAATAATGACTACAATGGCACCAACGCTCCACATGGATATGGTGGGTAAAGCCTTTTCAAACCATTGGAAGCGAGAACCCAGTAATCGATTATACAATACACCCACTGTAATAGGAATGATAATCAGTTTGCTGATTTCCCAAACCATGGCCCACAAATCGATCTCAATTAATTGCCCAGCTAGGTTTTTCATTAGTAAGGGTGTCAGAATAGGCGCCAGGATCGTGGCGATAGAAGTAAGGGTGAGGGAAAGTGCGACATTAGCTTTGGCCAAATACGACATCACATTAGAGGCTAAACCGCACGGCATACATCCTACGAGAATAATCCCTGCTGCTATTTCTGAGGGGAATTGAAATACTTTAGTGAGGCCCCAGCCTACGAAGGGCATAATGGTAAATTGAAAGAAGACTCCTAACACCACTGCCTTAGGTGAGCGTAATACCTCCGCAAAATCACTCATCTTCATAGTCGATCCCATACCAAACATGATGAGTTGTAATAGAGGGATAATGAAAACTTTAAATTTCAAATCACCCATTCCAATAAAGGGATCGGGAAAAATAAGCGTTAATATAACAGCAGCAATAATGCTGAAGGTGAATAATAAGCCTTTCATAGCAGGTTTTTGCTGTCAATTTACGAAAAATTAATTGTTCAACGTACCCTCTGCTATCCAAGCTTTGATTTGACTTATTTCACATACGCCTAATTTTGACGTACTAGATGGCATAGGTTTATAGCCAGCCGTGTGATTGATAGAGCCCATTAAGCGACCATTCGCAGCATATACTTTTACGGCTGCATAGGAGTTTAAATCGATACCAGCTGAGGGAGTGGTACCACTATGGCATCCTGTGCAATAGGTTTTCAAGGTAGGGAAAACACTTGCGCTAAATGAAATACCTGTCGTATCACAATTGGCTGCACTGGCTAAGCAAGAATTGTTTTTTGCTCCTTGCTGTATCCATTTTAATACCAGCGCTTTATTTGCTAAACTGAATTCTGCTGCTGGGGCTGGGGGCATTCGATCTTCCCCGGTTTCATTCAGGCATTTATAGAGATCACTAGAAGCGGGTGAGGCGACTTTTACCTCACGCATTATGTTCGTATAATCCGTTAAAATGACGCCATCTTTTTTTGAAATAGCGTCATGACAGCCACTCATAGCGCAATTAGAGGTGATTAAAGGAAGGATGGTCTGTTGAAAATAGACGGTGTCAGGGCTGCAAGTAGTGTTTGCAGGGCTAACAGGTGAAACAGGGACGACAATGGATGAGGAGGTATCAACGACTACCGTCTGGTTAGGGAGCGGAGTATTCTTGTCATTTAGGCAAGCCACTAATAACAATATACTGCCTATTAGACCGATGTATTTCATTTTTTTATGTAGTTCATTTTGGCTGAAACCTTAATTACCTCTGCTATTTTGGCAAACACAATCTTAGGGATATCCACTTTGTAATCCACTAGTTTTACTTCAAACTGACACGTTAAAGCTAAAGTTGTCCCTGTAGATACAATCGTTCCTTTCAATTCGATAGGGCGTGTAACACCGTGTATGGTAGCTGATCCTGATGCAGAAATAGGATAGGTGCCAGCCACAGTTAGGTCAACTGATTCCTTGATTTTCCCTTTAAAAGTGGCTGATGGGAATTTTTCACTTTCCAAATAATTCTCGTTAAAGTGCTCCTGCATCAATTTATTAGGGAAAACGAAATTCGTAATGCGCATTTGAACCGCCACCTCATTTGTAGCGGAATTAATAATGCTAGCAACGGATTTGTTAACCGCATCGATATCCTCCATCGGAGTTTTGGAGAAAAAAGAGACCTCTCCATTGGTAGTCATGAACAATTGAGCCTTGGATTGGAATCCTACAAATAACAAGGCTAGAAGGAATAATTTTTTCATTTTTTCTTGGGTTCTAAACTGAATGTACGGGCCATATTAAAGCCATAAAAGATGTCGCCTGCGCCCCAAGTTCCTAGGGTTTGACCAATAAAGTGTTTCTCGGTCATCCCTCGAGAGTTCGTCAGATGCAATTGAAACACGTGTCCACCTGTTTCTATATCAAAACCCACGGAGAAGGAATCTTGGTAAGGATAAGGGGTGCCGGCACCCTCTTCATAATCTTCCTTATCTACGATGTTTTTATAATATTCGGCAGATATACTTAGGCGATTTGTTAATTTGTAACGCCCTCCTAAACCCATGGAGGCAAGATTATTATCCAAGTAAATGGATTCTGATTTGTTGTTATGTAGGATTGTGGGCATCAACTGTAGCGATAATTTATCGCTTAATTTCCGAGCAATAAGGACCTGTCCAAAATAGGATTGGCGTTGCAAATTATTCTGGTAACGCATCACATTTCCACTCGAAGTCGTGTAGCCACTAGGCATTGTGTTCGTGGTCATTCCTCCGTATAATGTAAGGGTTACAGGCATTTTATTCGATTGCGCTAACACTTTGTACTTCGAATAGAGGTCATAGGTCTTCTCAATAGTCGATCGACCAGCCCCTAATAACCACTTATCTGTGAGGGAGTATTCTAATCCTAGACGGATTTTAGCCTCGTCTAAACCTAAAAAATTATCAATGAATCCAGAATTAATTGATCCAAATCGGTGAGAGATCCAAAAATTCAGATGTTGCTTTGCAAGTGTCTCTACCGTTTGTCCATTAATCAAGCGTGTACCTTTGAACGTGGCCTGGGTGAAGGTCGTTTTCTTTGCATCCTCTTTTTCCAGCATATCAAGAAGATCATCCTGGGCAAATAGTGGGCTGCTACACAAGAGAAGTAGAAGTAGTTTTTTCATTAGGAGAATACACGAAGGTTAGTGCCGGATAAAGTAGTTTGGTAAGCTTTTATTCCTTTGCTGCCGTTTGCATTTGTACCTGCACCGGTAGTAGAAAAAGTGGCTCCATGCTGCGTGCAATAAAATCCGCCACCACTATAAATGACATTAGCTTTGTTTTCATGCGAGCAAACTTGAGTAACTGCAGCGAAAGCAGTACTAGAAATGCGTGCCACAACGATGCCATTTGCAATAACGTAATTGCCTACCGTGTTCAGTTTACTGTAGGTGGCACTCGTTAGGTCAAGGGTGAAGTCCACGCTACTAGCAGGAGTAACGGATTCATTTGTACAAGAAGAAAGGGAGGAAGCACCGCAATAAACAGCTAAAAGAGAGGCGCCTTTTAATCCTAATGATTTTAAGAATTCGTGGCGTTTGATTTTATTTTCCATATGGTTGAGGGTTTTATGATGCAATATGGCCATTTTAACGGGTAAAATAACTGATTATTGTCAGTAGTCGATGTATGGCTAGAATGAAATGATGAAAAGGCGAATAGGGCAGATAAAGGGAAATGGTTATATTTGAAGATAAATAAGAACAAATGCTAGAAACTTTTTTAATTCGTTACGCCCTCAATTTATTCTTTACGTTTATCGTGGTGCGGTTTATTTATTATCCTAAGTACCGGAATAACGATTTCGTTTTTACCTTTTTCTTATTTAATACTATCCTCTTTGTGCTTTGTTATTTATTAGCGGAGGCTGATTTGAAGTTTGGCTTTGCCTTTGGATTATTTGCCCTTTTTTCGATGTTTCGCTACCGTACAGTGACGGTACCCATCGGCGAAATGGGCTATTTTTTTCTAGTGGTAACGTTAGGCATTATAAACTCCTTAGCCTCATTAGTGAATATTGAGATGCTTTTAGTAGCTAATTTGGTATTAGTGGCGATGACTTTTTTATTAGGTCGTACTTTGTCGCTGACACATGAAAATTACCAAACCTTAAACTATGATAATTTGGGTTTAATAAAACCTGCTGAGCGTGCGGAATTATTGAGAGATTTGACCGAGCGAACGGGGTATCCCATTCACAAAGTGCAGGTTGTCAAGGTGGATTATCAACGTGGAATCGCGCAATTAAGGGTGTTTTATTTCTCCAAAGAAAATGAGTCCGGATCTCTTGAGGTAGATGCATAAGTTTCTTTTTCTTCTTTTCCCCTTCTTTGCCTTTGCACAGATAGATACTTTGCAAGAGGTTCAGATAAAGGGTATTCGCTCTGAAATCACGAGCGATCCTTCGAAAAAGGTGTTTCAGGTGGGGGCGAATTTGACGAATTTGGGAGGCAATTTATACGATGTTTTGAGTAACATTCCATCCATTTATGTGACTAGCGATGGGAATGTAAATTACCGGGGAAACCAAAATCTCACCCTTTATTTTGACGGTAAGCCAGCTGGGATTTTAAGTTCCTCGCGAGCGAATGCATTGAGTTTGTATCCTGCGGATCAGATCGAGCGAATCGAAATTATCTCGAATCCGGGTGCAAAATATTCCGCTGAGGGAAGTTCAGGGATTTTAAATATCATTTTAAAGAAAGGCTCTAAGACGGAGTCAATACGCCTAAATTCAAACCTGGGAACAAATGACAAATATGCGCTTTCTGCCACTTATGCGAAGGGATACAAAGGGTGGACGCATCTGGTAGATCTCAATCTACGCCAAAACATCCGCCACAATTACCAATACCTCTACCGCGAAAACCCAAGCCCTTTTGGCTTTTCCCAAATTGCCCAAACCACGAATGAAATTAATCGAGATTTCAACCAATCCATTCGCCTACATTCGATCTATACTTTCAGCCAAGATCGGACTTTTGGGATTTCTTTTATGGGCCGTTTATCGTCTGACCACAATTCGGAAGTGCGCTACAATAAAAGTGAATTCTCTTATGCTGCGGATCGTTTTTATGCCCGTGATGCGGATAAGAGGGGGAGCGATGAAGGCTTTGATCTAAACCTGTCGTATAGCCCTAGCGCGAACGCTAAGATCGATTTTTTATGGATCCGAAACCAAGGTTCTGACGCCAATCAATTCTTTCAACACTATTATTATGGGGATTTCGATACCCCTAATCCTAACATTCCTGTTCGCTATGAGCGCTCCTCTGCCTCTAGTGCTAACTCAACCTTGTTATTGCAGGGTGATTGGACTAAATCCTTTTCAAAAAAACTTTCGCTAGAATATGGGTTTAAATTTAACTCACGCTTTTTCGAAAATGCATTCTTGTATGAAAAACGGAAGGAAGAAATCTATATCAAAGATCGCGTTCGCTCAAATGGATTTAGGTATGAGGAACACATTCAAGCGGCCTATGTTTCGATGTCTCAAAAAGCGCGTTACCTTCAATTGGATGGTGGTCTTCGCGTCGAGTCCACCGAAATTGGGGGCGACGTTCAACAAAACTATGTTAATCTTTTTCCTTCCCTTTCCATTTTACACCCTATTTCTACCTCGCAATCCATCTCATTTGCTCTTTCATCTAGAATTACCAGACCCAGTTACAAGTCGCTGAACCCCTTTATTTCTTTTGCAGATCCTTTGAATTTGAATGCAGGAAATCCATCTTTGAAGCCAGAAAAGGCTCTTTTGCTCGAGCTTTCACACGTGAAAGATTTTAAATCTCTTTCGGTTTCGAACGCTTTATTTTACCGCGAAATCACCGGATTAGTCGGTCGCGTGCGAACCTTTTTAGAGGGTGACACCACTCTTACACGTTATGAGAATATCTCCAAATCACGTGCCTGGGGTTTCGAGAATCTGAGTACTTGGTCTGTTTCAAAGGCTTATAAAGTCACCTTGACTTCTTCGATCTACCAAACGGATCTCCAGGGCTTGATTAATGGAACGCAAGTCTCAGAAAATCGTTGGAGCTGGAATTCGCGTTTGAACCAGCAATTCAAATGGAAAAACAATTGGTCAGCCCAGCTTTCTGGGATTTACCAGTCCGCACAAATAAATCCTTTGGGAATCATTAATCCGTATTATACGGTAGATTTGGGATTGAAGAAAGACCTAGGGCGGCTCACCGTCAATGCTCGGATTAACGATTTATTTAATACCCAAAAAACCATCTACGATTCCCGACCTTTTGGTTTTGTCAGCGACCTCGAACGCAAGAAAGAAACCCGGATTTACTACATCGGGTTTAGCTATAAATTTGAAAGCAAGAAGTTGAAGGAGGCTAGGGAGAGAAAGAGGGTGAACGAAGAAGAAATAGAATTGGAT
>DLPD01000018.1:34494-63269 GCA_002479785.1 Cytophagaceae bacterium UBA7467
ATCCAATTCTATTTCTTCTTCGTAGAGCAAAAAGCATAAAGCACAAAGAATAAAGTCGAATCTTAAAACGAATGCTAAAAATGCGCTGCGCGATATTTTTATGCATTTCGTTTTAATCTTCTCTCTCTACTTTTAGATTAGGGATGAGAGAGTAAAGATAAAAAAGATAAAAAGGAACGATTTTGGACTAGCGATACCAAAAATTATATCGAAGGTCAATTTTCGTATCACTAGTCCAAAATCGGACTTTATTTGCTCTTAACTCTCGATTTCTCCGCTTCTAACCCCGTCGCTCTCTCCCTCGCACCTTTGATGGCCATATTTCCAAAACGGTACGTGAAGTTCAGTCGAACCACCCGCGAATCTTGACGCGGTCGAACTACGATATCGAGATCTCCGTATTTGATAAATACATCTGGGTTTGAGGTATAAAGTACATCTTGAGCATTTAGGCGGATGACACCGCGTTTGTTCATCACTGTTTTTTGGACGCCTAAATTAAGCGCTCCACCTGCTCCAAAAATAAAGGCACTCTCAAGTCCCCCAGAGAAATAATTACCACCGATTTCCAAACGGTATGCCTTAGGTAAAGTGAAGATGTGGTTTGAGCTGATGTAAAATTGATTGTTGACTGGGCTAAGATTCGCATTTTCAACTTTTCCAGTTAACTCAGCCCGATTGAAGTAAATGTCGTTGTTACTAGACCACCACTTAGCAATCGGAATAGGTAAAGAGATTCCGAGACTGTAATTCGTTCTCTCAGCCATATTTGCCGTGGTCTGGTAGGATTTACGAGCTTGGGTATCTTGTTTCAGGATTTCGGTGATCACATTAGTCGTGTGGCTGTACCCTAAAGTAGTGCTGAACGCCCCCATGTAGGTATGGCTTAATTCCAAAGAGTTCGTCAGTTGAGGGGTGAGCATTGGATTTCCTACTTTGAACGTATAGTTGTCTAAAAAGAATACAAATGGATTCAAATCTCCATAACTAGGCCGGTCGATGCGGCGGGAATAATTCAAACCAAGGCTGTGGTTTTTAGTGAGATCATATTGAAAAAAGGCACTCGGAAATAGCTGCGCGTAGTCGCGATGGAATGTGGAATCCTTCGAGTTCGCCGTGTAGGCTTGGGATAATCCATCTGCTAAAGTCCACTCGCCGCGTAAGCCGATTTGATAGCTAAATTTCCCGATGGCTCGTTCCGTGTTCAGGTAGGCAGCGTGAATTTGTTCGGTGTAGACGAAGTGGTTGCTTTGGCCTGTTAAAAAAGTAAAATTAGCGTCTCCATCGTTTTTGCCTTGGAAGCGTAAATCGTTATCCGTTTTCACATAAGAAGACTTCAACCCTGTGCCCCATTTCGACTTCAAGAAAGAGGGAAGAACGTAATCTAATTTGAAGGAATATTGGTCCACAAGTGATTTGGCGTTATTCAGTAAAAGGGAGTCTGAACGCAAGTTACTAAAATCACCGCGCTGAAACTGGGAGCGTAAATTAGAACCACTATTGTCGACAAATCGCGCATAGTCAAGATCAATGGTTAACTCGCGACCCGTGCTATCATAGGTGTGCTTAAAGTTGAAATTAGTTGCGTAATTATGGCTCGGATTTCCCACATTATTAAAGGTATTTAATCGGGTTAATGCCGTGCCAGCACTCGTAAATTGAATGGTCTGATTCAATCCATTGTTCAACGTATATTGATTAATGTTTCCAGAGGCCAAAATTCCTACTGTGGTTTTCTTCGAGAAATACCAGTCTACGCCTCCTTTTAATTGGGTGGTTTGGTTTTCATTTTTAAAGGCATAAGCGTTTTCCCAAACTTCATTTTGGGTTCTAAAATAGCGGGTTAAGTAATTACGTTCTAATGTGGATCGGTTCACCACGGATCCATTCCCAAACCAGTTCCAACCATTCTTCCGGTAATTCAAATTTACACCTGTGCTTTGGCGAGAATAAACCCCTTGCGCTATCGTTGCATTGGCAGATCCATTCAAGCCAATGTTTGAATTTTTCTTCAACTTAATATTGATAATTCCACCCGTTCCAGCCGCGTCGTAGCGGGAAGAAGGATTGGCCATAATCTCGAGTTGTGAGACTTGGTCAGCCGGTAAATTCTTTAAATAATTCGCTAAGTCAGCCCCACTCAGATAGGAGATTTTCCCATCAATCATGATGGCTGCGCCTGATTTTCCTCTCAGGGAAATGTTCCCATCTTTGTCTACGATCACACCCGGAGAACGCTCTAATAATTCCATGGTGGTGTTTCCAGCTGCCATGGCTGAATTCTCCACGTTAACGATGGTTTTATCCAGTTTTTTTTCGATGAACGGTTTAGTGGCCGTCACTTTTACTTCCGCTAATTCGGTGCTCAATGGCATTAGCGTAATAGTACCGAGTTCGATTTTAGAATCAAGAGTAATTACCTCTAATTCGATTTTTGCCGGTTTTAATCCCGTGGATTGAAGGGTTAAAGTAAATTTACCTAAGGGTAACTTAGCGACACGTAATTCGCCATTTTCATCCGTGTTCATCCCTTTAACAAGGCTAGAATCACTTGTTTTCTTCAGGAGAACGGTCGCAAAAGGCAGTGCTTCTTTATTAGAATCTTGAAGGCGGAGGTGTAAGGAATTTTGGCCAAAAGCCGTAAATGTACAGACTAGTAATAATGCAATTAATTTCATGGTGCAATTTCCCACAAAAAAGTGTCCGCATGAAGTGATTCTTGACAAATGGTTGATTTCTCATTTAAAGCATAAAGAATAAAGCACAAAGCATAGAGTTGGAATCAAAAAAGGGCCGAAGCCCTTTTTTGATAGTATAGTGGTTTATAAATATTCTCTAATCTACTTTATTCTTTGTGCTTTATGCTCTATTATTTTAAAACCGTAGGTTTTAGTCTAAACACCATCCCCGGATTCTCCACCCCTATATACAAGTACCCATCGCGGCCTTGCTCCACATTACGCATGCGGCCCACATTGATCAAGACTTTTTCTTGCTTTACGACTTTGTTATTTTTCACCTCTACCCGGTTCAAATAGTTAAAGCGTAAGGAACCGATCATCAAGTTGCCTTTCCAAGCCGGGTATTTATCTCCCGTCACAAAGGTTAAACCAGAAGGGGCAATGGATGGGATGAAATAGGAGATAGGTTGCTCCATTCCTTCTTTTTTAGAAATAGCTGAAATCGGTTTGCCATCATAGTTAATTCCATACGTAATAACTGGCCAGCCGTAATTTTTTCCTGCCTGGATGATATTAATCTCATCACCACCACGAGGACCATGTTCTGTTTCCCAAATATCGTCCGTCCACGGATTCGTCGTTAATCCTTGTGGGTTTCGTTGTCCGTAGGAATAAATGCTTGGGTGATCGCTATTTTTAAATGGATTATCGGCAGGAATTGTTCCATCATCATTTAAACGGTGAATTTTACCATTGTCATTATCTAAACTTTGAGGAAAAACTTTCTCCATTCCACGCTCACCTACTGAGAAGAACATATGTCCTTTTTTGTCAAAGGTGATCCGAGATCCGTAGTGGAAAGAAGTTTTTGTGTAAGGCTTCGCTTCAAAAATTTCTTGTGCTTCTACCCATGCATTATCTTTAATTTTTCCACGAACGATGGCCGTTGTGTTTACTTTAGCACCATCCTCCATTTTGAACTTCGAGTACGATAAATAGATCCAGCCATTCTTTTCGAATTGAGGGTGAAGCGCAATGTCTAACAAGCCACCTTGACCCTGAGCGTATACCGCAGGCGTGCCTGTTATGGCTGTTTTATGGCGATTTTGGTCTACTTTATACAACACTCCAGCGCGATCCGTGATCAAATAATCGTTCGAAGGTAACTGAACAAAACCCCAAGGGCTATCTAATCCTGTTACAATGGTATCTAACGCAATGGTCATCCCTTCTGATTTGAAGATGTTCGAGGTAGGCTTATTAGCGAACTTGTATTGTTCCACACCTGCTAAATTTTCTACGATTAAATCGGCTAGTTTTTCAATCTCTTTAGGAGTCAATACCTCTTTCCAGGTAGGCATGCCTAAGTCTGGATAGCCGTGTGTAATGCTGTTTAAGATGTCTGCTTTTTTATCTCCGTGTTTCCACTTGCGGTCCACGAATGCTTCCACTTTTTCACCGTGGCACGACGCACAATATTTAGTATAGTTAACCTCTGCAGGTTCTTCTGTGACAACTGGCGCCTTTGTTAGGGACATCGTGCTTAAAGCGGCCATTGCAATCAGGCCAATGAAGGATATTTTTTTATACATAGCATGGTATTTTTCAGCTACGAAGCTAAATATTAATTTCTATATTTCTATCTTTAACGCTTACCTGATTCGACATATGAAAAAAATCTTACTCGTTTTATTATTCGCGTCGCTGACGATTCGCGCGCAAGTTCCAAGTCCTAAATCGCATTTTGGATTTAACATAGGTGAAAATTACCATTTAGCAACGTTTACGCAGACGGAAGGCTACTTAAAAAAGGTGGCTGCGGCGTCTAATCGCGTTAAATTACAGTCGATTGGCAAGACGGAAGAGGGCCGAAATCAATACATGGTCATTGTTTCTGATCCTGCGAATATTCGGAATTTAGCAAAATACAAGTCGATTTCGCAGCGTTTGGCGCGGGCGGAAGGCTTGACGGAGCAGGAGGCGAAGGCTTTGGCCAAAGAAGGAAAAGCCATCGTCTGGATCGACGGCGGTTTGCACGCCACTGAAACGGTGGGAATCCACCAATGGATCGAGTCAATTTACCAGTTCACGACTCGTAATGATGAGGAAACGAAGCGTATTCTCCAAAATACCATCATTCTTTTCGTTCACGCAAATCCAGACGGGCAAGAACTTGTTTCTAATTGGTACATGCGTAAAGCGGATACCTTAAAGCGTTCAACCGATAACTTGCCGCGATTGTATGAAAAATACATCGGACACGACAATAACCGCGATTTCTATATGATGAATATGAGCGAGTCCACGAATATGGCTCGCCAACAATACATCGAATGGATGCCTCAAATCCTGTATAACCACCACCAAACGGGTCCAGACGGAACAGTGGTAGCCGGTCCTCCTTACCGTGATCCATTCAATTATGTTTATGATCCATTATTAATTACAGGAATTGATGCGTTAGGTGCGGCGATGAGCTCACGCTTAAACGCAGAAGGCAAGCCTGGTTATACGATGAAATCAGGGTCAGTTTATTCCACGTGGTGGAATGGCGGATTACGTACTACGGCCTATTACCACAATATCATTGGTTTATTAACGGAGATTATTGGGGATCCAACTCCTGAAAATATTCCTTTAGTTCCTAACCGATTAATTCCTAATTCGGCGACTCCATTCCCCATCACGCCACGCAAATGGTTTTTCAAAAACTCGATTGATTACTCGCTTTCGTTAAACTATGCTGTGTTGAATTACGCGACCCGCTACCGCGAAGAGGTGCTGATGAACATCTACAAAATGGGAAAGAAATCGATCGATTTAGGTTCTCAAGATTATTGGACTATGTCTCCCAATAAGGTAGAGAAATTAATGGAGATTTCGGGAGGAAGTTACAAGAAAAAAGCAGATAGTTTATTTACAGTGGTTTACAAGAACCCGCAAACGAGGGATGCACGGGCGTATATTGTTACTGCAGACCAAAGCACCTCAGGCATTGCCTTTATAAACATCTTAATTAAAAGCGGTATCCGGGTAGAGAAGGCTACGAAAGCCTTTGAGGTGAATGGTAAAGCCTATCCAGCGGGTTCTTATGTGGTGAAAACGAACCAAGCTTTCCGTCCTCACGTGATCGATATGTTCGAACCACAAGATCACCCGAATGATTTCCAATACCCAGGTGGCCCTCCGGTTCGTCCATATGATGCCGCTGGTTGGACGCCTGCTTATACGATGGGGATTCAGTTTGACCGCATTTTGGAAGACGTAAAGGGTCCATTTGAAACGATTCCTTATGGGGAAATTCAAAAGGCAACACCCGTATTTGCAACGGGGGCTTATTATTCATTCTCCACTTCAGATAATGCATCGTTCACTTTGTTGAATGATTTGCTAAAAGCCGGTATAGAGGTGTCTAAAAACGCTTCAGCGTTTTATGTGAAGCACAGTACGGCGGCAGCAGATATTTTAGCAAAGGCGACCGTGAAAACACAAGCATTAAGTTCTTTACCAGCAGATGTTTCCCGTAAAGTAGGAACAAAGCGCGTGGGTCTTTGGGACACTTATGGTGGTTCGATGCCGTCAGGGTGGTTGCGTTGGATTTTAGAACAACACCATTTTGACTTTAAATTAGTGTTCGCAAAAGAGATTGATAAAGGTAGTTTACGTTCGAAATTCGATGTGCTGATTTTTGTCAAAGGAGCGATTCCGGGCTTAAAAGCAGAGCCCGCAAATGAGTGGGATGAGAAAGAGCCGGTTGAGTCGGAGATTCCAGCAGAATACCACGAAACAATGGGCAAAATAACTGTGGCTAAATCCATTCCAGCCCTTCGCGCTTTCTTAGAAGCGGGCGGGGATATCATTACGATTGGATCGAGTGCGAACTTGGCCTATCATTTGAATCTTCCGGTAAAGAATGCCTTAGTAGAAATGGTGGCAGGGAAAGAGCGCAATTTGCCAGGTGAGAAATTCTACATTCCGGGTAGTGTGATGCAAGTGACGGTCGATCAAAATTTGCCGGCAAATTGGGGAATGGCACCTAAGGCGGACGTCATTTTTGCGGCAAGTCCTGTATTTAAATTAGCACCTGAGGCGATTTCTCATGGACAATTGACTCCATTGGCCTGGTTCGCTTCGGAGAAAACCTTGCGCAGTGGTTGGGCTTTTGGCCAAGCTTATCTGCAAGATGGGGTAGCTGCTTTTCAAGCGAAAGTGGGTAAAGGAAATTTATTTGTGTTTGGTCCAGAAGTAACCTTTAGAGGCCAAACACATAGCACGTTCAAAATGGTATTCAATCAATTGTATGAAAACAATCGCTAAGATTTTAGGGGGCCTAGTAGGCCTAATCATTATTTTATTATTGGTCATCTGTGAGCGGGATAGACCCGTAGAGGAGCTGATTCCCTTGTACGCTAATAAGGACTCGAAGTTCATGCCCATCATGGGGATGAAGGTACATTACCGCGACGAAGGGGTGGCGACAGATACCCTACCACTTATTTTACTGCACGGGATGTCTTCTTCTTTGAATACTTGGGATAGTGTAGTGATTGAATTGAAAAAGCATAGACGGGTGATTAGTCTCGATTTACCAGGATTTGGCCTTACTGGACCTTCACCAGAAATGGCCTATAATTTTCCTTATTATTCTAAATTTATTGATTCTTTTGCTACTCGTTTACAAATCAAACGATTCATATTAGCGGGCAATTCGATGGGTGGAGCGATCTCTTGGAACTATGCCTTACACAATCCATCTCGATTGGCTAAAATGATTCTTATTGATGCAGCGGGATATCCGAAGAAAGGGGAAAGCGGTTCCTTAGGATTTAAAATTGCTTCCACTCCGGTGATCAATAATTTATTGTTGTATGCTACGCCAAAAGCATTAGTGCGTAAAAGTTTAGAGACTGTTTATTATGATCAAGCTCGTGTGACGGATGAGCAGGTGGAACGTTTCCATGATGTGGCGATTAGAGAAGGAAATAGGGGAGCTGCTTTACTTATCTTTAAAGGTTCTTTCCAAGGGGATTCCAAACGTTTTTTGAATTCAAATGTGAGTAGAATTGCCGAAATCAAGACGCCTACGTTGATCTTGTGGGGCGATAAGGATAACCTCATTGGGGTGAATAACGTCGATAATTTCCTGAAAGATATCCAAGGGAGTAAGGCGGAAATTTATAAAAATGTGGGTCATGTGCCTATGGAAGAGGTGCCTGGAAAAGTGGCAGCTTCGATTTTGAAATTCGTACAATAGGACTTTTCAAAAGAAAGTTTTATTATTGTATCAATTATTGACAATAAACCTATTTAACCTATTTAACATGAAAAGAATCTGGCAACTTACTTGCCTGCTAGGCCTATTTGCGTCTAGCGTGTTCGCACAAACTGATTTTAAGATGGCCGTTCAGGCAAAAATCGAATCAGGAATCATCGAAGGTGATTACAATACACAGACAGGAATTCAAACCTATTTTGGCGTTCCATTCGCGAAGCCACCGGTAGGAGAATTGCGTTGGAAGGCACCTGTTCCTATAGAACCTTGGACAGGAGTGAAGAAGACGAAGGCTTTTGGGCCGCGTCCTATTCAAGCCATCGTTTTCGGTGATATGGGTTCTCGTTCAGCGGGACTGAGTGAAGATTGTTTATATCTGAACGTTTGGTCTCCAGCGAAACGTAACACGAAAAACTTACCGGTATTAGTGTATTTCTACGGAGGTGGATTATTTGCGGGTGATGCGTCTGAGCCGCGCTATGATGGCGAGGCGATGTCGAAGCAAGGCATTGTCGTGGTGACGGTGAACTACCGTTTAGGCCTTTTTGGTTTCTTCTCACATCCTGAATTATCTGCGGAGGCTCCTTACAAAGCATCGGGTAATTATGGGTATTTAGATCAAACCTTAGCCTTGCAATGGGTGAAGAAGAATATCGCGGCCTTTGGTGGAGATCCTTCTAAGGTAACCATTGCCGGTGAATCAGCAGGCTCGGTTTCGGTATCTGTCCAAATGGCTTCTCCCTTAGCAAAAGGCTTAATTGCTGGCGCCATCGGGGAGAGTGGTGCAGGTATCAATCCTACTTTATTCCCAGTTCCCTTAGCGCAAGCTGAAAAAGCAGGTGTGGCTTTTGCGGAGAAGGCAGGTGCAAAATCGTTGAAGGATTTACGTGCGATGTCTTCACGTGAATTGTTTGAGATTGCACAAGAGACGCGTTCTATGGGATTCCCTACCGTTATTGATGGGTATTTCTTGCCCAAATCATTGCCTGAAATCTTCAACGCTAAACAGCAAGCACAGGTGCCACTATTGTTAGGTTGGAACTCAGCTGAAATTCCGGGTGGAGCATTTATGCAAGGCAAACCTTATACACATGATAATTATGTGGCGAAGGTGAAAGAAGCCTATCCGGCAGATCATGAAACAGTTTTGAAATTATATCCATCGGGTTCAGAAGATGTGATCGAGCGTTCGGCTACGGCTTTAGCAGCAGATCGCTTTATCTCTTACAGCACCTGGAAGTGGTTTGATTTACACCGCAAAAATTCAGCACAACCGGTATATCGTTATTTATACGCTCGATTCCGTGCGCCTCTAGTGGATAAAACAGTGGCCTCAGGTCTAGCTGGTGGAACCGTAAAAGCGGATCCTAATGCGCCTAAGCCTCGTCCTGCAGTAGGTGCACCACATGCTTGTGAGATCGAATATTGCATGGGAAACTTGCACTTGATTAAAGATTATGCCTTCACAGCAGATGATTATACGGTGTCTAAAACGATGTTTACCTATTTTGCAAACTTCATTAAGACGGGAAATCCGAACGGAGGAACTTTGGCAAACTGGCCTGCAGCAGCTCCACAAGATAAGGAACCTGGCGTGATGGTAATTGATGTAGAATCCAAAGCCATCAAAGCAACGGACGACGCCCGTTATGAATTCTTAGATAAACAGTACAAAAACTAAACCTATGAAAAAATTTACTTTAGCGTGTGCTTTATTAATTGCCTCATTAGGCTTGAAAGCACAAATTACGACCGGGAAAGAAGTAGCCATAGTGGCCACAGATGCAGGGAAGGTACGTGGGTATATTCACAGTGGAATCTATACCTACAAAGGTATTCCTTACGCAGAGGCTGCTCGATTTGAAGCACCTCATAAACCCAAACCATGGGCAGGTGTTCGTTCCTCTTTGTCTTATGGTCCGGTTTCACCTCTAATTGATGAAACTACACAGGTGCAAGACGAATCAGAATTTGTCTTTAACCATAACTGGGGCTACACGAATGAGGATTGCATGCGCATTAACGTGTGGACGCCTGGTATCAATGATGGCAAGAAGCGTCCGGTGATGTTCTGGATACATGGAGGTGGATTTACTGCTGGTTCTGCCATTGAATTGCCGTCCTATGATGGAGAGAATTTGGCCAAAAAAGGGGACGTAGTAGTCGTTTCCATCTCTCACCGCTTGAATATTACGGGTTATTTAGATTTATCGGCTTATGGCGAGAAATACAAATACTCGGCAAATAATAGCGTTTTAGATATGCGTGCGGCTTTGGAATGGGTAAAAGAAAATATCGGCGCTTTTGGGGGTGATGCGAAAAACGTAACCATCTTCGGTCAATCCGGCGGTGGCGCGAAAGTAAATACCTTGATGGCAATGCCCTCAGCGAAAGGTCTGTTTAGCAAGGCAATTAACCAAAGTGGTTCATTCCGCGCAAACATGTTAGATAAAGCGACCACTCAAAGCATTACCGCTGAAGTCTTGAAAGCACTTAACATTCCAGCGGCGAAAGTGGATAGCTTACAGACCATCCCTTATCCGGTTTTAGCAAACGCAGGAAAGAAAGCATTGGCTACCGTGGCCGCTCAAATGAAAGCGGCAGGCAAACCAGTCATTGGTTTCGGCCTTAGTTGGGGACCATCGGTAGATGGTGACTTATTACCTTATCAATTGTTTTCGAAGGAAGCATTCGAATTATCTAAAGACGTTCCTTTGTTAATTGGTACCGTAAAGAACGAATTTATGCCATCGCTTATGGCTGGTATGCCAGATGCGACAATGGAGCAAGTGGATGGTTATATCAAACGGACGTATGGTGATAAAGCGGAGGCGTTCAAGGCAGCAGTGAAAAAAGCGTATCCGAATGACACGAAGCCATCTGATTTAATGGATGTGGATGTGATGTTCCGTCCAGGGGCAGTGGTTCAGGCGAAAGAGAAATCAGCCTTGAAAGCAGCTCCTGTTTATATGTACTTAATGACGTGGCAATCGCCTGTGATGGATGGGAAATACAAAGCTGTTCATTGCATGGAATTACCTTTCTGCTTTAACAATATCGCCCGTTGCGAGGAAATGACCGGAGGTGGAAAAGAGGCCTATGTCCTAGCAGATCGTATGAGTTCTTCTTGGATTAACTTTGCTAAAACAGGTAACCCGGGTCACAAGGGTCTACCTACTTGGCCAGCATTCGATGTAGCCGGAACGGCAACGATGCACTTCGATAATACTTGTGTGGTAAAGCCACAACTAGATGCTGAATTGTTTAGCCTGATCGGTAGATAAATAAAAAGGCCCTTCACACGAAGGGCCTTTTTTGTAACATAAGTGATTAGCTCATTTTCCCTATCGCACAGCTGACATAGGATTTAGCTTGTTTGAACATGGAGTTTTCTCCTTTTTGTGGGTAACCCATACTATTTAACGAATCGATGACCTCGCTTAATTGATACTGATCGCCGGTCAGGCTAATCTTTTCCTCGTCTTTATTAATCTCTACTTTAACCACTCCATTTATTTTCTCCAAAGCATTTTTAATGCTCGTCATGCATCCGCCACACTTGATGTTTTCGACAAAAATCTCTTGCGTTTTCATGGTGTTATTGTTTGTTTAGTCAAATGTAGTCTATCTTTAGGCTATAAAAAGTGACTAATGTCACTTCTCCCGTTATGAGCAAACATTTTTCTCTTTCTGAACTTCAAACCTGGGATCGTTTCACCCGTGCTAATTTTATTAATTCTTTAAGCGGATTTAAAAGCTTGTCGCTCATCGGAACAGTGAATAGCAAGGGCATTTCAAACCTGGCAGTTTTTAGCAATATTGTCCATTTAGGCGCTGATCCAGCCTTGATTGGCTTCATTAATCGGCCCTTATCTGCAGCCCCCCATACCATCCGAAATATTCAAGAAACGGGTATTTATACGGTTAATTTAGTGACGGAATCGATGTACAAGCAAGCACACCAAACGAGTGCGAAATACCCAGATGGCGTTTCTGAATTTGAGATGACGGGCTTGACTCAAGCGTATCGCGATGGTTGCATTGCGCCATTTGTGGCGGAATCCCCGGTACAATATGTTTTGAAATTCGAGCAAGTGATGCCCATTGAATTGAATGGAACCTTTCTCGTGATAGGTTCTTTGCAAGAAGCCTATGTTCCGGCAGAAATACAGGATGAGGATGGCTTTTTGGATTTGGCCAAAGCTGGAATCCTAAGCTCCCTAGGCACGAATGGGTATTATAAAACCGAGAAAATCGCTACCTTGCCGTATGCAAAAGTTAATTAATCTTGTAGACGAGTTAGCGTCTTATATTCCGCATTTAGAGGCTAGGAATGAAGCTATTTCTGCTTCCTCTGTAGGCTGGCAAATCGAACATAGCTTATTAGTGATTTCTTCTGTGATTGAAGGTGTTAAGCGATCGGATCCATCGAAATTCAAATGGAGTTTTAGACCTATTAAGTATTTGATTTTTTGGCGTGGTAAAATCCCAAGAGGTAAGTCGAGAGCGCCTAAATTTGTTACCCCAGATACGTTCACGGCAGAATCACTTCTAAAACATATCGATCAATGCCGTGCTAAAGTAACGGAATTAGATTCGATAGGAGCGGGGCATTATTTTTCTCATCCTTATTTTGGGGATACAAAGAAGAAAGATGTCATTCCATTTTTAGAGATGCATACGGATCATCATTTGAAGATTATCAAAGATATTCTACGGTAATCCTGCACTCTTGCCAGCAATAAATCCAGTAGTCCAGGCGGCTTGAAAGTTAAATCCCCCCGTGATGCCATCGATGTCCATGATTTCTCCTGCAAAGAAGAGTCCTGGACATTTTTTACTTTCCATGGTTTGGACGTTGATATCGGGTAAGGCTACGCCACCAGCGGTTACAAACTCTTCTTTAAAGGTTGTTTTCCCCTGGACTACATAGCGGTCATTAATCAAAGTATTGATTAATTTATTTAAGGCTTTTCCCCCTATTTCATTCCAGCGGAGGCTGGTTTTGATTTCATTCTTTTCTATTAAGTAAACCCAAAGTCGATTCGGCATGGGGAAAGGGTTCCAATTCGCCATCATCTTGGCGCCGTGTTCTTTCATGACTTGCGTGATTTGCTCCCTCAATTCTTCTTCTTTTGTCTCGTCTAGCCAGTTCACCAATATGGCGCATTGGTATTCTTTTTCTGCCAAATTCCGTGCTCCCCTTGCCGAGAGTTGCAGAATGGCAGGGCCGCTCATTCCCCAATGCGTGACTAATAAAGGTCCTTGGCCGATTAGCTTTTGACCTTCAATTCTCACCCGTGCCTTCTCCACCACAATGCCCATTAAATCGCGTATCGGTTCTTGCGGCATGTTAAACGTAAATAGGGAAGGAACCGGCGGAATAATTTCATGTCCTAAATCTGCTAACCAAAGCAATCCAGACATCTTAGGTTGACCACCCGTGGTCACAATGACGCGGTCCGCATCGTATTCCGAGTCCCGGCAATGGATGCGAAAACCTTTAGAGGTGGGTTTTATCTCTTCCACTGATTGACTGCAATGTAGGTTAATGTGCAATCGTCGAGCTTCAGATAGAAAGCAATCGATGATGGTTTGTGAATCGTTCGAAAGGGGAAAAATGCAGTTATCGTGGTAGGTTTTCAAAGCCACTCCTCTGCTTTCTAGCCATTCGACCATGGAGGAAGCATTAAAGACTTCAAAAGCCTTACGCAGAAATTTCTCTCCACGTGGATAGTTCTCTGAAAGTAATCGGGAATTAAAGGTGGCATTAGTTACGTTACAGCGACCTCCACCTGATATTTTGACCTTCCCTAAAAACTTAGAGGTTTTCTCCAGGATGCTTACTTCGGCCTCAGGGTTGTGCTCTTTGGCAGATATTGCAGCAAAAAATCCAGCGGCTCCACCACCTATGACGATTATTTTCATTGGATAAAATCAGCGCGCAGGGGATTGAATGAATCCACTAATAAGCTTCCTTTTTGAAATGTTGTATGTCCACGATCATTATAGGCCATGATCTTTCGTTTGCAATACTCGTCTAGGATTTCCCATTCGATGTCAGCATCTGCGATCCAATTTGTCCTGATCAAAGGTGATTTACTCATACACAAAAATAAGATAAAAAGCCGGGACGATGCCCGGCTTTCTGTATTAATCTGCTAGTGTTTGGTAGACCATTTGGCGTAAACTATTATGGTAGTCCCACGTAAAATTACTTTCTTGAGTCATAAACAACGCAATAAGTTTCTCCTTAGGATCGATAAAGAAGTGGGTGTTATTTGCTCCACCCCAATAAAACAGACCTTTAGATGCTGGTGTTTCTGTTGCAGGACCGTCAGTTACTACTGCAAAACCAAGTCCCCATTCAATGCCTGGTGTAGGGAATAAGTCCCCTGTGTGATTTGCGGTCATTAATTCTACCGTCTTACGGCTTAGGTATTGTTTCCCTTTATAGGTCCCGCCGGCTAGCATCATTTGGCAGAAAGTAGCATAGTCAGCTGCGGTAGAAAATAAGCCATTTGCGCCACTCCAAACGGTCACGTTTTCAAAAGGAGGTTGAATCGCCGCAACTGAAATGGAACCATTTTTCCCTTTCGTGTGCAAAGCAACTATGTTAGCTTGCTCTGCTTTAGGTACATTATAGCCCGTGTGTTTCATTTCCAAAGGTTCAAATAAGCGCGACTTCAAAAAGTCATTCACACTCATTCCAGAGAACTTCTCGATTAACACGCAAAGCACATCAGGTCCGGCGCTGTAATTCCACTGTGTTCCCGGTTGTGCTAACAAAGGGAATTTAGTGATATTTGCCACTCGCTCTTGAATCGTCTTGATTTCAGGTCTAAAATACCCTTTTCTAAAGCGAATATCCACTGGATTTTGGTTTAATCCATGTGTTAAACCGCCACTATGGCTTAACAATTGCGTGATCGTGATTTCTGACTTTAAGCTGTCTGTTGGGTCATTTGGGCCGTCGTTTACACTTCTAACTACACGAAAGTTTTTGAATTCGGGTAGGTATTTCGATACGGGATCGTCTAGTTTGAAATAGCCTTCTTCGTACAACATCATAAATGCGGTGGATATGATAGGCTTGGTCATCGACTGAATGTAGAATAAATCGTCCGTCGTCATGGGTGCTTTAGTGGCCACGTTTTTGTATCCCAAAGCTCCTTGGTGAACTACCTGGCCATTGTGAATAATCATGGTCACAGCACCAGGAATATTCCCTTTGTCTATCTCGGATTGAACAAATTTTTCTAATCGTTTTACTCGATCGACATTGATGCCCGCCACGATTTTGGGCACTTGCGCACTGATTTCGCCTATGAAAAGGAGGCTGAAGAGGAGGAGGAGATATTTAGTGAATTTCATAGGTAATTTAGTTTATTTTCCTTTTTTCTGCGCTGCCATCCATTCCATGATGGTGACAGGCTTGCCATTTACACGAACGGGTGATCCGTCTAAATCCGTTCTCGGTAGGTTTTCGTGTAGGTAAACCCAGGACCAGTGGCCGTTGTAATCGAAGCCTTTTCCACCATAGAAATTCGTGATATCGTTCACTTGGTCATAATAGGTGAAATGTACATTTTTTGCACCCGCTTTGCGTAGACGATCAAATACAGGGACAACGGTCAAGTCAGGAATGGTGGTTTTATCGTCTTTAGAGTGTACAAACCAAATAGGCACGTTTTTAATCTTCTGTATATCACTATCAGAAATATATTCTGATTTATAGGCCAAAGCACTGATGTAACCTGCCGCGAAATAATCTGGATACAAAAGGATTAATTTCAAGGCCATATAGCCACCATTCGAACATCCGCCCACATATATGCGGCTAGGGTCGATGCCCGGATTTGCTTTGACATAATCCTTAATTAAGGCCATCAAACCCTCGTTATAAACGTCGTTATCCTTTCCTTGTGTTCCCACACCTTGCGCGTTGTGCATCCACGCACCTGGGCATTGCGGAGAAAGTACATAGGCCCCTTCGAAAATGGCTTGAATGTCTTCAGTGGCGTAGTTAGCTGCTTTATTTCCTAAAAGAGGTACCGTCGGATCTGTCCCACCTTCGCCTCCGCCGTGTAGCCAGATGATTAAAGGTGCTTTGTCCTTTTTGACTTTAGGAGTAAAAGTCGCGTAAGACATGGTCAATTTATCGTTAAAAACGTATTTGCCCGTAAGATCAAATTGATCAATTAAAGGCATGATTTTACCGGTGGAGGTATCCCAAACTTGCCCCGTTTTAGGCTGCAAAATGGTTAAGGAATAATCCACCCACACGTTCCCTTTACTTCTCAAGTATTGAAATGGGGAGCTAATAGGCAATTGAGGGCCTACTGCTAATACAAGGGTAATGTTTTTGCCTGTACGTACACGCGCGCCATTTTCATCCGATACGTACGCAGTAACAATTTCGCGTTTCGTTTCTTGGTCCGCGATGGGTCCTGTGCTTAATTTTCGGCTAGCATAAACGGTGTAGTCTGCCGCATTCGCTTTAGAAGTGGTATCATTCAAGGTTAGAATGACTTTGTTTACTCCGGCACCCCAGTCGAAGCCTTCCACGACCAGCTTGTAGGTTCCAGTGGGTTTTGCTACCGCACTGAAGGCAAATAGCGAGAGAAATAAGAGGATTTTTTTCATGATAGGTTTAATTTATAGTTTCAAGTAATTCTAATGCTTTACGGGTAGGTAATTCTTTGGTTTCGATGACCTTGTCCAGGATTTGAACTTTTTGGTCTGAGGAATGAAAAGTAGGCCAAACCTCTAAACCAGCTCCATTCGGATTCCCCGTTTTCGTGAAATTGACCCAATAGGAAGACATTTTTTCGCTCAGCACTTTATCAGCCTCTTCAAATGGACGGTTTACGGTATGTAAATTAGCATAGGCATACGGTACCTCCCCTGTATGAAAAGCACCAAAACGAGTGGATTCATCATATCCTGGCACAGCACGGTTGAAATTATAAACATAGACTGGAGCCTTTCCGAGAAGACTTTGCGTCTTTGCCCAGGTATGAACTTGTACTCCAAAACTCTCATCTCGACCTAAATCTAAGGATCCGTTAGGCCCATAGGCAGCTAAAACTTCAGCCCCTCGAGGCCCAAATCGCTTCTCAAGTGTCGCCTTAAATACTTCTGGTTCAGCGGCCTTCATACTTAGGCGATCCTCTGAGTTCCAACCCACTAAAATAGGAACGTCATTCTGCAAGCCTTTGGCATAAATCTCTGGCATAGCCAATGGTAAAACATAGCCATCCGTGTAAGGAGAAGCATTTCCGCCCGCTTTTTGAATAACCTCTGCGGACATGGCGCGTAATTCCGCCAGTGACTTCGCACCTAATTTAGTCGCCCATTCAAGACCATTATTTTCCGCTTTGGCTTTAGTCATCGCCGGTCTCAAAGGACTCGGTAGCATGCTTGCACCACTTTCAGCGATTGCTCCTTGAAACAGGCCTTTCGCTAGAGGAGATGCACACAAGAAGTTCACCGCGAAGGCACCAGCAGATTGTCCCGCAATAGTGACCTGGTTCGGGTCTCCTCCAAAAGAAGCAATGTTCTCCTTCACCCATTTTAATCCCGCAATCATGTCCAACAGGGCATAATTTCCAGACGCTCCATAGGGTGCTTCTGAACTTAATTCAGGATGAGCTAAGAATCCGAATATACCCACCCGGTAGTTAATACTAACAAATATGATGTCTTTCTGGGCCATATTTTCCCCGTCATAGATAGGGCATGCAGCACCACCGCTACGAAAACCACCTCCATAGATGTAGACTAAAACGGCTTTTTTGTCCCTGTTCATCCGGGGTGCCCACACGTTTAAATATAAGCAATCTTCACTGATGGGGGATTCTGGAATGAGGAATTCGGATGACCAAAATGCAAAAGGAGCGGGTTTTGCTTGCATAGGGCTAGGTCCAAAGGCTTTCGTCGTCTTGATGCCAGTCCAAGGCTCCATGGGAGCTGGAGCTTTCCATCGTAAATCACCTACGGGCGGCTTCGCGAAAGGAATTCCTAGGTATTTGGCCACTTTTGTTTTTGGATTGAATGTTCCTTCGACGTAGCCTTTGGTGGTTTTTATGATTGCGTCTTGTGCCATCAGGTTCAACGCAAAGCAAAGCATTAGGAGTGTCTTTTTCATGTCAGTAAGTCAATTCACATTTCTCTCCATCGCACATCTTACGAATGTCTCCGGAATAGATGTTTTTAAGATCGGATTTCAATAATTCGCGTTTTTCCAAAGAAAGTTTGCGAAGTAATTTACCCTCGGCAAAGCGTCGAGTTTGGGTTTCGTTCTCTAAAATTAGTCCCGGTACTTCGGTTAATTCACCCTCATCATTTTTTGCTGCCATGGTGAAATAGCAGGAATTAGTATGGGTAACTACTCCCGTTTTGGGTTTTAATGACTCGATGCGCATCCCTATAATCATCGTGGTTCTGCCCACATAGTTTACAGAAGCTTTAATGGAAACTAGATCTCCCACTTCTACCGGATTAAAGAATTCAACTCCCTCTACGGCAACTGTGACGCAATAATTACCACTATGCTTTGCTGCACACACGTAGGCTACTTTGTCCATTAAAGAAAGTAATGTGCCACCATGTATTTTGCCACTGAAATTAGCATAGGCAGGAATCATTAATTCGGTGATTGTGGTTTCCGAATCGGAAACGCGCTTAGGGCTGAGCATTATAATAGGTTTATCGTTACTAAGCTAGCTAATTTTTGGCCATAAAAAAAGGGACGATCGATGACCGTCCCCCTCTTATTGCCGAGAAAACAATTATTTTGCTTCCGCTGCTGTAGCACCTTTTGCGATGTTCCAAACAACAAGGCCAAAACCAATTTTGTTGATTGCATCCGCAATATTGTATGCTAAGTCGATGTTTCCTGTGAAACCAGATAACAAGTTGCCTGGTAACATCATGTAGCCGATTGGATAGATTGCCCAACCTACTAATGTGAACCAACGCATTACTTTGAAACCTGTTTGAACGTCTGCATTCGTAGAAGCCGCAGCTAATTTAGAAGCTTCTCCCATGTAGATTTCGTAAATGATTAAAGCCCATCCTAAAGTGGAGATGATTCCCCACATTACGTTTTGAGCTGGAACTACGGCTTCTCCAATGTAACCTGCTACTAGCATTACTACAGATCCTAAGATTAAGCGTGTTAACATTCCTGTTTTAGCACCTGCGGGCTTTAAAATCAAGAAATATTCAATACACATTAACGGAACGGTTAGTGTCCAGTCAATGTAGCGGAATTGTGTAGGGGACTCGTGAGTGTCTAACCATACACCGCGCATGTAGAAATAATGCACTGCCGCAATAAAGGTGATCAAAGCAGAAATCAAAAGGGATGTTTTCCACTTATCGTTTACTGTACCTCTCTCTACAATGAAGAAGATCGAAGCAGCAAGCATCGACATATAACCTGTAAAGAAGGTGAAGCCGATGTAATCTCCGGCAGCTAGGGTGCCGTTTAATAAAATGTTTAATGTTTCCATAAATGTTAATGATTTAAAGTGATACTGATTAAACTATGTGATGTCGGCAATTGTTTCAAATATTGTAAAAAAAATTTAAAAAAAAATAAAAATTGTCCAAAATAGTCAAAATGGACGTTTTATTAATTTATGCATAAGTAGAAAATGAGGTAGGGTTAGTAAAGATAGAAAGATGAAAACGGGGTAGGTTTGTAAGTTGCTGGTTACCAAAAAAATATACGTTATACCTAGTAAAAGCGCGCCTATAGAGAATGGGATTAGTTTTTTGTATAATTCTAATATTTTCAATTCTAAGTGCTTTCGCATGGCTTCAAAGCTAGTAATGGCATGGCAACAAGCGAAATAACAGATAAAGGCGGGAATCAAGGGTAGGAAAAATCCAATCCATAAAGTCAAAAAAGTATTGAAAAAAGGATGGCTGTTTTTCTTTTGAAAACCTAAAGTCAGCAACAAATGGCTTAGGACTAGGGAAAATGGTGGCAAGTGTTTGGGTACATTCACCTGCATCGATGAGATAATGTCATAAGCCTCTTCCCAATGACTTATTAAGAGGAAAGATAGGATCCCACCACCGAGGCAAAGAGTCTGTACTAGATTGACCCAGGTTTTATGGGATTCAACTGGCTGTACATCTTCCATGTCACCGAAGTGAAACACACTAATGGCCATGAAAATAACGAATGCGAAAAAAGGAGAAACGAACCAAAGCGCCGCATAGGCCAGCATGATGCCAAGGTAATAGACCACAAATGGCCGCAAATGAAAAGTGAGATTTTCTCGTTTTGCGATTTTGGCAGCAATTAAATGGTCTCCAGCTCCGTGTGGAATTCCAATGGCCAGTAGCATAAATCCGCAAATCGAAAGATCGATGTCATTCGACCATGGTCCTAGCATGAAGTAGGTCACTAAGTAAAGTGAAGTAATACAAGCCCCTATATAGTTTTTCATCTCAAAAGGTGTTTTAGAAAAAGGGGGATATCTAATTGAGACAAAAGACCTATTTCTTGGCTTAATGTTGTCTTATCGTCTAAAAAACGGAGAATGAGAGGTGTAGAAACCCGATCAAACAACCGATCCATTACTTCGGGGATTTTATTCATTTCCTTTTGCATGATTTTTAAGAGCATACTATCATAGAAATGGAATCGGTTTGGCGTATGAATTACCTTATTTTTCGCCCTATTGATCGCATCTTGGTGCATTCTGGTAAAGGCATAGCCAGTTGAGGCTTTCATATTTCCCCCTGCTGCGCCTATCGAGAATATGGAACCCTCTTTCTTTATGAAGGGTTTTCCCATGGGGATACTACCGTTTTCCTCAGAGTGAATATTGAATTTTTGATTTGAATAATGCAGTTTCATGTAGGAGTGCCAAATCCCTTCATATGTCTCCTTGTCATAGTCTAAACGCGTAAAGATGGTCGTTTCAATCAGGGCTTTGGTTTTACTGAAAGGTAAAATGTAATGGAAAACGGACATTTCTCTAGTGGATGCAGGAAGACTAAAATCCATTAAGGTCATGGTGGAATCATCTAAAATAGGTTCATCAAATTCAATAAATTTTCCGCTGAAATGCTGGAAGATTAAGTCGTCCTCAGAGGATTTAATGGGTCTTGAATCGGCTACTTTTAGGGCAATAAATGAATCTCCACTTTTACACCTAATTTCCACACCCGTAGGCATTTCTACCAAGTTTGTAACCCACGCATTCATGCAGGTAATGTTAGGATGAGTGGGAATGAATTCCTCGAAAAAATAGGTAAAAAAATGGTTTGATGAAATATAGTGATAGGCAAGTGGATTAATTTCTGAGGTGATGCTTTCCCCTTTAGAGGTTTTGTAGAGCATTGAATCCCATGATTTTTCGATTAGAAACGGGAAACAAGTTGCCTTTTTATTATCCCAAAAACACCAACTCTTGGGTGATCGATCTCCTGAATCAAGGAGAAGAATTTTTTGTTCAGGATTAGCTTTGGTTAATTCAAATACTAGCTGTAATCCTGAGGCTCCAGCACCTATAATCGCAATATCGTATACAAGTGAGGGCATAATATAATTATTAAAATAAATAATTGTATAATATAAACTAAAATCAGTTCATAATGTTTTATTTATGTCGCGGTGCGTCGATTACAAGGCAAAGGCCCGCCTGAAAGACGATTAATGCGAATGTTCCATAATAAAAATAGTTTCCACCTTGGAATTTGATTAGACCTGCGTCTATCGCCATTGACAGGCCAGCTCCCGTTAGCAATAGTCCTAAAGAAGCTTGTAGCACCCATTTTGTTTTATTTTGCATGTTGTAAGAAGTTAACTAATGTATGATAACCTTGTTTTTTAACATAAGTTTCATCAAAAAGCAACGGGTATTCCTTAGGCCGCTTGAAATAGCCTCGTAACCAAGAATCTTTATCTGTTACGTTCCAAAACGTAATTCCGTATTGTTGCTTAGCCGGAATAGCCCCATAAGCCTTGAAAACGAAGGTGAATAATTCATTTTGAGCGCTAGCTTCATAGCTGTATTCCGGATTGTTCTTCGGATTAACGGCGATGTCTAACTCGGAAAAATGAATGGAAAGGCCTGTTTGTACAGATTTTGAGATGACTTCTTGAATTTCTGCACGTTTCGAATCCACATTGATGTGCATCTGCAAGCCTAATCCGTGAATGGGAATCTTGCGTTTCTGAAGGTCAGCGACAAGATCGAGAATGGCTTGCATCTTTTTGGGATGTCCGTCCTGCCCGTAGTCATTGTAAAAAAGGGTTGCGTTAGGGTCTGCCTCATGCGCCCATTGGAAACTTTTGGCGATATAATCGGGAATATGATCTGCCCAAAGAGAAGGCCGCAAACTGCCGTCATCTAAAAACGATTCGTTTACCACATCCCAACCGGAAACCCTTCCTTTATAATGCGTTACAACTGTTTGTATATGGTTTTTCAACATCGCTTCCCAGGCCTTTTGGTCTCCTTGAAAATCCTTCATCCACTGTGGAACTTGATTATGCCAAACCAAGGTATGGCCGTGCATTCTTTTGCCTGTCTTTTCAGCGAAGGCCACAATTTCATCCCCTTTAGAGAAATCAAAACGATCCGCCGCTGGATGAATTAACATCATTTTCATGTGATTCTCGGCGGTCATGCTCGTGAATTCATTACTAGCGATATTTCTGTAGGCCTCGTTTTCCGCGAGCAATCTAGGATTTACAGAAGCACCTAGACGAAAGGGTACCACATTCTTTAATAAATCTTGGGCATTTACAAGGGTGGAAATGCTTAGTAATAAGGCAATTAGTTTCATAGTTTGGAGGTTTATTTCTCTTAAATTATTAAATTGATTCGTAAAATCTAACCTGTTAACCATGAAACAATTTTTCTGCGCACTCCTACTGTGCTTTTCAATTACAGCCCTTGCTCAAATCCCGTATGGTTCTAATCCCAAAGTGGGTAAAAGAATACAAGTGGGTGACATTTCTATGTACTATGAAACTTATGGCAAAGGTGAACCCTTAATTCTTCTCCATGGAGGCTACGGATCATCTGAAATGATGGGTGGCATGATCGCCGCATTTTCTAAAAAATACCAAGTCATTGCGGTCGATTCTCGCTCTCAAGGCAGAACTACGGATAGTGATGAAAAAGAATTAACCTATGCCCAAATGGCACTCGATGTGAATGGGTTTATGGATTTATTAAAGCTTAAAAAAGCCAAAATTGTTGGCTGGAGTGATGGGGGAAACATTGCACTCGAACTTGCCCTCGTTCATCCTGAGAAGATTGAAAAGGCGGTGATTTTGGGGGCTAATTTTTTGGGAGAATCCAAAGGGGTATTTCTAAAAATGGATACGACTTGGAAAATGAATCCGAATGATCCCTTGTATGCTAAAATAAAGAAGCCTATTTCCCAGTATTTTAGTACTTATGAGCGTTTAGCGCCCGATAAAAGTAAAATTGCTTCCTCTAAAAAGAAAGTGACTGATAATGCATTTAATAATCCTAACATCACCTTAGCACAATTAAATTCGATACAAGTCCCTTTTCTAGTCATGGCTGGCGATCATGATATGTTTACGATCGATCACACCATCGCCTTATATAAAAATTTACCTCAAGCCTCACTTTACATTGTTCCGGATGCTACGCATGCGTCCCCTTATGAAGAGCCTGAGCTTGTGCATTCAGAAATCTTACGGTACTTAGGAAAAAAATACCGGAGGTTAGATGCGTTTTATTTTTGGAGATAAAAAAATGGCCGCCTCGTCAGAGGCGGCCTTCCTGTTAAAATACCAAATCATTACTCCCCATTCACCTTCTTAATGAACGATATTACCCCGTTCATGTAGACCTTTTGGTCGTCCCACATGGCTAAGTGGCTACCGTTAGGGCAGTATAAATAAGAGCCTTTTTGGACTAATTTACTTTGCTCTTCCATCGCTTTAGGGTCCATAGTGTCGTATTTAGCGCCCACCATCAAAGTAGGAACGTAAATTTCTTTTAGTCGGTTTTTGATGTCCCATTTTTCCAAAAGGCCGCTAATCCCAAATTCGCTCGGTCCCTGCATGCGAACATAAACGTCACTATTCCCATGCTTAAATGTACGATTTAAGGCATCTGGCCATTCTTTTAAACGACAAATATGTTCATGATAGAAGTTTGGAATCAGCAATTCCATGTAACGTGGATTGTTGAAATCCTTTTTCGCTTCGATAGCTCTTACCTCTGCTAAGACTTTAGGATCCATTTGCTTTGCAAGTACCTCTTCTGCATATTTTCCATATTCTGGTGCACTCGCCACCATATTAGAAATCACTAATCCTTTGATATTTTTTTGGTATTTCAACGCATATTCCATGCCTAAAATGCCACCCCATGAATTACCCACAATGTAAAAATTAGAGGAATCTGCACCGATAGCCTTACGCACCTGTTCTACCTCTTCTACGAAACGCTCTGTTTTCCAAAGTGTAGAATCAGTGGGTTGATCACTGTAATACGAACCTAGTTGGTCGTATTCATAGAATTCGAAGCCCTCTCTTTGAAAAAACGTCTCAAAGCATTCCATGTATTCATGCGTCATAGCAGGTCCACCATGTAATAAGAGAATTTTAATTTTAGGATTATTGCCAAAACGCTTCGTCCACACCTTGAAATTTCCCACAGGCGTAGTGATAGGAATCATTTTCACCCCTGCGGCCTCTAGGCTATCAGGATAGGTGAAATAAGTAGATACCGTTTCACCACTTTTAGAGCAGGAAGAAAGAGCAAAAATGGAAAGAGCTAAGAGTAGTAGTTTTTTCATCGTTTTTTTTTCTTTAAACATACCATTAAAGTGCATATTATGGAAATACTTGTTGTTCCGAAAAGGGAAAAGGGAACAAAGTAGCACATGGAAAGTTGGTTTAATTTGTATCCGGGAAATTAGATTTAATTAATTGTCGTAATTGATAGCTTTTTGCCTTATAACTATTGTAATAATTCTTTTCTGTTACATTCATCAACCAATCACTTCCGCGGAGCATATTGGCAGTTTTGTGATTTAAATCAGGTAGATTTGTGTTTAGAAAATAGGGTTGGCCAGGTGCAGAACTTTGGTTATTCTTTAACAGAGCTATCATATTACTCCTGGATAATCCATTTCGATGAGCATCTACATGAGCAAGATTTAGGTGATTGACTACCCAAGGCTGAATATTGGCATAAAAATATTCTTTCTCCCTGTCTTGACGATATTCTATACGTTTTAGTTCCATTTTTAAATCAGAAATTGCCTTAGCTAATGTATCATTTTTGAAATAGCGCAAAGATCCAGAACTAATAATTTGATCTAAATTGGCTTGACGAAACTCAGGATGTCGCCAGATAAAAACGCCACTAAAAAAGTGTAAATAGAGGGTAGTGTCTGTAGGTCTTAAACCTTGATTTTCAATTATATTAATGGCAGCGTTGACGGATTGTCTTTCCTTTATTCGAAGTTCTTGAAATGATTTAAAATCAGCTGAGTCTGCTAATAAATCTTTATAGAGAGATTTTGCTAACTCTTTTTCTCGAAGCCCTTCAATGTAATGTTCACGTTGATTTTCAACAAAAAAGCCTAAGGTAAGTGCCACGAAAATAACAATAAATTCACTGGCATAATCCTTGAGACTTTTAGGCGGGTGGTGTGGGTGATGTACTTCCATTTGTATTTTTTCTTACCTTTCGTATATAAACTAATTGTATATGCCCTTAGCGCTTATTATTGCCTTGGTTGTGATTATTGTGCTCTACTACCGTCGGCGCAATAATTAATCATTTCACTTGAAATGATAAACTCGACGTAAGTCATTCAGTAGTTTCGTGTTAATTTCTCTATATTTTTTCAATTCATTATTTCGAGTTGCCGCAAGAAGGAAACGGTAGAATTCCCATGACTTTCTAAGCCTTTTTAAATAGGCAGGTGTGGGCTTTATTTTAGGATAAATAAGGAAGTTTGATGAATGTAAATATTCCTCTAATAGAACGGATAGTGGACGATTGTTCTTTCCGGTCTCTGTTAAATCCCTTACTAAGTCTACATTTTGAATCTCTATAAAATTAGGAAGCACAAATTGGTGGTAAACATTGGCCTCACGTTGCATGCGAATTCTAATTTTCTCCTGGTCATTAATGATTTTCAAAAGGTCTTCTTGAATAGCGATATCCTTGAAGTAACGTAACATTCCAGATGATTCCAGCTGTCTTAAAATGGCACTTCTAGGTTCAAATTGAATCTGTGAGTTAGCGTTTACTCCGATAAACTGGGCTACTTGAATTCGCTTTTGGATCACAGGGTCGTCCATATCTTCTTTGTAATTCAGGTATAATTCATTGAGGTAGGATTCTTTCTTTATTCTGAAAGGAATAACTTCTGCTAATTCGATGGAATCAGCCTTCGTCTCTAAATATAAACTATGTGCTAACTCTTTTTCTCGAAGCCCTTCAATGTAATGTTCACGTTGATTTTCAACAAAAAAGCCTAAGGTAAGTGCCACGAAAATAACAATAAATTCACTGGCATAATCCTTGAGACTTTTAGGCGGGTGGTGTGGGTGATGTACTTCCATGTCAAACAATGGGCTATAAAAAAATCAAAATTTGGCCTAATATAGACCAAATTTTGATTTTGTAAAGAATAACTAGAATTTTATTTAGAAGACAGGTCCGGCTGCAGAGTCATGAAAACGGTTTCATTCTCTACTACGTAATTGCGCAAGATGGCTATATCGCGTTCGTAGGAACCTTTACCATATATTTCTTCATAAGCAGTTTTTAATTTCGAAGGTTCATCTAACTCTTTCCATCCATTTGGGAAGCGTCGTGAGAAAATGATTCGATTGGCTCCAGATGTTTGGTAAGTAGCCACTTTGTAACCTGCTTTGTCCCATGCTTTTGGAAGGCGTTTCATCACATCCCAAAATTCTTGCGCTGGGGCATACTTAATCGTCAATAAATTCGATCGAATCTTGGCAGATCTTTCTGCTGGGCTAGAATTACTGTATTCAGGTTGAAATGTGATGATTTCACCACCAGTTACCCCTTCTAAATGAGGGGAAACGTTCAAATAAAAGTCATTGGCTGCCTCAGTATTCGGGGGTAAATTGCTAAGCTCATCGCGTTGAGCCCAAGATAAACCGATATTAGAAAGAGCCATTACTTCATTATGATGGCTACCTCCTACTAAGTTAAATACGGCCCAAGCGTATCGAGAACCAGCTTTGCGGTATTTGGCAACGTGCGTTTTTAAGGCTTCATTGAAAGCAGCACGGTGGCCAGATTTTACCTTATAATAAATAAAATTCGCCGTATTCGCTTGTGCAAATGCACTCAAAGTGAAGAGGCAAAGTGCGGAGATAATCAGTAGTTTTTTCATGGTTTTTTTATTTTAAGAGTTCATCAAAAATTTTAGCATCATATACATCCCATTCTTCGACAATTTTGCCGTCTTTAACAGCACAAACCTGGTGGAATAAAACATCTTTGGATTTTTTGCCATTACTTGCATTTACTAGCATGTAGGCAATTACGAAGTTTTTAACCCCTGCCGGAGTGGGCTCATCATTAATAGTTTCCCAAAGTGCGCCATAGTTTTTAATGGTGAATTTTAGTCCCGCTCCTTTTAAATTACCCAATAATTCATTGTTTTGAGTAACATTTAACTTAGTCAAGTTGTCGTGAATCGTATCATTTTCAGCTGCAAATGCGGCCCTGACAGCAGCTGTATCTAAGGCAAATGCTTTTTCATTGAATGCTTTGACAAGATCAATGTTTGCAGACTTTGCAACGGTATAGCCGTTTTGATTCGGGTCTTTAGCTGGAGTTGAAGCTGCTTCTTTTTTTTCTGCACAGCTGAAAAGAAATACCCCAGCTAGCAATAGGATAAAGGTTTGTTTCATTTTAGAGGTGTTTTTTGGTTTGGATGGAAAATTAGTGGCTTACTTTAGTTTAAATTGATTTTTCACTTTCGTTTTTGTCCATTTTTCTCTATTTTTTGTCTAAAATTCAGCTGTTAACCTGAAATCTATGTTTGATTTTGTTCCGTACTTATCCTTTTTGACAAGTGGAATCGGGGTGTTGTTTATCATCTATTTGATTATTCGTTTCCCTAAAATTCCTCAAGTGTATGGGCTGGCCTGGATCATATTTTCCCTCGTTTTTTTAGAGTTTTACATTTATGCCTTAACCTCAAAGCATATCTACCAGATGCTCTTTATTTTAAGGACTCCAAATATTATACGCGTCTTTTTACCTGTTACCTTATTCTTGTATGTTCGAAAAATGCTCGATCCTATCATGTCGATTAGTGGCTGGCATTACCTACATTTATTGTTTCCCGTCGTAATCACGATCGGTATAATGCCAGATTTGTTTTTATCAGCCGCAGAAAAGTCAGCTATTTTGGATCATTATTATCAGCGTAATCAGTATTTTATTTCAAAGCCCATGGGGTGGATACCGGCCGGTTTTGTACAACCCGTTTCGATTCTTGTGGGGATTTTATATGGGGTGATATCGCTTTGGACTATTCAAAAAACAAAGCAAAAAAGAGGGTCCAACTTTATCTATCTAAATAAACAGTCTCTCACTTGGTTGAATTTATTAAGTGGGGCAGTCACTGTTTATTTTCTACTTCAGTTGTATCAATATGTAAACCTATTTTTGAATAATAGTTTTGATCCCCCCTCTCAATTAATCAAGTGTATTTTAGGGATTTCCTTGTTTACCTATTTTATCACTACGCCTAATGTGCAAGAAAACATGGACGGTTGCATTTTGCCCAAAGAAAAAGGA
>DLPD01000018.1:63363-103102 GCA_002479785.1 Cytophagaceae bacterium UBA7467
GAGGCCATCGCTTTTGACAAAAAAGTAAAACTAGAACAAGCTTATTTATCCACAGATTTCGATCTCGCAGCAATGGCTAAAACGATGGAAGTTCCTACCAGCAAACTGTCGAAATTACTAAAAAAATACTATGGAATTTCCTTTGCAGAATACATCAATCGCTTGCGTATACATCATTTTTTAGAGCAGCGAGCTTCTTTCGATCAATATACTTTGGAGACGTATATCTATCGCAGTGGGTTTACAAACCGCTCCACTTTTTATGCAGCCTTTAAGAAATATGTAGGAGTGAACCCGAGTTTTTATTTGAAAGAAATTCATAGTTGAAGGTTTGAATATTCGAATTTTGGACAAGCTTTTTAAAATTCAAGACAAATCCCAATAGGTTTTTATTTCGTCTTTTGACATTAAAATGAATATTGTTATTCATTTTAATGATTTCAAGAGTCTACTAATGGAAGTACACCATCACACCCATATTCCCAAAAAATGGACGGAATACATCACAGAATTTGTCATGTTATTTGCGGCAGTAACGCTGGGTTTTTTCGCAGAAAATCTACGTGAACATGCTATCGAAAAAGAGCGAGAAGTGAAATTCATTCAAATCGTACATGAAGACTTATTGAATGATATTAAAAATCTGGATACAGTTTCGACCATTTATCAAACTAGGTTAAAACGAGAAGATACCTTGTTAAATCTTTTAAGTAATCGTGATTTTAAGCAAACAAATGACCTTTATTATTTGGCACGGTTGAACTCCATTCGATTCTTTTTCCATCATTCAAAAAATGGTTTCCAGCAACTAAAAAATGCTGGAGGTTTGAGGTTGATCTCGAATATAGAGGTTATTAAAAAGATTCAAGCCTATGAAAATAATGTGGAGGAAATGGATGAATTACAAAGGCTAACAGAGGATTTACTCATGAATTACCGTCAACAAATGGCAATGATTTTTGATGGTAGAGTTTTTAAAGATATGGTGATAAATGGGAAATCGAGAAATATTGAAGCACGTTTTTCACGGCCAACGGGCAATCCCCCATTATTTAATGATAGCCCAGGAGCTCTCAATGATTTATTAAATAAAACCTTGTATGTCCATAACAACAACTTAGGTATAGCCAGTCGGTCAAGGGAATTAAAGCAGGCGGCAATCGAGCTAGATAATATGTTAATTAAAACCTACCAACTAAATTGATTTACCATGGAAGTGCATCACCATGCCCACGCACCCAAGAAGTGGAATGAATACATAACGGAATTTATTATGTTATTTGCGGCAGTAACGCTGGGTTTTCTAGCTGAAAATTTGCGGGAGCATCAAATAGAAAATAACCGTGCCAAAGAGTACCTTGAACTATTCAAAACAGAAATTAAACGAAATAATATTGCCATTGACTCTGTCTTGAAATTTGGAACACCGGTCTTAATTCAAAATGAGAAACTTTATTTTTCGCTTTATGCAGATAAAAATCTCTCGAACGAAACCATTGCCAATTCCCTCGACTTAATGGTCTATCGTTTTTCCAATGATAAACGTATCTTCGAATTAATGAAAAACTCTGGCTCATTGCGCTACATCAAAGACAAGAAATTAATTGAAGAAATAAACGCCTATGAAACAGATGCTGATTTTGCTGAATTCAGAACCTTTGATCAGGAGAGTTCCGCAGGTAAATTATTCTGGGATTTTTTAGTGCAGAAGATGCCACCTGCTTTTTTAATGAAATGGTTGAACCGACCAGATCTTGATTATATTTCTAATCTTTCCCCAGCCTATGCTAACTTGTATACGGCAAATAAACAAGCTATTGAGTCTGATTTGAAAAATGTTCGCTTGTCGGAAGATGTTAAGTCTGTCCTTCTCAAGTATTTGATGAACAAATGCACCATTCAGAAATTGAGTATCTTAAATCTTAAAATTATCAAGAAAAAATCCGATCCTTTATTAGCTCATATTGATACCTATTTAGCAACTAATTAACTCATTTTATGAAGATTTTACGTCTAATTTTTCTCCTGTTTTTTTGTGTTCAAGTTTCGCTTGCGCAAAATTTTGAATCGCTGAATCAATTTCTTAAACAAGAGGTGCAAGCCAATAAATTGAAAGGCGTTCATGGCCTCGTTTACCATAAGAACAAGGTAGTATTTAATCAATTTTATGGAGATCGAGATGCAGAAAATAAGGTTCCCATGACTGGTCAGGAAATATATTACTTGCAATCGATGTCCAAGCCCGTGATCACTGTGGCGCTTATGACACTTTATGAACAAGGTAAGTTCTCATTGGATGACCCCGTGGAGAATTACTTACCCGAATTTAAAAACCTAAGTGTTGTACAAGATGTGAATCAGGGAATGAGAAGCAGTTTGATTCCTGCGAAAAGCAGAATTACAATCCGGCAGTTGATCAGTCATACTTCCGGTATGTCGCATGGCATAACACAGGTGAAGATGGATCGGGATATTTGGAATACGATTCTATATGATCAAAGTTTGACAACGATTGAGAAAAGGGTTGCGGCCTTAGCTAAAATTCCCTTGTCTTATCAGCCTGGTACGAAATGGAATTATTCATTTGGACCCGATGTAGCTTCTCGGTTGATCGAGGTGCTGACAGGAGAAACTACAGATGCCTATTTAAAGAAGGCCATTTTTCAGCCCTTGGGAATGAAGGATATGGGTTATAATTTAAATGAGGCACAAGAAAAACGGGCAATGGTGGTGTATGATTTTCAAAATGGGAAAAATTTGGTTCGATCCAATATGCAACCCGCTAGCAAAAATGTTACGGTTTTTGCCGGTGTAAATGCTTTGTGGGGAACGATGGAGGATTATTTGACCTTTGCCAAAATGCTCTTTAAGAATGGTGAATTAAATGGGAAGCGAATTTTGAAAAAAGAGACCTTGCAGCTAATGCGGACAGATGTTACTTCGGAAATCACTCGCAAGCCAGATCAAACATCGCATATTTACAAAATTGCCAATGGTATTTCGTTAGATGAGGATGGTAGTACAAACCTAGAACCAGGTTATGGATTTGGGTTGGGCTTTGGGATTTTGACAAATCCCATGGTGGCCAATAAACCGAACGTTTCTGCGGGTGAATACTTCTGGAGCGGGGCTAATTCCACACATTTTTTCATCAATCCCAAAGATGAAGTCATAGGGATATTCATGACACAAATAGGTTCCTTGGGTACACCTAATCCTTATCAATTCTATTTTGGAGATGAGTTTAGAAAAGGTGTGTATGCCGGGATAAAAACAGCCGCATCAAAGCGCGTAACGACGGATTTAGCAAAGCCTTCAGAAGTGAAAGCATTGGGTTTTGATCAAAAAGTATTGGATGAATTCCAACAAGAAGTTTCGAAAAGCATCCAACAAAAAGAAATTGCCGGGGCGGTAACCTTGATTGCGAGAAAAGGTAAAATCGTGCATTATGAGGCGAAAGGGGAGTCTCAAATGGAGACACATATTCCCATGAAAAAAGATGCCATTTTTCGTTTGGCTTCCATGACGAAACCGATTGCGACTTTAGCTTTATTATTGTTGATGGAAGATGGAAAATGTGCACCAAATGATCCAGTTAGCAAATTTTTGCCGGAGTTTGCTTCCCAACAAGTTTTGGTTTCCAAAGATAGTGTGGACGGCATGTGGATGTTTAAGACTCGGGAGGCGACAAAGCCCATGTTGATTCGTCATTTGTTGACGCATACTACGGGCCAACCGAGTGCTTATGGTGGAAATATGCCCGAAGCATATGCAGCAATTACGAAAAATGCCTACAGCAGTAATATCGAAAATTATGTCAAGAAATTAGCCAAATTGCCTTTGTCACATGAACCGGGTGAAGGCTGGATTTATGGTCCAGGCTTATTAGTCGCAGGTAGAATCGTGGAAGTAATCAGTGGCATGCCATTTCAAGATTTTGTACAAAAACGAATTTTGGATCCGCTCGGTATGAAGGACACCCATTTTTTCTTGGAGCCTAAAGACGCCCCAAGATTTACTTCGTATTACCAACCAGATGGCAGCGGAGGATTGGCATTAATCGATCCAGGCTCTGAAAAAAGTATTCGGATTAGTGGCTCTAAGACCTATTATTCTGGATCGGGCGGATTACATTCGACGGCCATGGATTATTTTAAATTTTGCCAAATGGTCATCCAAGATGGCGAGTTGAATGGTGTACGTATTGCTAAGCCTTCTACGATTGCCATGATGAAAACGGATCAAACGCCGTTGAATTTAGAGGCGGCGATTACGCCTACTGATGATTTAAAGAACAATGGTTTTACTTTTGGTTATGCGATTAAAAGAAAAGACATTGGAAATGATCCACGTCCTGCGGGAACAATTTATTGGTCTGGTTCTACTGGCCCCACCTTCTTTATAGATCTAAAGCATGAAATGATTGCCATTTTATTGTATCAGCGTCCTTCTACTTCACCTACGAAAATCCGCACCGACTTTAAATCTTGGGTTATGAATAGTTTAGTAAATTAATTCCGCTCATTTGCCTTATAAACCCTCAAAAAATTACCCCCTAATACCTTGCTGATATCCTTGTTCGAATAGCCGCGTGCGATTAATGCCTGAGTGAAAAGAGGATAATCTAACACCGTTTTTAATTGTTTAGGGGCAGAATTAATTCCATCGAAATCAGAGCCTAACCCTACATGATCAATCCCGATTAGTTTGACAATGTGGTCAAAATGCTTCATTAATTGTTCCAAATCAGGCTTAATGGCATCACTTTCTAGTGGATATTTGTCTGAGATAGCAGTGAATGCATATTCGGTTTGCATCCCTGACTTGATTAAGGAATCGATTTCAACGGCGTGGTTTTTGCGGAATGCGGCATCTTTTTTGAAGAAATCCACATCTACAAATCCAGAAAAGAAGTTAAGATGGATCACTCCGCCATTTTTTCCGATAGCAATAATTTGCTCGTCCTTTAGGTTTCTGGAAACGGGACAAATGCTGTAAGCATTGCTGTGAGAGGCAATAATTGGTTTTGTGGTCGTGTTAATCACATCCCAAAACGTCGTTTCCCCCACATGCGAAACATCGACTATCATGCCCAGCTGGTTCATTTTTTGTACTACCGTTTTGCCAAAATCCGTCAAGCCTTTGTGACCCTTGTAATCTGGATTCTTCTCATCCGCATGCGAACTCGCCCATCCAGGTGAATTGTTCCAAGTCAGAGTCATATACCGCACTCCTCGGTTATAAAATGTCTCTAATTTCTGCAAATCTCTATCAATCATGTGTCCGCCTTCCACTCCGAATTGCGCTACCAATTTTTGCTCTTTTAAGGCGCGCTGGATGTCTTTCCATGATTTGGCAATCACTACCTTATCCGGATTTCTCGCTGCCATGGCATACAAACTATCCATCTCCCGCATAGCCCACGCATAGGGATTCGCCTTCTCCCCGTCACACCAAACAGAAAACAGCTGATAATCCACCCCGCCCTTCTTAAATCGCGCTAAATCCGAGTGATTAATACCCGTCAAATCCTGATCAAGTGACACTTTTTTCTCGATACAAGCCGTCAAGCAATCGTTGTGCGTATCCACTAAAATGGATTTAAAATGTACGTCCTGCGCGAAGGTGTAGAAGGAAAGAAGGAAGAATAATAAGTGTTTCATACGTTAGAAGGTTTGGTTGAAATTATCAGTTTTATTCGGTTAAACCAATTTAATTAGGCCTACCTTCACCTGTGGAGAAAATAATGTACATCATCGCGGGTTGTAATGGAGCTGGTAAAACGACCGCTTCGTTTACTATTTTACCCTATGTGCTGGATTGCCGCGAATTTGTGAATGCAGATGAAATCGCAAAAGACCTATCTCCGTTTCATCCGGAGTCGGTGGCTTTTACAGCAGGTCGTATCATGTTAAACCGAATCGATGTACTTATGGAAAAAGAGGAATCCTTTTCTTTTGAGACTACTTTAGCCGCTAAATCGTATCATTTGTTGATTAATAAGGCCAAAGAAAAGGGCTTTAAAGTCGTTCTTTTATTTTTTTGGCTTACCTCTGTTGAGCTTGCCAAAGCGCGTGTGGCAACTCGCGTTAAAGAAGGCGGTCACAACATTCCACCGGTTGTAATAGAAAGACGATATAAATCAGGTATAACTAATTTGTTTCGTCTATATTTGCCGATGGTAGATGAGTGGTTTCTACATGATAATTCTGACCTTGTTTCAGAATTAATTGCTGAGAAAACAAGAGAAAAATTTGTAATCATTTACAATGCAAAAAAATGGCAAATACTAAATCAAGTCAAGTGAGAAAAAATATGTCTACAGCAGAAAAGCTGGAGATAGGTATGAAACTGGTGAAAGCGGATCTTATCGCTTACAAAAAAGCCAAGAACTCAGAGTTGGTAGTCATGCAAGGGGGTAAAATTGTCTATTTAAAACCTGACGAAATTCCTGACTAGACTGATGACCAGCTGGAAAACCACGAATCGATCTCTAGAGAAAACCTTCGAATTTTCAACTTTCGAAGAAGCGATGCAATTCATGCAGGACGCCACACCTTTTATCACGCTAACGGATCACCACCCCACTTGGTCAAACACCTACAATCGGGTTCACGTGGTGATTACCACACATGATGCAGGAAATCAGGTGACAGAAAAGGACCATCGATTAGCGAACTTTTTAGATGAATTATACAAGCGATGAAAAAATGCCTATTCGGTTTATTTACGCTGTTTATGCTGAGTGCTTGCACTAGGGATACACCTCCTAAAGAAGGCTTTATTGATGTAGCGGGAGGTAAAATATGGTACCGGATTGATGGAGAGGGAGATAAAACGCCATTGCTCTTATTGCACGGAGGACCAGGATCTTCAAGTTATTATTTAGAACCCTTGAAGGAATTAAGCAAGGACAGGCCAGTAATTTTTATTGATCAATTGGGCTGTGGCCGTTCTACCCGTATCACGGATACAACCTTGATGACCATAGAGAAAAATGTGGAGCAATTAGAGCAGGTCAGAAAAGCACTTAAATTAGAGCGCTTTTATCTGTATGGACATTCTTGGGGTACAATGCTGGGGATGGATTATTATTTGAAATACCCTAAAGGCATTCAAGCGCTGATTTTTGCGAGTCCCTTGTTTAGTACCCAAATTTGGACGAAAGATGCGGATACCTTAATCGCTGCTTTGCCTGTAGCCACTCAAAAAGCTATCAGGGAAAGTGATGAGCAAAAAAATTATACATCGGAATCCTACAAACAAGCGATGAAAGTGTATTATAAAGCGCATTTAAGACGAGGAAATGATACAAAATCGCGGAAGGATACGCTTGACCGGTTTTTTGGCGAGAAAGTGTACACGTTTATGTGGGGGCCAAGTGAATTTAAGGCAACGGGTAATTTGCTTTACTATGATCGATTAAAAGAGTTAGCGACCATTCAGGTTCCTACACTTTTAACAGCAGGGGAATTTGATGAGGCTAGACCTTCCAGCGTCCGTTATTATACCAGCTTAATTCCGGGAGCACAATTTCAAGTCATTTCTAATGCCGCGCATGTAACGATGGGGGATAACCCCAAGGAAAACAACCGTGTGCTTTCGGAGTTTCTACGAAAAATCGATAAATAATCGAGAGGAGTAAAATCTAAAATTCATTCGTAAAACTATTTTTAAGACAATTTTTTCTTTGTTTAAATATATTTGGTATAATTGGTGTCAAAATGAAACCAAAATACTAATTACCCTCTAAAACAATGAAAAAACTTGTTCTGCTGTTTTCTGCGGCTGTTCTTGTGCTAGGCAGCATCGCCTTTATCACTAAATCGATTCCTGGTAGTCCATTGCATATTGCGAAAGTGGTGGGTGCTGTTCAAGACCAACAAATTGCTAGCGTGGATGACAACACGGGTGATTGGTTGACCTATGGTCGTAATTATGGAGAGGAACGATTTAGTCCTTTGGGTCAAATCACAAAAGATAATGTGAGTCAATTAGGTCTCGCGTGGAGCTTAAATTTAGGCACTAAACGTGGTATTGAAGGCACGCCTTTAGTGGTGGATGGGATTATGTTTTTGAGTGGACCATGGAGCGTGGTTTATGCTATCGATACACGCAAGGGCAAGCTTTTGTGGACGTATGATCCGCAGGTACCTAAAGGTTTTGGAGAGAAAGCTTGCTGCGATGTGGTGAATAGGGGTTTAGCCATGTACAAAGGCAACATTTTTGTAGGAACCCTCGATGGTCGATTAGTATCCATAAATGCGGCGACTGGAAAAAAGAAATGGGAAGTATTGTCTGTATCGCATGACCGCTCCTACACGATTACAGGCGCTCCTCGCGTGATGGACGGTAAAGTTATTATTGGAAACAGTGGCGCAGAATATGGGGTGAGAGGATATGTGACGGCTTATGATGCGATGACGGGAAAGAAAATTTGGCGATTCTTTACTGTTCCAGGAAATCCAGCGAATGGATTTGAGCATCCTGAAATGGAAACGGCCGCGAAAACCTGGAATGGCGAATGGTGGAAATACGGGGGAGGAGGAACGGCCTGGGATGCCTTTGCCTATGACCCTAAATTGAAATTGATTTATGTGGGGACCGGAAATGGTTCCCCTTGGAATAGAGAAATCAGAAGCCCCGGTGGAGGAGATAACTTATACCTTTCCTCCATTTTAGCCATTCATGCAGAAACAGGAAAGTTGAAATGGCATTATCAAACCACACCAGGGGACTCATGGGATTTTACCGCGGTTCAACAAATCATTTTGACCCAATTAGAAATCAAAGGCAAAAAGCGCGAGGTTTTGATGCAGGCACCTAAAAACGGATTCTTCTATGTGCTAGACCGAAATACAGGGGAGTTATTGTCAGCTGAACCCTATGTCTATGTTAACTGGGCCTCTAAAGTGGATATGAAAACAGGACGACCGGTGGAGAATCCGAATGCGCGCTATGTGAACAGTAATGAGCAAATTTACCCGAGTCCATTTGGGGGGCATAATTGGCAAGCGATGGCCTATAACCCTAAAACGAATTTGGTTTATATACCGGCGAGGGAGCAGTCCTGGAATTTTGGAAATCAAAAAGATTTCGTCTATGATAAAGACCATTGGAGCGTTGGGACGAATATTAATCCGGCTAATCCTACGAATAAGGATGCCAAAGGCCCTAATTCTTTCGGTAAATTAATTGCTTGGGATCCGGTTCAAAACAAAGAAGTTTGGCATAAAGCAGAAAAAACCGGTTGGAATTCGGGTGTACTGACCACGTCTAATTTAGTTTTCCAAGGGAATGCGGAAGGTGATTTTAATGCCTTGGATGCCAAAACAGGTAAAGTACTATGGACTAAAAATTTGGGGACAGGGATTGTAGCTCCTCCCATTACGTATTTAGTGGACGGGGTTCAATATGTGACGATTGCAGTAGGCTGGGGAGGCGTAATGAGTCTTTCAACCAGAAGTACGGAACATATTAATCCAGGAACGGTCTATACCTTCGCCATTGGCAAAAATGCGGCGATGCCTGTTTATGAGAAGGAGCCTAAAAAGGAATATTTGACTTTACCTGTCGAAGTTTCAGATGAGCAAGTCGCGAAAGGGGCCAGTTTATTTGGTAAATATTGCAGTCCTTGCCATAACCTCAATGCCGGTAATCCCGGTGGTACCATCCCTAATTTGACCTATTCGCACCCAGACATCATGGGTGCTTTTCATCAAATCGTAAGAGATGGTATATTCTTGCCAAAGGGTATGCCGAAGTTTGGCGGTAGACTAAGTGACACAGACATCTCGAACATCAAAGGGTATATCCTGGCGACTGCGAAGAAAAATAGAGAGAAAAAACAATAAGAATATTTTCATTTTTTAAACTAACTAAACAATTATCCTATGAAAAAAGTAGCCTTATCTATTCTAGCTGCTGCGGCACTATTTGCGTGTTCTGAAGCGAAAAAAGAAGAAACAGCAAGCCCTATCGAGCACATTTACAAACCTACCTATACTGATAATTTCAAAATAGGGGATCAAAAGAATGTATTGTTAGCAGAGAAATTCCACCAAGATCTTTTTGCAAAAGACTACAAAAAGGCGGGTGAAATCATTGCTGATACAGCAGAGTTTCATAATGAAGACGGAACCTTGATTAAGGGGAAAGCAGCTATTCTTGATTTCATGGAAAAGGGCTTCTCTCAAGTGAAGTTCAAGAATTATGAAATTGTTGCCATCATTCCTACGGTAGGAGAAAATGGTCACCAGTGGGTGAATGTATGGGACAAAGCAGATGTGGAAACACCAGATGGAAAAACGCAAAAACTTGTTTGGGTTGATTCCTTTAGATTTGAAAATGGAAAAGTGGTGAGATTTGATGGATTTGTGAAAGCTTTGAAAGAATAACCCTCTTTTTCTAACAATACGAAGACCCCTATTTAGGGGTCTTTTTTTGATTATTTTAATGAATTAATAAAGGTATGATGTTAAAAAAACTTATTGGATTAGTAGTCTTTATTTCCTCCTTTCAGGCTATTGCACAAGAAGGATATTTTATCAAAAGTAAAGACAAGACGGAAATTTTCATTGAGGAAAAGGGTACGGGAACACCGGTTGTTTTATTATCAGGTGGTCCTGGTTTAAATCCTGGCTATGTTTATCCTATTCATGAGCAGTTAAGCAAGCAATTTAGATCGATCATTTTGCACCAAAGAGGGACGGGGAAAACGGTGATGGCCAAAATTGATTCGACCACCCTTTCTTTGGAAAAATACATCGAGGATTTAGAGGCTCTGCGAAATCATTTACAGGTGAAAAAGCTCATCTTAATTGGGCAATCCTGGGGCGGAATGTTGTCGTTAGAATATTGCTCTCGTCTCCCTGAACATGTGGAGAAATTAGTATTAGTAGGATCAGGAAGCCCTAGCATGAATTTTGGCAACTATTTTTCCGATAATATTCAAATGCGACTTCGTCAAGAAGATTTAACTGAAAAGGCTGGATTAAAACGTATTTGGACTGGCTATTTTTTTGATCGAGAGTCAGCTTTGGCATCTAAGGCTGCGATTGATTTTACGAAAATAAGCGGTCAGCCTGGCATTAATTCAATCATGGTGGGGGATTATGCGGCTAAAGAGTCTCAACGCTTAGCAAATCTAAAGAAGTACAAAGGCCCTGCCATTGTTATTCAAGGTTACCAAGATCCAGTGGGCTTTGCCGCTTATGAGATAAAATCTGCGATTCCACAAGCAGAGCTATTATTTGTCAAGCAAAGTGGGCACTTCCCTTGGTTTGAGAAGGAAAGCACGCAGAAACAATTTTATGAATATTTGAATAAAGCGCTAAAATAAGCGGTCGGTTAATGAAAAAAGCCACCTCATTGTAGGTGGCTTTTTTATTAATGTTCCAGTTCCTGCTCGAGGAGTTTGATTAAGTCTTTGGCTTGTTGCTGTTGCATTTTGGACATAATCATATAGTACGATATATAACCGCTCATTGTACCGGTGATGTTCGCATATTCATGAAATACAAATTTATTTGAAGTTAGAAAAGCGCTACCTGTTTGTTTTTTTATTTGAGCTAATTTCACTTTATCATAGACTACTTTTCCGATAGTCTCTTTGGTTGAAAAAACAGTGGTTTCAAGCAATGAATTTTGTATTCTATGCACATTCGCCCCTCTATCCATTAATTGCTCTAATTGAACTTTCATGGTTATCTTCCCTTTTTCATATTCAGAAATTTTACGAACAATTTGTTCATTTTGAATGAGACGGAACCCTCCGGCATTTCGTAATTGATCGATTGTCCCAGATGAAAAATCTATATTGTATACCCTGCTGACCATAATCAAGCTATTTAAGTAGATAGAGTCAATATCTGCCTCATTCCAAGCTGGTTTAAAGATTACCTCGTTTAGTTTATTGGAAGCTCTAACCATTTCTTCCATTCTGGAATCTTTAATTTTCATCTCCACTAAATCCGCTTTCAAATCTTCCTTCATACTCACTAAATAATCATGCTCTTTATGCCTTTCCGCTCTATACTCGAGGTAATACTCGGCCATAAAGCCTAGAAAGACGGCGAAGAAAAGCATCAAAAACTCTTGAACGTATTCTTTCCAGGATTTAGGGTGGTGCGAATGGTGGTGAACTTCCATGGGGTGTTTAGTAGGATTAAGGTTTCTTGAAATTATGAGTTTTAATTGGTTATGCCAAAGGAGGGGAGGCAACTGTTGCATTTTTTGCAACAGTTTAATTTTCAATAACCTATTTTTATTTATGCTTAATAATGTCTATTATTGTATCCAAATGAAGACAATATCAAATGTACCTAATTGAGAATTATGGAAACTTCGAAATTTGATATAGCGGATTATTTGGATAGTAATGAAATGGTTACAGAATATCTGAATGTCGTATTAGCTGAGGGTAATGAATCAGACTTTATTGTTGCGCTTGGGAATATCGCTAAATCGATAGGAATGTCTAAAATCGCTAATGAAACTGGCTTAAGCAGACCTAGTTTATACAAAGCACTATCGGATGGATCTAAGCCTCAATTTGAGACGATTATGAAAGTATTAAGAGCGCTAGGAGGTAAGATACAAATTAGCTCGGTTAGCTAAACGGGATAATCTATTTCAAAACCGTGTTTTCCTATGTTTGTTGCAAAAATTTCAACAACTGAATTTGAGGGCAATTTGCAGATTATGCAAATTGCCCTCAACCTCATTATACCACTACTTTAACACATGAAATGCCAGCACATTCTGCACGTCGTATACATTCACTGATTTATTGAATTGCTTAACGATGCTAGGCTGAGCTTCACCAGAGATCCAAATCTTCAATTCCGCATCTAAATCAAAAGTCCCAGCCGTTTCAATACTGAAGCGCGAAATGCTTTTGTAATTGATGGATTTGTATTCAGTTTTAGAACCAGTTAGTCCTTGCTTGTCTACTAAAATAAGGCGCTTAGATGTAAATATGAAGGTATCTCGGATGAGCTTAAAGCCTAGTTCGATGTCTTCGCCTTCAATCAGAAGTTTGCCAAAATCTTTCAATAAATCTTCTTTACTAACGGTTCCTGCATTGCCTAAAATGGCTGAAAATAGTCCCATGGTGTTTTGATTTTGTGTTTTAGTGTGATGGATGAAATTACGGAAATTAATTTAGTAATTTTATAAAATACCATTCTATACGTTAACGGATAAGCATTTATGTCAACTACCACCCTAAAAAGAATTGATTCCATCGATGTTTTACGAGGCATTGTCATGGTTATTATGGCCATCGATCATGTACGGGATTTTGTACATGACCAGGCATATACGGGGGACCCGTTGAATGTGTTGACGACGACTCCTGTGCTGTATTTTACGCGGTGGATTACGCACCTATGCGCGCCTACTTTCGTTTTTTTATCTGGGCTTTCGATTTACCTGCAGAGTATTCGCAAGTCTAAGGCAGAGTTGAGTTCGTTTCTTTTCAAGCGGGGGCTTTGGTTGATATTTGTAGAGATTTGTTTGATTTCTTTGGCATTTACATTTAATCCGTCCTATAATTTTATCATACTGCAGGTTATTTGGGCCATAGGAATTAGTATGATTTTACTGGGTTTTCTGTGTCGACTGCCGTATAAAGTGGTTTTGGCCATCGGGTTAGTGATTGTTCTGGGTCATAATGTGTTGGATTTTTGGGAGGCTGCGCCTGGATTTAAGGCGGGGTTTTGGTGGGATTTGTTTCACCATGGTTTATTTGCGGTTTACCCTATCGTGGGTGATCATCACCTGATTATTATGTATCCTTTTGTTCCTTGGACGGGTCTAATGATTTTGGGTTATTGTTTTGGAGTTTTCTTTACTGCCAAATTCACATCGACTGAAAGGCAAAAAATCTTAACAAGGATTGGGATATTCTTAATAGGCTTTTTTGTGGTTCTGAGGGCGATTAATGTCTATGGTGATCCGCATCCTTGGACGACTCAAGCAAATGGGTTCGATACCTTTTTGTCTTTTATGAATGTGCATAAGTATCCGCCTTCTTTGGCTTATATGTCTGTCATGATTGGGATAGCCATTTTGGCTTTGGCGTTTCTAGAAAATATTCAAAATAAACTTACAAACGTATTCCGGACATTCGGCAGAACGGCTTTTTTCTATTATATCATCCATTTTTACATGGCACATGCGATCACGGCTGTATTGTTTTTTTACAGGGGACATTCGTATGAGGAGGCAGTGAAAGCGCTTCAAAAAATCCCTTTTCTTTTTCAAATCGCGGGAGAGGGGTATAGCCTAGAGATCGTCTACCTGATTTGGATTCTACTGATTATTAGTTTGTATCCTTTGTGTAAGTGGTATGATTCTTATAAAACGGCGCACAAGGAAAAGTGGTGGTTGAGTTATTTGTAGTTTATAATAGCCCATAAAAAAAGCCACCTGCTAACAGGTGGCTTTATTTATAGGTAAAAACGCTAATTATTTCGCCAAAGGCATCACCGGGAGGTCTGAATTCCAGATATCTCTTACCGGAACTAATTTACCATCTATACGTTTGAAAATGGAAATGTATTTTCCTTTATCCATTTGATTTCCATCGGCTCCATTTAATTCATATACGCCTATTTCTGTGATAGCATTTTCATCGCCAAACGCTTCTGTCATAGTCAATTTACCTGAACCAAATCCAGCTTTGATGGCACCAGCGAATTGACTAATAATGGAAGCTCTTCCTACTACTTGAGGAGCATTAGGTCCCATTCGAACTGCATCTGCAGCATAGAGATTGCCAAAACCAACGGAATCTTTCGTACTGATGGTTGCGGCGAATTGATCATTCCAGGCTGTAATTTCTTTTTTCGCTGCTTCAATATCAAAAGCAGCCGCTTTTTCAGCTTTTTGTTCACAGGAAGTGAAAATCAGTGTCCCTAATACAAGGGGGAGAATTAGTTTTTTCATTGTGTAAAGGAGTTAAAGGTTTCCAAAAGATAGCTATTTATAATCTTATTTAAAAAAGAAATAATGCTATTTTTTGCATTACTCCACACCCCCTTCACTCAGCGCCTTTCTTTGAATTTTTCGAATCGCTGCCTCGATTGATTTTTCGGGTTCGATGATGTTGTATTTACCCCAAAAATCCGGATCCCCTAAGCTCTTCACTTTGTCAGACATGATGACGTTCGCACTGAGTTTTTGAGTTTCTGGGTTTTCGTTTCTCTCTTGTTTTTTCCAGTCGGTCACCGCCATTTCGATGGAGGTGGTGTAGACGGTGTTGAAGATGCGTTTGGCCCAATTCAACTTAAAGGTCAAATCCGCGCGGGAATAGGCATAAATCCACTTGTCTTTTTGTTGACGGTAGTTAATCTGGTAGCGAACTTCTGTGGGGTAGATGTCTAGGCCTGCTGGTTTTTTGCGCGTGAACATGAGTCCGGCTTTGACTTTATTCTCCACATTCAAGGCAAACGTGGCACTAACGATGGCTAAACTCTTCGCATCGATGTATAATTTTCCGTAATAAAGCGGGGACTCGATGCCTTCCTTTTGTTTGAAAGCTAATACTAATACTTGCCTGTCATCTATCTGAGTGTTTTCTTCTAGGTTAAAATCATATAGTTCGAAGGCCTCGTTTGAAAAGATAAAGTCAGGATACTTCACTAAATCGATGTACAAGGCGGAGTATGGTCCACCTTGGAGTTTGAAATTAACGGTATCTAGTTTCGTATAATCGGCATTTTTTCTGCCTTTGAACAAGCTGACCTGATCTTGCGAACCTCCCAGGAAAGGTTGTTTTAAGACATTAATAATGGACTCAGAAAGGGAGACATAGGTACGGCGTTTGCGAATGGTTTCGCGGTAGAAGGCCGTCATTTGGATGGGATCATCGCCATAGTTTTGTAAGCGATTTGCCAAAACCCCGGTGTACACATTCTTCGCATCTCCCGCTTTTACCACTACTTCCTCTAATATGGTATTGCTGGGTTCTAGATACAAAACGTTCTTTTCAGGCTTTAAATCTTGGATGGAAACGACTTTGTTTTTGTAGCCTAGAAAAGAAATAAGGAGAGTGGCATTCTGGTTTTCAGCTGGAACTTTGATGGAAAATTTACCCTCGCTGTTGCTGATGGTAGAGATGGAGGTTCCGGAAACGGTGATACTTGCATAGACAAGTTCGTTTCTTGTTTTGCTGTCTAGAATCGAACCCTTAAACTGCTTGAACGAACTCGAATCTGCCTTCGTGTAGACAGAAAAACGGGCCTCTGAAGGCATGGAAGCAAAAAGCAGGAAGAATAACCCCATTATTCCTCTCACGTAAAATAGTAGGTTAGGTTTCATTCGTATGTTACGATTAGGTTGTTGAATAAATCAATAACAAAGTAAAAAACAAAAGTGTTTAAAACTATCATTTTAGTGGGAATGTGATTTTAACTTTCATTACTTCGTTTTGAACTACCGAGAAAAGCTCGGTTGTTGAGATATTGCGGTTTCATTTGAACGAGCATCAGCTAGACAAGTTAAGGGATGTTTTAGTGGACCAAATCCTTGCCATTGATAACAAAAGACTCATCAGCAATATTGATTTGTAGCAATTAACTTACCGTGAAAAGTGGTCGATTTTTGTAAAATTTCACGGTAACCTGAGGAGTTGTTTGATAAAGTTTCGTTAAAGAAATTCGGAAATTCCGAACATTTCAAATAGAAGGGAAATGATGCCTTTAATGAGTATTTGAAAAACACCGTCCTTCAATTTTGTAACCAATAAGTTTAGACTTATTGTTGAGCAAGCAGTTATTTTATCTAATTTGTATTCTTACAATTAGAATCATGGACAATAGGGTGGAATTTAGAAAAGATGTGGCCCATACAAACCTCTTGATCAAAGTGGGTATAATTTGTGGAAGAAATGCAATTCGTCGTTCCAAATCAATGGATTTAGTCATTGCATTTATAGAAAATGGGATTGTTTATGAAGAACAACCCAATGGTGAAAGAACCCAAATCGACCTAGTTGATAAGAAACCATCTACAATTAACTTTAAAAGGGGGATGATTTTACACTCTAAAGAGGATCTTATCAGGAAGGATTTAAAAGTAAAGTTTTAAATTATCAGTTAAAACCCATAAAACTCCTCAAACTCCGCCTTATCTATATGATGGCTTTTATCATTCTCAGCTTCTGAAGGTTAGATCCCTGGAATTTCTAAATTTAATAAGTAACTTGATTTTTTAAATTTCTTTTATGAAGCACTATTTCGTGTCTGCTGCTATAATCCACGTTAATAATGAGATTCTTTGTTTTCAGAGGGGACCGAGTAAGTTTGAATATGTTTCTGAAAAATATGAATTTCCAGGTGGCAAAATAGAGGAGGGTGAAACGCCTGAAATAGCATTAGTTAGAGAAATTAAAGAGGAATTAAATGTTGATATTTTTGGGTTAGAATTTTTCCAAACAGTGGATCATCAGTATCCAGATTTTAAAATCACGATGCACGCATTTAAATGTGTTGCTTCCAATTTGGAAGAAATTCAATTGAATGAACATTTAAACTTTATTAAATTATCTGTAAGTCAACTTTCTAGTCTTGACTGGGCTGCGGCTGATATTCCATTTGTAGAAAAACTAATTTTTGAATCAAATGGCTGAGGTTAATGATGAGTTCTATAATAATATCAAAGCTGGGTTTATAGAGAAGTCTATTGATTCATCAGGCGAATATATTCCTAGATTATTAACCAATGAACGTAGCGCAGGAGTAAAAGTTCTGTCAAGTATTATTGCAGAGTTGAATTCATGTGAAGAGTTTTGGTTTTCAGTCGCTTTTTTAACGAATGGCGGATTACAATCTTTATTGAATACTTTCAAAGAACTACAAAATCAAAAGATTAAAGGGAAGATATTGGTATCTCAATATCTTAATTTTACTCAACCAGAAGCGTTAAAAAGATTACTGAAATTCAAGAATATTGAATTAAGGATTAATACAAATGATAATTTTCATTCAAAAGGTTATCTGTTTAAAAAGGGTGAGTATTATAACTTAATCGTTGGTTCCAGTAATTTGACTGCTACCGCATTGAGTACGAATAAAGAACTCAATTTGAAGGTTTCGGCCAAAATTGACAGTTATATAATACAGAAGGCATTACTTGAATTTGGTAATGACTTTAAGGGTTCTTCAATCGTGGATGAAGCCTTTATTGATCAATATGAAACAGAATATGAGAATGGTAAAAAGTTTCAGGCTGAATACCTTTTCAAGCAAATAGAAATTAATCCTCTTGGGACGAAAAAGATTAGTCCCAATTTAATGCAAATAGAAGCTTTGTCTAATCTCAAAAAGATTAGAAGTGAAGGTAAAAATAAGGCATTATTGATTTCAGCAACCGGCACAGGAAAGACCTTTCTTTCTGCTTTTGATGCACAGGAATTAAAGCCTAATAAGTTGCTATTCGTTGTTCATCGTGCCAATATAGCTGAGGCTGCACTCAAGACTTTTAAGCAAGTTTTCGGCTTTAATAAAGAAATGGGATTTTATTCTGGGGGGCGCAAAGAGCAGGATAAAGACTTTATTTTTTCAACGATTCAAACTATTTCAAGAACTGAACACTTAGAAGTGTTTTCACCTGATCATTTTGATTATATCATTATTGATGAATCTCATAGAGCGGGTGCAGATTCGTATCAAAAAATTGTAAAGTATTTCAAGCCTAAATTTTTGCTGGGCATGACTGCCACACCGGAAAGAACTGATGGGTTGGATATTTTCTCATTATATGATCACAATATTGCCTATGAAATTCGGTTGCAAAAAGCGTTAGAGATCGATATTCTTTCACCTTTTCATTATTTTGGAGTTACCGATTTGTCTATCAATGGGCAGCAGATAGAAGAGAAGGCAGAATTTAATCTCTTGACATCTCAAGAGAGAGTTGATCGAATAATCGAAAATTCACTTTTTTATAATTGCGACGATGGCAACATCAGAGGATTAGTTTTTTGTTCCAAAGTAGAAGAAGCAAAAGTACTTTCTGAACAATTTGTAAAACGTGGATTTAAGTCAATTGCTTTGTCTGGTGAAAGTTCTGATGAGCAAAGAAATGCTGCAATTGATCGATTAGAATCAGATGTTCCAGCTGATAAATTAGATTACATTTTTACCGTAGATATATTTAACGAAGGAATTGACATTCCTCGAGTTAATCAGGTAATCATGCTGCGGCCTACCCAGTCTGCAATCATTTTTGTACAGCAATTGGGTAGAGGTTTGCGAAAAGCTGAGGGGAAAGAGTATTTAACGGTCATTGACTTTATTGGTAATTATTCCAATAACTTTTTGATTCCTATTGCTTTGTTTGGAGACACTTCCTACAATAAAGATAACCTAAGAAAGCTAATTGCAGGAGGAAGTAATCAAATTCCAGGCACATCTACAATCAATTTTGATAAGATTGCCAAAGAGAAAATTTATGCGGCCATCGATCAATCAAATTTCTCATTAAAGAAGGATTTAGTAAAGGACTACGATTTATTAAAGTATAAAATTGGTTATAGTCCAATGATGATGGATTTCTTGCACCACGGTTCGCGTGATCCAATTTTATTTGCTGAATATTCTGGTTCATATTTTCAATTTGTATCATCAATTGAGTCTAACTTATCAGGAGCTTTAAATCAAGATCAATTAGCAATATTAAAGCTTTACTCAACCGAAGTAAATAATGCAAAACGTGTCGAGGAATCAGAATTGTTATATATTCTAATCACTAAGGAGAAGGTTAAAATCGGAGAATTTATTGAGTTGATTTATGGCAAATATGGATTTGTTATATCAATAGAAACTGTTGTTTCAGTTATATCAAATTTGAATTTCTATTTTATTAATAAGCGTAACTCTATCAAAGGTTTAGGGTCTAATGATTTAGTGAATTTTGCAGATGGAGTAATCTCGATTTCTGAATATTTCAAGAACCAATTATCAAATCCCACGTTCCATCGCTATCTGTTAGATAGCGTTTACTATGGTATAACTCGATTTGATCAAACATTTGTTTTAGATAAATATATTGATGGTTTTTTAATTCATCATAAGTATTCAAGAAAGGATATTTGCCGAATTTTGAATTGGGAAAAAAATGAAGAATCGACCATGTATGGTTACAGCATAAAGTATAATACATGTCCGATATTTGTTAATTATCACAAAGATGAAAATATAGCAGCCTCTACAAAATTCGAAGATAAATTCATAAATAACAGCTATTTTCAGTGGTTTTCAAAGCCCAGGAGGAATATCGAAAGTAAAGATGTATCTGCAATAAAGAATCACAACAATGAATTGCGATTATCCTTATTTATTAAAAAGAGTAACGGAGAAGGAAGTGATTTTTACTACATGGGTGATGTGAAACCCGTTCAAGAAAGTTTTGAAGAGACCACAATTCTAGACGATCATGGCAAGAGTGTTTCTGTTGTGAAGGTGATTTTTAAACTAAATCAACCGGTGGAAGATTCGTTATATGACTATTTGACAAAATAGGGTTAATTTCAGTTTTAAAATACAGAGGAATGAAAGATATAGAAGAAATCACTCAAGAGCTTTTAAAGTTTAGAAATGAAAGAGATTGGGAACAGTTTCATAATCCCAAAGACTTGGCATTAGCTATAAACGTCGAAGCAGGGGAGTTGTTAGAACTTTTTTTATGGAAGAATTCTGAGAATGCAAATACTGAAAAAATAAAAGAAGAATTAGCTGATGTATTTGCATATGCATTCCTGTTAGCTGAAAAATACAAATTAGATGTTAAAGAAATTGTCCTAGACAAAATCTCTAAAAATGGAGAGAAATACCCGATTGAGAAAGCAAAAGGAACTGCCAAAAAATACGATGAACTATGAGTTTGTCTTTCGAGCTTTCTATTGAGGTATCAGAGAAATACGATTTCAAAAAAGAATCTTTATCTCGAATTGAACAAAATACTTGGGTTAAAAATCAATGGCCGCTAGTTTATTTTATTCAAAATGATTCACTAAAATTAGCCTATGTCGGAGAATCAACAAACGCCGCTAGTCGAATAAAAAATCATTTAGCTAATCCAGAAAGACGCAAGCTTGATAAAATCTCTATTATAGGATCTGATAAATTTAACAAATCGGCTACATTAGACATTGAAGCTAGCTTGATACAATATCTGAGCTCAGAAGGAACCTATGAGCTTCAAAATGGCAATTTTGGTTTAATTAACCATAAATATTATCAGCAAGATCTTTATAAAAACCTTTTCAAAGAAATTTGGAATAAGCTAGTCGAGCAAAAGGTCGTAACAAAATCTTTGTCAGAAATTGAGAATTCAGAGCTGTTCAAGTATTCTCCTTACAAGTCATTAAATGAAGATCAATATAATTCAGTACTTGAAATCCTTGAAGGTCTAACTTCGTCAAAATCATCTAAAATAGTTATTAGTGGTAGTGCTGGTACAGGTAAAACGATACTTGCTACATATTTAATGAAGTTGTTGACAACAGATGTTGAAAGTATTCATCTTGATGAACTGAATGACGAAGAATTACGTGAGATAAATTACATCGTTCAATTCAAGAAAAAGTTTCCAAATGCAAAGATTGGTTTAGTTGTTGCCATGACTTCACTTCGAGAATCTTTAGAAAGTGTATTCAAAAAAATACCTGGACTGAAATCTTCCATGGTTATCAATCCTTCTGATACATTTAAATCTAGTGAGAAATACGATTTGCTTATCGTAGATGAGGCACACCGTCTAAGACAATATAAAAACATTAGTTGGATGGGTGCATTCAAAAAGAATAATGAAAAACTAGGATTAGATAGTAATGGAACTGAGCTAGATTGGGTTATTGCAAACAGTAAAAATCAAATATTCTTCTACGATACTGCCCAATCTGTAAAGCCATCGGATGTTGATTCAAGTGATTTTGCCAAAATACTGAAAGAGGAAAATACCCTTTTGCTTGAATTGAAATCTCAAATGAGAGTTAAAGGAGGTAATAATTATATCCAATTTGTTCACGACTTGCTGAATGTAAATAGATCTCATCCAGAAAAATATCAAGAAGAAAACTACGATTTGGTATTGTTTGAAAATTTTGCTGATCTCCATTCGGAGCTCGTAAAAAAGGAAATTCAATTTGGTTTATGTAGAATGATTGCAGGATATTCTTGGCCATGGTTATCTAGCCCCAAACAAACCCCATTGCCAGATCCAAGTGTTACTGATATAGATCTAGACGGCTTAAAGTTTAAGTGGAACTCAACCGATAAAGACTGGATAAACTCGCCAAACGCATTTGATGAAATAGGATGTATCCATACTACTCAAGGATATGATCTAAATTATGCTGCTGTCATATTTGGCAAAGAAATTAATTACAATAAAAGTAAGAAGTGCATTGAAATTGATCCTAATAATTATTTTGATCTTAATGGTAAAAAGGGAATTTCTGATCCTGAAATCTTAAAAGAGTATATTATCAATATTTACAAGACGATAATGTATCGTGGAATTAAAGGCACATTTATCTATGCTTATAACAAAGAATTAAGAGAATATTTGTCACAACATATTGAAACATTTAGAAATGAAATCCCTTTCAGAATCTTACGTAATGATGAAGTCAAGCCATTTGTTAATTCGATTCCGTTAGTTGATATTTCCGCCGCTGCCGGTAATTTCAGTGATTTACAAGTTCATTCTGAATTAACTTGGGTTGAGCCACCCTTCTATATCGCTGTTCAAAAAGGATATTTTATTTGTAAAGTGGTAGGGGAATCAATGAACAAAATTATCCCTAATGGATCCTATTGTCTTTTCAAACAAGATGAAGGTGGTAGTAGAAATGGGAAAATCGTATTAGTGGAATCTACAAATATTCAAGATTCTGATTTTGGTTCTGGTTATACTGTTAAAGAATATCACAGTGTAAAAAATGTATCATTAGAAGAGTGGAGTCATGAGGCAATTATTTTGAAACCCTTATCTGATAATGAAGAGTACTCTGATATTGTACTTAGTTACGATGATACAAACGATTTTAGAGTGGTGGGTGTGTTTGTTAAGGTTTTATATTAATCATTGATTTGGGCTTTATAGATTTAGTCCCTTAAACCCATCCCAACTACTATTTTTGGCTGTTCTCTCAAACGGGTCTGCTATACCTAATTGCTCAATCGTGTAACCATCTTTCCCATAGTTACAGGGTGCACAGGAGGATACCAAGTTATCTAAACTTGTTCGGCCCCCTTTATTCCAAGGAATCACGTGATCTGCTACAGGCCAGGTGATATGAATAATTCCATGTGTGCTGAGATTAGTCTCACCTCTAGAAAATAGGGGCGAGTTTAGGCTTTTAATGAACGTTCTGAGAAATTCTTGTGAAATCAATTTCCCGCCACAGTACCTACAATGATAGGCATCTCTTTCATAGACTTTTTTCTGAATTTTAGCAGGCGAACGAACAGGATCGCGAAGGCTGATATCGATGGTTTCCGGAGGAGGGATGTTTAGTTGAAGTTTTCGGTGTCTTCCTGACATTTGGCCATGTTCAATATACCATTCAGTAATCTCATCTGATCGGATTTGACTAATTATCTCCAAGCATATGTTTTTGTTTCCAGCTATAAATTCCTCCACCGCACTACTAAATAGATCAACTTCGTAGTTTATCCACTCTGGCTTAGGCAAGGGACTTTCCTTACTCCAAGAATTGGTATCCGTTCCTAATTCAGTACATATGTTCTTGCCTCTGCACATGGAAAATTAATGAAAGGTGGAAATTGTTTACAAGTAAATAGAAATCCTTTAAAAACAAAAAAAACACCTAGTATAAGGTGGTTTCTGAGGTCCCCTATTAAACTTGATTCGTATTCTAATGAATCTTAAATGACTCTAAACCGATCTGGTTTAATCTGTTTGCTATTTTTGGATTTTCGGAACTGATTAGAGTCTGTTGAAATCAGTGTCTTGTGCTCTCTTATTTGCTACTTTCATTTCTAAGAAATAGGGCTTTGTTTTTAATTTTAAATATAAAAATTGCAATTGTTTAATTTGTAAATGTAAAATGTGTAAATTTGTTAATGATTCATAACTTATTGATTTATAGCATATTTATTAAACAATTTGTTAATTGTTACTTATTAATATTGTTAATTAATTGTAAAATCTAATTCAAATGTCTACTGCAACATTTAAGCATTTTGACTTGAAGTTAATTGAGCCAGATTTTGGCTCAAGTTTAACTGATTTAATAATCGAGTTGGATTTTTTACGTAAGAAAGAATTAGGAGGATCTACGCACCCTAAGGTATTTTTTCAGTTAAAGAATATCTTTCATAAATTAGAAAGTATTGGTTCAGCCAGGATTGAAGGTAATAATACAACTATTGCTGAATATATGGAAACAAATCTTTCTGATAAGAAAGAACCCTCAGAAGGTATAAAGGAAATCCAGAACATTGAGAAATCGATGGCATTTGTTGAAGAGAGTATTGCCAGCCAGCCCATTAATAGAGCATTTATTAGTGAAATGCATAAGATGATTGTTGACGATCTAATGGTGCCACCTCAAGGTGAGGGAGATTCCACTCCCGGTAAATATCGTCAAGTTAATCTTGAAATTAGTAAATCGACTCATAAGCCACCAGAATGGTTGCAGGTGAATGAGTATATGGAGGAATTACTCAATTTTGTAAATAAAGTAGATAGCCCTAAATACGATTTATTAAAAACAGCTATTGCTCATCATAGATTTGTCTGGATTCACCCTTTTCGGAACGGTAATGGTAGGACAGTTCGCTTGTTTACTTATGCAATGCTTGTCAAGTCTGGATTTAACGTTAATGTTGGTAGGATTATCAATCCTGCAGCTGTGTTTTGTAGTAATAGGAATGATTACTATAGTTATTTGTCCGCCGCTGATAACGGAACAATGGCTGGTATGTTATCCTGGGTAGAGTATGTTTTAAAAGGATTAAAAGAGGAAATAGAGAAGATCGATAAATTGTCTGATTACGAATTTCTACGCAAAGAAATCTTAATGCCATCGATCAATTTGTCTTTGGAAAGGAAATACATAACAGATCTGGAAGCTAAAATACTTAAACGAGCAGTTGAACTTCAAGTTATTTCTGCTTCGGACGTGAAGAACATTTTTCCTGGTAAGGCGGACTCGGAAGTTTCAAGGCAAATTAGAAAATTAATTGAGCAAAAAATGTTGATTCAAGAGAAAGAAGGTGGACGTAAGTATGTGCTGAGGTTTGCTAATAGTTATTTACTTCGAAGTATTATTCAACTTTTAGGAGATAAGGGATTTCTGCCAGCTTGGGATGAGGAATAGAAATGGTTGTTTCTGAATGTTGAATGATAGGACGTTGTCAATTTCTTTAATATCCCTTTCTAAATCTAAATGGATATTTTTCAAAAACTCTGATATATATTCTTTCCACTTTAGGGGGTGGTGAGAATGATGATGTACTTCCATAGGTAATAAGTTGTTGTTAAGTTGATTAGCTCGAAAATTTGTAAAAATAACTGAGTTGGAGGAATTATATTATTTTTAGATTCAGAAACTTAAATTAGATTGGATATGAAAGTGAGCGTCGGTTTAATCAGCTTATTATTTCTGCAAATGAGTTGTGCGACAATTAAAAATGGAGAAAGCTGGAAAATGCGATCAGAAGATAAAACCATTGGATTAACGCTTCTTTGGAATCTTCCTGAAGCAAAGATTCGGGAAATAGTACCTCCTAATCAAGTTCCTAGAATTCAAAATGGCACCGGTGTGCTAATGCTTTTTTTGTGTAGTACAGATACTTATTTCATTGGAAAGAAGCAATATGGTCAATTGGGTGTTGCACATCTTATTGTCCCTTTGGAAAATGAGATTTCAATTCCAGAAACGATTGGGTTGAAAAGTCAAGCCATTATTAGTGGTTTAAAGAACAAGGGCTTTGGAGTTCAATTTGGGGATGTTAGACTTCGGTTAGAAGAAAAGGGTGATTGGGTTGATGTGGAAGGAGATGTCATTTTAGAGAAAGGTGAAATGCACTTTTCTGGAAGAGCTGAAAATAAGAAAGGGAATCAAGTTTCTTTAGCGAATACTACGTTAGTTGGAAAGAATTTACAAGCAGACGTTTTGAGTGGACCAGAGTTCTACCACCCCATTAGCTTTAAATCAATTTCAGTGAATCAAAAAGGCGAGAATTGGATTCAAAAATATGATCTAACCAATGTACCCAATCGTATCTGGGTAAATGTGGATTTTGGAGTGGATTTTAAATACTTTAATCTTCGTCCGAGTCATTTGAATTAATGTAAATAGAAAAAAGCCACCCATATCGGGTGGCTTTTTTATGATGTGATAAATGTATTTAGTTGACAGCCATATTTACATGGAACTTCCACTCATCATTGGTTTTCTTTAGGAAATATAGGCCTCTACCTTTGGCAATTATTTCATTTGCAGAATTATATCTGCTGAAATGTGCGTCTAAGTAACAAGCACTTTCAGATAGTTTTACTAGTTCAATAGCATCTGTTTTAGAGTATGCATAACCTGGTTCAACTCCTTTTTCTCTAAACCTCTTAATAACCTCTAAAAAGCTGGACTTGTCTTGTAAAATCATTGGACTTCCCACCATCAACGTAACTGGATATTGAAATTGATTTCCTAGAGTCTCATAATCCGCCTTTGTAAATGCGCTGATATAATTTTCCCATTTTTGGACAAAAAACGCTTTTGATGGGAATGAAGATGTTGAACTCTGTGCTTGATTTACAAAAGGTAACATCAAGAATAATAAAAGGATGCTTCGTTTCATTTTAGATTATTTGATTTCTAAATTAATGAAAACGCTAAATTTTTCAAACATCAACTTTTTAGAGAGAATAGGGCTATGCAATTTACTTTGCTAACCTAGCCCTAAAACAAAAAAACCACCTCGTTTGAGGTGGTTTCTGTGGTCCCACTAGGATTCGAACCTAGGACCCCCTGCTTGTAAGGCAGGTGCTCTGAACCAGCTGAGCTATAAGACCATTCCGTTGAATTGGTCTGCAAATATCTTATTTTATTTTAAACTATGCAAGTCTGGGTTTGAAAAAAGATGATAAATTTTATCCCTGAGGCCCTTTTCGTTGATTATCTGCCTGAAACACACCATCTTTGCGGCAGAAAAATATTTTTATGGAATCATTGCTTTCAGTAGATAGTATTGTCAGTTTAGTGACATTGACGTTTTTGGAGATCGTATTAGGAATCGATAATATCATCTTTATTTCGATTACAGCCTCTCGCTTGCCTAAAGAGGAGCAGGGCAAGGCGCGCAACATCGGTCTTTTGTTGGCGATGGTTTTCCGCATTATCCTGTTGTTTGGGATCTCGGTCTTGATTTCGCTGCAGCAACCCTTCACGCACATCGACTATCCGTGGCTGAAGGCCGCACCGTCTGGCCAGGCGATCATCCTATTTGTGGGTGGCTTGTTCCTACTCTATAAAGCGACGAATGAAATCTTCCAAAAGCTAGAAGGCGAGGAGCACGAAATCTCCACCACGAAGAAAGTGGTTAATTCAGTGGCCAAAGTCGTAACCCAAATCGCCCTCATTAACCTCGTCTTCTCCATCGACTCCATATTAACGGCCATAGGCCTAACTAACAACATGCCGGTGATGATCATCGCCGTAGTCCTATCAGCCCTCATCATGATGGGATTCTCGGGCCCGGTAGGCCGCTTTGTGAACAATCACCCGTCCTTACAGGTTTTGGGATTATCCTTCTTAATCATGATCGGTTTCATGCTCATCGCAGAAGCGAGCCACGACTCTGAACTAACCATCCTAGGCAACTCCATAGGCCAGATCCCTAAGGGCTACCTCTACTTCTCCATCGCATTCTCCCTATTCGTAGAATTCATCAACATCCAGATGCGCAAGCGCAGCACGAAGAAGGTGGCGATAAACGACATGAAGAACCAGGCGGAGAAAGAAGGAATTATCTAATAACAAAAAAGCCCCAGATCGGGGCTTTTATTATTTTATACTTTTCGCAATCGCAAGCAGCTCTTTCGCACCGCCCTGCGGCAGGCCTAATACCTTCTTCTTTACCTTACCTGAGGCATCTAAAAAGAAAATGGTAGGATAACCCTCTAATGGATACATATTCGCTAAGGCTGGGCCTTCTCCCGCTTCCATATCCACACCTATAGCTACGAAGTGTTCGTTAATGTAAGCACCTAACTCTGGGTTAGGGAATACTTTCGTTTTTAATACCTTACAAGGACCACACCAAGTCGTATACGCATCAAATAGGATGCCTTTGTTCTCCTTCTTGGCTTTAGCCATCGCTTGTCTGAACGTTCCTTCGAAGAAACGTACACCAGCAGGCTCGTCTTGCGCGATGCTAGCAAAAGAAACGAATAATAGGGCAGTTAGTAGGTATTTCATAGCTTATTTGTTTTAAAGAATAAAGCACAAAGCATAAAGAATAAAGATGGAATCCCCTGCGGGGATGAGTTCTGAAGTATTTATTACTATAGTCTAAAAAATGGGGCCGTAGGCACTTTTTTAACCAACTCTATGCTTTATTCTTTGTGCTTTATGCTTTCTAAAACCAAGGGTTTTAGTTATAAGAGTTCAACATCACCGGCATCACCAGCAACAAAATATCCTCATGCTCATCTTGATCAGATGGAATGATTAATCCCGCTTTATTAGGCTCGCTTAATTTGATGTCTACGAACTTCGCAGAAAGGTTGCCTAATAATTCAGATACTAATTTCGCGTTGAAACCGATCTCCATGTCTTTTCCGGCGTAGTCGCAAGCAAGTACTTCGTTCGCCTCGTTTGAGTAATCCAAGTCCTCTGCTGAAAGCGTTAGCTTGTTTGCAGAAAGCTTTAAGCGGATTTGGTGCGTAGTTTTGTTCGAGTAGATCGAGATACGTTTTACGGAGCTCAAGAACTCTAAACGGTTAATCGTTAAGATCTCGTTGTTTGCTTTCGGGATCGCGTTTTCGTACTCTGGGAAACGCTCGTCGATGATGCGGCAGATTAACGAGAAGCTTTGGAAGCTAAAGAACGCATTAGAAGAACTGAATTCAACCGTTACGTTCGTATCATCTGCAGGTAGCGTGGATTTTAAGAGGGCCAAAGCCTTCTTTGGCAAAATCAAACTACTCTGTGCATCAGGGCGAATGTCATTACGACGGTAACGCACTAGACGGTGACCGTCAGTGGCAACGAAGTTCGTGTGATCGCCCATCATTTGGATTAAAACACCGGTCATAGCTGGACGCATATCGTCGTTTGAAACCGCTAATAAGGTATTGGCAATCGCTTCACCTAAGACCATAGAGGTCAAAGAGATCGTTTGATTCTTCGCTACTTCTGGGATACGTGGGAAGTCGATCGGATTTTCGCCTGATAATTTGAAACGACCGTTTTGAGTCGAGATCTCAGCGCCAAAAGTTGCTTGATCCGCTGAAATCGTCACCGGTTGCTCCGGTAAGCTACGTAAAGTCTCTAATAATAATCGCGCTGGTAAAGCGATGGATCCGTTTTCGAATCCTTCCACTTCTAAACGCGTCGTCATCACGGTTTGTAAGTCTGATGCCGTTAAGATCAAGGTATTACCCTCTAATTCCACTAAGATGTTCTCTAAGATAGGAATGATCGGATTGCTAGCAACCACACCATTGATGGCTGATAATTGCTTTAATAAGACATTAGAGGCGACTAGAAACTTCATTATAAGTTAGCTTTAAGATACGTGTAAAAGGGTTTTCGACAGGCTGTCGTTCAAACCTTGAAGTTAAAATAATTTAGGCTTTCTACCAAAGGTTTTGGCATATGTATTTAGCGATTGTATTTGCGCTTTCTGTAAAAGACTACGGCTAAACTGAGTAGCGTCGCAAAAAGAAGCGGCACCGCAATGTTGATGACTTGGTAGAAGGTGCCGTCTGCTTGGATTTTGGCCTTATCTAAGGGACGAAGTTTAATCGATTTAGACCGCGCTAACAGCGGCGAATGCTCCTCGATTAAATAGGTGAACGCGTTCAACAGAAAATCCTTGTTCGCGAAGGTATTCTTCATAAAGGGGTCAAAACCCAGCGGCAGTGCCTGCCGCGAGGCATAATCCACGCCATTCAAAGCCACATCGCCATCGCCCACCACCAGAATCGCGGATTCGTTGTCGCTGGAAGCCACGAAGTTTGTGTCCTGGGTCAAGTTCGTATAGGCAGATTCGAATTTTCCCTCCACTAAATAGGCCGCTGTCTGAATCCCCGCAGTATAAGCCACTGGGTCAAAATCCTTGCCCGCAGAACTAAACGATAATAGGGAAGGGGCTTTCGCCACCTGGGTGTATTGACTGGTGCGTAATAATGGCGTTTTGCGCAAATGAACGCCAGAAATCGTATCGATCGTAGAGACGAAACGGCCATAGACCGCATCCAGGTTCTTCGTGATTAAGTGCTGAGGATTTCCATTCAATAAGGGGAATGATGGCCAAGGCATCAGCTGGATATTAGGCTTATTGCCCATATTGCCCACCTTTAATGGAATCATCCCGGAAAGCTGTGCGTCCTTCACCAGGTTCGCATTAATCCTCAGACCATAATGAAACAGGATATTTTCTAAACCCGTTTTGCGCGGACTGATCGCTAAACCTTGGTTTTCGAGGGTATCGATTTTTACGCCGTCCACCAGAAACAAGGCCTTACCGCCTTTGACAATAAACTGATCGATTTTATAGGCGTCTGATTCGCTGAATTCGCGGGTCGGATTCAAGACACAGATAGCATCCAAGCCGTCCAAGGTAGGAGAGGCCGCTAAGTCCACCGGAAATAGGTCATACTTGCGTTTTAAGCTATTCACCAGGTCTATCTGAGCAATCGCCGGGGTGGACGAATATTCGACAAAGAAACCGACCTTCTGGCGTTCCTGAGGTAACAAGGTTTGGATCCCCTGCACGATCTCGTATTCTAAGCCCTCGATGGACTGGTTAATGATCTCTTCAGGGCTCGCTAACTTGTTCCCTTTCAGCAAAAGCACGCCGGTTTTTAAGGCGCCTTTCGAGATAACAAGTCCTGGGAAAATCAGTTGCTGTACCTGCTTCCCATTCTCCTTATGAACTAAATTTGTGGGTGGGATGCCTAAGGAATCCAGCTGACGAGTCAGAGAAGCACGTGCCTCTTCCGTAGGGTATTCGTCATAGACATCGATGAGCTCTACCTCCATCGTCGAACTAGCGCTGGACTTCATGTCAGCGAGCAGGTCCAAGGTTTCTTTTTGGAGACGTTTAAATCCTCCCGGCAAATCATCACCACCTAAATACAGCTGAATGCGGATGGGCGCATCGATGCTATTTAAGACGATCTCACTCGACTCACTCAGCGTATACTTGCCGTCCTCGCTCAGGTCAAAACGTCCGCGCACATACGGGCTCAACGCCATCAGAAGGACTCCGATGCCGATGAGGTAATAAGCGCTAAACCGTTTTACGTGTTTCATCTTTCTGTTAAACAAGAAAAGCATCCCTTGCAGAATGCTTTTCTAATCAAAAATGCTAAATCTTAATAGAACTTGTAGCGCTTGTCTACAATTTTTGCATTTTCCTTAATGGCTTCGTTAATGTAGAATGAAGAACGTTGTGTGTTCATCATCTGAATTTGGTTCTTGTAAGCAGAGTAATCCGCTAAAGCTGGTGCAGGTGCTCCACTGATTTTCTCAGCAATAAACACACCGTTATCTCCTACGAACACTTTTGAACGCTTACCGTTTTTCAAACCAGCGATACGACCTAAAGCGACCGCATCAGGACCAGCTGTATTTAACATACCACTCGCTAAGGTAATATCTTGAACAGATTCCACTAAAGCACCCGCGCCATACGCTGCGGCGATTTGCTCTAATGAACCTTTCTTGTTCTCTAATTTCTTAGCAATCATCTCGCCTTTCAACTGATTGCGAACTAAAGCCGTTAACTCTAAACGGAAGTCTTCTACTTTCACATTATCTTTCTCAGACTTACCAGTCACATACGCCACGATGTATTGAGAATCTTGCTCAAATACCTTCTTAGAACCATCGCCTACCGCTGTGTTGTCATCAAATGCCCAACGTACGATTTCACGCGCGTTCGATAAGTTATTCACCGCTGAAGCATTCTCTGTCAAACGATCTGCACGCATCATGATCAAATTACGATCTTTTTTCAAGGCCACTTCGAACGAAGCTAAGGTGCCATTGGCATTCGCAAACGCATCAGCCGTTGTAAACACTTTGTCCATCGTAGCTTGAGAAGGAGCAATCGTTTTGTTGATCGCGGCTAACTTGTAGCTTGTATTCGTTTTCGCGTCAGTTACTTTCACAACGTGGAAACCGAATTCTGTTTCTACGATGCCTGGCATTAAACCAGTTCCATTGTAGCTGAATAAGGCTTTCTCAAAAGACTTAGCCATAGAGCCGTTGTTTTTAAAGTAACCTAAGTCACCACCTTGTTGTGCCGTACCGTCCATGCCGTTCATTTGGGCCAAAGTCTCGAAGCTCGCACCTCCTTTAATTTGCGCCAAAATTCCTTCCGCACGTGTTCTCGCTTGCGCCTTCGCTGAATCCGACTTGTTCGCTGGTGCGATCAAGATATGGCTAGCACGCATTGTGAATAAGGTATCTTTCTTCACACCACCGTATTTGTAGATCGAATACGTTAAGCCGTTTTTAAATGGACCATAAATACCACCTACTTGGAAAGTACCTAATTGAGACTTCACGCCTTCTGGAATTTCTGAATAAGAAACTAAATACGGAGTACGCACGTCAGAATTCAATACAGCGAATGCTGAATCGTTTTTCGCTACGGCTAAATCCTTCGCTAACTTCTTGATTTGGTTGTAGAACTCAACTGTATCTTGTTTCGTAGGAATCACTGGGAACGTTACGTATTGGATAGAACGGGTATTTGTTCCTTTGAATTCGTCTTTGTGTTTCGCTAAATACTCCTCTAATTGAGAATCTTGCACCTTAATGCTTGAATCAGGGATAGAGAAGAACGGAACGAATAAGAATTTCGAATTGAACTTCGCTGTTTGTGCTTGGTATTCTTTCGCCGCATCAGCTTGAGTGACGTAGTTAGACATACGCATCAAGTTCTCGTACTTAGAACGGATACGATCTTGGGAGATGGACTTCTCAAAACGATCCCACGCTTGTTGTTGCTCTACTGGCAATGTTTTCAAGTTCTTTAAGAACTGAACCACAAAAGTCTTGTCGAATTGACCCGTTTGCGGATTCGTGAATTGCTGACGAACAGAAGGGTGGATGTTATTTCCTTGCACCATGTCGATTAATTCTTCGTCAGAAACCTTAATTCCTAAGGCATCGAATTCTTTCTTGTATGCGATGTCTAAGATTAATTGGTTCCAAACTTGATCACGAATCATGCTCGCCTCTTGCTCAGATGGACCTTTACCCGTTTGGGCTGTGTAATTCTGAGTAGCTTCTTCTACTTTCTTTTGGAAATCTTGGATCATGATGCTTTCTCCAGCGATTTCACCTACTTCCTGCGAGTTAGACCCGAACAAAGAGGATTTACCTTGGAAAATATCACTTCCTACTAGGAACAATACTAAACTGATAGCAATCGCCGCCGCCGCTATTCCTGACTTCTCTCTAATTTTTGTAATTAATGCCATTATAAGGATAAATAATTGTTTTTACGCTCTATTTCTCTCTTGTGTTTTGAACAAAAGAAACGCAAAATAATCACATTTCTCGTTCAAAAGCAAGGGTTAATTTGCTAAAACCGATTTTAAACTTTGTAAAAATTGATCCGCTATTTTTTGATCGATCGCTAAGCTCGGCAAAAGACGCAAGGTATGCTTTCCAGAATAACCGAGGAAGATGTGTTCTTTAAACAACAAAGCATCTCTCACAGTCCCCACAGGCTGTTCTACCTCAATACCGATCATCAATCCGCGGCCTCTCACCTCCGTAATTCCCTGGATACCTTTTAATTCTTTTTGAATATAGTCACCCACCTTCGACGCATTCTCGATTAACTTTTCTTCTTGAATCACATCCAGCACTACATTCGCTGCCGTACAAGCCAAATGATTTCCCCCAAAAGTCGTACCCAGCAAGCCATAACTCGCCTGTATGTGCGGCGCGATTAATACTCCACCGATGGGAAAACCATTGCCCATACCTTTCGCAGTCGTCATCATGTCCGGATGAATGCCCGCAAACTGGTGCGAGAAAAACTGCCCAGAACGGCCATAGCCACACTGAACAGAGTCTAAAATCAATTGTGCTCCCGTCTCATCACAACGCTTTCTCAGCGCTCTCAAGAATGCATCACTCGCCACCTGAATACCTCCCACACCCTGAATTCCTTCCACAATCACCGCCGCCGTCTCTTCTGTAATCCCCGCTTCCAATCCCTCCAAACCATTAAACGGCAAGAAAGTCACATGCGACGTATCATTTACAGGCGCCACAATGCTCGGATTATCCGTCACCGCCACAGCCCCAGCCGTTCTCCCGTGGAAGGCTTTCGAAAAGGACACCACCTTCTTACGGCCCGTATGAAAGGACGCTAATTTCAAGGCGTTCTCATTCGATTCTGCCCCTGAATTCGTCAAAAAAAGGGTATAATCTTCGTATCCAGACACGCGACCCAGCTTCTCCGCTAGTTCCTGTTGCCCAGTGATGATAATCGAATTCGAGTAGAAACCGATGTTACTCAGCTGCTCCGTCATTCGCTTCACGTAGGTAGGATGCGAGTGTCCAATGGAAATCACCGCGTGACCGCCATATAAATCCAGGTATTCCTGGCCGTTTTTGTCCCAAACTGTACTTCCTTTCGCTTTGACAAGCTCAATGTCGTAGAGGGGGTATACGTTGAATAAGTTCATAATATTAGTCGCTGCTTCGCAGCTTTAGTCGTCACTTTGTGACTTAGTCGACTTCGTCTTAGTCCGTTTTAGATTAGAGATTATAGAGTAGAGAGAAGAGAGAAGAGAGAAGAGATGGTTTTATCTATACTCTATACTCTATGCTCTATACTCTAAAATCCAATCGCTTTTAATTTCAAACCTGCATCTTCCTCCCACCCCAGCATCAAATTCATATTCTGAACCGCTTGGCCGGAGGCTCCTTTGATCAAGTTATCGATCACGGAGCTGATGAGGATTTGGCCCTCATGGACCTGTAAATGAAGAAAACACTTGTTTGTGTTCACCACTTGTTTCACATCGACCGCTGCTGGGCTAAGGAAAACGAAGGGCGAATTCGCGTAGAAATCTTCGTATAGTTTTTCGGCCTGTTCCTGCGTCCCGCTGTAAGGCGTGTACACATTTGCCATGATTCCGCGCGAGAAATTGCCTCGGTAGGGGATAAAATGGATGGCCTTTTTCGTATTTAAAGTCTGTTTAATTTCTGCCAAATGCTGGTGCGTAAATGTCTTGTACACACTCACATTATTATTTCTCCAAGAGAAATGGCTCGTAGGCGAAAGCGATTGGCCCGCACCTGTCGAACCCGTGATGGCTGAAACGTGCACGTCTTCGGTGATTAAACCTGCGGCCGCTAAGGGCAAAAGGGCTAACTCAATGGAAGTGGCGAAGCAGCCAGGGTTTGCGATTTTAGTCGCGGATTGGATCTTTTCTTTTTGGAATTCAGCTAAACCGTAGACAAAGCCTTCCGATTCATCCCGGAAGTCCGTGCTTAAATCAATGATTTTGGTGTGCCAAGGAATGTCGTTCGCGGCTAAGAATTTCTTCGATTCGCCGTGCCCGGAACATAAGAAGAGGACGTCTACGGGGGTGAGGTCTTTGGAAAAACGAAGATGCGTAGAGCCCAATAAATCCGTGTGCACATCCGAGATTAATTTTCCCGCCTGCGAATTCGATAAAATACAGGTCAACTGCACATCCGGGTGATTCACTAAGATTCTAAGTAATTCGCCTCCGGTGTAGCCTGCGGCCCCTACGATTCCGATCTTTGCCATCTTATTGTTCGTTAACTTTCCGGTGGATCATCGTTTGGTTCGACGCGATTTTAGAGAATCCTCTCACATCGTCACCCGTCCACGCTTTGTTCATTTCACCATATGCCCCAAAAACAGAGGACATCAAATCATATTTCGATTCAATTCCCGTTACCATAAATTGGTAAGGAGACAGTGTCACGTAAACCGTTCCAGTCACGTTCCCTTGCGTATCCGCTAAGAACGTTTCGAAATTACGCATCACCGGCTCAAGGAATTGGCCTTCGTGCAAAAGCGTACCGTACATTTCACCGATGTTTTGTTTCCAATACAATTGGTGCTTCGTTAATACGTGTTTCTCTAATAAATGGTGTGCTTTGATGATGATCAAAGGCGCTGGAGCTTCGAAGCCCACGCGTCCTTTAATCCCAATGATCGTGTCACCCACGTGGATGTCACGGCCTATCGCAAAAGCACCTGCTCTTTCTGTTAACTCCCGGATCGCTGCCACGGTGGATGGGAATTTCTTTCCATCTAAACCCACTAATTGGCCCGCTTCGAATTGCAAGCTGATTTTCTCCGGAGCGGTCTTGGTTAACTGCGTAGGCCAAGCCTCTTCTGGTAAATAACCGTCAGAAGTCAAGGTTTCTTTTCCACCTACGGAGGTACCCCAAAGGCCTTTGTTGATCGAATAGGTCGACTTGTGCCATTCTTGCACCACGCCTTTCGATTTTAAGAATTCGATTTCCGCTTCTCTCGATAATTGCAAGTCGCGGATAGGCGTGATCACCTCGCACTCTGGTGCTAGGATTCTGAACACGACATCGAAACGAACTTGGTCGTTACCCGCGCCTGTACTACCGTGCGCGATGGCTTTAGCTCCTAATTTGGCAGCATACTTAGCCACTGCTGTAGCTTGAAAAACACGCTCTGCAGATACTGAAAGAGGATAGGTATTGTTTTTTAAGACATTGCCAAAAACCAAATACTTCAAACAATCCTGGTAGTATTCCTCCACCACGTCCAAAGTCACGTGCGAAGTCACCCCTAACGAATAGGCTTTCTCCTCGATCGTTTTCAACTCCGTCGGAGAGAATCCACCCGTATCCACCAGGGCCGAGTGCACTTCCATGCCGCGCTCTTCCGTTAAATATTTCACACAAAAGGAGGTGTCTAAACCACCACTAAACGCTAGAATTACTTTAGGCTTGCTCATACTTGATCTATTTCGCCTTCTTTTTAAAAGGCATTAATAATTTTTCTTTAAACTTCTTTAAACGCGTGAAATCGGCGATATTCTTTAAGAATAACCATTTTTCGTCTTTCTCTTCTGTGGTTTTCTTATCCGGATTCTCTGGATCGTAAATCATCCCGGTACATAAACAGATCTTGCGTTCTGTTCTCGTCAGGATGTCAAAATTTACGCAAGACTCACATCCTTTCCAGAAATTATCATCCACCGGCAACTCCGCAAAAGTCGTTGGCTCATAGCCTAAGTCAGAATTAATCTTCATCACCGCTAGAGACGTTGTGATACCAATGATTTTAGCCTCCGGATAACGCGTACGTGATAACTCAAACGCTCGCTCCTTAACAGCTTTAGCCACGCCAAACTGGCGGTAACTTGGTTTCACAATCAAGCCAGAATTAGCCACAAACTTGCCGTGTTGCCAGGTTTCGATGTAACAGAAACCCACAAAAGAGCCGTCCACGTCATCTGTTGCGATGATCGCTTTGCCTTCTGACATTTTTTCTTGAAGGTATTCTGGGGTACGCTTGGCAATTCCGGTTCCGCGGGCTTTGGCTGACTCAGCCATCTCGTGGCAGATGGATTCGGCTAGGGCGAAATGTTGTTCGCTAGCCACTTGAACGGTGTATTTATTCATTTAAGAACTAAAAAAAAAGAATGAAACAAATTATACAAACGCCTTCAGGGTATCAGACCCGGAAGATGAATCGTCTCCTTCGTCGAAGAGGAGAGGTGTAGTAATAATTTGAATTAATAAAGGTCATTCTTTAGTTTTGTCAAAGCTTTGTCAAGTGACAAATGCATTTAAGGGTCGAATTTCGTGAAATCTTCGTTTAAATCCCAATAATCAAGTAATTATTTCATGGAAGCCTCCACACCACTCACCGCTGAAACCCTAGTCTATGCGTATGCATCGGGTATGTTTCCCATGGCGGAAGAGACTGGGGAGATTTTTTGGTACAGTCCAGACCCTAGAGCGATCATTCCCATCCAAAGTTACAAGCCAGCTAAATCGCTGAGGCCCATCATCAATCAGAAGCGCTTTGAAATCCGTGTGGACACCTGTTTCGAGCAAGTCATGCGCAATTGTGCCTTGCCCCGTCCCACAGAATCAGAAACCTGGATTTCAGAAGAATTAATTACGGCGTACACGGAATTACACCGCATGGGTTTTGCTCATTCAGTAGAGGCTTGGCAGGATGATAAGCTAGTCGGCGGTTTATATGGGGTTTCTTTAGGGGCCGTATTTTTTGGCGAATCCATGTTCTCCTTTGTCTCTAATTCCTCTAAAGTCGCTTTTCATTATTTGATCCAAATCCTGCGCGAACAAAACTACCAATTGCTGGATTCGCAATTCATGAACGACAACGTTTTGCGTTATGGTGCCATCGATATTCCTCGATCTGCTTATTTGAGAAGACTCGCCAAAGCACTAAAAAGTACCTGCGACTTTCAGAAACCCATTATTTAACGTAAATTGCGGCATGTCTAGGCCCATTCTTGTGATCAAATTCGGTTCCTCTTCCATCACCCACAAAAACGGGGAGGTGAATGAGCAGACCTTGGAAAAGATCGCAGCACAGGTAGCCAGCCTTGCAAAAGACTACCACATCGTCCTCGTCTCCTCCGGTGCCGTGGCCGCTGGGAAAGCTTTTTTAACGAATTACAAAGGCAGCCTTTCAGAACGAAAAGCCGCCGCAGCGATAGGAAACCCAATCCTAATTGCAAAATACAACCAGTATTTTGCTAAATACGGTATCGCCATCGCCCAATCGCTTTGTGAGCGCCACCACTTCTCAAACCGGGAATCTTTCCTACAACTAAAGGAAACCTACACCGAGCTCTGGAAAAGCAACGTCATCCCCATCGCAAACGAAAATGACGTAGTCTCTAATACCGAACTTAAATTCTCTGACAACGACGAACTCGCCACCTTAATCGCGACCGGTTTTGGCGCAGAGAAACTCTTAATATCTACTTCCGTAGGAGGCCTTCTAGACGCAAACGGCGAAATCATCCGCCACGTGCCTAAAATCGACGCCTCCACCTTATCGGTCGTTTCCTCTGACACCTCATCGACCGGTTTAGGCGGAATGATCTCAAAGCTTACCTTCACCCGTCTAGCCATGCGTTTAGGTATCAAGGTCGTGATTTTCGGATTAGATAATGCAGGCGGAATTGTAGACGCCCTTCACGAAAAAATAGGTACGGTCTTCGAAGCAGGCAAAGCCAGCTTAACAGCCCGCCAAAAATGGCTCGCCGCCGGCAGCCTCATCACGGGCAAAGTTGTCTTAGACAAAGGTGCCGTCAAAGCCATCACTTCTCGCAAAAGCCTTCTCTCGGTGGGCATCACTGAAATCCTAGGCGATTTCATGAAAGGCGAGGTCATCGAATTACTAGATTCCACGAAAACTCCATTTGCTATCGCAAGAGCTAGATGCTCGAAGGCGGAGCTGGAGGAGGCCGGAAAAGGGGTGGAGGTAGCGAATGCTGA
>DLPD01000018.1:103259-192357 GCA_002479785.1 Cytophagaceae bacterium UBA7467
GTCATCGCTTCGCGATTCAGTCACGACTGCGTCGTTTAGTCGCCACTTCGTAGCTTAGTCATTGCTTGCTATAAAACAAAAAGTCCGAAAAGATTGATTTCTCTCCGGACACTTTAACAGAGGCGCTTTTCGCCGACTAAATCGCGAAGCGATGACTAAACGACAAAGTCGTGACTAAGTCCGCAGGACGACTAAGCCACGAAGTGGCGACTAAACGACGTAGTCGTGACTAAGGCGCTTCGCGCCGACTAGCTTAGTCGCGCCGTTTTGCGCGCAGCGCAAAAGCGCACTAAGCGATCACCACCGCTCTACCACTCTCCACATCCTGTTCCACCGTCTTGTACTTCACATCTTCTTTGATGCTACCGTCAGCGTATTGAACCGTCACGCGTTGGTTGCGGTCTGCGATTTTGATGGCTTGGCGAGGTGCCGCGCGTTCTACTGAAGGAGTAGAAGGATCGTGGTATTCCTCTTGTGCACCAGCAAGGCCACCTAATAAGGAAGAAATGGCATCGTCCTTGCTCATTTGCAATTTAGGTGCTTTCTCTTTCGGTGCTTTAGCAGCGGATTGATTCGTTTGTTGAACGGATGGGATTTCAGCCTTGATCACAAAACTGATGGTATCCATGTTCACGCGGGAAACGAAACGCTGGAACAAGTTCACAGACTCGAATTTGTAGATCAATAGAGGATCCTTTTGTTCGAATACCGCATTTTGAACCGATTGTTTTAAATCATCCATCTCGCGTAAATGCTCTTTCCACTCTTGGTCGATCAGCGATAAGGTGATGAATTTCTCCATCTCTTTCACGACCTCTTTGCCTTGAGATTGGATCGTTTTGTCTGCATCTACGACGATTCCAGTGGTCATGTGGCCATTGCTAATCGGCACTTGAATGCCTGAGTAGCCATGTTGTTTCGCTTCTTGAGCCACCTGAATGACTTGAGAGGCGATGACCTCGTTTTTCGCTTTGTAATGTTGCTCTGCCGCAAGGAATAATTGTTCTGTTCTTTGGTCATTATTCAATTTGTTGAACGCTGACGCATCGAATGGCGGCTCCATTCCTAATAATTCGATCGTTTTCAATTCGAAATCATCGTAGTTCGTATACTGCGTCGCGATGTCGCGGCACACGTCGAACAAGATATTGATGATATCCAGTGATAGACGCTCGCCTAAAAGGGCGTTTTGACGGCGTTTGTAGATGGCGTTACGTTGGTAATTCATCACGTCATCGTATTCTAATAGACGTTTACGGATGCCAAAGTTATTCTCTTCTACTTTTTTCTGCGCTCGTTCGATTGACGAGGTAATCATCGAGTGTTGGATCACTTCGCCTTCTTCCATTCCCAGACGGTCCATCACTTTCGCGATACGGTCTGATCCGAAAAGACGCATCAAGTTATCTTCTAATGAAACGAAGAATTGAGACGAACCCACATCCCCTTGACGACCGGCACGACCACGCAATTGGCGATCGACGCGACGTGATTCGTGGCGTTCCGTACCGATGATCGCTAGACCACCCGCCGCCTTCGACTCTGGGCTTAATTTAATGTCGGTACCACGACCCGCCATGTTCGTAGCGATGGTTACCTTACCTGATTGACCCGCCTCTGCGACGATTTCCGCCTCACGTGCGTGTTGTTTGGCATTAAGTACATTGTGTTGAATCTTGCGAATCGTTAACAAGCGGCTCAATAATTCCGAGTTCTCCACCGAAGTCGTACCTACTAGGACTGGACGTCCGCTCGCCACTAATTCTTGGATCTCCTCTGCCACCGCATTATACTTCTCACGCACCGTGCGGTACACTTTGTCTTCATGATCCTTACGTTGAATCACGCGGTTCGTCGGAATAGAAACGACATCTAATTTATAAATGGTCCAAAACTCGCCCGCTTCCGTCTCCGCCGTTCCTGTCATACCCCCTAATTTGTGGTACATACGGAAGTAGTTTTGGAGGGTTATGGTCGCATAAGTTTGGGACGCATCTTCTACATTTACGCCTTCCTTCGCCTCTATGGCCTGGTGCAATCCATCTGAATAACGACGGCCTTCCATCACACGACCTGTTTGCTCATCCACGATCTTCACCTTGCCATCCACGATGATGTATTCCGTGTCCTTTTCGAATAAGGTATAGGCTTTCAATAACTGGCTCACCGTGTGAATACGGGACGCTTTCTCATTATATTCTTGGATCAATTGCTCTTTCGCGGCTAAACGATCAGCATCAGAAAGATCTTTGTTTTGCTCGATGCGGTTTAAGTCGATCGAAAGATCCGGAAGTACGAAGAAGTTCGGATTCTCGGTGTTTCCGCTCATGAATTCCAACCCTTTCTCGGTCATCTCCACCTGGTTGTTCTTCTCTTCGATCGTGAACAATAAAGGCGCTACTGCCTCAGGCATTAACTTTTGGTTGTCTGCTAGGTAGGTACTTTCTGTCTCGTTCATTAATTGTTTCATTCCGTTTTCGGAAAGGAACTTGATCAATGGTTTCGACTTAGGTAATCCCTTGTAGGCACGGTAAAGGGCTAAACCACCCTCTTTTCTGTCACCAGCAGCGATTAATTTCTTCGCTTCCACTAAGAAGTTCTGAACGATCTGCTTCTGCGCTTCGACTAATTTGTGAATACGCGGTTGGAACGTTTCAAACTCTTGTTCGTCACCTCTAGGGACTGGTCCTGAGATAATCAAAGGCGTTCTCGCATCATCAATTAACACAGAATCGACCTCGTCGACCATGGCAAAATGATGTGGTCTTTGAACTTGATCCTCTAGACTACGCGCCATGTTATCGCGCAAGTAATCAAAGCCAAATTCGTTATTCGTACCATAGGTAATGTCAGCCATATAAGCGGCACGACGCTCTTCCGTATTCGGTTCGTGCTTATCGATACAATCCACTTTTAACCCGTGGAACTCAAATAAGGGGGCGTTCCACTCCGAGTCACGTTTCGCTAAGTAATCATTCACCGTCACTAAGTGAACCCCGCGACCTGCTAAGGCATTTAAATACGTAGGGAGGGTAGAAACGAGTGTTTTTCCTTCACCCGTACCCATTTCAGAAATCTTTCCTTGGTGCAATACGATACCCCCGATTAGCTGCACATCATAGTGTACCATATCCCAGGTAATCTCATTTCCAGCAGCTAACCATTGATTTTTCCAAATCGCTTTCTCTCCCTCAATCACCACATTCTTCTTCTTAGATGCGATGAATTTATCTTCTACTGTAGCAGCAACCACTAATTGCTTGTTTTCCGTGAATCGACGCGCTGTTTCTTTCACCACGGCGAATGCTTCGGGTAAAATTTCCATTAATACCACTTCTAGTTGCGCATTACGCTCTAGTTGAAGGGCATCGATTTGTTGGAAAAAACGGTCTTTCGCATCCACATCCTCTGTTTCTTCTGCAGAGGTATGTAGGGAAGTGATTTGATGATCTATATCGGATAAAAAAGCCGCAATGCGCGATTTGAATTCCGCTGTTTTACCACGCAATTCGTCATCGGACAAGCTCGCTAATTTAGCATATTCATTTTTTATATTCTCAACGATAGGCATCAACGCTTTAATGTCGCGCTCTGATTTCGTGCCAAAAATTTTCGTTACCGTTTTACTGATGAATGAAATCATTATAATATTCTGTGCTTGTTAGGCGTTTGGAAAAATGAAAAGGCAATTTACCAATTTGAATTTTTATCCTTACTATAATCGATAAATTAATCCGAAAAAAATGTAAGAATCCAATCAAAATTAGTTGATTTGTAAATTAATGTTCTTAACAAAATGTCTAACGTTCCAGTTCCACCGCGCAGAGCTCCCCGCAAGAAATTAAAAATGCCCCTTTTTGGTGGGATGGGTGGTGGCGCATCCGCTGGGGAATCCGCGAATCGGGACGATTTTTTTGGCAAAAACTTTGGTTCTATTCTCATCGCGATGACGGGAATGGCCTTTGCGGCGCAAATCTTCTTGCCTAACATTTGGGCAGAAAAAGTGTACAACGAAGCGGACGAAATCACTGAAATGGCTTGGGACGGAACAATTCGCAAGAAATACACGGATGCAAAACATAAAAGTGAGATACATTATTACTTGGTCATCAAAGGGGAAAAAGGCAAAAAGCAAATCGTGGACTTAGTCGAGGCTGATCCCGTATTCTTCGATCAAATCGCCGTTCCCCAACGGGTAAAGAAAGCGGCAAATTCACTGGATGTCCGCGTGCAACGGTTTACGAAGCCAGACACCACTCTACGAATTAAATTTATCGAATAAGATGCCAGTTTGGAACGCAAATAATGTAGGTCATTTACTGAACAGAACACTCTTTGGGTATTCGAAGAGTGATTTGTCTCTTGCACAAGGATACGGTACCTTCTCCGATTTAGTGGATTTAGCCCTTTTAAAGGATAATCCAGCACCTTCAGCACCCAATACTTGGGTCAATACGGTCCCTGCGGCCTCTCAAACCACTTCAGGAGAGACAGGAACGTGGTACCGTGAATTCAATTATTGGTGGTTCAATTTGATGCACAAAGAGAGGTTGAATATGCGAGAGAAAATGGTCCTCTTTTTGCATAATCACTTTGCAAATGAGCGCGACAAGGTGGTATATCCCCAAAACATGTACGCTCAAAATGCCTTGTTCAGAAAATATGCTTTTGGGAACTTTAAGCAATTAGTCAAAGAGATCTCGATCGATCCTGCAATGCTCATTTACTTGGATGGGAATAATTCCCGTGGTTCAGCGCCTAATGAAAATTACGCCAGAGAGCTTCTTGAGTTATTCACCATGGGCATCGGTAATTATACGGAGACAGATATCAAACAGGCCGCTAAAGTATTGTCTGGATGGCAAGTAAGTGGCTTAAAGGCAAATTTTGTGGCTAGCCGATGGTATACAGAAACATCGGTCACTGTTTTAGGTAAGACAGCTAAATTCGACGTCAATTCTTTAATTGATCATATTTTTGATCAAAAAGCCACGGCGGAATTCATCTGTCGAAAACTCTACAAAGAATTCGTCTATTACAAACCAAACGAGGCTTTTATTCAACAGATGGCCACCGTTTTACGTTCAAATAATTACGAAATAAAACCGCTGCTAAAGTTCTTATTTACCTCTGAGGAATTCTACACCCCTGGTTATATGGGAAGTAAAATTAAGAGCCCGACGGAATTGATGATAGGCGCCACTAAGCTGCTCGAACTACCTGCACCAGATTACATTAATATGTATGAGATGTCCAAAGTACTCCAAATGCAGTTATTCCAGCCACCTGATGTGGCTGGTTGGCCGGGACAGCGGGAATGGATTTCCACTACAACCTATTCTTACCGCGGAGGATTTACGGATTCTTTGATTACAGGAAAGCGATACAATGGTGTAGCAGTTACGGGTAAACTAGTTCCTGTGACTTACGCTCAATCCTTTACTAACTCAGAAAAGGCCGTGGAATTTGTAGACGATGTCTGTCAATTATTTTTGGCTTTTCCGCCTACCGCTAAAAAGAAGGCATTTTTGTTAGAAACGCTACTTGCAGGTACAATCGTTAAAAATTACTCCACCTATTCACCTGGTGTGCAAGTTAATTTGCAGCAGTTTTTCAAAGCAGTGATGCGATTACCTGAATTTCAACTCTGTTAAAAATGAAGAAGGAACTGACTCGGTCTGAATTTTTACGGCACATGGCGCTTCTCTCTGGGGGCGTGGGATTAGGGATCGCAGGTATTCCGGGCCAAGCCTATGCACAATTGCCTGCTGGATTAATGGCCTCTGTTCCAGAGGGGAATGTTTTAGTCATTATTCAACTAGCCGGAGGTAATGATGGATTAAATACGGTGATTCCAGCAGAGGATGATACGTATTTTGCCAAAAGACCGGACATCGCCATCAAAAAAGCGGATGCCTTAGCCCTTAAAAAGGGGATGTATTTGCATCCCTCGATGACGGGTATCAAATCGTTGTATGATCAGGGTAATGTCGCCATCGTCCAAAATGTAGGCTATGCTAACCCTAATCGATCCCACTTTCGCGCAACTGACATTTGGAATACAGGATCAGACGCTAATGTCGTTTGGGAGGAAGGTTGGGCTGCTCGTTATTTGGCAGAAAAATTCCCCTCCTATCCCATTACCATGCCATCACAACCGATGGCTATCCAATTAGGCTCCGTGGAATCCCTCTTATTTCAGTCGGATATAGGTAGGTATGGCACTGTTTTTGAAGACCCTAATCTCTTCTATCAACTCGTCTCTGGTACCTTAACGGATGATGAAATTCCGCCTGCTACGCTAGCCGGTGATGAATTAGCCTTTTTAAAGCAAGTTTCAAGTGCCTCAATTCAATATTCTACCGTTATTAGGGACAGAGCCCTGAAGGGCGCTAATTCAGTCACCTATCCGGCCACTAACCTCGCTAAACAATTAGGTATTGTGGCGAAATTAATCTCTGGAGGACTAGAAACGCCCGTTTATTTATGCACCATCGGTGGATTCGACACGCATGCTAATCAATTGAATCAACATGCAAATCTGTGGAAACAGATTTCTGATGCGGTAACGGCTTTTCAAAAAGATTTAAAAGCGCAGCAAAAAGCAGACCAAGTTACGCTGATGACCTTCTCTGAATTTGGACGCCGGGTAAATCAAAACGGAACCACTGGTACCGACCACGGAACAGCTGCTCCCCTGTTTGTTATCGGGAATACGGTGCGCGGAGGCTTAATAGGGGACAATCCCAATTTACTAAATTTGGATTCTAACGGTGATCTGAAACCTAATTTCGATTACAGGCAAGTCTATTCTACTGTGTTATCAGATCATTTAGGCTTATCCACCTCGAGCACTGCTGGGATATTTAAAAAGTCGTTTGATCGATTACCTATCTTCCTGAATTCACCATTGATTGCTGAGGCCGGTGTTAAAGTGACCTTGCTTGATCCAGCACCTAATCCGGCTTCTGGTCAGGTTCGCATTCAATTTGCGGCATTCGAATCTATGCGCATAGAACTGGCGCTGTTCGATATGCAAGGTCAAAAATTAGGCATGATTTTCTCCGGCGATGTATTGAGTGGAACCTATACCTATCCGACGGATATTTCGGCTTTCTCAGCAGGTACCTATCTGGTTAGTTTAGCATCTTCTACTGGGTCAAGAATTACCAAGCGATTAATCATAGTAAATTAGATACAGATGCTTATCTTTGTAGATTGATGAAAAAGAACTTCTCCATATTGCTACTATTGATGTTGTTTAGCTTGTCCGTAAGCGCACAACGTTGGTCCTACGGTGCCGGTTTAGGAGGCTCTCTCTATCACGGAACATGGGCTAATTGGCATACCTTACCTAACAACAAGGAAATTGCGATGACGCGACCTGCCTTGAATCTTCAGGTGCGTTATCAAAATAGCCCCACTTTTGCCTACCGTCTTCAAGCTGTCATGACCGATCTTCGCGGTGGGACCGGAAACCGCGTTTCTCCGGTAACAGTGGCGCTTCCGGTAACTAATTTTGCGACTTCCATTTTCGGATTAGATGCTTTAGTGGAATATAATTTCTTGAATTATCAAAACTCGGTTAGACGTGTAAACAACTGGACTCCATATTTCTATGCGGGTGTTTCTACCGTTTTTGCTAAAGTAGCCGGCACCCAAGATGGGGTAGGTTTCAAGACGAATACGAAACTGAATTATGCCATACCTTTCGGGGTAGGGGTAAAATACCAACTGTCACCTAGCTGGGGCATCCAGTTTGACCTAGGGGCGCGAAAGACCTTCACGGATGCGCTGGATAGACCTTTGTCTGACGGGGAAGCGCCGTTCAATCTTTCGAAAGGAGATCAGTTTTTGAACTCCTCTTTGACCGTTACCTACACGATTCAATCCGTTTTTTGTCCCACCTATTAACAAGTTTTAATTGGATAGGGTGGCCATAATGACTACATTTGCCCCTTATTGATTACAAATCCATCGTTTAAATTGAAAGAGTTAATTGATCTACATAATGTTCCTGTACACATCGCCGTTATCATGGATGGTAATGGTCGATGGGCTAAGCAGCAAGGGATAATGGATCGTGTTTTTGGACATCGATCAGCTCTGAAAGCTGTACGGGAAACGATTGAAGGATGTGGAGAATTAGGAGTAAAGTTTTTAACCTTGTATGCCTTCTCCACGGAGAATTGGAACCGTCCTAAAGCCGAAGTAACCGCGCTAATGTCGCTTTTAGTGAGTGCGATTAAGGATGAATTACCCGGAATGATCCAAAAGGATATTCGCTTAAAGGCGATCGGGGATTTAAGTAAATTGCCTGCCTCATCTCGCGTTGAGCTAGAAATGGCGATGGAGAAAACGGCAAACAACAAGGGTTTGACCTTGAATTTAGCGCTGTCCTATTCTGGTAAATGGGATATCGTTCAAGCGACGCAGCAAATTGCAGAGAAAGTAAAAAGTGGCGAATTAAACGCAGCATCGATTGATGCTGATACGATAAATGAGTACTTGTCCACGGCGGGAATGCCTGACCCTGATTTGATGATCAGAACGGGAGGAGACCACCGGATTAGTAACTTCATGCTGTGGCAATTAGCCTATGCAGAGTTGTATATTTTTGAAGATTTGTTTTGGCCGGATTTTAGAAAGGAACATCTAAATGAAGCGATTATAGACTTTCAAATGCGTGAGAGACGTTTTGGAAAGATAAGTGAACAATTAAATTAAGGGCTGAGGCCCCCGTATGAAAAAATCAATTGCCATCCGATTAAAGAATAACCGTAGCGCCTTTTTTGCCCTACTGATTTTTATCCTAGGAGCCTATTCTGCTTCTGCCCAAATCCTAGGGGGAACGCGTTCAATCAGCTCCGCGCTTCCTTCTACGACCTTTTCCTACGCAGATCCGAAGGAATACACCATTGCAGATATTCAAGTAACGGGTTCTCAATTTTATGATGGAACCTCCATGATTAATATCTCTGGGCTTCAAGTAGGGGACAAAATTAAAGTACCAGGAGACGCGATAGGGGCCGCGATTCGCAAGATTATGAATCAGGGAATTCTAGATGAGGTTCAAATCTTTGCAACTAAAGTAGAGGAAGAAAAGATTTGGTTAACCATTGAATTAAAGGAACGTCCACGCCTATTTTCTATACAATACACGGGAATCCGTAAGGGAGAGCAAGAAGCTTTGAATGAAAAAATGAAGACTTACAAGGGGAAGATCATCACAGAAACCCTGCGTAAAAATCTTGAATTAACAATCCGCAAATATTACCAAGAAAAGGGTCGTTTAAATGCTAAAACGAAGTCCACCATCAAAACGGATACGATGCGCGGTAACAACGCCATTTTGCAAATCGTGGTGGACAAAGGGGAGAAAGTGAAAGTAAATAAAATCATCATCAATGGAATCGACGAAAGTCAACGCTCCTTGATTTTGCGTAAGATTAAAAATACGAAGCAGAAGCGTTTTGGCCGTATTTTCAAGCCGTCTAAGTTCGTGCCTAAGAAATGGGATGAAGACAAAGAAAAGCTGTTAGCCGCGATGAATAAATTAGGTTTCCGCGATTTTCAATTGAAATCTGATTCCGTCGCTCACTTTAACAAGGAGTCAATTAACTTGGTTTTGAACATTGAACAAGGGCGCAAATACTATTATAGAAGCATTCGATTTGAAGGAAACTTCATTTATCCTGACTCCGTTTTACATGATGTATTAGGTATTAAGAAGGGTGATGTATACAATACAGAAGAATTAGATAAGAAAATGAACTCTAATCCAGGCGAGGATTTAAGTTCAGTATACATGGATAATGGTTACTTGTATTACCGTGCTGAGCCTGTTGAGACGGCGATTGAAGGGGATTCGATTGATTTGACTATTCGTATTTCAGAAGGAAAACAAGCCACGATTAACAAGGTGACCTTGAATGGCAATACGAAAACATCCGATCACGTGGTGATGCGGGAGATCCGTACCTTACCTGGTCAGAAATTTAATAAGTCAGCCATCATTCGTACCGTGCGTGAACTTTCCACTATCGGTTATTTTAACCCAGAAAAGATTAACCCTAATCCAGTTCCTCGTCCTGATGGAACCGTGGATATTGAATACAATGTAGAGGAGAAACCATCTGATCAGATTGAGTTATCCGGAGGTTGGGGTGGTTACATCGGTTTCGTGGGTACTCTAGGGGTAGTATTTAATAACTTCTCGGCGAAGAATATCTTTAATACCAAGTCTTATCACCCTTTACCTGCGGGTGATGGCCAAAAACTAGCCGTTCGTTTCCAAGCAAACGGTGCTTCTTTCCAAAACTACTCCTTAACCTTCACGGAGCCTTGGTTAGGAGGTAAAAAACCTAATTCCCTGTCTATCTCTTTAAATAGCAGTATTTCTTATCCCTATAAATTCCGTCAAACCGGTTACAACGGTTATGGTGGTGGGCTAGGCGGCTATGGTAGTGGTTACGGTGGTTACGGTGGTTATGGTGGTTATGGCGGATACGGTGGCTATGGCGGCGGATACGGTGGCTATGGTGGATACGGAAGTTATTCCGTGCCTGATTCCTTAGTTGATGCTCACTTTAACGTAACGAGTTTATCGATCAGTTTAGGAAAACGATTGAAATGGCCGGATGATTACTTCTCACTAAGTCACTCGTTAGCTTTCTCTCGTTTTGACGTGGATCGTTACTACACATGGGCCTACCCGCAAGGTATTTCCACTTCTGTGACGTTTATGACGAACTTCTCCAGAAACAGTATTGATAATCCTACGTTCCCTCGTTCTGGATCAAGCTTCTCGTTATCAGGTACGTTAACGCCACCTTTCAGTATGTTAGGCTTAAATAAGGATAATCTCTTGATTGAGTACCATAAGTGGATGATGGATGCGAGTTGGTTTAGTCCATTAGTGGGTAAATTTATTTTGCATACACGTGCTCACCTCGGATTCTTAGGTTCCTACGGAGGAAAAGAGACGACGCGTTTTGAACGCTTTGACTTAGGTGGGTCAGGTATGGTGCAAGGATTCTCCTTTAACCGTGATATTGTGGGTTTAAGAGGGTATAAAGACCGTGTGATTGGACCGTCAGGTTCGTATGGAAATGGTGGGGTTGCCTATAATAAATTCGTCATGGAAGTGCGTTACCCAGTATCGTTAAATCCATCGGCTACGATTTTCTTATTGGGTTTTGCGGAAGGGGGAAATAACTTCTCTTCTTTAGGGGAATACAATCCATTTAATTTGTATAAGTCTGCTGGTTTTGGCGCTCGTATCTTTATGCCTGCTTTCGGTATGATTGGAATTGATTATGGTATGGGCTTTGATAAGCCACGTCCAGGGGATTCGGATTTTGGTCGTCAGGCCTTTACATTCTCGATTGGTCAACAACTTAGATAGGATAATGCGTTTTTGGATGACATTTCTGGGAATTCTGTTGTTTGCAAGCACTGGTTTTGCGCAGAAGTTCGGTTATGTGGATACAGAATTTATCACGTCTAAGATGCCGGAATATGCCAAAGTACAGCAGCAAATTGACCAGAATACGAAGACTTGGTTAGCAGAGGTTGAAAAGAAAAAAGAAGAAGTAGAAAAGCTGGAGAAAGAATATAAACTGGAAGAGCTATTATTAACAGAAGACCTGAAGCAGCAACGCCTCGCGGCGATACAAGCTAAGAGTAAAGAAGCAAAGGCTTTTGAGAACCAGGTTTTCGGTGCAGAAGGGGAGTTGTTTAAATTAAAACAAGCGGCTTACAAATCGATATTAGATCAAATATCAAAAGCGATAGAGAAGGTAGTGCGAGCGAAACGCTTGGACTTTATCTTTGACAAGGCTAACGACGGATTGGTTTTATTGTACACAAACCCGGTTCACGACTATTCTGACTATGTTTTAGAGGAATTAGGGCTTGAGTTAGATCCTAATTTGGTAGAAAAAACAAAGAAACAGGAGGCTCAAGAGCCGAAAAGTCCTAAAAAGAATTAATTTTACCCTATCATTTTACAGAGAACACAAACAAATTATTAATACACATGAAAAACAAGTTTATTTTGGCCGCAGGCCTACTTTTCGGATTAGCTGCGTTGCCTGCTACGGCTCAAGTAAAAATCGGATTCATCTACCAAGAGAAAATCTATAGCCAAATGCCTGAGGCTAAGCAAGTAGAGGAAGATTTGAAGAACACAGAGAAGCAATACCAAACTTTGATTCAAGCGAAAATCAAAGATTTCCAAGATAAGGCTGCTGTATACGAGAAGTTGCCAGCAAACACATCTGACATCATTAAGCAAGACAAAGAAAAGGAATTACAAAACTTGCAAACTTCTATCCAAGAGTTCCAGCAAAATGCGCAAACTTCTATCCAAAAGAAGCAAGCTCAATTGTTGCAACCTATCGTTAAGAAGATTGAAGAAAATATGCACGCAGTGGCTAAAGAAAACGCATACACTTTCGTTTTCAATAACTATGAGCCAGGAACAGGCGCTAATCCAGTTATTTTGCACTTCCCTGAAGAGGCGGATATTTCGGATTTAGTATTGAAGAAAATGGGAATTACTCCTCGTCCAGCAGGTTCGCCAGCTCCAGCAACAGCGGCTCCAGTAGCAGCTCCAGCAGCGAAGCCAGCAGCTCCTAAGAAGTAATTTTTAGCGCATTCGATGAAAGCCTGATCAGAAACGATCAGGCTTTTTTTATGTCTTTAAGTATTGAATTGTTTGCAGGATGGATATGGCGCCTATCACGCCTAAGACTAGTTTAAAGTCAATAAAAATGGAGGCTAAGGGCACAAACAGAATAAAGGATCCAAATCCACTAATGGTTCCAATAATCTCTGCTAACAAGGCTAATAAAAAGAAGAGATAGAAGCCTTGGTTAATTTTTATTCCTTGATGAGAAACTTGTTTTGGAAAAACAAGATAGCCATTACCCCACAAAAGATGGCTGCATCCGCAAAATTAAAGATGGGAGTAGAATAATAAGTTCCTCCCCAAAGTGGAATCCAATCAGGTAAGGTGCCCTCATAGAAGTCAGCGAAGAACATATCAATCACTTGGCCGTGGAACCAGCTCATCGGTGCGCCGGCTGGTGCATTATTAAACCATACCCCGTAGAAAACGGAATCGATCAAGTTGCCTATCGCACCACCTAAAATCAAGGCGACTGAAATCAATAAGCCTTTGGGACTGTTTTTTACAGTTAAAGAATGCAGGTAATAACCAATCCCGAACATGGCCACAATGCGGAAGCTAGTCAGCATAAGCTTGCCCCAAATCGAGCCTATTTGTATTCCAAAGGCCATCCCTGGATTTAAGGTATAATGTAATTTGAAGAAATCTCCAATAAGTGCTATTTGGCCGAAATATCCAGGCTCCATCCAGGTATGAACGGCTATTTTAATTCCCTGATCGAGGGCAATAATCAAGATACTTAACAAGAAATAGCGGTAGTTTTTCATGCGTTGTTTCGGCGGTTTACTTCTTTTTGTAAAAGGGCAAATTCGCGGGAAGTTTGGCCCGCAATGGAACTATTTTCTTCTGCGCGTCTGAACAAATAGGGCATAACGGCATCCACAGGTCCGTATGGAACGTATTTAGCCACGTTATATCCTGCAGCCGCTAAATTATAAGAGATATTGTCCGACATGCCTAATAATTGAGCAAAATAGATATTAGGGTGATTAGCGGGAATTTGTAAGGCATTCATGGCATCACACAAACGCAAACAGCTCGCCTCGTTGTGTGTCCCCATGCAGAAGTGTACTCGCTCCACGTTTTTTAAGCATAATTCAACACCTAAATCATAATCGCGATCCGTATCTTCTTTGCACACATGAAGAGGTTCAGAATACTCGTCCTCGTGGGCTTTTTGGCGTTCTTTTTCCAAATAAGCACCTCGCACTAATTTTACTCCCAAATAATACTTGTTCTCTTCTGCTGTCGTAATGGCTTCCTTTAAATTCGCAAGCATATCATGCCGGTACATCTGGTAGGTATTGTAGATGATGGCAGTCTTTTGGTTGTATTTTGCCATCATTTCATAGGTCAGTTGGTCGATGGTCGTTTGAATCCAACTTTCTTCTGCATCGATGAACAAGCGTACGTGTAACTCATGAGCTAACGAGCAGATTTCATTTAAAATTTCTTTGCTGTGATCGAATAATTCTTGCTCCTCATCTGTGAATTCAGCTTCGGTTTGTGCTTTTTCCAAAAGCTCTGATTGGAAGATTCCTGTCACCTTGAAAACGGCGAAAGGGATGGCTGGATTTTGAGCAGATTTGCGGATGGTTTTTAAGATTTCTTCCTTCGTTTTTTGGAAAGATTTTTCGCTTTCTTCCCCTTCTACCGAGTAATCTAATATCGTTCCAATTTTCGCTTTTTCTAACTCTTGAATCGTTGATTCACAGCCATCTATGGTTTCTCCACCACAAAATTGGGCGAAAATCGTGCTTTTTATGACTTTTTTAATCGGAAAATGTAAGAAAAGGAATAATTTGATGAAAAAAGTGCCTAAATTTACTAGCCAATTTTGGTTCATTGTGGCGAAAATCCAATAGGACTTCTTCAACTGAAAATCGTCTTTCGAAGCGAAGGCTATTTTAGTATCCTCAAAAGACAAATTAGTTGAGGATGGTGTTGATGATTTTTTTGTCATTTGTGCGAAAAATTGTTGCAAATATAAGTGAATTATTATCGATTGCTTAAGAAATAAATAAACAAATCAATAGGGGGCGAAAGTCCTCGTTAACCGTCAGATTATTATGAATGCCAATTTAGACATTGTACCGATGCAGGACTGGATTCAGACGAACGGCAAACCCTTGATTATCGCGGGTCCATGTTCAGCTGAGACAGAAGAGCAAGTATTAGAAACCGCTCGCCGTATCAAAGCGGAGGGTTATGCTCACATTATGAGAGCGGGTGTTTGGAAACCTCGTACACGTCCAGGCAGTTTTGAAGGGATGGGAGAACCAGCTTTGAAATGGTTAGTAGAAGCAAAGAAAGAAACAGGATTACCATTAGCAATTGAAGTAGCTACGCCAGAGCACATCGAATTAGCCTTGAAATACGGGGTTGATGTTTTATGGATTGGTGCTCGTACCACGGTTAACCCTTTTAACGTACAAGATTTAGCAGATGCTTTGAAAGGAGTAGACGTTCCTGTATTAGTTAAGAATCCGGTGAATCCAGATTTAGCTCTTTGGGTAGGTGCTTTCGAGCGTCTTCAAGGATCAGGTATCAAGAAATTAGGTGCGATTCACCGTGGTTTCTCGAATGCACAAGAAACAAAGTACCGTAACTCACCTATGTGGGCGATGGCTGTTGAATTAAAGCGTTTGTTCCCTCAAATGCCTTTAATCGGTGACCCATCACACATGGCTGGTAAGCGTGCTTTATTGATGGAATTGTCTCAACGTATTTTGGATTTGAATTACGATGGTATGATCATCGAGACGCACCGTGATCCAGATGCAGCTTGGTCAGATGCTTCACAACAAGTAACTCCTGAGAAATTAGGTGAAATGTTACGTGACCTAGAAGTTCGCAACGCGAGCTACGGCGCTGACTTCTCTGATGAATTAGCAGGTCTTCGTGAGAAAATCGACAACATCGACCGCGAATTATTAGAAGTGTTAGCAGCTCGTATGTCAGTTGTAGAGAAATTAGGTGAATACAAGCGTGATAACAACGTTGCGGTATTGCAATTAGATCGTTGGAAGCAATTACACAACGACCGTGCGAACCAAGCGAAAGGCTTAGCCTTATATCCAGAATTCGTAGAAGAACTATTTAAATTAGTTCACTTAGAGTCTATCCGTAAACAAACGGAAGTGATGAATAATGCGACTGTTTAATCGCGAAGCGATTAAAAGTCACGACTTCGTCGTTTAGTCGTCACTTCGTGACTTAGTCATCGCGGAGCGATTTAGTCAAAATAATGGAGAATAGCCCTGGTTTATCTGGGGCTATTTTTATTTAAAGTCAATAGGTCGCCGCAAGCGGCTTTGTCGTCACTATATGACAAAGTCAAATTTCAATTTAATAATTTATATCTTGAATATTTAACTCGGACTTAGACTAAGTCGACTAAGTTGCGAAGCAATGACTAAATCGCGCAGCGATGACTAAGCGACAACGTCGCGACTAAACGGCATGGCCGTGACTAAGCCGTAGGCGACTAAATCGCTCCGCGATGACTAAGCGACAACGTCGCGACTAAGTCCGTAAGGCGACTCGCGCTTTTAGCGCAACGACTCAACCGCGGCGACTCACCTCATACCCCGCCCACACAATCAGCCCCATCCCGATAAAAGTGATGACATCAGGGAACCCATGTCCCAGAATCACCTCGATGATAATGGAAAAGATAACGGCGCTATTTCCCACCACACCTACGATGCTGGCTTTTTCGTTCAATAGTGCTTGCGTGGTAAAGTATTGAACGCCTAAGGCTAATAGTCCCATAACTAAGGCCCAAATCCATTCTGCTATAGAAGGGTGCACCCAAACACCAGTCAAAAAACTATTTTCGAATCCCCCTAACGTTCCCGTCAAAAGGGATATGATGGAGGCAATTAAACCTGCCCCCATAAAAGAAACGACGACCCAGCGGGAATCGTAGTATTTTTGTGCCTCTTTGATCGCTAAATAGCCTAAGGCCGTTCCCATGGCGTAAATGATTCCGGTACTGTGATGCCAAAGCGATCCGCCACTACCGGGTTGAAAAATGAGCAAGATACCGAAGAAGCCAATCAGTAAAAACAATACTTGTTTACTGGAAAGGCCCTCATTTGGCAATAAAAAGAAGCTAAAGACCGCGATGAAAAGCGGGAATGCCTGACCATAGGTATTCGTCAAGGATAATCCCAAATGTTCCAGCGTGTAAAACAGGCAATAAAGGGTAAATGCTCCTAAGAGTCCACGCAGAAGAATGAAATAAAGTTTACCACCTGTTTGAATGGCCGGTTTTTGATACAGGCTCCAAAACAAGAAAGGTAATCCTACGGCGCTTCGAAAAAAGACGAGTTGAATGGAGCTGAACGTGTGGCTCATTTCTTTAGCGATCGCGGACATGATCGCGAAGCAAAGCGAAGAGAGCAACATGAAAAAGACTCCTTTATTAGCGTAAATTCGTTTCAACATCTAACTATAAATTTCGAGGATTAGCTCAAATTTTGGTAACTTGCATTTCATTTCAAAGGTATGACAAAAAAAATAATTTTATCTCCTGAAGCACCTGCGCCCATTGGACCTTATTCCCAGGCAGTTGAGGTGAATAACACACTTTATGTGTCTGGTCAGATTGCATTGTCCGTTTTTGAGGCAGGTGGGTCGATCGAAGATGAGACGAATCAAGTGATGTTGAATTTGCAACATATTTTGACGGCAGCAGGCTATACATTCGATAATGTAGTGAAATGTTCCATTTTCGTGAAGGACATGGGTCATTTTGGCCAAATCAATGAAGTCTATGGTCGTTATTTTGTTCAAAATCCGCCCGCTAGAGAGACGGTAGAGGTGGCACGCTTGCCTAAAGATGTGCGTGTGGAAATTTCATGTATTGCCTATAAATAACTAGTATGTCTGATTCAGTACGTGTTCGCTTTGCGCCTAGTCCTACAGGACCACTCCACATTGGAGGAGTAAGAACCGCCTTATATAATTACCTGTTTGCCCGAAAAATGGGGGGTAAATTCTTATTGCGTATCGAAGATACCGACCAGGCTCGTTTTGTGCCGGGTGCGGAAAACTATATTTTAGAGAGTTTAGCTTGGTTAGGCATCAGTCCTGACGAGGGTGTAGGAATAGGTGGGCCACATGAGCCTTACCGCCAAAGCGAGCGCAAAGACCTCTACAAAGCCTACGCTGATCAATTATTAGCAGATGGCAAAGCCTACTACGCCTTTGATACATCAGAGGAATTAGATGCAATGCGCACTAGTTTTGAGAGCCAAGGGTCAGCCTTTCAATACAACTCATTAACGCGTGTGAAGTTGAAAAATTCGATTGCGTTGGCTCCTGCAGAAGTGGATCAATTAATCGCTTCTGGAACGCCCTACGTGATTCGTTTGAAAGTTCCAGCGAAAGGAGAGGTGCGCTTCCAAGACAGCATCCGCGATTGGGTGCACGTGCATACGTCTAGCATCGATGATAAAGTATTGATGAAGTCAGACGGCATGCCTACTTACCATTTAGCGAATGTGGTAGATGATCACATCATGGAAATCACCCATGTGATTCGGGGTGAAGAGTGGTTACCTTCAGCGCCATTGCATATTTTATTGTACCAAGCATTTGGTTGGAAAGCTCCTCAGTTTGCGCATTTACCTCTTTTGCTAAAGCCTGAGGGGAATGGAAAGTTGTCTAAAAGAGACGCGGATTTAGGTGGTTTCCCAGTATTTCCCATGGAATGGACGGACCCTGCGACGGGAGCGGTTTCTAAAGGTTTTAAGCAAGAAGGCTATTTAAAAGAAGCAACCTTGAATTTCTTGGCCTTCTTAGGCTGGAATCCTGGCACAGAGCAAGAAATGTTCAGTCTGACGGAATTAGCGGAAGCATTTTCATTAGAAAGAATCAATAAAGCAGGAGCGAAGTTTGATGTGAAGAAAGCGCAATGGTTCAATGAGCAATACATGAAGCAACAGGATACAGCAGCATTAGCGGCAAATTATTTGCCTAACTTACCTGCAGATCAAGGTGTGGCCTTTGTACAGCTCTTCTTAGATCGCATCACGTTCCCACAAGAATTAGCGGTGAAAGTGACGGAGTTTCAAGTACGTCCAGCGATTTATGATGAAGCAGTTTTGGCTTCGAAGTGGAATGCAGATGCATTGAGCGGATTGCAATTGATTGCACAAGCTTTACCTACGGTGGAATCGTGGGAGCCGGAAGGTATCAAGCACGCGATTCACGAGGTTTTAGAGGCGAATGGAATTAAGATGGGGAAAGTGATGCAAATTTTGCGCGTGGCCTTGAGTGGTAACGGAGCAGGTCCAGATTTGATGATTTCGATGCAATTATGGGGTAAAGCAGAGGTGATCGAGCGATTAGCTACGGCTTTGGCAAAATTCCCTGCACTATAAAAGAACATGGCTAAGAAGGACAAAAAGAAGAAATTGCCCACTGTTCATCCCGAGTTAGCGGGATTTGAAATGAACATTGATTCATTAGGGTCCATCACGTCTACACTGGATCGCGATCAGTTAAATGCCTTTCTGGACAAGCATATGCCCGAGGATAAAAAATTAAAACCGAAAGAAAATGAAGGTTAGTCAAGAAGATGTGAAAAAAATCGCTCATTTAGCGCGATTAGAGATGCCTGAATCCAAGATAGGGGAGATGCAAGATTCCATTAATAAGGTGTTAGTCTGGATGGAGGCTCTCAATTCAGTGGATACGTCTTCCGTGGAGCCATTGGTCCATATGACATCTGCCTTAAATCATTTCAGGGAAGATGAGGCTAAAATAACGGTAGATCGCGCCCAAGCTTTAGCGTTAAGCCCAGACACCAATGATACCTATTTCAAGGTGCCCCAAGTTATCGAATAGTAATCGAATAATTAGCCAATGTAGTATTCAATGGCCTTTTTCATCTCCGATTTGCTCACCGGAATGTCATAGCCACAATCTCCAATACCTGTTAAAAGGGAGAAGCGAACTTCTCCGCCTTTGTTCTTCTTATCTTGTAGGGTTAAGGCAATAATAGTAGGAATCTCAGAGACCTTTAATTCCACTTTACCATAGGTCTCAAATAAGTATACTTCGATACTTGCAAGTTCCTCCGCACTGATCAATCCACGTTTAAAGGCCACAAAGGCCTCCATAATCATCCCCACAGCAATGGCCTCGCCATGCAAAATCTTACGCTTGCCTTGTTCTAATAAGAACGTTTCCACGGCATGGCCTAAGGTATGTCCCCAATTTAAGATTTTACGTAATCCTTTCTCTGTGGGGTCTTCAGCCACCACCGCTTTTTTGATTTCGACAGAATGTTGAATAAGACTGGCGAAATCTACCTCTGAGAAATCAGTATGGCTGATTTGTTCCCATTTATCTACGTCGCGGATCAAGCAATGCTTGATAATTTCAGCATAACCGGAAAGCTTTTGCTTTTGTGGAAGGCTCTGGATGAAGTTTGGGTCAATCAAAACTGTTTTAGGTAAATTGAAAACGCCAATGTGGTTCTTTAAACCCTGAAAATCCACTCCTAATTTTCCTCCTACACTGGCATCTACTTGGGCTAACAGCGTTGTGGGAATCTGAATAAAGTCAATCCCTCGCTTATAAGTAGAAGCGCAGAATCCACCCAAATCTCCAATCACCCCGCCACCTAAATTAATCAACAGTCCGTGACGGTCCATATTCGCTTTCGTCATCGCTTCCCACACTTTTTCGCAAGTTGCTAAATGCTTATTGTGCTCCCCAGATTTGATTTGAATCTTGATAAAACCCTTCGGTAGATGGGCTTGAATCAAAGGAAGGCAATGCTTGGAAGTTTGTTCGTCTACGAGAACCGCTATTTGCAAATAGGCATTTTGGCTTAAAAAAGCCGGCAAAGATTTTGAAATAGGTGCGATTTCGACTGACATAGGATTTTTTCTTCAATGGATTCCTCAAAATTACCATGATTTTGTGAAAATGGACTATTTTTTGCCTAATTTTGTACCCGCTTGTTAATCCCACAAGATTTACATTTTTTTATGAGAGAAATTCAGTTTAGAGAAGCCTTACGTGAGGCGATGTCAGAGGAAATGCGTCGTGATGCATCTGTTTTTTTAATGGGTGAGGAAGTGGCGGAATACAACGGTGCCTACAAAGTTTCGCAAGGAATGTTAGACGAATTCGGTCCAGAACGCGTTATTGATACGCCGATTGCTGAATTAGGTTTTGGTGGAATTGCGGTAGGTGCTTCAGCGAATGGCCTTCGTCCCATTGTTGAATTTATGACCTTTAACTTCTCTTTAGTTGCGATTGACCAAATCATCAACTCTGCTGCTAAATTGATGTCTATGTCCGGTGGACAATATTCTTGCCCTATCGTTTTCCGTGGACCTACGGGAAATGCAGGCCAACTATCTTCTCAACACTCTTCTAACTTTGAAAACTGGTATGCGAACACACCAGGCTTAAAAGTAGTAGTTCCTTCTAATCCTGCAGATGCGAAAGGTTTAATGAAATCAGCGATTCGTGATAACGACCCGGTGATTTTTATGGAATCGGAGGTAATGTACGGCGACAAAGGATTAGTGCCAGATGGAGAATATTTAATCCCTATCGGTAAGGCAAACATTGTAAAACCAGGTTCAGCGGTAACGATCGTAACTTTCGGTAAAATGCTTTCTCGTGTAGTAATGCCAGCAGTAGAGGAATTAGAGAAGCAAGGTATCTCTTGTGAAGTAATCGACTTGCGCTCCGTTCGTCCGATTGATTATATCACAGTGGTAGAGTCAGTGAAGAAAACAAATCGTTGCGTTGTAGTTGAAGAAGCAAATCCGTTATCGGCTATCTCATCAGAGATTGCTTACCACTTACAGCGTTGGGCATTTGATTACTTGGATGCTCCAGTTGTTCGCGTTAACTCACGTGACTTACCACTTCCATACGCACCTACCTTGATCGAAGAAATTCTTCCAAGTGTTGAGCGTACGATCCAAGCGGTGAAAACAGTGACTTATAAGAAGTAATTTCTTTTCAAAGCATAAAAAAAGCCAGCATTTCGTAAGAAGTGCTGGCTTTTTTTTGCAGTAGTAAGTGTACAGTGGGCAGTTGTCAGTAGAAACGACTGACAAAAGCACAAAGAATAAAGTAGGTATCGCCTGCTGCGATTCATTTGTGAAGGATTTTTCACGAATTCATCCGCGAAGCGGATTACATCTCTATACTTTATTCTTTATGCTTTATGCTTTAATCTACACTCTATACTCTATACTCTATACTCTATAATCTATAATCTACTCTCTAAAGCACGTAGATGAAGCGGGATCCATCCACATCCACGCCTTCTAGCTTGATGCGTCCTTTTCTAGATTCTAAGGCCTCCACTGCTTCTTTAGGTGAATTGATTACTTTGTCGTTAATCTTAGTGATCACAGATCCTTTCGCAAGTCCATACATTTCAAGGCGGCCATCAGGTAATACCTCGGCAATTTTAACCCCAGAACTTACCCCGAATTTCTTCATTTCAGCCGGAGTTAAGCTCGCAAACTTGGCGCCTAAGAACTCTGATTTAGCTGATTCAGGAGAATTGTCACCTTTCACGATTTCGGTGTTGCCGTCTTTGTTTTTCAAGGTAACTTTGAATTCTTTCGTAGCTCCATCACGGTTAACGGTTACTTGAATGGCTTCACCTGGACGCTTTCTGCTCACGATTTCCATCAACTTTGCAGATGATTTTGTTTCTATTCCATCGATCTTAACGATTACGTCGTTAATCTTGATACCGGCATCTTTAGCTGCTGAATTTTCAGAGAATCCACCTACATATACACCAGTATTTGTTTTAAGGTCTTTTTCGTCTGCTAATTTGGCATTTACTTCAGAGATTTGAACTCCTAAGAAACCACGTTGAACATTACCGTATTTGATTAAATCGCCTGACACTTTCTTCACGATGCTCACAGGCACGGCGAATGAATAACCTGCAAATTGGCCTGTACGAGAATAGATCGCTGTGTTGATTCCGATTAATTCCCCTTTTAAGTTCACCAAAGCCCCACCTGAGTTGCCTGGGTTAACCGCCGCATCCGTTTGGATGAAAGATTCTAATGGGTTTACATCTGGACTATCGCGGTCGATGATATTCTGGCGACCTTTGGCAGAAACGATACCTGCTGTAACCGTTGACTCTAAATTAAATGGATTTCCTACGGCTAATACCCACTCGCCCACGCGAAGTGCGTCTGAATCGCCAAAAGTCAAGAAAGGTAGATTCGTTTCCTTGATTTGGATCACTGCTAAATCCGAAGAGGGGTCAGTTGAAATCACCTTCGCTTTGTATTCACGCTTGTCATTTAGGATAACTGTTACCTCTGAAGCATCGGCTACCACGTGGTTGTTTGTGACAATATATCCGTCTGCAGAAATGATTACCCCAGAACCGGAGGCTTCTTGCGGTTGTTGTTGCTGTCTTCTACCTCCACCGAATGGATCTCCAAAACCGAAGAAGTCGTCAAATGGGCTCGAGAATTGTTGTCTCTGACGTACTTCCATTTTTGTCTTGATATGCACCACGGCTGGCGTAGTTTTTTCCGCAGCATAGGTGAATTCGCCTGGGTTGCCAGGTACGTTTTGATTCGAAACCGAAGTGGTGAAAGCGGATGGAGCATCCGAGAACCCGGATGAGTTTCCTATATTAAAAAGAGAATAGGCACCTAAAGTGACTCCACTGGACATTAATGCAATGATCGCATACGACTTAAGCTGATTATTCATTTCCATTTGGCTTTTATAGATTTAAAAAATTGTTCTGCGAATTTAAATGAAAATTAGGCTCGCACAACCCCATTAACAAGTTTTAAGAGTTTTAAATCCCAAAGGAAATGGCTAATTTTGTGGTTCATTCGTAAAAACACGTTCAAATGATTTTAAGTGAGCAAGAATTATTGAGGAGACAAAAGCGCCAGGAATTATTGGCGATGGGAATTGATCCTTATCCTGCACAGGAATACCCGGTGAATGTTTATTCTGATCAGATTTTGGCAGAATTCAAACCGGAGTCTGGAAACTTCCAAGACGTTGTTTTGGCAGGTCGCTTGATGGGTTTCCGTATCATGGGAAATGCCTCTTTTGCGGAACTTCAGGATGCGAATGGCCGTATACAATTGTACTTCCGCCGTGACGACCTTTGTCCAGGTGAGGATAAAACCTTGTATAACACAGTATTTAAAAAGTTACTAGACATCGGTGATATCATTGGTGTTAAAGGATATGTGTTCACAACCCAGATGGGGGAAATCTCTGTTCACGTTCGTGAATTTACGATTCTCTCCAAAGCCTTAAAGCCACTCCCTGTTGTTAAAGAGGCAGATGGCCAAACCTACGACGCGTTTTCTGACCCAGAAATGCGTTACAGACAGCGTTATGTCGATTTAATCGTTAACCCATCTGTAAAAGACATCTTCATCAAACGTGCGAAGATCATCTCAACCATGCGGGCGATGTTTGACGAACGCGGTTGGCTAGAGGTGGAAACACCGGTATTGCAAGCGGTACACGGCGGTGCTTCGGCTCGTCCATTCAAGACGCACCACAATACCTTAGATATGCCACTTTATTTGCGTATCGCCAATGAATTGTATTTAAAGCGTCTAATTGTAGGAGGATTTGATGGAGTTTATGAGTTTGGTAAGATGTTCCGTAACGAAGGAATGGACCGAACCCATAATCCTGAATTTACTTCGTTAGAATTCTATGTAGCCTACAAAGACTACAACTGGATGATGAACTTAACGGAGTTAATCTTCGAAACAGTGGCGAATCGTTTACACGGTAAAACTAAAATCACAGTGGGGGAGAACGAAATCGAATTTGCGGGACCTTACCCTCGTTTGACTATCTCTGGTGCCATTTTGCAGTACTCCGGAGTCGATGTAGATGCCCTGACAGAAGATGAATTGCGCGCGAAGTGTGTGGAATTTGGAATGGAAGTAGATAATGGAATGGGCAAAGGAAAGCTGATCGACGAATTATTCGGAGAGAAAGTAGAAGCAAATTTGATTCAGCCTACCTTCATCACGGATTATCCAGTAGAAATGTCTCCTTTAACGAAGAAGCACCGTTCGAAAGAAGGGTTGGTAGAGCGTTTCGAACTATTCGTAAACGGAAAAGAAATCGCCAATGCCTACTCAGAATTAAATGATCCAATCGATCAAAAGGAGCGATTTGAAGATCAATTAGCCTTAGCAGAACGTGGAGACGATGAAGCAATGGCGATGGATCACGATTTCATCCGCTCTCTGGAATATGCGATGCCACCTACCTCTGGTATCGGTATTGGTATAGATCGTTTGACTATGTTAATGACAAATCAATCGTCTATTCAGGAAGTATTATTCTTCCCTCAAATGCGCCCAGAAGTAATAAAGGAGGTTGATTCTGAATCTGCTTTTGCAGAAAGAGGCATCTCAGAAGTATGGATCCCGGCTCTTCAGAAGATGGGTATCTTAACTTTAGAAGCATTAGCCGCTGCAAACCCGAATAAAGTATTTAATGACTTAGGTGGTATGCGCAAGAAATTAAAAATAGATGCGGCAATGCCGACGAAAGAAGAAGTGATTGCTTGGATTCAAGGATGATCACTTCCCTCCTATGCATAAAAAAAGCCTTCCGTGAAGAAGGCTTTTTTTATTTCTCTTTAACTAGAGATCAATGTTGCAATTTTTGTAGGTAAACCTAAATATATATTGTAAAATACTGATTTGCTCTAATCAAAAAAACGAAAGAAAAATTAGATTTTCTTTACGTTGATAGCGTTTGCGCCACGCTTTCCGTCAGTAACTTCATAAGATACTGAATCATTTTCGCGGATAGTAACACCTGAAAGGCCAGTTACGTGTACGAAAATGTCTTCACCTGTTTGGTCGTCAACGATGAATCCGAAACCTTTCGTCTCGTTGAAAAATTTTACTTTACCAGTTTGCATAAAAAAAATGTTAAAAATATTAATGCCATCCAGACGAAAATCTTTCAAGCTCTCAAATGTAGAAAGAAAACAATTGCATGCAAGACTTTTTAAATAAATATTCCATTATTTTAAAATATATTTATATTATTTTTATAAATTATATAACTATTTTAATTAAGATTCATTTGCATTTATTTTTGACTAAATTTGTCTGTTCAATCACTAACCTATGGAAAAGCTTAAATTTTTTGTTGAGAATCAGGCATTTGGCGTTTGTACTCGCTTAGGAGAGAAGTTAAATATTTCCACAAGCAGCATTCGATTGTACTTTATCTACACCTCGTTTATCACGATGGGATCCCCGGTAATTATTTATTTGATTTTAGCCTTTTGGATGAATATCCGTCGCTATTTACGTCAACGAAATAACCCAAGTGTTTGGGATATCTAAAATTTGATTTGATCGAATTTCTTTTTGCCTCGAAGGAAATAGTCTATTAAAATGTTTCCGGTATAACTATTGATCCAGTTTTTCTGAATTGTGGACGCCTTGGGTTCGAAGAATAGGTAGTGGTAAAACCCAAAGTGGGCCTTCAATAGGGCAAGAAATGAGCCTAACTTTCCTTCAGTTAAAAATTTAATTCCCGCTATTCCATCCAAAATCAGGCGAATGAACAGTGTGGAGAAGCGTTTAGAAGGCTCGAGGTTTTTATGGAGTAAAATTAAGTTATTACGGAAATTCAGGTAGGTTTTGAATGGGTTCTCTTTATTCAACGTCCCGCCGCCCACGTGCAATACTTCACTTTCAGCTACTGCAGCAATGGCATATCCGGCTCTTTGCATTCTCCAGCACAAGTCGATTTCTTCCATGTGCGCAAATAAATAGGCATCTAACCCACCTACTTGGTGAAAAATTTCTGAGCGAACCATTAAACAAGCACCAGTGGCCCAGTTTACAAGGGAAGTTGTAAATTGTCCTTCGTTTTTTTCAAGCGTATCGAATAGGCGCCCTCTGCAGAAAGGGTATCCGTAGGCATCCCAAAATCCTCCCGCGGCTCCTGCGTACTCAAAATAATCCGGTTTTTGATAGTCGAGTAGAAAGGGTTGTGCCGCAGCAACCTTAGGATTCGCTTCGAAATAGGCCACTAAAGGTGTTAACCAATTCTTGCGTGGCGCAATATCAGAATTCATGAGGACGAAATAGTCCGCTTTTATTTGGCTTAATGCATAATTGTAGCCGCCCGCATAGCCGAGATTTTCAGCCCAAGATAGGACAGAAACACTAGGAAAATCAGAAGCTAATAAGGCCAAAGAGTCGTCTGAAGAGCCATTATCTGCTACATAGATTGTCGCATCTGGAGTATTCTCTAAGACGATAGGCAAGAATTCAGCTAAGAATTTTCTACCATTGTAATTCAAAATAACGACTGCGACTGACATGCCACAAAGGTAATCGAAATCAATCAAATTAGAATTTCTTTCAGAAAGATGTATTTTTGTCACTTCATTAACAATCCAAAACCGTATGTGGTCAAGTTTTTTTCGCAAGAAATCCATCGATAAAATTATTTCGGATCAATTAGAGATTGAAAGCATGGAGGGTAACTCGATGGATCGAAATCTGGGAGTGCGCGATTTGACCTTCATGGGTGTGGCAGCTATCATAGGCGCCAGTATTTTCTCCGCTATTGGTCAAGCTTCAGCTAATGGCGGACCTGCTGTTTCTTTGTTATTCGTGTTCACGGCGATGGCTTGTATGTTTACAGCCTTTTGTTATGCCCGTTTTGCAGCCACAGTACCCATTTCAGGTAGTGCTTATACCTATGCTTACACCAGTTTAGGAGAGATAGTGGCTTGGATTTTGGGATGGAATTTACTATTAGAATATGCCATTTCGAACGTAGCAGTAGCTATTTCGTGGTCAAAATACTTTGTTGATCTAGTGGAAGGTTTAGGAGTTCACGTGCCTGAATACATGACCATGGATTATTTGTCTGCCAAAAGAGCTTTTGTCGAAACCTCTTCCGCTATAGCCAATGGTGAAAAATTTGAGTCCTTATCTGTAAATTTACGTGAAGGTTTTACGGCCTATCAATCGGCTCCTACCATTTTTGGATGGCATTTTGTGGCTAATATTCCGGCACTTCTGATTACAGTTGCCATTACGTATTTAGTATACATCGGAATTAAAGAGTCAAAAAATACGAACAATATCCTCGTGATATTGAAGCTTTTGGTCATTTTGATCGTGGTAGGAGTGGGCGCATTTTACGTGCAAGTAGAGAACTGGACTCCGTTTGCGCCTAATGGAATTTCAGGGGTTTTGAAAAGTGTAGCGGCCGTTTGTTTTGCTTATATCGGATTTGATTCTATTTCTACTACCGCAGAAGAGTGTAAGAACCCGCAGCGGGATATTCCCAAAGCAATGATGTATGCTTTGATCATTTGTACCGTATTATACGTATTAGTAACCTTGGTTTTAACGGGAATTGTACCTTCCGGAAATTTAGCAGGGATTGAGGATCCTTTGGCCTATATGTTCATGCAAGTAGGCCTAAACGGAGTGGCAGGTATCGTAGCAGCAAGTGCCGTAATTGCCTTAACTTCCGCGCTTTTAGTCTATCAATTAGGGCAGCCACGCATCTGGATGACCATGTCTCGCGATGGTTTATTACCCAAAGCCTTCTCCCGCATTCACCCCAAATACCGTACACCTTCGTTCTCTACGATCATGACGGGCGTATTAGTAGGTGTTCCAGCCTTGTTTGCTAACCTTGAAGAGGTGATTAATTTAAGCAGTATTGGAACCCTTTTCGCCTTTGTGTTAGTTTGCGGTGGTGTTTTAGTGTTAGATTTAGACCCAGAAAACCAAAAGAAATCCAAGTTCAAAATCCCCTACATTAACTCAAGTTACTATGTGGGTGTTTCATTGATAGTAGTGCTTGGACTAATTGCCTATTCAGGCGTAAATTTGAGTGAATGGTTACAAGGCTTGTATTCCGGTGAATCAAAAGTAGATCACTTTATTATGCTTGGATTCTTTTTCATTTGGGCAATAATCGCTTTTTTTAGTGTGACGAGGAAATTGTCCTTAATTCCGGTGTTAGGATTATTAGTAAACCTGTATCTGATGACTCAAATGGGTTCTACGAACTGGGAGCGCTTTATGTACTGGTGTTTGGCGGGGTTGTTGATTTATGTTGGGTATAGCTATCGTAAGTCGAAGTTGAATGTAAAGCATTTGAATTAAAGCATAGAGCACAAAGAATAAAGCATAAAGATGGATGTTGCTTCGCAACGATTTATGAAATGTATATTTATTCAAACTTTATTCTTTGTGCTTTATTCTTTATGCTTTAAGAAGTGACTAAAAAATGGCGAATGATTTTCATTCGCCATTTTTTAGTCATTTCGTCTCCCATTCAACAAATTCAAATAATAAAGCAACTGCGCTAACATGCCCAGCGCGGCTACAACATAGGTCATTGCTGCCCACCAAAGTGCATCCTTAGATAAGGCAAATTCTGCTGGAGTAACGATTCCCTTTTCCTTGATCCAATTCAAGGCCCTATTGGAAGCATCGAATTCAACCGGTAGTGTTACGAAGCTAAATAAAGTGGCCATAGCAAATAAAGCAACCCCTAACGCTAACAAGGTGCTATTCCCGGTTGAATACAGAATCATCATCCCAATCATCAATAAGATGGGCATGAATCCATTGGCAATGCTTAACATGGGAACCATGGCGCTACGGAATTGTAAGAAAGCATAGGCTCTGGCGTGTTGTACTGCATGGCCACATTCATGGGCTGCTACTGCCGCCGCTGCTGCATTGCGACCGTAATACACATCATTACTTAAGTTTACAGTCCTATCAGCCGGATTATAATGGTCCGTTAATTGACCCTCTACTGAAATAATGCGGACATCTGAGATGCCATGGTCAGCGAGCATTTGCTGAGCAATTTCCTGGCCAGACAAATTACTTTGTAAAGGGGTTTGGGAATAGGTTTTGAACTTAGATTTTAGTCGCCATGAAATAAGCATACCTGCGACTCCGAAAATAATGGCAATGAAATACATGGTTATTATTGTTTAAGTTTTTGAATGATTTTAGTCGTGGAATAATCTGGCACTAGGGCGATGGTTTTTACTTCCCCGCCGGCTGCTATCACTTCTTTGGCCCCTACAATCGTCTCAATCGTATAATCGTCCCCTTTTACCAGGACGTCTGGACTGAGGGATTGTATCAGTTCTAGAGGGGTTGACTCTCCAAAAATGATGACCATCGAAACAAAACCCAAGGCTGCAATCAATCGAGCTCTAGCATATTCCGAATTCACCGGTCTTTCAGCCCCTTTCTCTAAGGTGCGAACCGAAGCATCTGAGTTAACAGCCACAATCAGTTTAGTGCCAAATTCGCTCGATTTTTCTAAGTAATCCACATGGCCTAAATGCAGAATATCGAAGCAGCCGTTTGTGAAAACGACTCTCTCTCCGTTCGCTTTCCATTGTTTGCGAAGTTCTATTCCTTGGGTCAATGTGACAATTTTATGTTCAGTTCTGTTCGACACGTGAGCTAATTTTGGGTAAAAATAAGGTTAAAATAAAACTAAATCCACCCAATAACAACAGAGTAATCATTTGAGTTCCGTGAAAAAAGGTAGCCAGCATAAAGCCATCTTTGTAGGATAAGGAGTAAAATACAAAAGCAGACGCGACCAAGCTGTGATAAGCCCCAATTCCCCCTTGGGTGGGTGTGGCCATTCCAAAAGTTCCCATCACTAAAACAGTTAATGCTGCATTCATGCCTAGGTTTTCGCTGATGGGAAAGGCGAGAAACAAGGTAAAAGTGCTCAAATAATAGCATAACCAAATGCCCACACTATAAGCGATGAATTTACCAGGTTGAGCTAAGTGACGAATACTTCCAATTCCAGCGACCCATCCGAGGATCATTTTTCCTACTTTCGATTCTGCGCCTATGGTTTGGAGTAAATCCTTAAACTTCCATAAAACCCCTAAACCGATTAAGCCCAGTATGGAGGCTGCGATTATGAAGGCTCCTGAAGGTAAATGGAGGGTAGGGAAAAGGCTATTTTGCAAGGGTTCCCACTCCACAAGAAATGTTATTCCCACGAGCGTAATGAGGCTCAATAAATCCACGATTCTTTCCGTGATTACCGTGCCAAAAGATTCTTCAAAGGGGATTTCTGCTGTTTTTTGCAAAGACCCGCATCGAGAAACTTCACCCAAACGGGGTACTAAAAAATTGGCAAAATAGCCGATTAATACGGCAGAAAAAGTACGCACCGTTCCTGGTTGATAGTTTAAAGCACTTAAAAGTTGCTCCCATCGTAAAGCACGAAGAAGATGAGATAGGAAAGCAATCACCACGGAGACAGTTACCCAATTATAGTCAGCTTGATGGAATGTGGTCAGGATGTCATTCCAGTGCAGTTGGCTTTTTGAAAAAGCCCAATACAATAGGCCTGCTGCCAATAAACTGGATATAAGGTATTTTAGAATTGATTTTAGCATTTGGTTCTTAAATCAAAAGGCAAATTAAAGACCTTTCATTGTATAATGATGGTGATAATCCGATTATTTTTTTGTATTTTTGTAATGTTTTTTGGGGTAATTTGCCCCTAGTAATCAATTTAGAATGGCCAAATTACGTATTCTTTACGTTTCAAGTGAGGTAGATCCTTTTCAAAACACGTCTAAAATTGCTGATTTCGTACGCGCTCTTCCTACTGCTATGCAGGAGAGAGGGATGGAAATTAGAATTTTAGTACCCCGATTCGGTTCGATCAATGAGCGTAAAAACCGATTGCACGAAGTGGTTCGTCTTTCAGGTATTACCATTCCAATGGGTGAGGAGGAAAAGCCTTTGACCATTAAAGTAGCCAGTATTCCGGCCGCAAAATTACAAGTATACTTCATCGATAACGAAGATTATTACCAACGTAAATATGTGTTGACTGACAAGGAAGGCGCATTTTATCCTGATAATCATGAACGTGCTATTTTCTTCTGCAAAGGAGCTTTAGAGACAGTTGTGAAATTAGGTTGGGCCCCAGATATCATTCACTGTAATGATTGGATGTCTAGTTTAGTGCCTTTGTACATCTCCACGCATTACCAAAATCACCCGATCTATAAGGATTCGAAAACTATTTTCTCTCCACACAATTCTGCTTTTGATTTTACGTTTGAATCAGACGATTTGATCGAAAAAGTGAAAATTGGAGATTTAGACGATGCACATTTAGGTAGCTTAGCAGGTGGAAATTACGAAGCATTTATTAAGATAGGTGCGGAGTATGCAGACAAAATAGTTTCTTTAGTAAATGCGGATAATAGCCGTATTCAACCGATTATTGATGAATATCAACATAAAACCTCTCAAAACATTGCCGATAATGACCTCGATTTCTTCGAAAAAATGTACTTGGAAATGTCCGGCAATTAAATGGGTAGGAATTCTTTCCTTATTCCTTGCATCCTGTGATACACCTAAAGAAATTGGAGACGATTTGTTTAGCGTGGAGGTGGGATTGAATTATACAGATACAATTTCGATTAAATCCTCGACAGTATTAATTGATTCAATCTATACAGGGTCACCTAGTACCCTACTAGTAGGGACTTATAATCATCCTGTATTGGGTTTGGCAGAATCTGCGGTCTACACGCAAGTTTCTAATATTGACACGCTTTTTGCAAAAGCGACGTCTGTTTACGATTCATTAACCTTACGTTTGGCCTATTCAGGTTACCAAGGGGATACAACAAAAACACAAACATTGAGTGTTTATCGCTTATTAGATAGTTTAAACAGAGGTACGGATTATTTTGCAGGATCATCTGTTCGTTCTGATGCAGCTTTGCTTGGTAGACACACCTTTGCACCTCGTCCTATTCGTACTAAAGCGATGAATGGAGACTCTGTTCGCTATGATACGTTACGTTTCCGTATGTCAGATACTTTTGGTCGGGAATTGTTGAGTAAATATGCAGATACGAAAGTGGCTGCCGGAAGTAAAGGATTTAGAGATTATTTCCCCGGTATGTTGTTTAAATCTACTGGTTCCACCGCAGGGGCTATGATTGGATTCAATCCAGGCTATTCTCGTATGACTTTGTATTTCCATAATCCGGGAGATACGACGAAGTATTTCATGGATTATTATTTTAGCTTATCGAACGCGCTTTACCCTGAATTGTTAGCTCGTTTTAATCAGATTAAGTCGACCAAAACGGGAGCATTGGCCGCCCTTCAAAATCCTGGAAATATCGTTTCTTCAGCTGCAACAAGTGGTATAACCTATATTCAAGCGGGTACGGGAGTCGCCACTAAGGTGGAATTTCCTTATTTGCTTAGTTTAAAAGGTAACCGAAATGTGGCGGTGAATAAGGCAGAATTAGTGTTAACTGCTGCAGATAATATCGATTTACAGCAAACGATCGGTCAATTGTCTATCGTAGAAACTAACTCCACTAACCGCACGCTTCGGAATAGTTATGGCTTGAAATATTTACTATCGGAGGGTGGAACGAGTGTGATTACCTCAGCAATCGATCCTAGTGCTAAGTCTTATACCTTTAATGTGACTACAGCCATTCAATCCTTATTAGTAGGTAAGCAGGCAAATACAGGGTGGTTAATTACTCCGGCGCTGACTTCTAACTCATCAGGTAATACGAGGATCATCAATGAGAGTACTCGTTTTGTGCCTTTACAGGCGATGAAAGCTCGTTTGAAAATCTATTATTCTTATATTGCCAAATAAACTCCGGCAAATATGGCGAATCTACGGGTAAGCTTAGTTCAAACTGATTTAGGTTGGGAAGATCCTGCTGCTAATTGTGCGGCATTAGAGGAAAAATTATCTGGCTTAGCCGGTAAAACAGATGTGATTGTCTTACCTGAAATGTTCGCCACAGGCTTTTCTATGACGCCTAACGGTGCAGAGATAGGCAAGGGACCTGTACTACAGTGGATGCAAGTACAAGCCAACCGCTTAGGGAGTTTGGTGGTAGGTTCTCTCAAAGTAAAACAACAAAACGCTTTCTTTAATCGGCTCTATGCCGTTCAGCCAGATGGGTCTTTTACCTCTTATGACAAGCGCCATTTGTTTCGGATGGGCGAAGAGCATATGTTTTATCAATCAGGTGATAAGCAGGTGATAATTTCCTACAGGGGGTGGAACTTAGCTTTTTTTATATGCTATGATCTTCGCTTTCCAGTTTGGTCACGCAATGTTAACATGGCTTATGACGCAGCCATTTATGTAGCGAATTGGCCTGCTCCTCGAGCGAATGCTTGGAGAACGCTGTTGCAAGCTAGGGCTATTGAAAACCTTTCTTATGTAATAGGAGTGAACCGGGTAGGAACCGATGCGAATGGCCTAGATTATGCGGGTGATTCTTTGTTGGTTGATTTTAAAGGAGCACTTCAGCTTGATTTAGCATCGCAGGATCAAATTTTGACAAGTGAATTATCGGCAACTGAATTAGCCGGGTTTAGGGCAAAATTCCCAGCACACTTAGATGCAGATTCGTTTAGCTTGTCTTCTCTTTAAAGAATTGCTCTAAATCCTTGATTTCTTTCATTGGGCTATCGCTCACTAATTTGCCTTGGTGAATCAATAAAACCCGGTCGCAGATAGCTTCTACTTCCGATAGAATATGGCTAGAGAATAAGATAATGCGGTCTTTTTGTAAGCTTTTGATTAAGTTACGAATTTCATCACGTTGGTTCGGATCCAAGCCACTCGTCGGTTCATCTAAGATCAATATTGGCGGATCGTGTAAGATCGCCAAGGCTATTCCCACTCGCTGCTGATACCCTTTAGAAAGCGCTTGGATTTTCTTATGCGCCTCTTTTTCAAGGCCAACCCACTCGATCACCTCTTGAATTCGCTTGTCTGGATACTGGATTTGGTGAATATTTCCTATGAAGGCTAAAAATTCCCGAACATACATTTCTGGATATAATGGGTTGTTTTCGGCTAAATAACCTATCTGCTTTTTAAGGGCAATTTCTTGTTCATGAGGATCTTTTCCGCCGATCGTAATGGAACCAGATGTAGGCTGGACAAGTCCCAAAAGCATTTTCAATGTCGTCGATTTCCCGGCTCCGTTGGGTCCCAGAAATCCCACTATTTGGCCCACTTCTATACGAAAGTTTAGGTCGTGAACGGCGGGTTGATTTCCGTAGTTTTTAGAAAGATTCTTTACCTCGATGAACATATTAACAAAGGTAGTCAAAAAGGGAATTATTTCGTGTAACTTTGTGTTTCTGATTCAAATGCCTACAAAATGCTAGATGATATTCGCTTAGATCGTATTGAAGATGCCTTGGAAGATATTCGCCAAGGTAAAATAATTATAGTCGCGGACGATGAAGATCGGGAGAACGAGGGTGATATGATTTGTGCCTCAGAAGCGATCACGCCTGAAATCGTGAATTTTATGATCAAGGAAGCGCGCGGTTTAATGTGTGTTTCTTTGACAGATGAGCGTTGCCAGGCATTGGGTTTAGAGATGATGGTGAATCAGAATACAACTTCCCACGAGACACCATTTACGGTTTCAGTTGATTTATTAGGCAACGGTTGTACGACGGGTATTTCTGCTTCAGATCGTTCCAAGACTATTAAGGCATTAGTTGATCCTGCCACTCAGCCATCAGATTTAGGAAGACCTGGTCATATTTTCCCGTTAAAGTCACGTACAGAAGGTGTTTTGCGTCGTACAGGACATACGGAGGCTTCGATGGACTTCGCCCGTTTAGCCGGGTTTAAACCATCTGGTGTATTGATCGAGGTTTTGAATGAAGATGGCAGTATGGCGCGATTGCCTGATCTTCGCAAGTTGGCTGATAAACACCAGTTGAAACTAGTGACGATCAAAGATTTAATCGAATACCGGTTAGCTAAAGAATCTTTGATTAAGCGAGAAATTGGAGTGAACATGCCTACTGAATGGGGCTCTTTCGAATTAGTAGCGTTCAAGCAAATCAATACGGGAGATACGCATTTAGCCTTAATCAAGGGAAGCTGGGAAAAAGAAGAGCCTGTGATGGTACGGGTGCATAGTTCTTGTGTGACGGGAGATATTTTTGGTTCTTGTCGCTGCGATTGTGGTGAACAATTACACGCTGCCATGGAAATGGTAGAGAAAGAGGGGAAAGGGGTAATTTTATATATGTTCCAAGAAGGCCGCGGAATCGGTCTAATTAATAAATTAAAAGCCTATAAATTGCAAGAGCAAGGCCGGGATACAGTGGAAGCGAACTTAGAATTAGGTTTCGCGATGGATGAGCGTGATTACGGCGTAGGTGCTCAAATTTTGCGTGACTTAGGTATTCACAAGATTCGTTTAATCTCAAATAACCCGAAGAAAAGAGCCGGATTAATGGGATATGGATTAGAAATTGTGGATTCGATCGGAATAGAGATTCAAGCTAATCCACACAACCAAAAATACTTAGAAACGAAAAGAGATAAAATGGGGCACGCGATTCGCTAGAATCACGTGCCACTTTACTTATTGATTCCCTAAGATAATCGGGGCACTCTTGCTACCCATTATGATCACTTTCGCGTTAGGGGATTTAGCTAATTCTTTTTGGGCAATAATCGACTCATACTGCAATTGCTTGTCGCTTAGACCCGTCGACAAAATCTTTTGGTAATCCGCGATACCCTGCGCCTCCACCCGCTTTCTTTCCGCTTCTTGCTTTTCTTTCTGTAACACGAATTGCATCTTTTGTGCATCTTGTTCCGCATTGATTTTCGATTCAATCGTTTGTTTTACAGAAGTAGGGAGATTGATGTTACGGATTAATAATTGCTCTAAAACCAACCCTCTTTTCTTAAAATTCTTTTCAATATCTTGGTAAATACGCTGTTGAAATTCGTTACGCTTTAAGGAATATAGTGCTACGGCATCATAATAAACTGCATTATCGCGAATCATGGTACGCGTAATTGGTCGTACGACCTTGTCCTTGTAGTCCTCTCCAATTTCGCGTAAGACGCGTGGAGCTTCAGATGGAATGATTCGGAATAGAACGGTTAAATCAACCACAACCTCTAATCCGTCGGCCGTTAAAACGCGGATTGCATCGTCCCCAGCTTTGTCGCCTTCGTCATGGACGCTTGACATGGTATAGTTTTGGGTTTTTGCATCAAATACGACCACTTTTGCTAAAGGGTTAACAAAGTTAAGACCACTATTTAAGGTGGAGGGTTGCACTTTTCCAAATACGCTTTGGACTCCTACTTCACCTGCATCTACTTGTACAATAGCTGAACTCGTAACTCCAAGGATAGCCAAAACGGCTCCTACCACTTTGAAGGTTTTGCTGTATTTCGAGAATACTAAATTGGGGTTAGATATCGCATTTCCGGCGATAAATAACAAAATACCTAGGAAGATGAAAAACATAGTTTTTTGATTTAAATGTTATCAAATTTATCATAAAGTATTCAATAATCCCTAATTTTGAATATGATTGAAATCAAGGGTTTATCTAAATCTTTTAACGGTCGTGTTGTGCTGAATGACATTAGTGCGAATTTCCAACAAGGAAAGACGAATATGGTCATTGGTGGAAGTGGAACTGGGAAATCTGTTTTGCTAAAATGCATGATCGGGATTTTAGTGCCTGAACAAGGTCAGGTTCTCTACGATGGGCGTGATTTTTTGACAGCACACCCAGATGTGGTGAAAGAAATTCGCCGTGAAATGGGCGTTCTATTTCAAGGAGGAGCTCTTTTTGATTCTAAATCCGTTTTGGAAAATGTTCGTTTTCCGCTAGATACACTTACTTCACAAACGCTTGAGGAGAAAAACGCGCAGGCGATGCTCTGTTTACAACGCGTAGGTCTAGAGAAATCAGCCTTGTTGATGCCATCTGAAATTTCTGGAGGAATGAAAAAGCGGGTGGGTATCGCAAGAGCCATTGTCATGAATCCGAAATATTTGTTCTGTGATGAGCCTAACTCAGGTTTAGATCCATTGACTGCGGTGAAAATTGATTATTTAATTCAGGAAATCACGCAGGAATACAACATGACCACGGTGGTTATTTCGCATGATATGAATTCAGTGATGCGGATGGGGGAATCCATCATCTTTTTAAAAGAGGGAAGGAAGATTTGGGAAGGGAATTCAGAGACTTTTCACCACTCGGGAGAACCCGCTTTAGAGGAGTTTTTATCAACAAAATTAGTTTAATATGTACTCTCTACGTGCTTATAATACGTTTGGGATTGAGGCGGGAGCCAGTCAATTCGTAGAGATTAGCTCCATTGATCACTATATTTCGCTGCGTAAATCGGGGGAATATGCGCATTTGCCTCACCTTTTTCTAGGTGGAGGAAGTAATGTGTTGTTGACTAAATCCCAGGAGGCCTTGGTAGTTAAAATTTCTATTCCAGGTATCGATGTTATAAAAGAGGATGCTGAATATGTGTGGTTGAGAGGGGGGGCTGGAGTGGTTTGGGACGAATTTGTTCAATTTGCTGTGAACCATGGCTGGTCTGGATTAGAGAATTTATCGTTAATTCCGGGTACCGTGGGTGCGGCTCCCATGCAAAATATCGGTGCCTACGGTGCTGAAATTAAGGATACTTTTGAGTCTTTGGAGGCATTGAATTTGCAGACTTTGGAAATAGAGGTATTCGACGCCAAAGCTTGTGCTTTTGGCTACCGAGAGAGCTTCTTTAAGCGCGCAGGAAAGGGTCAATACCTAATTAGCGCTGTGACGTTTAAGTTGTCCAAGAAACCTTCGGTAAAAACGTCTTATGGAGCGATCCAAGATGTTTTAGCAGCTAAAGGAATTACACAGCCATCTATCCGCGAAGTAGCGGATGCTGTCATTGAAATTCGCCAGAGTAAGTTGCCAGATCCTAAAGAAATCGGTAACTCGGGTAGCTTCTTTAAAAATCCAACGGTTTCGGCCTCTGAGGCGTCGCGACTGATGGCTGAATTTCCGGGGATTCCGAATTATCCTGTAGAAGGAAGTACTGATGTCAAATTTCCAGCAGGTTGGTTCATTGAGAAGGCTGGTTGGAAAGGCTTCAGAAGAGGGGATGCAGGGGTGCATGCGAAGCAAGCACTCGTTTTAGTGAATTATGGAGAGGCAACAGGTGCGGAGATTTTAGCCCTCTCGGAAGAAATTAAGCAATCAATTAAAGACACGTTCGGTGTTTCATTAGAGACCGAAGTAAATATTTTATAACATGACATTACCCACATTAGCTAATTTAGGCAAAGGTCCTTTCTTTTTAATGGCAGGATCTTGTGCCATAGAGAGCAACGATTTAGCTTTTGAGATTGCAGAAAAAATAGATGGTATCACGAAATCAATGGGTATTCCCTATATTTTCAAAGGTTCCTACCGCAAGGCAAATCGTACTAAAATTGATTCCTTTACCGGTATTGGTGATATCAAAGCGCTCGAAATTTTGCAAGCGGTGGGAAAAAAGTATGCTTTACCTACCGTAACGGATATTCACGAAAGCTCGGAAGCAGCCATGGCGGCGGCTTATGTCGATGTGTTACAAATTCCGGCATTCCTTTGTCGTCAAACTGACTTATTAGCTGCTGCTGCCCAAACAGGCAAAGCAGTTAATATCAAAAAAGGACAATTCATGTCGGGCGCTTCTATGCGTTTTGCCGTGGAAAAAGTGTTACATGAGAATCCAGAAGCGGTTGTTTACTTAACTGACCGTGGTAATTCCTTTGGTTATGGAGATTTAGTAGTGGATTACCGAAATATTCCGGAGATGTCTGCGATGAATGTGCCTGTCATCATGGATTGCACGCACTCTTTACAACGTCCTAATCAAACGACAGGCGTAACGGGTGGACAACCCGCTCTGATTGAAACCATCGCTAAAGCGGCAATTGCGGTAGGTGCTGATGGAATCTTTATCGAAACTCACCCGAATCCTTCCATTGCGAAATCAGATGGGGCAAATATGCTTCCATTAGATCAACTAGAAGGTCTGTTAGAGAAACTATTACGTGTTCGCGAAGCGATTGTTTAATGCATCTTGTAGCTGATTTGTAGGGTGATATCGGTTTTATGATTCCCTTCAATTGCCTCTAAGCTAGAACCTATCTCCGTTCGATCCTGGTATTGAATGCGTGCCCATTTAGCGGCTAAAGAGATTTCTTTGTTCCATTGATAAGCAATCACTAGTGTTGTTTTAATGGCTTTACCTGCATGGGCTGGCAAAAGAAAGGAATAAGGAACTCCTGGTTCATAGGCATAATTCCGCGTGTCATAGCTAGGCGTATTAATCAAGGCAAACCGTCCTTGTATATTCCATTTGCCTTGATCCCATTTTATGTCTTGTAGTAGTAAAAAACCGATTTCTGAACCCAATGAGGAGCCCATTACGCGCACGTGAAAATCCCAAGATTTGATGGCAATATAATGGCCATCCAGACTGATCTGAATCAAGTCTTTTTCTTCCTTTCGAGTCCATTTACCTTGGATGAATCCACGTGCGCTATGCCTTTTTTCCCACTGCAAACGGCTAAGCAATTCCCAGCCAGACGTATTTGGATTTACAACTTGGTATTTAGGACCAGGGAAGCGAAAATAATCGAAATAGGAGCTAAGCTTCATTCGCCTATTGATTTGATAACCTAAGCCCAGGAAAAGACCTATTTCGTTGAGATTTTCTGCGTTTTCAGAAAGTCCATTCGATTTAGGGCTGAAATAGCCAGCGGAATAGTGCCTGAGTAAATAGGAGATATCTAATTTCTTTGATAGAGAGGTGGCAGCAGAATGAATGAAGGAATACTGATTTAAGCCAGCATAAGCAAGCTCGCCCACCATTCGGATGTTCTTCAGCGGATATTGGAAGCTGATAGAATAATTCTTTAGTTCATTTCCAGACCATTCGGGCTGCTTATAGCCTATTCCGATGGGTTTAGGAAAAGACCAAAGGGTATAAACCGCGTTTAACTGGAGGATGAGTGGGATGCTTAGTGGTGTAAAGCTGAGGTTTGCCCCTGCTGTTTTTTCTTGCATTGCATTTCTATGGCTGATTTCCGAATTCGTTCGATGAAAACCATCTTCGACCCTCGTTCGCAAATAGGTTTTTCCTGTTGAATCAATTCCAGTGGTGGCATCTAAATTTCGGTAGGACACAAAAGTCTGAATTCTGAGATTTTCCTTCAGCTTAAAAGTGGCATTAATTCCTCTGTAGTAGCCATATTCAACACTAGAACTGTAGACTAAACCCCCAAGATTGAATTTTTGAGTGGCTTTGATGCTCTCAAAACTCTTGCCTAAGGAAAAGCCTCCAGATTGAACAAGTCCTTGTCCCCATTGATTGATGAAATCGCCTAGGAGGACTTTTTCCAGTACACCTTGGGATTTAAATGCTATAAATCCACTGCTAAAATCGCTCAGATCTTTCTCTCCTGCGTCTTTTTGTAGCAGAAATCCTATCCGAAGGTTGGCATTCAATTGACCCCGATAACGAAGAGTTTGATTGGTTCTATCGCCTATATAGCGGATCTTGCTTCGTAGATCAGGGTCAGTAAAGCCTTTTTTAGTCTCTACGGTCCAATCACTTTTAAACAAAATTTGATGGGTGGACGCATTCGGTTTCCACCAGTTGGGAGTCATTGGTTGGCAAACTAAGTAGTCTTGAATTCGGCGCAAGAAGGCTAAATCCCATCCCGGGATAGTTTGTAATTCGAGGATCGATTGGAATGAGCCTATTTGTTTGCGGAATGCTATAAATGCAGTGATTTGATCTGAGTTAAATAGGAGAGATGATTGTAGCTCCGTTTCAGATACGAGATTTATATTCAGAGGATTCGCTAGATAGTAGTCGAAGCTAGATTGCTTTTCCTCCTCCACTTGCGTAGGAATTTGGGCGAAACAGCTAAAAGAAGTCAGGAAAAGTAGGATCGTTTTCAAGGAATTAATTTTCCCTGAAATTACCGTATGATCGAGCTTTAAGGCAGATTAAAACTGATAATGATAATCAGTTAGTTGAACTTTCGTTCAATGAGTTGGTGAAGTTCCTCCCAGATAGCTTCATTCTCCGCACGGCGATAGTCTGAGTATCGTTCTAAGAGCGCTTGAGACCATGTTTCAGCTTCCGCCTCATTATCGATGAATTGAATAAGTGATTCTAGCTTAGCTACATCCCCTCGGAAAATCTCTTGAATGTATTTGATGCGTTGGTGGAGGCTAATTGTGTCCGCGATGCGTTGAGTCATTTGTGACTCGACTTTGGATTTCAAAGAATTCGGTGAGCCACTTAATAAATCCTTAAGGCGGGTAAATTCCTCTTCTGAAGAATCCTCTAGGCTTTCTGGTGCTTCGAAATAGACCTCCGTATTCAATAAATCGAAAGGCTCTGCGGGAGTTTCAGCAGCTGGGTAATCGAAAGTCTCAGCTGGTGCCTCGTAAGTCGGCGCATCCGACACAGGTGCCTCGTAAACTGGCGCCTCTGGCGCCTCATAGGAGTTCAATAAATCCGCAAAACTGGGCTGAGGTACATCTTCTACAGGTACCGCTAGACTTTCAATCCAAGATGCCCAGATAAACGCTGGCAAGGCAACTTGGTATAACAAGGTTTGCGCAATTCCTTCCCATTTCTCTTGAAAACGGGGACTAGACCACGGAAAATTAGGGAAGTTTTCTTGTGCACGAGCTGAGTTTAACTGAGCTAATAGCTCGGCTTGAATCTCCTCGATGATGGAGGTAGGAACCTCCCAAGCTAATACCTCTTGAAATGTGATTGATTCAGGAGAATCATTCCAGTATTGCAAGAATATATTAGGTGCCATAGGTATTGATTATTTAATTTCTAATTGTTCACAAGCCATTCTAGCGGCTGTTTGTTCTGCTTTCTTCTTCGAATAGCCTTTCCCTTCGGATATTTTTTCGCCATCCAGGATGACCCATGCCGTAAATTCCCGGTTGTGGTGTTCTCCCTCTTGATCTAGCTCAAAGGAAACCTTTTTACCTTCTTTTTGCGCCCATTCAATCAGCATTGACTTGAAGTTCGGATTGTTTTGAACAACGGCTTCTAAATCAAAGTACTGTGTGAGAATTTTCTTAATGATGAAGTTTTGGGTAAAGGCGAAGCCTTTGTCTAAATAAATCGCTCCCACAAATGCTTCTAAGGCATCTCCGTACATGGAAGTTCGGGACATGGCGTTTTTACGCTGCGTTTCATACTCGATTACTTCTTCCAACCCTAATTTGCGGCCAATTACGTTTAATGACTCTCGACTGACCATTCTTGAACGTATTTCAGTTAAGAAGCCTTCGTCTTTGAAGGGGAATTTTTGGAACAAATAAGTCGCTGTAATCATCCCAAGGACAGAATCACCTAGAAATTCTAGGCGTTCATTTGACTCTTTGTAGCTTTCGGAAACACTCTCCTTGGAAGCAGAAGAGTGTAAAAAGGCTAGTCTGTATAAGGTTAAATTACTCGGACTAGCCCCAATAAGATGTGTAACCGATTTCTTTAGAAATTTCTCTCGTTCGTCTAGTCGAATCGGATCTAACCAGTTCAGGAGAGATTTTACGGCCATATTTGTCTTAGATTTTTCTGAAAATAACCGTCGCATTGTGTCCACCGAAACCAAATCCGTTGCTCAACGCCACGTCGATTTTACGTGCTTTACCTACGTTCTCTGTTAAATCGATGCGTTGATCGATTTCTGGATCGCGGTTAAATACATTGATGGTAGGAGGGACAAATTGGTGTTGAATCGCTAATACAGAAGCTACCGCCTCTACTGCGCCTGCTCCACCTAATAAGTGACCTGTCATCGATTTCGTCGAAGAGATGGCTAACTTATAAGCGTGCTCTCCAAAACAATCGACGATCGCTTTAATCTCTTGTGGATCACCAATTGGAGTGGATGTACCGTGTGTATTCACGTAATCAACCTCTTCAGGCTTGATGTTAGCATCTTCTAAGGCATCGATCATCGATAATAAAGCGCCATAACCCTCTGGGTGTGGTGCTGTAATGTGGTGTGCATCAGAGGAAAAACCTCCACCGATTAACTCAGCATATATTTTCGCGCCACGCGCTTTAGCGTGTTCGTATTCTTCCAAAATGAGGGCGCCTGCACCTTCTCCTACCACGAAACCATCGCGATCAACGTCATAAGGACGAGATGCCGTTGCTGGATCATCATTACGCGTAGACATGGCGTGCATTGCAGTGAAACCCCCTACTGAAGCAATGGTCACAGGCGCTTCTGAACCACCCGTTACACATACGTTAATACGTCCGGTACGAATGTAGTTGAAAGCATCAATGATTGCGTTGTTCGCTGAAGAACAAGCGGAAACAGTGACGTAGTTAGGGCCACGGAATCCGTTGCGGATAGAGATTTGGCCAGAAGATGAATCTGCAATCATCTTAGGGATAAAGAATGGATTGATTTTAGGTGTTCCGTCTCCTTGTCCGAAATAGATCATTTCGTCTTCAAAAGTCTTTAAACCACCAATACCTGATCCCCAGATAACGCCTACTTTGTTTTTATTCAAGGTTTCCATGTCAAAATTCGCATCAGCGATGGCCTCATCAGCCGCCACTACAGCGTATTGAGTGAATGGATCCATTTTACGAGCCTCTTTAGCATTAATAAAATCTTCTACCTTGAAGTTCTTTAATTCACAAGCAAAACGAGTTCTGAATTTTTCCGCATCGAATTTTGTGATGGGTCCACAACCGCTTACGCCGTTTTTTAATCCATCCCAATATTCACTAACTGTGTTCCCGATGGGGGTTAGGGCGCCTAAGCCCGTGACAACTACTCGTTTTAACTCCATATTCTTGTTATTTATGAATCTGCTTAAAATAAAAAATGTCAATTAGTTCGAGAAATCCTATGGAAAAATCCACCTGATTACTGTTTACCAATTGACATAATTTTTATGGTTGCTTCGATTACTTTGCGTTCTCTTCCAAATAAGAAATAGCTTGGCCTACTGTTTGGATGTTCTCCGCTTGATCATCTGGAATAGAAACAGAGAATTCTTTTTCGAATTCCATGATTAACTCAACTGTGTCTAGAGAGTCAGCTCCCAAATCGTTTGTGAAAGACGCCTCAGGAGTAACTTCTGATGCTTCTACACCTAATTTTTCAACGATGATGCTTTTTACTTTTTCTGCAATATCTGACATTTTAATATTATTTTGGGGTTCAAAAACGATGCAAAGATTAGAATTAAAGTTGAATTTATCAAACAAATTCCATTCTAATTAGCCTGTTCTAGGCTGTTTGCCTTAAAAACAAAGCGAAGCAGCCCCTAAAAGACCTGCGTCATTACCTAATAAGGCTTTTTTAATGGTTAATTTTTCCAAGTAAGCTGGTGTTAACCAATAATTTAATTGCTTCTCCATACTCGGTAAAATAAAGTCATAAGAGGCTGATAATCCGCCACCTATGAAAATATTTTTGATATCTAGGATACGAATTAAGGAAACTAACATATCCCCTAATAAGGATCCCACTTCATTCCAAATAGCTAAAGCTAATTCATCTCCCTCTTCTGCTCCCACCACTAAGGCAGTCGTAGAAATAGTCCCATCGGCAGGAAGCGACGTTTTTCCGGTATAGGCAGCGCGCATTGCCGTTGCCATTTGTAATAACTCTTTTTTACCTACATTTCGCTCTAATACCTTACCGTCGCGGGAAGGTACGTGACCTGGTTCCATCGCATTCCCATCTCCACCTAAGAATATTTTACGGTCGATAACAGCAGCGCCACCCACACCTGTTCCTAAGGTAATGAAAATGAAATCCTCTGGCATGGTAGCCTTTTCAGGAGAGAAATAAAATTCCCCTAAAGCAGCTGCGTTCGCATCGTTTTCCATGAAGAACGAATGTTCAGGAAAACGCTTTTCTAGCATTTCAATCATGGGAGAGCCATCGATTTCGGGGATAGCCGTTATCTCGATTAGGGTGCGACGATCCTTCGTCAAGATACCTGGTAGACCGATTCCTACTTTTTTGACATTCTTGTGTTGGTACAATTGCAATGCAATCGCATCCGCTAAACGCTCTAAAAAATGGTGTGATTCTCTCCAGGTAGCAGTATCGTAACTTTGAAAATTGTTGATTTGACCTGTGTCTGCGTGGACGATTCCCATTTTAACGCCGGTTCCACCTACATCGATTCCTAAGTATTCTGCTGCCATAAGTTTGATTTATTGAACTACGAAATTGCCGATTTTTGACGTGAATTTCAAATCAAATGTGGCTTAACTGTAAATTTGCTCGATTTTTTCAAGAATTTGCGTTACTGCGGGGCATATAAGCGCATTTTTCTGCGTTAATCCTAAAATCCCCATCATATTCTTTCGATCCGTATGGGGGTATTCTCGGCAGGCTTTGGGGCGGTGATCATAGATTCCACAGGTATTATCTTGTAGATCTAAAAAAGGGCATGGGGCTTGAGGGTATACCCAATCCCCATCTGAATCTTGGACGAGATAGGCATCCAAGAAAGCGGACGTTTTCATTTTAAATAAATGGGAAACGCGCTGGATATCCGTATCATTCCACATAGGACTTGTGGTGCGGCAGCAATTGCCGCAAGTAAGGCAATCCGTTTTTTCAAACACCTCTTCATGCGCTTGCAAAAACTGCTGGTCCAAATTCTTAGGCTTGCGCGCCACTAAACGTTGAATCAGTTTTCGAAAAGAGGGGTCTTTAGTTTTCGCCATGGAAGCAAGAACGGCAGCGAGCCTCATAGGACTCAGTTTCTCCTAATAAAACGGTTTGTTGTTGCTCCACTTTGCGGTACGAATAATGGGCGGCTGCGCCACAGTTCACACAAACAGCATGTACTTTGGTGACAAATTCTGCGATAGCCATTAATCCCGGCATAGGCCCAAAAGGATTGCCCTTGAAGTCCATATCCAATCCTGCTATAATAATTCGCTTACCTTGATTAGCTAGCGTATTGCAAACCTCTACGATGTTCTCATCGAAGAATTGTACTTCATCTAACCCAATCACATCGCAATCGCCAGCTAGTAATAGTATTTCACCGGAGTTATTGACGGGTGTGGACCGGATGGAATTTTGGTTGTGGGAAACAATATCCTCATCGTGGTAGCGGGTATCGGCCATCGGTTTGAAGATTTCGACCCGCATTTGGGCAATTTTTGCGCGTTTCAAACGACGAATCAGTTCTTCTGTTTTACCAGAGAACATTGAACCGCATATCACTTCGATCCAACCAGCAGGTGGATTGCGTTCAGCAGATTTGGAATGGGTAGGTTCTAAAAACAAGGGCGTAAAAAGCCCCTGAAATGGCATTCAGGGGCTGTAATTGTAGTTTATTTAGATGAGAATGTCGCTGAGAAATATTCGCGGTTCATGCGCGCGATGTTCTCAATCGAAATTCCTTTAGGGCATTCAGCTTCGCAAGCACCGGTATTTGAACAAGCACCAAATCCTTCTTCATCCATCTGAGCCACCATGGCTTGTGCACGATTCGCAGCTTCCACTTTACCTTGTGGCAATAGGGCTAACTGAGAAATCTTGGCTGAGGTAAACAGCATCGCTGATGCATTCTTACAAGCTGCTACGCAAGCTCCGCAACCGATACACGCCGCTGCTGCGAATGCCTCGTCAGCATCCTCTTTAGGAATAGGTAAATTGTTTGCATCCTGAGCGTTACCCGTATTTACTGAAACGAAACCTCCTGCCGCGATGATGCGGTCAAAAGCAGAACGGTTCACGACTAAGTCCTTAATTACCGGGAACGCACTCGCTCTCCAAGGTTCTACGGTAATTGTTTCACCATCTTGGAACGAACGCATGTGTAATTGGCAAGTCGTAACACCACGGTTTGGTCCGTGAGGACGACCATTAATGTACATCGAGCACATACCGCAAATACCTTCACGGCAATCGTGGTCAAATGCTACCGGATCATCTCCTTCTTCGATCAAACGGTTGTTTAACACGTCAATCATTTCCAAAAATGACATATCTGTGGAGATGCCACTCACCTGATAAGTTTCGAACTTACCGGCTACGTTAGCATTTTTTTGTCTCCAAATTTTGAGTGTCAGGTTTAAATGTCCTTCCATTGTATCGAATTATTTATAAGATCTTTGAGCAATTTTGATGTTTTCGTATTTCAATTCTTCTTTGTGAAGTTTGAAAGTCGATTGTTTTTCGTATTCCCAAGCCGCTACATAAGCATACTTTTCGTCATCACGAAGGGCTTCCCCGTCTTCTGTTTGGTATTCTGTACGGAAGTGACCTCCACAACTTTCGTTGCGATCTAAGGCATCAATACACATTAACTCACCTAATTCTAAGAAGTCTGCCACGCGGCCTGCTTTCTCTAATTCAGGGTTTAGGTTATCGATTTCACCTGGAATCTTCACATCTGACCAGAATTCTTTTTGCAAGGCTTGAATTTCCTTAATAGAAGCTTTCAAACCTTCTGCATTACGAGCCATACCGCACTCATCCCACATGATCTTTCCTAAACGCTTGTGGAAGTAATCCACAGGCTTCGTCCCTTTGATGTTCATTAAGGTTTCTAAACGATCACGTACCGCTTTCTCTGCCGCTACGAAATCTTCTGAATCCGTAGAAATCGCTGGTGTACGAATCTCGGAAGCTAAGTAAGCACCGATTGTGTAAGGAATTACGAAATAACCATCCGCTAAACCTTGCATCAAGGCTGATGCTCCTAAACGGTTCGCGCCGTGATCAGAGAAGTTAGCCTCTCCTAAAGCATATAAGCCAGGAACTGTAGTCATTAAGTTATAATCTACCCAAAGTCCACCCATCGTGTAGTGAACCGCTGGATAAATACGCATAGGCACCTCGTATGGATCTTCACCCGTAATTTGCTTATACATATCAAACAAGTTACCGTATTTCTCTTTTACGACTGCTTTACCCATCGCTTGAATCTCTTCGTCTGATGGATTGTGCATATTGTTTTTATTTGCTTCTGCTTTTCCGTAACGGATGATCGCTGCAGCATAGTCTAAGTAAACCGCCATTTTAGACGTACCTACACCATAACCTGCATCGCAACGCTCTTTCGCAGCCCGTGAAGCTATATCTCGTGGTACTAAGTTACCGAAGGCAGGATAACGACGCTCTAAGTAGTAATCTCTTTCGTCTTCTGGAATTTCATTCGCTTTGCGATTATCGTTTTGTTTCTTAGGAACCCAAATACGACCATCATTACGAAGGGATTCAGACATCAAGGTTAATTTCGACTGGTGGTCGCCAGAAACCGGGATACACGTAGGGTGAATCTGTGTGTAACAAGGGTTAGCAAAGAAGGCACCTTTTTTGTGCGCTTTCCAAGCGGCTGTTACGTTTGATCCCATCGCGTTTGTAGACAAATAGAATACGTTTCCGTAACCACCTGTACATAACAAAACGGCGTGTCCAAAGTGACGCTCTAAAGCTCCTGTTACTGAATCACGAGCAATGATACCACGCGCTTTTCCGTCGATTGTTACGACATCTAGCATTTCGTGACGTGTATACATTTTTACGTTACCCATTCCCACTTGGCGTTGCAATGCAGAATAAGCACCTAATAATAATTGCTGTCCCGTTTGACCAGCCGCATAGAACGTACGTTGTACTTGCGTTCCACCGAATGAACGGTTAGAAAGCAATCCGCCATACTCACGAGCGAAAGGAACCCCTTGCGCTACGCATTGGTCGATAATGCTTCCTGATACTTCCGCAAGACGGTGAACGTTTGCTTCACGTGCACGGTAGTCACCACCTTTAATGGTATCGTAGAATAAACGGTAAACCGAGTCTCCATCGTTTTGGTAGTTCTTCGCTGCATTGATACCCCCTTGTGCGGCGATTGAGTGCGCTCGACGTGGAGAATCTTGGAAACAGAATACTTTCACTTTATATCCTAATTCAGCTAACGATGCAGCGGCAGAAGCACCTGCAAGGCCTGAACCCACGACGATGATTTCTAAGCTACGTTTGTTCGCAGGGTTTACTAGGGAAACGCTGGAACGGTATTTGGTCCATTTGTCGGCTAATGCGCCTTCTGGAATTTTGGCATCTAATTTTGTCATATCAATCGAATCGCTGAAATATTATTGAATCAAATGGAAATAAAAGGCAATCGGCATCGCAGCAAAAACAGCTGGAATAACGATAGAGAAAATAGCTCCGATCGTTTTGATCGTAGGCATATACTTAGGGTGGTTCCATCCAATGGATTGGAAAGCACTCGAGAAACCATGTAATAAGTGGTAACCAAGCGAAATGCATCCTAACACATAAACGATAACCACAACTGGATTCATGAACACCGCTTGCATCTCTGCATATAACGTATGGTCTTCTAAGCCCTCCGTTAATCGAGAGAAGTACCAAAAATGCTTCAAGTGAAGGATTAAAAACAATAACAATAAAGTTCCTAAAAGTCCCATAGAACGAGAATACCACTTGCTATTGGCAGCGCCATCTACTACCGCATAGGCCACAGGACGTTTTGATTTATTTTCAAACCAAAGACGAAGTCCGTCATAGATGTGTAATAATAAACCTGCGAACAACACAATCTCCATCGTGCGGATAACCGGATTTGTTCCCATAAACTCTGCCCCTTCATTAAAAGCCACTCCACCATCATTCAGGAAGATTAAGGCGTTCAAACTGCAGTGAACTAACAGGAAGCTGATTAAAAACAGGCCTGTAATGGCCATCAGGAGCTTTTTCCCGAGAGATGAATTAAGTGATTTTGCTAACCAAGCCATAAATAATTGTATTTGTTAAAAGGAAATAAAAATAAACGAACAGGTTCGATTTTTTTAAGCTACCAAAACTACAATCGAATCGCCGCTCTATCAAATTTAAAACGTAAAAAATCCATTTTTTTTGAAAAAAGGAATTGCCTTCTTAACTTACAGCTAATCAAAAATGTTTTATGCTCATTAAAAGATTAGGTCTTTATTTCTTGTTTTTGTGCGGACTAAATTTTGTTGCACAGGCAACCCACTTAAAGGGTGGGGAGATCACGGTAAAGCGGGTTTCCGATAAAACATTAACCTTTGAGTTCACGCTAACTACCTACACGGAAAATAACCGGGCGAATGTGGAGCAGAATTCGGTGAATTTCTGTTTTGGAGATGGTTCATCCCTATTATCAGCTCGTCGTTCTGCAGGCTACCCCATTAATTTAGGAAATGGGACCATGAAAAACGTCTACAAAATACAGTATACCTATCCCGCTGCTTCCCTGTTTTACAAAGTGTCTGTGGCCGTTCCTAATCGAAATGATGGGGTATTAAATATCACTCGCTCTGTAGATGTACCCTTTTATGTGGAGACGATTTTCTCCATAAATGCGGGTTTAGGCCTTAATTCTACCCCTGTATTATTAAATCCGGCGGTAGATTTAACGGCGGTGGTGGGTCAGCCCTTTATTCATAATTCCAATGCGGTAGATGCGGAGGGAGATTCTTTGGCCTACCGTTTATCGGTATCCAGAACTGGTACCGAATTAACTTGTGATCCTGCCAGTAGAGGCTTATTAGCTCCTAATTTCAAACAACCTAATGAAGTTTCTGCGACGCCATCCTCCTTTACCATTAATGCCAAAACAGGTGATTTAGTCTGGAGATCCCCTCAAGAAGTAGGACTTTACAACTGTGCCTTTATTATTGAAGAATGGAGAAATGGTGTTAAGATTTCGGAGACTGTTCGGGATATGCAAATTGAGGTGAAGGACTTGGATAATAGGGGTCCTTTGTTAACGGTGCCTGCTGATGTTTGTGTCCAAGCCGGAACGCGCATAAATCAAACAATAACCGCTATAGACCAAGTTTCCAAAACGGGACGAGTGGATCCTATATCCATCACGAGCAGTGGTAATGTATATGCCATTGATACGACCTATTCAGTGAAACCACCTAATGCCACTTTCTCTTCAGCCGCGCGTCAGACAGCTCTAACTGCTGTTGGAACCTTTAATTGGCAAACTGACTGTGTGCATATTCGAAAAGAGGGATACGATGTCTTCTTCAAGGCGGAAGATTTTCCCCCTGTAACGAGTGCGGGGGTAGCCAATTTAGTGGATAGTAAGATTTGGAATATTCGTGTATTTGCGCCAGCAGTAAAAAATGTAACTGCCACAGCTGGTGTTGGTACCACTATCGCGCTAAGATGGTCGACCTATTCGTGTACATTACCTAACGCAAGATTGATTTTATACCGCAAACAAGGTGCCTGCGATGCCATCGTTAATGCGAATTGTGCTACAGGAATGACAGTATCTGGTTACACAGAACTAGCTCGATTACCTATCACCGCTACGACTTACACAGATAATGCAATTGTAAAAAATACGAATTACTCCTATGTGCTAGTAGTGGCCTTCACGAATTCGAAAGGAGTGGACGATTTTAGCCCTATGTCGAATTCGGCTTGTTATTTAATTGCCAGCGCTTCACCTATCATGACGAATGTCTCTGTACTTAAAACGAGTACGACGGCAGGGGAGAACCTAGTACGTTGGACGCGTCCTGTAAAATTAGATACTTTACAATATCCAGGGCCGTATAGTTATCAATTAATGCGGGCCATCGGAACAGGGACTTTTGGAGCCATTGGCTCTACTATAACGGCATCTATCCGCACAGCAGTAAACGATACAACTTATACGGATACTGGTTTAAACACTTCCGCATTGACCTACCGTTACCGAACGGATTTCTATTATACCTTAAATGGCGTACGCACTTTATTAGAGTCGCCTACTCCGGCATCTAATGTGCGATTAAGTACGCAAGTAGCCATCGCCTCTGTAAAATTAGCTTGGTCTGCTACTGTACCATGGTCAAATGAAAACAAAGTTCACCGTGTATACCGTGAAACGCCACGTGGATCAGGTATTTTTAACCGTATTGCTGACGTGCCAGTGACGACGGCTGCCACCTTTAAATACGTAGATTCAGGAGCAGATACCTATGCGGCAGATGGAACGTTTTCAGTCGCGATGAAGACGGATTCATCGTATTGTTATTATGTGGAAACCTTGGGTTCCTATGGGCCAGGATTGCCAGCAATGGAATTGATTAATAAATCGCAAATTATTTGTGGCATTCCACAGACAGACATTTTCCCTTGTCCGCCTGCGTTGCAGTTGTATACGGTGGATTGCGCCTCCTTAGATGCAAAAGCGGATTGTTCATTCAGCAGTTTTACGAATCAGCTTACTTGGACGCCTACGGTCTCCGGTATTTGTGATCCGGATATTGTGAGTTACAAGATTTATTATGCTAAAGACCCTTCGTCTGCCTATACCTTATTAGCCACTGCATCTACGTTAAATTTCTCGCATATTCTCCAAAACTCTTACCGTGGTTGTTATTATGTGACCGCTGTGAGCGCTTTAGGCAAAGTGAGTGCGGCAAGTAATAAGATTTGCGTAGAGAACTGTGCTTCGTTTGACTTGCCTAACTTATTTAGCCCTAACGGCGATGGCCTGAATGATTCCTTTAAGCCGATGCGTTGTCCACGCTTTGTGAGTTCAGTAACCTGTAAAATCGTGGATCGAAATGGTCAGCTGATTTATCAATATGCTGGTCCTTTGGCTGGTTTTGGATGGAATGGAACGGATGCTAATGGAGTTCAAATGTCAGCCTCTTCTTATTTCTATACCTGCGATGTGGTCTTCGATTTGTTTGATAAGTCGGTACAAAATAAGAGTCTCAAAGGCTGGGTAGAATTAGTACGTTAACATGGAGGGAATCGTTTTAATCGATGGCTCTTGCCGCTTTTGTCGCTTCTGCTCGAAGCTGCTGCAGCGGATGGTAAATGGCCATCTGCCCATCATTCCCGAGTCCTCTTTTTCAGAATTTACGCTTCCGGACATCGACAGCATCAAATATGTGGTAGGAAAGGAGGTCTTTGTGAAGTCGGATGCTCTATCGCGCATTTTAGTTCACTCGCATTGGTATTTTCAACCGCTGCGTATCGTGTTTTTTTTACCTACTCGCCTGTTGGATATTGGCTATGATTGGGTGGCGAAGAATCGATTATTTTGGGGTAAGTCGGTGGACGATTGTGCCATTTAGGGCTTTTGGTCTATCTTTGTAAAAATTAAAATATCAAAAACTCTTTATGAAAGCATATATTTTTCCAGGTCAAGGTTCTCAGTTTCCAGGAATGGCAAAGGATCTTTACACGAATTTTCCAGTAGCAAAACAGATCATCGATGAGGCGGATGCGATCCTAGGCTTTTCTTTATCTTCTGTGATGTTTGAGGGGACAGACGAGGAATTGAAGCAAACGAAAGTGACACAGCCTGCGATTTATTTGCATTCTATTTTGATCCCTAAATTAGGGAAAGACTTTGCTCCATCGATGGTAGCAGGTCACTCATTAGGAGAATTCTCAGCCCTTGTTTCCGCAGGTGGCTTAAGCTGGCAAGATGGATTGCGATTAGTATACCAAAGGGCCTTAGCGATGCAAAAGGCTTGCGAAATCGAGCCAAGCACCATGGCCGCCGTTTTAGGCTTGCCTGATGCAACCATTGAAGAAATTTGCAACGCTTACGGTCCATCTGTTGTAGCGGCAAACTTTAACTGCCCAGGACAAGTTGTGATCTCTGGATCGGTGGAGGGAATCGAAGCAGTAGGAGTTCAATTGAAAGAAGCAGGAGCGAAGCGCGTATTACCATTGCCAGTAGGAGGTGCATTCCACTCTCCTTTTATGGAACCTGCACGTGTGGAATTAGCCGCGGCTATCGAAGCAACGGAAATCGTTCGCCCTATTTGCCCTATCTTCCAAAACGTGAATGCCAAACCGTCTCAAGACCCAGCAGAAATCAAAGCGAACCTTATCTCTCAATTAACAGGCGCCGTTCGTTGGACGCAGTCCGTTGAGGCCATGGTAGCTGTAGGGGCTTCGGAATTTATCGAATGTGGACCGGGCAAAGTATTGCAAGGCCTTGTGCGTAAAATTCACGCGGAGGCGGTTGTTTCTTCGATGGAGTTGGTATAAGAATAATTGAATTTGATGCGCTGATTGTGAGCGCTTAAGCGGAAAACAACGGAAATAATTCAATTATTTTTTTGGTAACGTTTGATAATTTGGGCTCAAGCCCTTACTTTTGCATCAGATTTTGGAATTGACCTATGGTGTAATGGTAACACACCAGTTTTTGGTTCTGGTTTTCTAGGTTCGAGTCCTGGTAGGTCAACAGAATTTTTAAGAAGCGCATCGTAAGATGCGCTTCTTTTGTTTTATATCTAAATCATCTTCTTCATCTTCTCCAGTCCCGTTTTCGCTACCTTCAGCGGATCTTGTGCCCAAAGTTCCTTGTTGAATAATTCCAACGATAGAATAACCGGTTTTTCTGATGGCTTTAAGCGCTTGATGATTTCCTTGATGGGAGCTTCTCCGTCACCTGCATATATGCGATCACCGTCCGTGATGGAGGTAGGTTTGATGGAAGTGACATAGTCATTAACATGGAAGACGTCAATCGAGTTTTCTCCTACGAGGTGGAGGCAGTCGATGGAGGATTCCCCTTTATAAATGTGGAATACGTCTAATAAAAGTTTGGCGTTGGATTGACCCGCTTCAGCTGCGACAAAAAGTACATCAGCGACGCGGTTTAGGTTTTTCGAGTGACCCCACATTTCTAATTGGGGTGTTACACCGGTGCTAACCCCTAAATCAAGGATGGCACGGTAGCGTTCAGCGGCGCGGCGAAGGTCGAGGCCAGGTTCTTTGGTGGCGCCCATGGGAGGAGCGGCGGTGCGGAAACAGCCTAATTGTGCGAGCATATCCATCTCGCGTTTCATTTGTTCCAAACCTTGTTTGCGTGTTGCTTCGTCATCTACAATCCATTGGGCGAAGCCGATGGCGTTTTGGATCTTAATTCCCAGATCATCGATGCGCTTTTTCGCTTCTGCAAGTGTTCCGCCTGATTTTAAATAGGCCTCAAGTGTAGGTACCCAAATCTCACAATGCTGAAAGCCAGCCGCGGAGGCGACTTCGAGCTCTTTGATGAGTCCTAACTTTTGGCCCATAATCGTACTCATATTCAGCGAGAATTCGAATTTATGAGCTTTTGCAACAGGTGCCGCGGAGGCAGCTGAAGGTAAAAAGGCCGCTCCTGCAGCGCTTCCGGATGCAATCAATAAATCGCGGCGACTAATGTTTGTCATAGTTATAGGTTTATTTCGCCTAGCTTCTCGTAGGAGAGAATCATCGAGCGAACATTATGGTAATTTATTTTCCAGTTATGGGCCATGTGGCGCCAAATCGGTTTCCCTTCACGGGTCATCAACGGCCACCATTCACCCGTATTTCGGTTAATCATTTTATCGAATATAAATCGATGGACTTGTTTGTATGCTTTCAAGAACTGCTCGTCTTTCGTTAATAGATAGGCATCCAGCATCCCGATGAGCATTTCGGCCTGTTGCCAAAATTCTTTTTCTACATCCGTAGGTCCGCCACTGTGCGATCCTTCCACGTATACTCCGCCGTGTTCCCAGTCGATGCCATTTTCCATCGAATGGTAGAAAGCCTTTTTGATGTTGTCCAAATAGGGTGCCACATCAATCTTGCCCACTTTCAATGCGTGCAACAACAACCAGCCAAATTCAGCATTATGTCCATAAGAAGTATTGTCTACGGCAGAGGCTTTTTGGCCTCCATCCTGAAAGCGATCCCAGCCCCACACAATATCGAATTTAATTTGTGGTGCTACGCTCCAGTCAGCCCAAAACTGGGGAATACCCGTTCCGGTTTTGGGGTCCATAATTTTATGAATCAAAATATCAATCGACTCTTGTAGTTTTCTACGGTGAATCTCTTTTCCACTCGCCTCATACAAGGTCGTGAATGCTTCCATCAAGTGCATGTGTACATCTAACGTCTTGCGATCCCCGCCCGGTGAACCTGGTCCCATGAGCGACCAATCTTCTGCAAAGAATTCCCAGTATCCTCCATAGTGGGTATCGACAGCATATTTTTGGAGTAGATCAAAAACCTTCTCCGCATAGGCTAAACCCACCGGATCCCCCGTTGCCAAGGTATATTCACTCAGCGAATAAATGGCAAAACTATGTCCATACCCAATCTTCTGCTTATTCGTCGGTTCTCCTGCCCGATTGACCATCCAATAGAATCCATTATGCTCCGCGTCCCACATTTTGTCCAGTAAAAAGCGAACTCCATGAGCAGCCATCGCTTTCATGATCTCCCCTCCAAATCCATGGCGATACGCCTGCGAATAAGTGAAAACGGAACGAGTCATCGCAATCAGCGACTTTTCATCATCTCCCGCATCATTCCCAAACTCATCGAAATGCGTAATAAAACCACCCTGTTTTTGATCCATGGTGCGTTGAATCCAAAAAGGCAATAAAGCGCCCTCCGTATATTCCTTGATTTCCGACCTAAGTGATTGAATGTTCATGGTGTAATTGTCTAATAGCGTCCGGACTTGCGGAGCCGGTTTCGCCTATTTGATGAATACTGATATGTACAGCTAAAGAAGCAAATTCACACGCTTCCTCTACCGAGGCCCCGGCTGCTCTCGCCGCCGAAAACCCAGCCACCACCATATCTCCGGCACCTACAGTATCGATGGGGCCTTTCACAGGGAAAGCAGGTTGGTGATGAAATTCCTCTGAGCTAGCGTATACCATTCCTTTTTCACCTAGGGTGACTAAGACCGGTTTATTTCTAGTGTTAGCCCAGGCTCGGATATTTTCAAGGTTCGCGGGCTTTTGCTGTATTTTAATAAACTCGGCTTCATTTACTTTCAATGGCAGGTTTTTAGCATGGCTACCTAAGCTGCGCAGATCTGCTAGGGCTTGTTGATTACTTAGCGATTCGATGTGCTTCGCTTGCAAAAGGGGAATGCTAAATTGTTCATTCAAGATGATCCAATCGAACGTATTAACATGCAAAGTCGCTAGCAGTGCTGAGGTATGCAACTGAAATTGCGATGATCTCGTCCCAAAATCAATCCGATTGAATTCCTCCACGTTTCGAAGCGGTTTTGAATATGTAGGGGTGTCTATATCCGCTAAATGTATGTTTGTGTCATCGATTCCTAGGGTCGCCATTTGGTGAGCCATCTCCCTTCCAAAAAGATCATCTCCACGCACCCCAAAAGCAGCAACTTGTGCGCCTAAGATGGCTAGGTTTTTAGCTACATTACCCGCGCCACCTAAATAAGCCCGCGGCTTCGAAGCGAGATGCACTTCTTTTGCCGTTTCGAGGGAGAATTCACCGGTAGAGGTTTGAAGGTCGAAATAGAAGTCCAAGGCAAAATCCCCCATAACTGCCATACGCAGCTGTTGGATTTGAGCCAAAATGGTCTCTAATCTTTCGGAGTTCATGTAGGATAGGTTTAGCTAAATTTTCATCGAAAAATAGGGATATTTTCTTTAATTTTGATCATCTATTCATTCTAATTCATTTTTGTTTTGGCACTAATCAAATCAATCTCTGGCATACGTGGTACCATCGGTGGAAAACCGGGTGAAGGTTTAAGTCCTATCGACGTTGTTACTTTTGCGGCGGCTTATGGCACTTGGTTAAAGAAAAAAGGACATCCTTCTAATTCGATTGTTCTAGGTCGTGATGCGCGAATCTCCGGAGAAATGGTCAGTTCCTTAGTAGCGAATACTTTAATCGGATTAGGGTGGAATGTACTGGATATAGGTCTTTCTACCACGCCAACCGTTGAATTAGCGGTGCCATGGACGAAAGCAGCGGGTGGAATTATCATCACCGCTAGCCACAATCCAGCACAATGGAATGCCTTGAAATTATTGAACGATCGCGGAGAGTTTATCTCGGACCAGGATGGAAAAGACTTGTTAACCATTGCAGAAAACCAAGATTTCGATTTCGCGGACGTGATGAAATTAGGTCAATTGACACAAGATGACAGCTTCTTACAACAATACGTGGATCATGTGTTGGGCTTGAGCTGGGTGAATAAATCGGTGATTGAGAAGGCGAACTTCCGTGTCTTAGTGGATGCGGTGAATTCTACCGGTGGAATCGTAGTACCTATGTTGTTGAAGGCCTTAGGAGTTCAGCAAGTGGACGTAATTTTTGGAGAAGCAACAGGTCACTTTGGCCATAACCCAGAACCACTTCCAGAGAATTTAACCGAGATGATCTCGAAAATGAAAGGTGGCAACTACGATTTAGGAATCGTGGTGGATCCTGATGTGGATCGCCTTTGCTTTATTTCAGAGGATGGAACGCCTTTTGGCGAAGAATATACCTTAGTGGCGGTGGCTGATTACGTACTTTCTGTGAAGCCTGGTAATACCGTTTCTAATCTTTCCTCTACACGTGCTTTAGCGGATGTGACGCGAAAAGCAGGTGGCGAATATTTCGCTGCTGCGGTAGGAGAGGTGAATGTGGTCACCCAGATGAAAGCAGTAAACGCGATTATTGGTGGCGAAGGAAACGGAGGCGTGATCTTCCCTGAGTCGCATTATGGACGTGATTCCCTGGTGGGAATCGGATTGTTCTTGACGCATTTGGCAAACAAAGGCATCAAAGCATCGGAATTACGTGCCAGTTATCCAGCTTATGTGATTTCTAAAAACAAAATCGAATTATCCGCTGACCTGAACGTCGATTTAATCCTCGCGACGGTGGCTGAAAAATACAAGAATGAGCAGGTTAATACAATCGATGGCGTGAAAATTGACTTCCCAGACCGCTGGGTTCATTTGCGCAAATCGAATACGGAACCGATCATTCGCATTTACGCGGAGGCATCTTCGGAGGCTGAGGCAGATACGCTTGCTCAACAAATTATAGACGTGATCACGGAGATCGCGAAAGCTTAAATGGTAGAAAAAACACCTATTTACCTAGACAACGCGGCGACCACTCCGGTGGATCCGGCGGTTTGGGCTGAGATGCAGCCTTATTTTGAGAATTTTACCGCGAATCCCTCGTCGATTCACTCCCACGGACGTCAAGCGAAAGTGGCTGTGGAAAAGGCGCGTAAAACCATTGCGACTTTATTGAATGCCTCGCCATCCGAGATTTTCTTTACCTCAGGTGGAACGGAAGCAGATAATACCGTTTTGCAATCGGCCGTTTTGCACGGTGGATGCAAGGTGATCATCACCTCGCCCTTAGAACACCACGCAGTTTTGCATACGGCGGAGGCCTGGGCGAAACTGGGTTTAGCTGAATTGAAATTAGTTCGCGTGAATCCAGATGGGGCGATTGATTTAGCGCATTTGGAAGAATTATTGGCCTCTTCTGAGAAGGCCATCGTGAGTTTGATGCACGGGAATAACGAGATTGGTAATTTATTGGATTTGAACGCAGTGGGAGACCTTTGTGAGCAATACGATGCCTTATTTCATTCGGATACCGTCCAAACCATGGGTCACTACAAACACGATGCTTCGGCCTTAAAAGTCCATTTTATGGTGGGTGCTGCACACAAGTTCCACGGCCCTAAAGGTATCGGTTTCTTGTATGCAAAGGCCGGAACGAAATTCAGCCCATTGATGCACGGGGGGGCGCAAGAGCGAAATCAGCGCGGAGGTACGGAAAATGTGTATGGGATGATTGGTATTGCCAAAGCCCTTGAAATGGCCTACGCGGGGATGGATGAACATGCTACCTACATCAAAGGTTTGAAAGCCTATTTCATCGATGGATTACAAAAGCAATTCCCGGGTATTTCCTTCAATGGAGCCTCTGGAGATGTTGAAAATAGTTTGTATACAGTATTGAACGTACGCTTCCCATCGGTGGCGGACGGCGATATGCTGTTATTTCAATTGGATATTGAGAAGATTTCGGCTTCTGGTGGTAGCGCTTGCTCAAGTGGAACTTCGGTGGGTTCGCACGTATTGTCTGCCTTAAATCCGACAGCGACGGGTGCTGCCGTTCGTTTCTCGTTTAGCAAAAATAATACCCGAGCGGAGATCGATCGGGTATTAGAAGTTTTGAAAAAAATCGTGGCCTAGTAGGCGCGAGCAAAGATTACTCTGCGGCTGGAAGGTGCTCCTGTAAGGATGCATTTTCCAGCTTCTTCTTTTGCATCTAGTGGAATACAACGAATCGTCGCTTTCGTCAATTCTTTAATTTTCTCTTCCGTCTCAGATGAACCATCCCAGTGGGCAGAAAGGAATCCGCCGTCTTCGATTTTTGCCGTGAATTCTTCCCAGCTGTTTACCTCGAACGTATTCGCTGTCCTGAAATCAAGGGCTTTTTGGAAGATATTGCGTTGAATGTCTTCTAACGTATCTACAATTACATCCTCAATTCCCTCAAATGGCATGCTTGTCTTCTCTCGTGTATCACGACGCGCTAATTCAATCGTGCCATTTTCCATATCCCGGTTACCAATCGCTAAACGTACCGGAACCCCTTTTAACTCGTATTCAGCGAATTTAAAGCCTGGGCTTTGGTTCTCAGCGAAGTCAAACTTCACTGAAACACCACGCTTCTTCAATGCCTTCACTAATGGATTAATGCGCGATTTGATATTTTCTAATTGCTCTTCTCCTTTGTAGATCGGTACGATCACGACTTGAATAGGGGCTAATTTAGGAGGCAAAACTAATCCTTGGTCATCTGAGTGCGCCATGATTAAAGCCCCCATTAAACGCGTCGATACTCCCCAAGAGGTACCCCACACATAATCCAATTGGTTTTCCTTGTTAACGAATTTTACGTCGAAGGCTTTAGCGAAGTTTTGGCCTAAAAAGTGAGACGTTCCCGCCTGCAATGCCTTTCCATCTTGCATCATCGCTTCGATACAATACGTTTCATCCGCTCCCGCAAAACGCTCGTTCGCCGTTTTAATTCCTTTCAAAACAGGCATCGCCATGAATGTCTCCGCGAATTCCGCATAGACTTCTAACATCTGCTCAGTCTCTTCGATGGCCTCTTGCTTCGTCGCATGAGCCGTGTGGCCCTCTTGCCACAAGAACTCTGCTGTGCGCAAGAACAAACGCGTACGCATTTCCCAACGAACCACGTTCGCCCATTGATTAATCAATAAAGGCAAATCACGGTAGGATTGAATCCAGTTCTTATATGTGGACCAAATCACCGTTTCCGACGTAGGTCTCACAATTAATTCTTCTTCTAATTTTGCGTCTGGATCGACGATTACTCCGCCACCATTCGGATCATTTTTTAAACGGTAGTGCGTTACGACAGCACATTCTTTAGCAAAACCCTCTACGTGTGAAGCCTCCTTAGAAAGGAACGATTTAGGGATAAAAAGAGGGAAATAGGCATTCGTGTGGCCAGTTTCCTTAAACATATCATCCAATGCGCGCTGCATTTTTTCCCAAATGGAATAGCCATAAGGTTTAATGATCATACAGCCTCTTACCGCAGAATTTTCAGCTAAATCTGCTCTCTTCACTAATTCGTTGTACCACTCAGAATAATTGTCTGCGCGGCTTGGTAGGGATTTACTCATAAATTATGTTAAAATCGTCATGTAATGTTCGTTTTTTCGTTTACTTTACGTTTAGAAAATGGAACGTTACAAAGATACGTTTTGTTGGGCTTTTAATTGACATCATCCGCTAAAAACCATGAAAAATCAATCTTTTGCTTATTTATTGCTTGTCGGATTTGGAATCCTTTCCAGCTGTGTGAATGTGACGAATAATTCGTACGCGTCAGATGATTTATACGATGAAGCGAATCGATCTGTTCAGATTGCCAAAGTGCAGGCCGCTAAAGCCGCCAAAGAAAAGAAATACCTTGATTTTCAAGATTTAGAGGATGAGGATGTGGAAGTGATTGAGGAAGAAGAAGGGCTAGCTCAGCAATCAACCTCACGCATTAATCCAAATTTATACGAATCAGCGTATCAACGTGGACTTTCAGATGGTTTATTCAATAGTCCTTATTTAGGATATGGATATAGATATACTCCATTCTCCTATTGGAGTCCTTCTTATTCATTCTTTGGGAGTCCATTTAGAACATTTGGGTTAGGTATTGGGGTATCTGTATTAAATCCATATTCCTTTTACAGTCCGTTCAATGATCCGTTTAATCCGTTTTTTGATCCATTCTATCGCCCATTCTACAGTCCTTTTTATGGATCGTTTTACAATCCTTATGGGTTTACTTCGATCTACAGGACGTATAATTATTACGGTCCGGGAGGAAATTACACCGGATATAATGGTCAATACCAAACGGGGGATTTGAGGGAACGTAGGAACTTTGGTCCACGTGAAGAGCGGTCAACTAACCGAAATTCAGGTGGGAATTATAGCAATTCTCCTCGTGGAGGAAATAATTCCTATAACACACAAGGTAACAACTTGCCACGGGTAAATACCCAACAAACCTATAGTTCAGGTTCTAGCAATCAACAATATGTGGCTCCTCGCCGTAATTCAAATTACGAGTACCGGTCTGCTCCTGTAGATGGAGGTTCGCAACGTACATACTCTGCACCTTCACCCTCTTATAGTAGTCCATCTGGAGGTGGTTCAAGCTCCGGAGGCGGTGGTGGAGGAGGTTCAAGTCGCGGTCCTCGTTAATTTACGATCATGAAAAAAGCTATTTTCTTATTTTTCAGCGTACTTACGCTGAACACGGCTGTGGCCCAAATCTATACTTATCCTAGTTTAGCGAAACAGTTTTCAACAAGCTACTCCTCAGGTACGGCGCGAATGCAGGCATTAGGTGGCGCGAACACTGCGCTTGGGGCGGACTTGAGTTCCATTACCGGTAACCCAGCGGGTTTAGGTTTGTATACTCGTTCAGAAGTCAATATGAGTTTAGCCTATACCGGGGTTCAAACCAAGTCTACCTATTTAAGTACGTCCAATGAAGCATCTGAAAGTCAAATTCAAATGCCTACGCTTGGAATGGTCATTTCCAGTAATAACCTAAGTGGAGGAGATTGGCATGGATCATTGGGTTTTGGTTATTCGCGTCAAGCCATTTTTATTCAACCCATTCAAATTTCGGGTACTAACAACCGCAGTTCTCTGTTAGATAACTTTATCGAAAAGGCGAACGATAAAGGTGCCACAGGTGCTAGTTTAGATGATGAATATGATTCCTATTCTGGCACGGCTTCATCTGCTGAGGCTTTGGCCTATCAAACGTATCTAATCAATCCAAATGCCACTTCAGCAGGCGTTCCATTCGAGCGTTTTCAGCCCTTATTGCCTACTAATCAATATGGCTCTGCTACTAATACAGGCGCATTAACTTCCTGGGATTTTGCCTATGGTGCATCCTATCGTGATAAATTATACTTAGGAGCAGCTATGCATTTTTCAAAAATAACAGCTAGTTCCTCGACGACTTGGGAAGATGAATTTGTGGGAGCAAAATATGTGGCTGGATTTCAATATGCCGAGACCTTATTAACCTCTGGATCAGGTATTGCTATCAGCCTAGGTGGAATTTATAAAGTCAATCCTTCACTTCGTTTATCTTTAGCTTTCAGGAGCCCTACCTATTATGACCAAATGAACGAGACATACGATGCGCGTTTATCACCTAACGTCATTGGAATCCCAGCTATTGGCTCCACCGGTAATCCCATCACGATTACGAAAGTGAATCCGATGCGGTTAACGACGAATGAATTTACCTACCAGTTATTAAGCCCGATGAAATTATCCGGAGGTTTCGCCTTTTTCATTTCAAAAAAAGGATTCTTAACCGCGGATGTGGAATATGTAGGATATGGTGGAATGAAAGTCTATTCTGCTGAATTAGGTGGTTCTGCTAATCAAGCATTTCAGACGAAGTACAATGGCCAAATCTCCCGCAATTTTGAAGGTGCTTTGAATATTAAACTGGGATCTGAAATTCGGGTTTCTTCCTCTGTAAGTATTAGAGGTGGTGCGGCGATGTTTGGAAGCGGTTATGCCCCAAGTTATGACACCATCGATCGGAATTCCTTTCAATTCTCTGGAGGAATTGGCTACCGTAAATCGAATTATTACTTGGATTTAACAGCTATCCAGCGTACTCAAAAGGATGCGTATACGCCATATACACTTAAAAATGCGGCTGACTTCAGTTCGGCCACTTTAAGTTTGACTTCCACGCAATTTATGCTGGGAGGTGGAATCTACTTCTAAACAGGTAGGTATTGATCTAGTAACCAAAGTAATTGGCTAACGGTGATTTCTCCGTCTACTTGAATATCAGCTTGCTGGTAGAAGGGTAGGCGCTCCTCGAACGTTTTTTTGATGGAGGCGATTACCACTTCTTCGCTTTGGGTTTTATCTAACAAAGGACGATTGTTGCCTTGAGCTTTATACAATCGAGTCGCTAAATCATTTACATCTACATTTAAAAAGATGCTAACTCCATTTTGTTTGATGAAGTCCATGTTGTCGTTAAAGCAAGGTACTCCGCCACCTGTCGCTATCACCATCGATTGATCTGGTTGAAATCCCCGCAGCGTCTTTTTTTCTATTTCGCGAAAATGCGCCTCGCCAAAATTCGAAAAAATCTCAGACACTGTCTTTTGTTCACGGGTCTCGATCAACTTATCCATGTCCATGAAGGAGTAACCAATATTCTTTGCTAATTCTTTACCCAAGGTACTTTTACCCGAGGAGGGCATTCCAACTAAATAGATATTCTTCATTCTGGTATTAATTCTAGGCTTTGTTGAATCTCATCCGCAGAGGGTAGGGCATAGGAAGACCATTTTCCTTTGACCGTTCCATCTTTCAATAGCCACAATCCGGGGCTAGAGCGAACGATTGTTTTAAGTATTTTCGTATCAGCAGATAGCGCTGGGAACGCTAATTGGTATTTATGACGTAAAGCGTTGACTTCTGCATCAGGAGAGGCCGAAACTAACCAAACGGTGATGTTTTTCAAACCTTTCGTTAGCTGTTCAATTTGCGGTAAAGCTTCCTCATTCATGTGGTGGATGTTCGGGATAATGACCATCAATTTCGCCCCTTTAAAGCTTTCTTGCGTGTAATTTGTCGTATCTCCCTCAGCCCACAATTGATAGTCCGTTATCAATGGCCTTGCTTCTTTTTCATTCGTTGCTTTCATCGAGATGAATTGGGCCGTTTTGTCCGTAGGCATCTCGTTTAATTCAGTTTCGACACCTTTAATCTTATAGGTATAAGAGAATTTTAACGGCTCCCTTTCTTTCATATTCGTGGGAATATGGTCGCCTACCGCATACGGTAATCCATCGCTGATAGGTAGATGGAAATAACAGAATGTGCCTAATGCGATACTAACGATGGCTGTTGCAGCTACCCATTTACCTGTTTTCCGATCTTCCGGTTTCTTTGCTATCAGTAATATGGTCGTAAGGACAAGTAAGAAGATATCTTTCCCAAAAGATGTCCAGGGAGTTAATTTTATTGTTTCGCCAAAACAGCCACAGTCCGTTACCTTATTGAAATAGGCCGAATAGAAAGTTAAGAAACCGAAGAAAGCTAGGATGCCTATAAAGGCATATAAGGTCTGTTTGATGCGGTAATTTAGGGCAAGCGCTACCGCTAACACCATTTCTAAACTACTTAAAAGAATGGATAAGAGGAGTGCGTAGGGAATCCAAAACTTCCAAAAGCCCGCCATAAACGCAAAGTCCACCGAGAATACTTCGAAATATTCTTCTAGTTTTAGTTGGGTTCCAATCGGGTCGTTCAACTTAATGAGACCTGAGAAAATGAAAATCCCCACCAATAAAATCTTCGCGATTTTGGTCATTATTGCTGTTGTTGCTGCTGTTGCTCGCCTTTCAATGTGATCAAGCAGAATACGGCGTAATTAAGCATGTCTTGGTAGTTAGCTTCTACTCCTTCTGAAACCAATGTTTTGCCGTCATTGTTTTCGATTTGTTTCGTACGGAAGATCTTCATTAGGATTAAATCCGTCATACTGCTGATGCGCATATCACGCCAAGCCTCGCCGTAATCGTGGTTTTTGTTGCGCAATAATTCCAAAGTGATTTCTACTTGCTCATCGTAAATGCGGCCTAATTCCTCTGGTGCAAATTCCATTTGATCAGAACCTTCTAGCGATTTTTGAATAAGCGCGATGATACAATAGTTAATAATTCCAATGAATTCTCCCTCGATGCCATCCTCGATCTTTTGCGCTCCTTTTTCTTGGATGCTGCGAATGCGTTGGGCTTTGATGAAGATCTGGTCCGTGAGGCTAGGTAGTCGTAAAATTCTCCATGAAGTACCGTAATCTTTATTTTTTTTATCAAACAAGGCTTTGCAGTATGAAATTACTTGGCGATATTCGATTTCGGTTTGGGAAGGCGTTGAGTCCCTATTCATAGAATCAGTTTTTAGACGATGCTCACGTTTTTATAGCCTACAAAATTATTTAAATTATCCTAAAATTCACTCGATTTGGACGCTCTTTTTTCCACAAGTCAAACAATCCGTTTAAATGGGCAATTGCTTGATTTTTCGAAGCCCCAAATCATGGGAATTTTAAACATTACCCCCGATTCCTTTTACGAAGGTAGTCGGGTAACTTCGGTTGATTTAGCCTTAAAGCAGGCTACTGAGATGATCGCAGCAGGTGCCCTGATTTTGGACATAGGTGGTCATTCGACCAGACCCGGTGCAGCGCCTGTTAGTATTCAGGAGGAAATCGATCGGGTTTTGCCCATCATCTCTGCGATTGCTTTCGCCTTTCCTACTGTTATTATTTCTATCGATACCTACCGAGTGGCGGTGGCCAAGGCTGCAATTACGGCTGGCGCGCATTTATTTAATGACATTGGTGCAGGTCAAATGGACGAAGGTGTGTTTGATTTTATCGTTGAAAATCAAGTTCCATATATTCTCAGTCACAGTGTAGGGCGTTTCGAGCAAGTTCACGAAGTGCCAGACTATCAAAATGTGGTGGGGGAGGTATTACATGATTTATTGCCCAAAGTCCAAGAGCTACGTTCGCGTGGATTCAAGGATTTAATCGTGGATCCAGGTTTTGGCTTTTCTAAATCGTTAGATCATAATTATCAATTATTAGCGCATTTACGTTCATTTAAGCTATTAGGGGCGCCCATCTTAGCAGGCTTATCACGCAAGACCATGATTTGGAAAGAATTAGGTATTTCTGCAGATGAAGCATTGAATGGATCCACTGTTTTGCATACTGTTGCTTTATTGCAAGGAGCTTCCATCTTGCGCGTTCACGATGTGAAAGAGGCAAAAGAAACCCTACATTTAGTTCAAAAATTACAACAAAATGGCATATCCCATTTACTATAAAGGCCAATGGCAAGATCCCAATCAGGTGACTGTATCTGTTAAGGATGTAGGTTTCTTGCGCGGCTTTGGCATCTTCGATTTCTTCCGCATAATGGATGGGAAGCCCATCTTTATGTTAGATCACCTGGATCGTTTTTTGAGTTCGGCCTCTAAAATGGGATTGTCTCATAGCTACACGACAGAATCGTTATCCACCTTAATTCAGGAGATTGCTTCTCAATCTGTCGATCCTTGTTTAGGAGTGAAGTTGGTTTTAACTGCAGGCTTTAGTCCTAATGGTTTCGATCCGGTGGGGGATTCTGAATTGTATATTTTCCCGGGTGTTTTCTCTTTTGCAGAGCCTACCGCTGGAATGCATTTAATGAGTCGTGAATACAAGCGAGAGATGGCAGATATTAAATCCTTGAATTACGCCTTCGCTTTACGCGAAATGCCAGCCGTTCGAGCTGCAGGTGGCGATGATTTGATCTATTATACTACTGAATTTGGCGTTTCTGAATCGTCCCGTTCTAATTTATTTTACGTCAAAGAAGGAGTCATTCATACGCCCGCAGATCATATTTTAGAGGGTATTACACGTAAAAAGGTGATAGCCTTAGCTTCCTCGGTTTATGAAGTTCGAGTAGGTAAATGTACTCTAGCGGATTTTATGAACGCTGATGAAGTCTTCACCACCGGTAGTACGAAGCGTGTCTTGCCTATTTTCTCCATTGATGGAAAGCAGATAGGTGATGGAAAGAGGGGTGAGGTGACGGAGAGGTTGTATCAGCTTTTGCTAGCGCATGAAAGCTGAAATCAAAGACCAAAGAGCAAAGAGCAAAGACCAAAGAGCAGAATTGAACTTTGAACTTTGGCCTTTGAACTTTGAGTAGAGCAAAGCTCTACTTTGGCCTAAAAGCCTTCAAATTCTCCTCCCTACACACTAAGAAAGGTCCACCGATCAGATCGATGCAATAGGGTATCGCTGGGAAAACAGCCTCCAGGCATTGTCGGATAGCCTTCGGTTTTCCAGGTAGATTAACGATTAAGGTTTGATTGCGAATACCTGCCGTTTGGCGACTAAGAATGGCTGTAGGAACATATTGCAAGCTCACAGAGCGCATTAACTCGCCAAAACCAGGCATCATCTTTTGACAAACAGCTTCTGTTGCCTCAGGAGTAACATCGCGTAAGGCGGGGCCTGTTCCTCCCGTTGTCACCAGCAGGCAAACTTCCTGGGACATCTCAATCATTTTAGACTCTAATTGGTCCTGTTCGTCAGGTACGACAGCGTACACCACCTCGAAATCGGATTCCAGGTATTCTCTTAATAACTCAACCACAGCCTTGCCTGGAATATCTTCATAGATACCTGCACTAGCTCGATCTGATACGTTAATTACGCCTATTTTGATCATTCTTTTTGGGTAGTTTAAGCTTCTTCTCCATCGGGATTGGTTCGTTTAATAAATCGCGAATAACGATGGATGCAACAACGCCTCCAAAGGCAGCTGGTAAATAAGAAATAGTTCCGTAGGCAGACTTCTTGAAGTTGCTGCCGTCTGTCAAGATGAGTGACTCGTCTTTGACTTTTTCTAAAGAGAATACGGTTTTTATCCCTTTTCCTACACCCATCTTGCGAATGCGTTTGCGCACCAAAGAGGCTAAATAACATTCACGTGTATCAAATAAATCAGCCGTTCTGATTTTAGTTGGATCCATTTTCCCGCCAGCGCCCATCGAACTGGCAATCTTAAATCCTAAATCGTAGGCTGTTTTAAGTAAGGTGACTTTAGGTGTAACAGAATCGATGCAGTCCATCACGTAATCGAATTTAGTCTTCTCAAGTAAATTCTTAGCCTCTTCCGGGCTTAAAAATTGTTCGATAGCTGTTAACTCGAGTGCGGGATTGATGGATTTAAGGCGGTCAGCCATGATTTGGGCTTTGGAAACCCCATGGTTCGTCGCTAAAGCAGGCAGTTGTCTGTTTCGATTCGTTGGATCCACAACGTCTCCATCGACAATCGTCATTCGGCCCACGCCAGAACGCGCGATGAATTCTGCGGCAAAGGATCCTACGCCCCCTAACCCGACAACTAACACGTGTGATTTTTGTAATTTATCGATCCCTTCCGGTCCGATCAAGAGTTCAGAGCGGCTTAGCCAGCTTAGATCATTGTTTGGCATAATTAGGATATTTCTTCCTTGATTTGATAATTCGTCGTTTTATCCGAGTTTGTGATTAATAACTCCCCGATAAATCCGGCTAAAAAGAGTTGTACACCCAAAATAATCGCCACAAGCGCTAAAAAGAATAGCGGGTTATCTGTGACGTTTCGGTACTTTAAATTATAAGCGATGTTGTAGAGCTTTTCACCTATTAACCAGGTTGTCAATACAGAACCTGTGATAAATGACAAGATGCCTAAACTGCCAAACAAGTGCATCGGGCGTTTGCCAAAAATCTGCACAAATGAAATCGATAAAAGGTCTAAAAAGCCATATAGGAAACGTTCTAAACCAAATTTAGTGACGCCATACTTGCGTGCTTGGTGTTGAACAACCTTCTCCCCAATCTTTGTGAAACCATTCCATTTCGCTTGAACCGGAATGTAGCGGTGCATTTCGCCATATAGACGCAATGTTTTCACCACCTCCATTTTATAGGCTTTTAAGCCGCAATTAAAGTCATGCAATTGTACGCCAGACAATTTGCGGGTGGCTGCATTGTATAGTTTCGTCGGAATAGTCTTCGAAATAGGATCAAATCGCTTCTGCTTCCAGCCTGAAATCAAATCGTAATTTTCCTCTGTAATTAGTCGATATAATTCAGGAATCTCATCTGGAGAGTCTTGTAAATCTGCGTCCATGGTGATGACCACCTGTCCTGCGGCTTTGCTGAACCCTTCGTGAAGGGCAGCTGATTTACCATAATTACGGGCAAAGGAAATCGCTTTTAGCGTGCTATATTGTGCTGATAATTGCTTTAAAACCTCCCAAGAGTTGTCGTTGCTGCCATCGTTCACGAAGATCATCTCGTAAGAAAACGTATTTTCTTGCATCACTCGATCGATCCAAGAACATAGTTCTGGAAGCGATTCGGCTTCGTTATAAAGAGGTACTACGATGGATAGCTGTAACATATGAGCAAAAATACAAAATTATTACGAAGGAAAGATGATATAATAGGGTCTTAATAATTCGGTGAATTCCGGACTGTATTGGCCTTGGTCATTTTTGATGTAAATGCGACTTTTCAGAGGTGTGATTTCCCCACGTGAACCGCTCGCCATGACGCGTAATACGGGGCTATTTGGAGTGGAATGTATATATATCCATTCGTTTATATATAATCCTTTATCCTGGAGGGATTGTTCGAATAAGGCCAAAACCTCAGCTGGGTACAATACCGCAAATTCTCCCTCCTTTGTTAGTAATCGATCAATCGATACAGCTAATTCAGCAGGACTCAAATAATCCGCGTGAATCGCCATGTGTTTAGCCTCATCCGCAGCTGCAAGGTGATTCGTAAAAAAAGGAGGATTAGAGCAGATGAAATCGAATTTTTCCTCTGGGTTAAATGTTAAAACGTTCGTTTCGATGGCAAATAAACGATTTTGGAATGGGCTGTTTTTGAAATTTTCAGACGCAACATTTGCCACTCCTGGATGTATTTCGAGTGCTTTAACCGTACAAGAGGGATTTGCTTGTGCTAGCATGGAGGCAATTAATCCAGAACCAGTACCAATATCAAGGCAATTACCTCTCGCCTTCAGAGAAGCCCATGCACCAAAAAGGCAAGCTTCCGTACTGATTTTCAATCCCGGATTTCCGTGATGCAGAGAAAATTGTTTGAACTTAAATAGAGATCTATTTTCGGCCATAGTCCGCCGGATTTTCGCCCCAGTCCTCGGTTTCCCACTTCAGGACTTTAGTAGAATAATGATTGCTCTTTAACCAAGCGATGGCATTGTCCACCATTTTGAATAATTCTTCAGTCCTTGCATTGCGCTCCAAGTTGGTTTTAATGGCTCTATTTCGAACCCATGCAATGGCAGTTCGTGAATCTGAATACAAAGGGTAGGGGCAATCTAATTTTTTCAAATAGGCAAGGCCATGCACGATGGCTAAAAATTCGCCTAAATTGACAGTTCCTTCCGGAAAAGGTCCACGTGCAAATAATACTTCTTTTGTTTCCGTATTGACTCCTTGGTATTCTAACACGCCTGGATTTCCAGCACAGGCGGCATCCACCGAAATACTGGGAACAATGATTTTAGCTGCTTGTAAACGAGGTGATTTAGGCTTGGAAGCAGGGGTTACGCTGGCCCAGTAATTCTTTTTAGCCGCATTCTCTGCTTCGGATTTGGACTCAAAAGACTTGTATTGAGCCCCCGCAAAGCCTTTGATGTGCTTCTCGGTCTCCGCCCAGGAATCAAAGATTCCGGTCTGATGACCTGCCCAAATCACATAATATTTTTGTTTTTTGGCCATCTACATCAAACGGGATTTAAAGATCTTAATTGCGATTGCAATCAAGATAACTCCAAAAATCTTACGCAAAATTTGCGTACCAGCATTCCCTAATTTCTTCTCGATCCAAACGCTTGAGCGCAAAACGAAATAAATGAAAAAAAGGTTGATGAATATGCTGATGATGATATTTTCCTCTTCGAACTGCGATTTTAGGGAGATCAAGGTGGTCATCGTTCCGGCTCCAGCGATAATGGGAAAGGCGAGCGGAACAATAGAATGCGTATTGGTTTCGATTTCTTCACTCTTAAAGATGTTACGACCTAGGGTCATTTCCATACCAATCAGAAAAATAATTAAGGCTCCGGCCATAGCAAAGGATGTCGTATCAACCCCTAATAAATGTAGAATGAATTTCCCTGCATAAAAGAACCCTATCATGATAATACCAGAGGCTAAGGTCGCTTGTCCCGGGTGGATATCTCCATTTTTCTTGCGCAATTCGATGATGATGGGAATGGATCCAAGTATATCGATGACGGAAAAAAGAATCAATGAAGCCGAAAGAATTTCTTTTGAGTTAAAGTTCATTTTTGATGGTTTGGATGAGTGTTTCAATATCTTCAACGGTGTGACTTGGGAAGTTAGCGATGCGAAAACTGGATTCCTTCCAAGTACCATACCCTTTTCCTAGCTCAATGCCTTTTTCGAGACAAATTTTATGCAATTGTCTAATTTTCTCAGGATTACCGGTCAAGGCTAAAACGGTAGGTAAGCGTAGCTCAGGTTTTTCAATCAGATAGCTAAAATCAGTTTGATTATCCCAAAAACCCGTCCAGCGTTTCATCTTTTCTACTGTCATTCGATGCGTCTCAGTTAGGGCTGGCAACTGCTGTGTCAAGCGGTAAACCAGGTAAATGCCTAACACATTAGGAGTCATTTGCGTTTGAAACAAGCGTCTGTTTTCTTCCAAAAACAAAATATCATTGTAATGCGTCGCACGGTTTAATTCTTTTGCTCTGTCTAAAGCCTTAGGCGAACAAATCAGTATTCCCATTCCTGCCGGAATTCCCATGCATTTTTGCACGGAAGCTAACCAGACATCCGCCTCATTCCAGGGAATTTCAATGCCTCCCATGGAGGAAGTGGCATCCACAGCAATCAGCGCATCATCCGCTAATTGAAAATCAGCTCGCCGTATTTGTTGCCCTGTTCCGTTTGAAGTCTCACTTTGTACCAAACAAAGCGTATCTCCATTAATAGGACCTAGCTGCTGTGCAATTTCAGCAAGGCTTTGGTCTAGTCTAAATTCAATTGATTCAGCGAGTGCTCCGGCATAATGCGCCCATTTCTTTCCAAAAGCACCGTTAAACAAGTGCGTAGACTTATTTCTGACCAATGATTGAATAACTATCTCCCAGGCTTCCGTGGCGGATGAAACGAAATAGATGGTATAGTCTTCTGGAATACCCCATTTCTGATGGAGCACGTCAAAGGTAGCTTCGAGTAGCTTTTCGAATCGCTGGCTACGGTGATTGATGCTGACAATACCCTGCTCAAAAGCCTCTTGAATGTATCCAAGGGCCTCTGGATGAACCTTAGAGGGGCCAGGGTAGAAGGATAACATCAGTTAAATGAAAGAATAAAGGCCTAATTCATAACCTCTAAGTCCGAAACCCACAATGATTCCCTTTGCTTTAGGGCTCAAATAACTGTGGTGGCGGAAATCCTCCCTTGCGTGAACATTTGAAATGTGAATCTCAATGACAGGTGTTTTGATAGCGGCTACTGCATCACCTAAGGCTACTGAAGTATGAGTATATCCACCTGCATTGAATAAGATACCGTCGTAGCTGAATCCCACTTCATGTAATTTATTAATTAAAGCACCCTCTTCATTAGATTGGAAGTAGGAGATATCCAATTGCTTCCCAAACTTGTCTTGTAAGATTTCCAAAAACTGCTCGAACGTCTGTGCTCCATATATTTCTGGTTCACGTGTACCTAATAAATTCAAATTAGGGCCATTCAGGATTAATATTTTCTTTCTTACCATATTTTAAAAAGCAACATTCGGTGTAAAAATACGTAATTACTTTAAATTTACGGGATTCATTGCATAAAATGTATATGTGGGAGGCAGAAATCCAGTCTTTTGGTGATTACTTGAAAATAGAGCGTGGGCTGTCCAAGCATTCCCACGAAGCTTATTTGCGCGATATCCAAAAGCTGGCAACCTATCTAGCCGTTTCTCCTATTGCGATTAACGAAGTAGACGAATCCCATATTTTGGCCTTCTTAAAAGACCTGCACGCCTTAGGCATCGAAGCAAGCACTCAATCGCGTACCCTTTCCGGGATTCGTGCCTTTTTTCAATTTCTTGTATTTGACGGTACTTTAAAAACGGACCCCACTGTTCATGTAAAAAATCCCCAAATGGGCCGAAAATTACCAGACACCCTCTCTTTTGACGAGATCACAGCCATCCTTGATCAGGCTGATCTTTCTACTCCAGAGGGAGTACGAAATCGCGCGATGCTCGAATTTTTATATGGTGCTGGTTTACGGGTTTCAGAATTAATAGGTTTAAAAAGAGAGGATATTTATGAAGATCAAGGCTTCATCAAAGTACGCGGGAAGGGAGACAAAGAAAGGCTAGTCCCAGCAGGTCGTGATGCATTTAAGTATTTGAATCTGTATCTAGAATCAGTTAGACCGTCCGTGCCTGTCAAAAAAGACGCCACTCACTTCGTTTTTCTCAATCGACGTGGCTCCGGCTTAAGTCGGGTAATGGTTTTCTTGATTTGCAAAGACCTCGCATCGAAAGCCGGCATTACGAAAGTAATTAGTCCCCACACTTTTCGACATTCATTTGCCACACATTTAATCGAAGGTGGTGCAGATTTGCGTGCCGTTCAAGAGATGTTAGGCCACGAATCCATCTTAACGACAGAGATTTATACGCACTTAGATCGGGCTTATTTGACGCAGATGGTGCAGGATTTTCATCCTTTTTCAAAGGTCAAAGGCCAAATAGCAAAGTTCAAATAGCAAAGATCAAATATCGATTTTTATCAAATGATTGGTTGATATTATCAGTTATTAAATGGATTCAAAAAAGTGGCAGGTGTAGTTTTATGAAAAAACACCACTATGTCATACTCAAATATTGTTCAAGAAAAGGCTTTTCAATTTTCTTTGCATTTAATTCCTATTTGTATCAAGCTTTCTGTTGAAAAAAAAGAGTTTGTTTTGTCTAAACAACTCTTAAAATCTAGTACCTCCATAGGAGCGAATTTAGAAGAAGCAATTGGAGGATTTTCAAAAAAAGATTTTCATTACAAAATTTCTATTTCATACAAAGAGGCAAGAGAAACTCGCTATTGGTTGAAATTGCTGGTTGCGTCTGATTTAATTCATATCGAAGATGGCAATATGTTATTAGAAGAATTAGAGGAAATTCTTAAAATTTTAGGACGTACGATTATAACTTTGAATCAAAAGAATTCAGCTTAATTAGGTCTTTGAACTTTGGTCTTTGCTATTTGTCTTCTGGAAAAGGTATAAACACAAAATTCGTAAACTGTCCATCCACCACAAATAGACAAGCGAATTCTTCGATGTCCTTATAGTTTTGGACAAATAATTCTATGTTTTCTTCTGCAATTAGTTTGCGTTGTACGAATTCTTCCATCATGGAGGCGTGGTAATTCCACTTGTTTTCGTGCAATTCGCCTACGCCAATGAGTTTTTGGCCGATGTCGATGGGACGTTGAGAAGTGACAAAGATGGGGAAATCAGAGAAGCCACGCTTTTTGATTTGGTAGGCCGCTTCTTTTAAGGCATCCGCTACTTTGATGAAATCAGAGGAGATGAGGCCTAAATATTTCCCGTTTAAATCCGGGGAATTTGGTGCATTGGAAAGGGCTGTGTAATCTTCGATCATGATTTAACTCTTACTTAGTAATAATAATTGAATGTCTTTAACCGGTTTGTTAAATAGCTTACCGGTGCTAGGTTGCGTAACGAAGCCTTTGTAACAGAATACGCCCTTCATAAAGGATTTTCCTTGCCAAAGCATTTCCTCCACACCTCCCGTTTTTCCAGCCTTTAAGATGAAGGAGGTCATCAAGTTGCTCATGGCTAAACTTGCGGTGTGTGCCACCAGAGATGGTATATTAGGTACACAGAAATGAGTTACGCCATATTTTTCGAATGTTGGCTGCTGAATCGTGCGAGCCTCAGATGTCTCAAAGCAGCCGCCTTGGTCAATACACACATCCAAAATCAGCGTACCAGGATTAAGTTTGCTAACCATTTCTTCGGTCACGATACAAGGGGTAATTCCGCTGTCTGAACGCAAGGCCCCTACAATGATTTGCGCATCCTGTAAAGCTTTTGCTAAGTTTTCGGAATCAATGACCTGAGTGACGATGGGGAAACCAAGCGCCGCTTTTAGGCGTTGTAATTTGTAAATGTCTTTATCGAAAACTTGGAATTGAATGCCTGCGCTCGCTGCCGCTCGCGCCACTTGCTCCACTACCTGTCCAGATCCTAATAGCACTAGGTTGCAGGGAGGAACGCCTGTGACGTGCCCTAACAGCAAACCTTTTTTCTTTTGAATCAAATTAGTCGCAATGGGTAAAATTAGTTGGCCGGCAATTTCGGCCATTATTTTAATAAATGGGAAGCCCCCGCCATTGTCTTCGACGAATTCGAGGCCGATAGCCATCAACTTTTTGGCATTAATTGCATCGATTAACTCGGAAGATAAATGCTGGTAAGATGCGCTTGAAATAAAGGCTTGGCCTTCCTTCATGCGGGCGATTTCGGCAAGGGTAGGAGGGTTGATTTTTAAAGTCAATGCACACCGCCAAATTAAAGCCAAATCCTCGCTCACACTCGCACCGGCTAATAAATAGTCCGAATCACTGAAGCCGGCACGCTCTCCCGCGCCTTTTTCGATCACAATTTCGTGGCCATTATTCGTTAATAAGGCAACAGCTTGAGGGCTTAAAGAAATGCGGTTTTCGTTTGGATCTGACTCCTTGGGGAGACTAATGCGGATGCTTTGAGCATTCTGCTTCGTCCAAGCCATCGCCTCTAATGGGGCGATTCCTTGTTTCGAAAGTAAGTCCTGAAAAGGGTTATGCTCTACTATCTTCGCCATACAACTTCTAATTTACGGTGCGTGTCATCGACGTGGGAGACGTTAAGTTCCCAATGCTCAAAGGTCCAAAACTCCTCCGCCTGCTCCGGCCATTCGATTAAACACAGGTGTTCAGAATCAAGATATTCCTCTAATCCAATGTCAAAAGCTTCTTGAGCGTTTTTTAATCGGTATAAATCAAAATGATAAACGGGATTTCCTTTTGCATCGATGTATTCATTCACTAATGAAAAGGTAGGGCTTTGGACAGATTGCCTCACCCCTAATTGATGGCAAATCTCTTTAATTAAGGTTGTTTTTCCTGCACCCATTTGCCCTCGAAACAGCCACACATTGGGATAGGCTTCCGTCTCGCTAAGGAGGCTAGCCGCTATTTCTGGCAATTCCGTCCTGCTGTATTTATCCCAGGGTCTCATAGTTCGATATCCCCTAATTGTGGTCTGATTAGTATTTCTTCCAAAACCGTAGAAGAATTCATCGAGTAGGCTGAATATATTGTGGAGGCCACATCTTCTGCCGGTATAAACCGAGATTCAGGTAATTCCACCCCATCCCAAGCAGGCGTTAAAGTGGCTCCTGGTAAAATGGCAGTTACTTTGATGCCTTGTTGTTTAGTCTCCTCGCGCAAGACTTTAGTAAAGCCTAACAGGGCAAATTTACTAATGCAATAGGATCCGCCGGCGGTGTAGGCCGTAATAGAGGCCGTAGAGCAGATAGTGAAAATATGGCCTGATTTTTGGGCCTGAAGTGTAGGTAAAAGGGCACGTGTCAAATGATAGGCGCTGTATAAATTGGCCTCGATTTGACGCTCTAATACCCCATCTTCTTCATTTTGGATTTGACCTGGCATGAAAAAACCGGCATTGTTAATCAAAACATCAATGGTCTTGGTTTGTCCTAAAACCCATGTTGCAAAGTTCTGACACTGTTTTTTGTCGCTTAAATCTGCGACAAATGTGTGCAATAATGGCGAATTGAACACAGCAGAAAGCGCCTTTAATTTTTCGTCATTTCGTGAACAAGTGTACACGGTAAATCCTTCCGAAAGGAATTTTTTCACTAACGCCTTGCCAATTCCTTGGCTACCTCCACTAATTATTGCCGTTTTGTTCATTATCTTTGATAAATATCGATGTGTAATATACCAATCAGATGTCAAAATTAGGCAAATATTTAATCTTCCTGGGCAAGCTTTTTACAAATCCAGAAAAATTTCGGGTTTATCTAGCCTTGACGTTTCAAGAATGTGTGGACATCGGTATTAATTCAATTCTGATTGTAGCGATTGTATCCTCCTTCTTGGGAGCCGTGACTTGTGTGCAAACTGCGGCGAATATGGATAATCCTTTCGTTCCTCAATATATTATCAGCTTAATTGTTCGAGATTCGACCATTTTAGAGATGGGGCCTACCATTACTTGTGTGGTTTTAGCTGGTAAAATCGGTTCTAACATCGCGGGTCAATTAGGAACCATGCGTATTACGGAACAAATCGATGCATTAGAAGTGATGGGGATTAACTCACGCTCCTATTTAGTATTACCTAAAATCATTGCCGCCATGATTACGTTCCCTATGCTGGTGACTTTAGCTTGCTTTTTGGCTATCTATGGAGGTTATTTAGCCGGCTGGTTAACAGGAGCGATATCCCCGCAAGAATACATTCATGGTTTACAATTCCAGTTCAAAGGAAACTACATGATTTTTGCCTTGACTAAATCAGTAGTATTTTCTTTCTTGATCGTCACGATCTCAGCCTTTAAAGGTTTCTATACTAAAGGTGGGGCCTACGAAGTAGGGAAGGCAAGTACCGCCGCAGTAACGAATTCGTGTATTGCCATTTTGATTGCAGATTATCTTTTAGCCCAATTATTAGTAGGCTAAATCCGCTCGATAAATACATCAGTAGTTAATTGCGAACTCGCAGGACCTCGATAGGATCCGTAAACGGGTGTAATTTCCTCCGGCAAACAAGACGCTGCTAATGGAATATGGTTGCCAGAAACAACCTCGTGCTGCGTAGGATCGTAGCCTCTCCAGCCACCACCTGGCAAATAAACCTCCACCCAAGCATGCAAATGGTGTGTCTGATTAGGCACATCCACCGGTGAAACCCCAATGTAATAACCCGAAACAAATCGCGTGGCTAAGCCCATTGCGCGGCAAAGAGCGGAAAACAAGACCGCATAATCCCGGCAAGAACCCTTGCGGTTAATCATCGTGAATTCAGGGGTGTTCGGATTTCCCTCTTCGCGGATTTCGTAGGCGAATTGGGTGAAAATGAACTCATTCAAGGCAGAAAGATACGCTGAAGTGCTGTATCGTACACCCGAAGCTATTTGGCGTGCCATTTGTTCCACATTAGGGGTAACACCCTCTAAACCTAAATAAGGGCTAAGTGTTTTTTGGTAGGAACGAGAATAAGTAATAGGCAATGATTTGCTTTCAAATGGGAAATAGACGAAGTCAAACGGGTTAAATTCTGTCGTTTCCACTGTGGCTGTCATTTCTATTTCCAGCGAACTCGTGGGATCTTTGAAAAACAAGATATTTTGGATGTTTCCCTCTGGATCTAGGTTTTTGGAAACCTGAACTGGACTAGGTTGAATGGCTAAATGGAAATCTTGAACCGTCAAAAGGGCACTTTTACGCGGGTGTAAATAGAGGATGTGCGGATCTAAAGTGACCAACTCACTGTATTCATATCGAAGTTTATGCTGGATACGCGCGATCATTTCGTGGGTGAAATTAAGTCTTTCATCCAACCTTCTTCGATTCCTTCGAGGGATTTACGCAATGCTTCATTCCAGTCATCAGAAATCTTTTGCATGTCTTCCTTGTAGAGTCTGACTTCTTTGGCCTTAAAACTATTCTTTTCGTAAACCACCACATCGATGGGGAAGTCTACATCATTGGCACTTACTTGGGTAGCGTCGAATGACAAGAAGCCCATTTTTAAGGCGTCTTTTAGCGAAGTTTCATGGGTCAAATTGCGGTTCAACAAAGGCTTACCATAATTAGAGTTGCCAATAATCTGGTATTTTAAACCATCATTAATTTCGATCCAATTGCCTTCTGGGAAAATTAAAAACAATTTATGTTCGTTGTCTTTGGGCATTTGTCCTCCCACAATCGCATGTAAATTGAAGGCGTAGCCTTCTTTTTCTAGGGTTTCACGATCTTCAGCAGCCACTTGTTTTAGTTTTTGACCAAAAGACGTAGCCGCCTGAAACATATAATCATAGGATTCTTCCTCAGCTGCGATGGCTTGATTGAAATAGGTGACAGCTTTGTCACGTACAGAACGTAATCCAGCTGTCATAATGAAAAGCGAATGATCTTTAATCTCGTGGATGGAGATTTTCTTATTCGAATATACTTCATTACCCGCAGTAATTCGCGTGTCAGCAATGGCAATCAATCCTTCTTTAACGGTAATTCCTAAACAATACGTCATATGATGATGGGTGGCAAATGGGAGCGCAATATTACATTAATTTTGACAAATAGCCGGCCTAATTGACCGGCTTTAAATCAAAATAGGTGTCGTGAATGGTTTGTCCGATGTCGTTATTAGAGGTTTGGAAAGCATCTAAAAACTGATGTAAACCTGTATTTAAAATATCTTCAATCTCCGTGAATTGTACTTCAGAAAGAATCTTGGATAGTTTTTTCTCTGCTAAATTCGAATAGCCTTGGTCAAAAGAAGTCCCGGAAATAGCATATAACGATTGTTCCGCTTCCGTTAAACAATGTACGACAGAGCGTGGAAAGCCTTTATCGAGGATCAAAAACTCCACAATATTGGTAGGATTTACCACTTTGTATTGCTGGCGGAACATATTGTAGGCTGAAACTGATTTTAAAACGGAAGACCAGAGCAGTAAGTCTAATGGTGATCCCACCGAATCTACGTTTGGTAAAAGGGTAAAATATTTAACATCTAAAAAGCGAGTGGTTTTATCTGCCCGCTCTAACAATTTTCCTAATTGCCCAAAATGCCAGCCTTCACCCCGGGTAATCGTTGAATCCACGATGCCATAAAACAATTGACTTCCGGATTTAATTTCTTCTAAAAAACCTTGGTATCTGGCTAATTCCCAGCTTTTACTTCCCTCCACGCGATCCTTTACCTTCCAATAGATTTGGTTTACATACTCCCACATTTCCTTTGAAATACTCTCTCGGATAGTTCGAGCATTCTCGCGTGCAGAATACAGGCAAGAAAGTATCGAGTTCGGGTTATTCACATCAAAGGTCATGAAGTGTAATACATTCTCTCGGTTGGCTTCGGGATAATGTTCGAAGAAATTGTAATGATCGGCTGTCGCCACAATGAGGGGCTCCCATTGCTCCGGGACATTTGGGGGTAAATCTAGGGCAAGATTAAAATTCACCGAGATGAAGCGAGCGTAATTGTCAGCTCTCTCGATGTACCGATTCATCCAATAAATGGAATTGGCTACACGACTTAACATAGGCTATAAATTTTTCTAAAATGCTTGATATCTTAAAATTAGGATTTTTTTTCAGAGTGAGGCATCAGCCCATCCTTTTTTGTATTTTTGTCTATTAATTCGTCCAAAAAATCCACATGTTTTATCAAATTTTCATAAAACCTCTTTTCTTTTTATTCAATCCTGAACGAGCCCATTACCTAGCGGCTGATTTAATTCGCTTAACCTTGCGAATTCCTGGAATGTCTTTGCTTTTCAAAGCCTTGTTTCAAGTGGAGGACAAACGATTAGAAAGGACGGTTTTTGGACTACATTTCCCCAATCCTGTAGGTTTAGCTGCCGGGTTTGATAAGAATGCAATGTTGATTGATGAATTCGCAGAATTGGGTTTTGGATTTATTGAGGTGGGTACCGTTACCCCTAAGCCTCAGGATGGTAATCCCAAGCCGCGTTTATTCCGTTTGCTCGAAGATGAAGCGATCATTAATCGCATGGGATTTAATAACGAGGGCTTAGCCGCGATGAAAGCTCGATTAGAGAAACGTCGTTCAAAGGTGATTGTAGGAGGTAATTTAGGGAAGAACAAAGTAACTCCTAATGAATTAGCGGATGACGACTACCGCCAAGGATTCGAAGCTCTATATGATGTGGTGGATTATTTTGTGGTGAACGTAAGTTCGCCTAACACCCCTAATTTACGCGCACTTCAAGAAAAAGAGCCACTTAAACAGTTGTTGCAGACCCTGCAAGATTTGAATGCCTTAAAGCCGGTTCAGAAACCAATATTATTAAAAATCGCGCCTGATTTGAGTAATGATCAATTAGACGACGTAATTGACATTGTGTTAGAAACGCGCTTAGCCGGCGTCATTGCGACGAATACAACCCTTTCACGAGAAGGTTTGCAATCTGTTCACAAAGAAGAAACGGGAGGATTAAGTGGAAAGCCTTTGGCCAAAAGATCAACCGAGGTGGTGGCTTATTTACATCAAAAATCCAATGGTCAGTTTCCCATCATTGGGGTAGGAGGAATTCATTCCGGAGCGGATGCCATCGAAAAACTGAAAGCAGGAGCTTCATTAGTGCAAATTTATTCCGGCTTCATCTACGAGGGCCCTGGATTGATTAAAGAAATAAACCAAGAAATACTCGCGGCTGGACTCTAATTTGATTTTGTAAATCGGATCAAAAAAGCGAAATTTATAAGATTATAACCTTGGTTCCCACAATGGCAAAAAAGATTAGTAACACTACAAGTACCTTACAACTTAATTTTGAGCAAGATAAGCCCAAAAGAAAAATGGATGGCGCTGTTTTATACCGCATTCAGTTAATTATAGCCGCCTTTTTGTTTCTGATTGGTACCCTTTTATTGGTATCATTTGGCTCTAGTTTTTTCGTAGGTGTTTCGGATCAAAGTGAGGTAGAGCGAGGCGTGGTGGACACTATCAAGGGTTCTGATATTCCCATTAAAAACTTTGCGGGACTTTTAGGGGCTAAAATTGCCCACTTTTTTTTATTCAAGACTTTTGGATGGTCAACCTTACTGTTAATCCCCTTATTCTATTTATCGGCGTTAAAAGTGGGATTCAAAAAGGAGATTTATTCCTTAGAACGCTTGTCTTGGCAGGTTTTATTTTACATTCTTTGGTTTAGTTTACTGGCAGGATTTTTTGTTTTCTCGCTTGATTTACCTCATTCCATTGGAGGTGGAGTAGGGTATTTCGTGAACGAGAAATTGTATCAATTATTAGGTTACTTATCCATCTTTGTGATTGGTTTTGGCGGATTTATCTTTTTGGTTTTATTCTATCAATTAAATCCTAAAAAGGCAGTTGTTGCTGCACCTTTGACAACAGAGGAAGAGGAGGAAGAAGAAGAAAGTCTGTTTATTGATGAAGATGGGCCTTCGGTTCATGTAGATAACGATGATTTACAAGAGTTTAGACCCATTGTTCCGCCGGTGGTGGAAGAGGTGGTCTCAGAGATAGAAGCTCCGGTTGAAGTACCGGAAGAGCTTGTTCCTGAACCAATAGTCGCGGAAGAAAAGAAAGAGGATGATTTAGACTTTACTTATAAAGTGGCTGATGTGGCAGATGAAGTAATCGAAGAAGAACCTGCTCCGGTGTCTCGAGAGATCAAAGCCAATGATTTAGTAGAGCAATTTGGCCTATATGATCCTACAGCCGATTTGCCTAAATACCAGTTTCCTACGATCGATTTATTAAAAGAATACGATCAAAAGAATCAGACATCGCAAGTGACGATGGATGAATTGAAGGCAAACAAGGAAAAAATTGTTGAGACTTTATTGAATTACGGTATCGGGATTCAAAAGATTGAAGCTACGATTGGGCCCACTGTTACCCTATATGAAATTGTCCCTAAGGCCGGTGTTCGCGTCAGCAAAATCACTTCTCTTGAAGATGATTTATCCCTTTCATTGGCTGCCATGGGAGTTCGTATTATTGGCCAAATGCCGGGTAAAGACACCATCGGTATCGAGGTAGCTAACAAGAACCGTGAAATGGTTCCAGTTCGTGCGGTAATCGGTTCTGAGAAGTTCCAAAAATCTACTTTCGATTTGCCTATCACCCTAGGAAAGACGATTTCGAATGAAATTTTCGTTGCAGATTTAGCTAAAATGCCTCACCTTTTAATGGCTGGTGCTACAGGTCAAGGTAAGTCTGTAGGTTTAAATATGCTATTGACTTCTTTGATTTACAAGAAGCACCCAGCGACATTGAAGTTTGTTTTGGTTGACCCTAAGAAAGTAGAATTGTCTCTTTTCAACAAATTAGAGCGTCATTTCTTGGCTTGTCTTCCGGATTCAGCAGAAGCGATTATTACCGATACGAAGAAGGTAGTGAATACCCTGAATTCCTTGTGTAAGGAGATGGACTTGCGGTATGATAAGTTAAAGGACGCAGGTTGCCGTAACATTAAAGAATACAATCAGAAGTTCATTAACCGTCGCTTGAATCCAAACGAGCACGACTTTATGCCGTACATCGTTTTAGTCATTGATGAGCTAGCGGACTTAATGTTAACGGCGGGTAAAGAAGTAGAACACCCAATTGCGCGTTTAGCCCAGTTAGCTCGTGCCATCGGTATTCACCTAGTTGTAGCAACACAACGACCTTCAGTGAACGTTATTACCGGTACCATTAAGGCAAACTTCCCAGCGCGTCTTTCCTTTAAAGTAATGTCCAAAATTGATTCACGCACCATCCTAGATGCCGGCGGCGCAGATCAGTTAGTGGGGATGGGGGATATGTTATTATCGATGGGATCCGAAGTGATTCGTTTGCAATGTGCGTTCGTAGATACTCCTGAGGTAGAAGATATCTGTGATTTCATCGGAAACCAACAAGGCTACACCTCAGCTTATTTATTGCCAGAACCTGACTCTGAGGAAATGGGTGGACAGGATCGCGGGGATTTCGATCCAAGTGATCGAGATTCATTCTTCGATGAAGCAGCCCGATTAGTTGTGATGCACCAGCAAGGTAGTACCTCGCTAATTCAACGCAAGTTGAAATTAGGCTACAATCGTGCAGGTCGTTTAATTGATCAATTAGAGGCGGCAGGAATCGTAGGTTCATTTGGTGGTTCGAAGGCAAGAGAAGTGCTCGTGAAATCAGAGACTGAATTAGAAGAGATTTTGAAAAATTTATAAGATGAAAAAAGGACTATTATTAATTGCTTTCAGTTTTAGTGTTTTTGCACAAATGAACAAGGCGGTGAGCCTGATAGACGGGATGCAAAAGAAATACAAGGCAATGGGCTCATTCTCCGCTAACTTCACCTACCAGACCGAAGGAGCAGCTACTATGTCAGGATCAATCACCGTTAAGGGTACGAAGTTTCGTTTAAAAACGGCTGGCCAAGAGATCTTTAATAATGGAAAAGAAGTAGCCACCTACATCAAAGAAATCAATGAGGTAAACATCTCTAGTTTTGATCCCTCAGAGGGTGATTTAAATCCAGCTAAAATCTATTCATTTGATAAGAAAGCTTACAAGATCTCCTTAAAAGGCGAATCAGCTGGCATCTCTACGGTAGAGTTAGCACCTGTAGCAAAAGGTACTCAGGTGAAGAGTATCGCCCTTAAAATTGCTACGGCTGATCTATCAGTTAGTGAATGGACAATCATCAATAAGGCAGGTAAGAAACAGCACTTCAAAGTGGCAAAATTAAACCCGAAAGCAAATGCTGATGACAAGTTCTTCAATTTCGACAAGAAAGCCTTTCCAGGGGTAGAAGTGAACGACTTACGGTAAAATTCACTTTCAAGCATGTAAAAAAAAGGCCTCTCGAAAGAAAGGCCTTTTCTTGTATGCAGTGTAGAAGATTAAACTGTCTGCAAAATTAATTGCTTCATAATCTCTAATCCATCCGTATTATTCAAATCTGGATCTGCCGCTCTTTCCGGGTGAGGCATCATTCCGAATACATTTCTGCCTTCATTACAAATACCTGCGATGTTCAAAAGACTACCATTCGGATTAGATTCCTCTGTTACCTCGCCATGCTCGTCACAGTAGTAGAATAAGATTTGGTCATTTGCTTTCAAAGAGGCCAAAGTCTTCTCGTCTGTAAAATAACGTCCTTCAGCGTGCGCAATAGGTATTTTGTAGGCTTTATTCGTATCTAATTCTTGAGTTAACAATGAATTATTCGTGGCTGCTTTTAAGTAGATATTCTTCGAAATGAATTTCTGAGAATTGTTTCTTAATAAAACCCCAGGTAATAAATGTGCTTCAACTAATACTTGAAAGCCATTGCAAATACCCATTAAATAGCCTCCATTCTTCGCATGTTCAATTACGTGCTCCATAATTGGGGAAAAACGAGCAATAGCGCCAGAACGCAAGTAATCTCCATACGAGAAGCCACCTGGAACGATAATGAAATCGCAGTTTTGTAGATCAGTCTCTTTATGCCAAAGTTTAACAGCCTCATAGCCTAAACTTTGAATGACTCCGACTGTATCGTCGTCACAATTGGATCCTGGGAATACTACTACACCAAATTTCATATCTTCTTTGCAATTATTTTGTACAAAAATACGGTTTTTGAATGAAAAATGCAGACCCTCTTGTGCTTTTATTTTAGCCAAAATCCGAGTCTCAACCCAGCTTTGGATTCAAATCCATTTTGCCCAATTCCCGCATTTAAAGAAAAGTCTAGATGGATATGGCTACTGTAGTTTCGTTGAATACCCCAGACACCTCCTGCAAATAGATTGGTTGCCTCTTCCCCTTTTAAAAATACAAAAGAAGGCTCCGCAAACAATCCGATATAATTACCAGAAGAAGGAGTGGAGAGACGTCCTTCGTCTCTCCTTTTTTCTAAATTATAATAGTGTCGGTATTCACCTCTCAACATCCATAATTTAGATTGTATACCATTTGTACTCCCATATCCGATGGAGTTTCCAATCGAAAATTTCAGCGAGTTATTTTCTTGTATTTTCTTCTCTATGGCAATGGAAGGCGTTAAAATAGAGATGGAATACAATGGCTTGGTTTCTTGTCCTCTTATTTGAAGAGTGACCAAAAGCAGGATAAAAGGGATTAGGAATTTCATAGTCTGGAGATTAAAAATGTAAGGAATAAGTAAGGCCATTTCTTCCCCGGCAAATAGCCGTTCCACTATTTGAAGCCCAATTTAGGGGGACATAATTGAAGGTTTCGTCGATCACTGTTTCGATTTTATAATTATCTTGGGTGCTTGCAGAGTAGTGTTTTGAAAAAGGAGTGTAATACTCGAGGAAGTTAATGTCACCTTCCATAGACATAGCTGCACTACTATTACCCCAATAATAGGTGAACCAAAAGCGTTGACGCCATTCATGCTTTACGCGGACAGCCAATTTTCGGTAGAAACCAAGGTCTAAAAGGTAAACTTCTGCGGTAAATCGACACGTTCCTTGCCCCGGATTTTCATAGGTGACTGTATTGCTTTCGACCATGTTCATCGTTTTGCTATTTGTATTTTTGATGCCAGAAGCAGACTGACTTTGATAAACCGTTGCTTGGGCCACTTTCTCAGGAGATGCGAGGAAATTGACCTTGTTTTGCTCGAAGTCTACCATTCTAATTTGAAAGACTTTAGAAGGATGGACCTGGTAGACTAGTTCGCCTATTTGTATCAGTCCATCTTTGTTTATCAACCGGCTTAATATGGGGTCGTCCACGATAGGCTGAAGTGATTTGTCATCGCCATTACCTACGAGTTTTAGCATGTGTTCAAAACCACTGAGGTCGCCTGATTGCGCTATTTGTGTCAGTGTAAGTGAATCTAATTTGCGCAATGCCGTTCTTTGTGACTCTAAGAATTGAATGTCGTGCAAAATGCTGGGGTCAGAAGGATTTTTTTGGAATTTTTCGACATAAGTCTGAAAAGCGACTTGATCTTCAAAGGCTAAAAAGCCATTCGAGTTTAACAAGGTAGGAGCTGAGTTCGCAGGAAGAATGGAGTTAGCTGGGTCCTTAGAGCAAGAAGAGGCCATTAAGGTGCAGGCAAATAGGATTGCCACGACATAGGTCGTGTAGTGATTTTTCATTGTATTAGTGGTTAAAATGTGAGTACTAGGATAAAGGTAGCCTAATCTTTGAAAGTTTAGTGCCCACTGATAGAGATTACCAAGTAACTGATAATGAAAAAGGCCGCGACTCGAAGAGTCGCGGCCTTTTTAAACCGAACAGGAAGTAAATCCTAGTATCTGTAGTGCTCTGGCTTGTATGGCCCTGCTTGAGGAACGCCAATGTATTCAGCCTGCTCTTTCTCTAACTTCTCTAATTTAGCGCCAATGTGCGCTAAGTGTAAGTAAGCTACTTTCTCATCTAAGTGCTTAGGCAGAATGTACACTTTATTCTCGTAGTTCGCAGAGTTCGCCCAAAGCTCTAATTGAGCCAATGTTTGGTTACAGAACGAGTTAGACATCACGAAGGATGGGTGACCCATGGCACAGCCTAAGTTCACTAAACGACCTTCTGCCAATACAATGATATTTTTACCATCCACCGTGTACATATCCACTTGTGGTTTGATTTGATCTTTCGTAGAACCGTAGTTGCTGTTCAACCACTCCATATCGATTTCGTTATC
>DLPD01000018.1:192417-201006 GCA_002479785.1 Cytophagaceae bacterium UBA7467
AAGTGACCGATGTTACAAACGATTGCTTTGTCTTTCATTGCTTTGAAGTGACGATCACGGATGATTTTCACGTTACCAGTCGCTGTTACAAAGATGTTTGCACGTGTCGCTGCTTCGTCCATTGGAACTACTTCGTAGCCATCCATAGCTGCTTGTAAAGCACAGATTGGATCAATTTCCGTTACTAATACACGGCAACCTGCGCCACGTAATGAATCAGCAGAACCTTTTCCTACGTCACCGTAACCCGCTACTACCGCTACTTTACCTGCTAACATTAAGTCTGTCGCACGACGAATCGCATCTACTAAGGATTCTTTGCAACCGTATTTGTTATCAAATTTAGACTTCGTTACCGAGTCATTCACGTTGATCGCTGGCAAGAATAAGGTGCCATTCTTCATACGCTCATATAAACGGTGAACACCTGTTGTTGTTTCTTCTGATAAGCCTTTAATACCCGAAATTAACTCAGGATACTCATCAAAAACCATATTAGTCAAATCACCACCATCATCCAAGATCATGTTCAATGGTTGACGCTCTTCTCCAAAGAACAAAGTCTGCTCAATACACCAGTTGAATTCTTCCTCGTTCATCCCTTTCCAAGCATAAACTGGAATTCCTGCCGCTGCGATAGCCGCTGCTGCGTGATCTTGTGTAGAGAAAATGTTACAAGATGACCAAGTAACCTCAGCACCTAAAGCGGTTAATGTTTCGATTAAAACTGCTGTTTGGATGGTCATGTGAAGACAACCTGCAATGCGCGCACCTTTTAGAGGTTGTGCTGCGCCAAATTCCGCACGTAATGCCATCAAACCTGGCATTTCTGCTTCTGCTAATTGAATTTCTTTACGACCCCAGTCTGCTAAGGCAATGTCTTTAACTTTGTATGGTACATAGGTACCCGATTGTGATGCCATTGTGTATATTTTTGAAAGATGATTTTCTTACTAAAGTGCAAATTTAATGCAATTATTTGGAATTTTCTAAAAATGCCAAAACACTTTCGAGTTGAATGCCTCTAGAACCTTTAACTAAAAGAAAACTGTCCTGAATAGGGTGATCTTGAAGCCAAGTATGTAGGCCAAATTTATCAGGGAAATAATAAGCTGAAGGCAAATGAATTAAGGCGTGCTGCATGTGCTGCCCTACTAAAAGCACTTTTTCAAAGGATAATCCAGCAATAAGCTTCCCTAGTGAGGCATGCTCTTCCATGGAGGAATCTCCTAGCTCAAACATATCTCCTAAAATAAGTAGCTTAGGCGTTCCTTCCGTTTCCGCGAAATGGGAAATGGCAGCAGACATTGACGATGGATTAGCGTTATAGGCATCCATCAAAACTTGGTTAGATCCTATTTTGATGAATTGGGATCGGTGATTATTAGGTACGTAGGTGCTTATTCCTGTATTGCATTGGTCGTCTGTCAATGCGAAGAATTTACCTACGGCTATAGCTAGTTGAATATTCTCAAAATTATAGATACCTGGTAAGTGGGAATCAATAATTTCTCCGGAGGCAAGCGCATAACGCACCATCGGTTTTGCCTCCACTAGGGTAGTAGGCATCGCTTCGTTCGTATAAACAGCGTTTTGCATGCCTCTTTCGTTGAATATTTCTTGAACCGCTCCTCCTTGTTGAGGTAAAAACGTAATCCCTTTTGAAGCTTGTAAAAAATCAAAAAGCTCTCCCTTTCCTTTACGAACTCCTTCGATTCCACCAAATCCTTCTAAATGTGCTTTACCGATATTGGTAATCAAGCCATGTGTGGGTTGAGCGATGTCGACGAGTTCCTTGATGTCCCCTTGCTTGTTTGCACCCATCTCGATCACCGCAATTTCGTGCTCCTTTTTAATGGATAATACAGAAAGCGGAACTCCAATGTGGTTGTTGAGGTTGCCGGTAGTGGCAAAGCAATGGTATTTTTGGGATAATACAGAAAAGATTAATTCCTTCGTCGTAGTCTTCCCGTTCGACCCCGTTAGACCGATAATTGGAATGGTTAAGGTTTGGCGGTAGGTGGTTGCCAAAGCTTGCAAGGCTAACAATCCATCCTCTACGAGTAAAGTGCGTTCTCCGGCTAAATAATCCGCATCATCAATGATAGCATATTGAGCTCCTTTTTCTAAAGCTTCCGCTGCCATCGCGTTGGCATTAAAATTAGGTCCTTTTAAGGCGAAGAATAAATTGCCTGCTTGGATTTTTCGCGTATCGGTAGATACACCCGTGGAGGATAAAAACTTTTCTAAAAGTGTTTGTGTATTAACAATCATTAGCCTGTTATGACAATTGACTGCAAATATCTACAAAAATTTTGGAACCCCTAAGATAATCTGACGTAGACTGACGATGATAATTACGATTCCTACGAGAATCATCATCGATTTTACTGGTAATTTATTAGCTAATCGGGCTGCAATCGGAGCCGCAATAACACCACCTAAAATTAAACCGATGATCACATCTAAATAACCTAATCCGATGACGGTAAAGAAGGTAATAGACGAGGCTAACGAGACAAAGAACTCAGTCAAGTTCACACTGCCGATCGTATACTTTGGATGACGGCCTGAGGCGATAAGTGTGGAAGAGACGATGGGTCCCCAGCCACCCCCGCCAATAGAATCTAAATAACCGCCGAATAAGGCAAGCCATCCCACCCGTTTTAGTTGGCGCTTCTCTTGTCGTTTAATGAGTGCTTTTCGGATTATAATGGCGCCTAAGAATAGCGTGTAAATGGAAACGATCGGTTTGATGTAGCCTGCATACTCTTCTAAACTTGACAAAATGTAAGCCCCTAGAATTGCCCCAATCACACCTGGAATTACGAGTGTTTTAAATAATTTTGAATTCACATTGCCAAATTTTAAATGCATGTAGCCCGAAACACCAGAAGTGAACACCTCTGAGGCGTGAACGCTAGCTGAGGCAGCGGCTGGGGTAATTCCCACAGATAGCAAGAAAGTAGTGGCTGTAACGCCATAGGCCATGCCTAAAGCGCCGTCAATCATTTGGGCGATAAATCCTCCTAAAACATAATATAAAATGGATGAATCTACTGTATTGAAGACAGCGATAACTTTTTCAGCTGTTAGGTAGTTAAACAATAGATGTCCCACAATCATTAAAGCTAAGGCATTGCTGATGTGAATGATCACTTCCGTGATGCTTCGTTCGCGTTTCCAAATCGTTTGGATGGCTTTAAATAGACTGGGAAAATTACTTTTGGGAGTCATAAAATTTCTTATTCCCTACAAAATTAATAGACTTTACTTAATCTACCAACAAAGTAGAGTAAATATTTTTTCATAAAAAAGCCGTAATTTGCATTTCCTTTTACATTAAAAACATTTTATGCGTACAGAGTATCAGTTTAGAGAGATTGAGAAAGCTTGGCAATCGTTTTGGGAAGCCAATAAAACATTCCAAGCACAGGTAAATCCAGCGAAGCCTACATATTATGTGTTAGATATGTTTCCGTATCCATCTGGAGCAGGTTTACATGTGGGTCATCCGCTGGGGTATATTGCCTCTGATATTATGGCGCGTTACAAGCGTTTGCAGGGATATGAAGTGTTGCACCCGATGGGTTTTGACTCTTTTGGCCTTCCTGCAGAGCAATATGCTATCCAAACAGGTCAGCATCCTGCTATCACCACAGAACAAAATATCGCTCGTTATATCGAGCAATTGAAGAATATGGGATTCTCTTTCGATTGGTCGAGAGAGGTTAGAACTTCTGATGCGTCTTATTACAAGTGGACGCAGTGGATTTTTATGCAATTATTTAATTCTTGGTACAACCAGGAATCGGATAAAGCGGAGTCTATTGAAACCTTGAAGACTATTTTAGGGGAAAAAGGTTCGATTGGATTAAAAGCCGTGTGCGATGAAGAAGTCACTCGAATCACTGCTGAGCAATGGAATGCGATGTCTGCGGAAGAGCAATATGCGTATTTATTGAGCTTCCGACTAGCTTATTTGGATGATTCAGTAGTGAACTGGTGCCCACAATTAGGGACGGTTTTAGCGAATGACGAGGTCAAAGACGGCGTTTCTGAGCGTGGCGGTTATCCAGTGGAGCAGAAGAAAATGCGCCAGTGGTCGATGCGCATCACGGCCTATGCCGATCGCTTGTTGCGTGGTTTAGATGAGGTGGATTGGGCTGATTCTTTGAAAGAACAGCAACGTAACTGGATTGGTAAATCAATTGGAACGGATGTGGAATTTGCCATTGAAAACGTTTCGGATAAGAAGATAAAAGTATTCACTACGCGTGTGGACACGATTTATGGAGTGTCCTTCATGGTATTAGCTCCTGAGCACGAGTGGGTAGAGGAATTGACGACACCAGCTCAAAAGGAGGCGGTGGAAGCCTATGTAAATTGGGTCAAAACCCGTTCAGAACTAGATCGCGTCTCTGAGGTTAAAACCGTATCAGGTGTTTTCACCGGAACTTATGTGATCAACCCTGTCAATCAAGAACGCGTTCCTTTATTTCTAGCAGACTATGTATTAGCCGGTTATGGAACGGGTGCCGTAATGGGAGTTCCATCGGGTGATCAGCGAGATTGGAACTTTGCGAAGCATTTTGATTTGCCTATACCTGCTATTTTAGATGCCCAAAAAGATATCGAAAAGCAAGCTGATCCGACAAAAGAGGGTAGATACATTAATTCAGGTATGATTAATGGAATGGAATATAAGCAAGCCACGAATACCTTAATTACTTGGTTAGAGGAGAACGGAATCGGAAAAGGGAAGGTTCAGTACAGAATGCGTAACGCGGTTTTTAGCCGTCAACGTTATTGGGGAGAACCAGTACCAGTCTATTTCAAACCAACTGCCTCAGGCGATTTATTGCCTTATTTGATTGAAGAGTCTGAATTACCTTTGGAATTACCTAAAATCGATAAATACTTGCCTACAGAGACCGGCGAACCTCCATTAGGACGCGCTGCGGCAGATTGGAAGTACAAAGGACAATTTGATTACGAGTGGTCGACAATGCCAGGTTGGGCGGGCTCTTCTTGGTATTGGTATCGCTACATGGATGCCACTAATTCACGTGAATTTGCTTCGAAAGAAGCGATTAACTACTGGAAAGCGGTGGATTTATACATAGGGGGGTCTGAGCATGCAACGGGACACTTGTTGTATTCGCGTTTTTGGAATAAATTCTTAAAAGATTTAGGCTATGTGCCGGAAGAGGAATTTGCTAAGAAATTGATTAACCAAGGGATGATTCAAGGTCGTTCAAACTTTGTTTATCGTTTAAAGGATTCTTCTAAAGTTACTTTTGTTTCTCACGGCTTAAAAGATCAATACGAGGTAGCTGCTCTTCACGTGGATGTGAATATTGTAGAAAACGATGTGTTAGATCTGGAGGCCTTCAAAAAATCCCGAAATGACGTGCCAGCTGATGCGGAATTTATATTAGAGGATGGCAAATATGTATGTGGTTGGGAAGTGGAGAAGATGTCAAAATCGAAGTTCAACGTCGTTAATCCGGATGATTTAATTGCTAAATATGGCGCAGACACCCTTCGTGTCTACGAAATGTTCTTAGGACCCCTAGAACAATTTAAGCCTTGGAATACCAACAGTATCTCGGGCTCTCATAATTTCTTGCGGAAAGTTTGGCGATTATTCTTTGATGATAACGCGAACACGTCTAAACTGGTGGACGCGCCTGCGACTCCGGAAGAATTGAAAGTATTGCACACAGCGATTCGCAAAGTACAAGACGATTTAGATCGCTTCTCGTTTAACACGGTGGTTTCTACCTTGATGATTTGTGTGAATGATTTAGGTGCTTTAAAATGCCACAAGAAATCAGTTTTACGTGAATTAGTGATCTTGTTGTCTCCTTACGCTCCGCATATCGCGGAAGAACTTTGGGTAGCTTTAGGTGAGCAAGCGGGAAGTATATCCTATGCCTCATTCCCGGTATTTAACGCTGCTTTCCTGGAGGAGAATGATTTCAATTACCCAATCTCGTTTAATGGGAAGGTAAAATTAACGTTAGCATTCCCTGTGACGGCAACACCGGTCGAGATTGAAGCGGCGGTTTTATGTAATGAACAAGTAACAAAGCATTTAGAGGGTAAGACGCCTTCGAAGGTGATTGTAGTTCCTAAGCGGATTGTAAATATCGTCTTAGGTAAATAAAAAAGGCTCCTCAATGCGAGGAGCCTTTTTTGTTTCATTATTCTCTTGGCGGTCCGCCTTGACGCATTTGACTTTGCATCGTTTTGTATTTCTCTAACTGTTCTGGAGTTAAGATGGCTTTGAATTGCTCTGCCTGCGCATCGTTTGCTTTTTTCATTTCTGCCATCATCTCCTCTCTTTCCATCCCTTGCTCGCGTAACTCCATCATTTTCTTCATCCGAGCTGCAATCAGGGGTTCCACTTTAGCTACTTGATCTTTTGATAAACTTAATTCAGTGGTCATGCGATCAAGTTGACGTTGAACCATCGCTTGAGGATCCATTCCCTGTGCGTGGATTTGGTTACTGAATGCCATCATTGCTACAAAGAAGGCAAAAATTGTGCTAATCTTTTTCATATTTATGTGGGAAAAATAGTTTCCCAAATATATTGATATACATGCGTTGCTGGTATCTGTTTGTCGATAATTTGCGACGAAATGAAAACAGGATAATAGGCCTCATCGCAGAAAGGGCTGCCGTGCGAACCTTTTACTAGCGTGGCATCGAGTGGAATTACGTCCATGCGGTAACGAAATCCTAAGAGCTTTCGAGCTAATTTATAGGCCGCCCTGAGCTTTATGAAGGGATTTTTAGGATCCATGAACATTTCGACAGGATCGTATCCTGGTTTTTTAAAGATGTCTACACAACGCGCAAAGTCCGGCGCTTTCGCATCGTCTAACCAATAATAATAGGAGAACCATTTGTCAGAATCTGCGACCAAAACCAGATCTCCACAACGTTCGTGTACAATCTGAAAGTCTTCCAATTCTTTTCCACTGAGGATTTTAGCGATTCCTGGCACCTTCTCTAAGATGGCTCGGATTTCAGTTGGATTCTTACAATAGATATGCGCAATCTGGTGATCAGCTACCGCAAAGGCATCGCTCGCCCCCGGATCCAATAATTCCAAACCTTGTTCTTCTCGAATGGCGATCTTACCCGCCTCGCGCAATACACGATTTAAATGAATTGGCGTAATGACATCGTTAATTCCATATTCGGATAGCAAGATAATCTCCGCATTTTTGGCCTCAAAATGCGTAATTAACTGTTCTAAAACCTGATCGATTTCTTTTAATTCTTTCTTAATAGCCGGTAAATTCACCCCAAATTTTTGCAGACAATAGTCTAAATGCGGCAGGTAAATCAAGTTTAGGGTAGGATCGAATTTTTCATCCACATAGATAGACGCATCCGCAATCCATTGGGTGGACTTGATGTTCGCATTCGGTCCCCAAAAATTAAACAAAGGGAATGTACCCAGCTTCGCTTGCAATTCATCTCTTAAGCTGGCAGGATGAGAATAGCAATCGGGTGCTTTCACGCCATCTGAATGGTATTGAGGTCGAGGAGTAACGGAATAATCGGCTGATGAATACATGTTGTACCACCAAAACATTTTAGCACAAGTGAAATTTGGATCTTTCTTCTTCGCTGCCTCCCAGATTTTTTCAGCCCCCACTAAGGAATTCGACTGTTTCCAAAACTTGACTTCTGAATCCGTTTTATCATACCAACCATTCCCTACAATGCCATGTTCTGTTGGGGTTTTGCCGGTCAAATACACGGATTGGGAGGTGGTGGTTACCGCTGGAAAAGGAGGCTGTATTTTTTGAATCTGCTTCTTTTGGATATACGCATACAAAAAAGGGGTGTACTCTGCGGAAATAACACTTTCGCTGAGCCCTACCACATCAATTACGGTAGTTTTTTTCATCATCCTAGTAGGTCTGTGATGGTTTTGATTTCGCGGCTAATGGACTCAGCCATCGGTACTTGATAGGCAGCTGGTAAGACTCCCCAGGTATAGGTTTCGATTTCCAAATGATTGGTAAATGGACTCGCTTTTTGGATGGCGAGCGTTTCTCGGATTTCTTTTTGGGTCGAACCTAATAAGCCATACGTTTCTAAAAAGAGGGGTACGTGGAAATGTACTCGCCATTCGTCGTATGTATTGGGTGTATAGGTAGCAAAGGCCTCATCTAGATCTTTGAATTCCTGAAAGGAACCATCTTTATGCAAGGCTTTCACCTGATGCAAATAAACGGGTTCTTGGTATTTCCGTAATTCCGCGATCTTTTCTACTTCCTGTGTTCTTAAATCGACGCGTAGGGCAGAACTGATTTGAATCTTTCCCACGGGGATGTTTTTGGCTTTCAACTCCTGAATACTCGCTTCAGGTGCATCGAAGCTTACCCCATAATGGCAAATGTCAAAACATAATTGCACGTGTCTGCGAATCAAATCAGGATTTCCAGCAGGCAATAATACCTGTTCATACCAGTCTATAAAATCACCGTGATGGCTTAATAAGCCATCCGGCTCCGGTTCAATATCGATGTGAATTGTTTTGCCCGTGTTTTTCTCGATTTC
>DLPD01000018.1:201089-209634 GCA_002479785.1 Cytophagaceae bacterium UBA7467
TCTGCTGTATTCCACCAATATTTATAGGAAAGGGGAGAGGTCGAAATACCTCCTTCCGTATCGGTTAGCAAGGAAGCTAAAATACGAGCTAAACGAATGGTATAATCCCTTCTTTCTGTCGTAGTCCAATCAGGCGCATGTACTTGATCTTTTACGATGGTATGGTGAAAACCTCCGTATGGGAATCCATTGAGGGTGAAAACGTAGAGATTCTGTTCAGTAAGCCATGATTGCAAGGCTTTTAATTCTGCAGGATCTTGTAAATCTATACTAGCCTGATTCGCAAAGCGTAGACCCAAACCCATTGGCTGATCCGGCGAAACCTGTGCCTTTACTGACGGAACGTGCTGCTTTAATTGGGCAAAATGTTCTGACCAAATCTCTCCGGTATGAATATTGCTACAATAACTCAGGTGTCCGTAAGGCGTTTTCATTTTAAGCGATTTGTTCCAAGTAATCGACGGATTTTTTAATAAGGTCAAAATCCATTTCGTGCACTTCCACTCCTTTGCCAACTCGTTCTAGCAAGGTGATGGTTAATTGTCCGCCTAAATGTTCTCTGAACTCATTTAATCCATTGGTTAAATTAATTTTGTCGTTTTCTGCCAAAGCAGGATGAAAAATAGCAAAACCTAATTTCTTCAATAAGTGTATGATTCTGTCTACCTCCTCCTTCATCAAATGACCAATTAAGTGAGAATAGACGCTATCTAAGGCAATTCCAATGGCCACCGCTTCTCCGTGACGAATCTTGAAATCACTTAAATATTCTAATTTATGCGCTGCCCAATGTCCAAAATCCAAAGGTCTGGCAGATCCTAATTCAAATGGATCTCCACTAGCGATATGTTGCATGTGCAGCGAAGCACAGCGGTAAATCTGCTCAATCATGACCGACTTGTCGCGTTGATTCATCGCATCCGCATTTTCTTCTAACCAGGTAAAAAAGCTGATATCCTTAATGAGCGACACTTTAATCGCTTCCGCAATACCGGAACGCCAATCACGTTCCCCTAAACTCTCTAGAAAGGAATAATCATTAAACACAGCTACAGGTGGTGCGAATGTCCCTAGGAAATTTTTCTTACCTAGGTAATTGACGCTGTTTTTAACTCCTACACCCGAATCGTTTTGGGATAATACTGTCGTAGGGATTCGAATGAATTTCACACCTCGATGAGTGATGGCAGCCGCATATCCGGCCATATCTAGGAATGCCCCGCCACCGATGCAGGCCACAAAGGAGTGACGATCAATTCCATGCTCATCCAATGCCCGAATCACCTCTTCGTAAAAACGAGGGTCATTTTTGCACACCTCTCCACCCGGTAGTACCAAGATTTCTGGTGCTAAATCAGCGGGAGAATGGTATTGAAAATAGTGGACAATTTCTGCGGTTAATTCAGTCTGAATTTCCGTTATCCCTTTATCGAGTACAAAAAGAATCTTTTTGCGAAAGCTCGGGTTGCCAAAGTTTTGGACAAAATCAGCAAAAACGCGATTTTCCGGCGCAAATATACGTTCCGTGAAGAATACCTCGTAGGAATAGGGTACCTGAAAATGTTGTTTTAACGATTGCATAGGTTTACGTAACGGCGAATTTTTTAGCTAAACCCAAAGATACGGGTAATAAGGCTAAAACAAAGAGGGCGACGATCCATTGTCCGCTAGATGCCACCCACGCTGCATTCATCAATATAAGTGTCAAAACACCTGTTTTTACTGTTAATCCAATGTTTTTACCAACTGGATTTTCTATCGCCATACGTAGTTTTCTGAAAATCAGGATAAAGTGGGCCAAGACAAAGATGAAAGCAAATTCGATTTTCTCTGAGAAAAAAAGCTGGGAAGCATGTACCACCAGAAATAAAAAGCCGGCAAAATAAAGTGTAATCGCCTTGCCTCCATGCACTTCTCCGCGACTCACTAGTGTAATGGCCGCTATGTAAATCAAAGGAATCGCGATCACCGGGAAGTGTTCTAACACGCCTAATTCATACACACTCATCCCTAAAAGAAGATTAAATGCGCGGCACAGACCCATATTGATAGGTCCAAAAATCCGCATATGTTTCCCTTTCCAATCGTAGAAAAGGGCGAATAGGGTAACAAAAACAGCCACAATTCCACTTAATCGACTTTGCCAAAAGGCCAAAAATATTCCTAGTGCTAATAACACAATTCCCCCAAAAATGGCTTCTGAACGTTTGATTCTGCCACTCGGCAAGGCTCTTTCGGGTCTTTCGACGGAATCCAATTCGTAATCAAAGACATCATTAAATACCACTCCACCCGCATACAAACACATGCTGGATAGGCCCAAGAAAAGGGCAGGGTAGAACTGGTAGTCTAATCGACCAAAAACAAAGCCCACAATAGCTAGCCCCGCCATGATATCAGATAGGGCAGTGACCACATTCGCTGGTCGGGTTAATTCAATAAAAGCTCTGATTTTAGACATTAGCGAATAAAGATCGAGTTTTTGTCCACGCGGGGAGCTTGACCGCCACGTAATACCGTATTGCCATTAAATTTCAAGGATTGATCGATCTCTAATCCATGAATGAAATCTTGCTCGTTGATTTGTCCACTCTGGGCGAAAGAATCGAGGGCATTTTGGTAGGTAACTTTTTGGATATCCGCATCAGAAATCCCTTTGATTTTCATCAATGCCGCCGTTTTCGGAATCGCCAAAGGATCTGAAATTCCCCAATCCGCCGCTGAATTCACCATGATGCGTTCTGATCCATATTGCTTTACAATCTCGACCATCCGTTCATTACCCATTTTTGTAAATGGGTAAATAGTGAATGCTGCGTAAAAACCTTGGTCTAAAACGGACTTCACCGTTTCTTCGTTATTGTGGTCAATCACGACCATATGGGGAGCTAAACCATGTTCTAAAGCAATCGCCATACTGCGTTCCGTTCCTTTTTTCTTGTCGCGGTGCGGTGTATGCACTTGGACGGGTAAGCCCATCTCTTTCGCAAGCTCTAATTGAGCTCTGTAGTATTTTTCCTCTGCCGCTGTTTGGTCATCAAAACCGATTTCGCCTACTCCCACAACACCCTCTTTCTGTAAAAACAAGGGCAGGATTTCCATCACCTCCTCAGCTAAGGCTTCATTATTAGCCTCTCTTGAGTTTAAGCCGATCGTACAATAATGCTTTATGCCAAACTGAGACGATCTAAAACGCTCCCAACCCACTAAGCTCGCAAAATAGTCCTTGAAAGAAGCTAGCCCTGTGCGCGGTTGCCCTAGCCAAAAGGCTGGTTCAATGATGGCCACCACCCCTGCATCTGCCAGAGCTTGGTAATCATCCGTCGTACGGGAAGTCATGTGCACATGAGGGTCGAAGAATTTCATCCCCTGTGTATAGGCCGCAAATCCGCCGTCTACTTCGTGTGCGGTTTGTTTTTCTTCCGTCGATCCCTCGAAATGGGAGGGATTTAATTTTTGTTCATTGGGGTTTTGGCACATATTAATAGGCTTTTTCTTCTCTTTCTAAGACCTTCCAGGCTTCTAGAGGGCTATTTTTTTGGATTAATTCTGCGGCTATTCGATCATTTGGATCAGAACTTTCTTGAAGTCTTTTTAAATCTTGTTCTTTTGTATTTGTCTGGAAGTTTCGGATTAATCGCCAAACTTGCGATGGCACTCGTCTTCCTGCTGCCCACCTTTCGTGTGCAAAGTCTGCCAGGGTATCAGCTAAAGCTTGATTTGCTCGTTCATCTAATCCTTCAATTAAATGAATAGGTTTATCATTGAAAATACATTTTAAGACTAATTGGTTCCAGGCTAATTCCGAAAAATAGGCTTTAGGATAAGGATTGCCAAAGGCAATGGCATCAAAAACTGGCCCCATATTAGACCTAACCGCATCAGTAGCCCGATGTAACCATATTTCCGGCGTAGGTAAAACGGGCAAGGCGCGGTAAAGTGCAACTAATTCATTCATTTCCGCCGTATCAAACAACGTTTCGATTCGGGATTTTCCGTCTTCTTTTTCTGCTAAATGAATGAGTAAATATACCCGTACAAGCTGATCAAGCGTGCTATTGTGCCAATTCCAACCTGGGATAATACCAACCGGGGTTTTAGCTATCTGTCTTGGAGCTATTACAAAGGCCAAAGACAAGCCTTTAGAATCAGCTTTCAATTTATCCTCTAACCAAGCTAATTCAGTTGAACTAGCCAATGACTGAATGGACTGATTTAGAAGTTCGGCGGTATTCAATTTTGAAATAGGTTTAATTCATCACTATGAACGAATTTACTAAAAAAATGTCAATTCATTCCTGATTTTTGGCAGGATATTCAATAGGTTAAGCCCCTAAATTCCCCTAATTTTACATTATGGAAGAAAGACCGATAACTGACTGGCTGCCCCTAACCAAGAAAGAGGTAGAAAAACGTGGCTGGGAGGAACTGGACGTGATTTTAATTTCAGGTGATGCCTATGTGGATCACCCGGCATTTGGTACGGCGGTTATCGGTAGAATCATGGAAAGTGAAGGTTTGAAGGTGGGAATCGTCGCACAGCCAAACTGGAAAGATGATTTACGTGATTTTAAGAAATTAGGTAAGCCTAAATATTTCTTTGGGGTAACAGCTGGATGTATGGATTCGATGGTGAATCACTACACCGCTAACAAACGTTTACGTTCGAATGATTCCTATACTCCAGGTGGAGAAGCAGGTTTTAGACCAGATTATGCTACCACCGTATACACGAAGATTTTAAAAGAAATTTACCCTGATGTACCCGTATTAATCGGTGGCATCGAGGCCTCTCTTCGTCGAGTAACGCATTATGACTACTGGGCGGATAAGTTATTCCCTTCTATTTTAGTTGATTCTGGTGCCGATATGTTGGTATATGGAATGGGAGAACAACCTTTGCGTGAGATTATTCGTGGGGTGAAAGAAGGGAATAAATTGGGTGATTTGACACATATCAATCAAGTTGCATTCTTGCATAAAACGGCTCCAGCCTGTGATTGGGAAACAGTTGAGTTAGCGAGTCACGAAGATTGTTTAGAGGACAAAATTAAATATGCCGCTAACTTTAAGATTGTAGAAGTTGAATCTAATAAATGGCAAGCTAACCGAATCATTCAAAAAGTAGGAGAGGATGTATTAGTCATTAATCCTCCTTTTAAAACGATGGAGGAGGTTGAAATGGATAAATCATTTGATCTTCCATACACGCGTTTGCCACATCCGAAATACAGAAAGCGTGGACCTATTCCTGCTTTTGAGATGATTAAATTCTCGGTCAATATGCACCGCGGATGTTTTGGCGGATGTAGTTTCTGTACGATCTCAGCCCACCAAGGCAAGTTTATTGCCTCTAGAAGTGAGAAATCGATCATGAAGGAGGTCGAGCAAATTACCAAAGCACCAGATTTCAAAGGCTATATTTCTGACTTAGGAGGTCCGTCTGCGAACATGTACAGAATGAAGGGAAAGGACGAGGAGATTTGTGCTCGTTGTGTCAGCCCTTCATGTATCCACCCAGTTATTTGTAATAACTTAGATACTTCACACAAACCTTTGACGGAAATTTACCGAAAAGTAGATAAGCATCCTGCCATTAAAAAGGCCTTTGTAGGATCTGGGGTTCGTTATGATCTTTTGGTAGATGACTTTAATAAGAACAACCAGGATGGTAACCACGACGAATACATGGAGCAATTGATTACGCGCCACGTTTCAGGTCGTTTAAAAGTGGCTCCTGAACATACGTCAGATGCAACATTGCGTATTATGCGGAAGCCATCATTCAAGTATTTCCATGCATTTAAGAAGAAATATGATGAAATTTCTGCCAAATTTGGGCTAAAACAACCCCTCATTCCCTATTTCATTTCTTCTCACCCCGGTTGTGAGGAAGAAGATATGGCTAACCTAGCCGCGGAAACAAAGGATTTGGGTTTTCACTTAGAGCAGGTTCAGGATTTTACACCTACACCTATGACAGTGGCAGAGGTAATTTATTATTCTGGTGTTCATCCTTATACCTTGCAACCTGTAAAAACGGCCAAAACTAGGGAAGAAAAGCAAAATCAAAACAAGTACTTCTTTTGGTATAAGCCAGAGTACAAAGATTGGATTCGGAATCGTTTGACACAATTAAAGCGTCCTGATTTGGCTCAGCGCCTTTTAGGATTTAGAAATAACAAAAATGGCTGGACTAAATAAGCTAGCTTTTCATTAATTAACCAAAAAACAATAAAACAATGGATGAGAATGAAGAATTAATCGTACGCGATAGCAATGGTGCTGTTTTGAAAGATGGCGATTCGGTTACTGTAATTAAAGATTTAAAGGTTCGCGGATCATCTAGTGTGATCAAACGGGGTACGATGGTTAAAAACATTCGTTTAACGGACGATGCTGATGAGATTGAAGGCAAAGTAGAGAAATCGATGATGGTTTTACGTACGGAGTTTTTGAAGAAAGCATAATACAGACAGCAGTGGTCAGCCGACGGTGGTCAGTGGTGCAACCTTTTATTCACTTATTGCAATTGATTCAAAAATTTAAAATCATGAAAATAAACCCCAATTCCTTGATTTTGCCGATTGCACTAGCAAGTGGCTTGTTATTCGCTAATTTTGGATCAAAAGACGAACCAATATCAAAATCACCAAGCAGGTCTCTAATAATTGCAGAGCGTAAAGCTGCCTTGAAGAAATGGGAAGCAAGCCCAGATGGCATTCAATTTAAAAAGTGGGAGGCATCACCTGTTGGTAAAAAGGTGCACGCAGGGGCTGTTAAAATAAATAAGTTTATTCGCAATAATGCCACTATGGAGGGAGTAGTAACTTCTCTTTCTCTTCCTCAAGGTGCTAGGTTGGGTTTTGGAGTAATGGTCAATATTGAAGGAGAAGAGTATATCCTTTCGATGGGCCCAGTTTCTAAATCCGAAATGCAGCAATTGAAAAGTCTACAGGTAAATGATAAAATTGTTATCAAAAGCCGCGGTGTTACTAAAGCACCTAAATATGCCTATGCCATCGTTTCAGGCGACTATCTTGAAAGGGATAATAAATTGATTTACAAGCGAGTACCTAATAAAGGTGGTTGCTAAATAGAGTTGAGATTATAGAGTAGAGATTAAAGATTAAAGATTTTTTCTCTCTACTCTCTACTCTCTACTCTCTACTTTATAATCTTTACTCTTTACTCTACATTTATTCTTCCTCTATCTCCGGTTCATCCTCTTGAACCAATCCCTGATTCAGCTTTTTCGTCGATTTAATGCCCAATTTATGCAGATTTTGGGCTCTATTAATCAAGTTACCTTTTCCTGTACTTAATTTGTTTATTGCGTCGCTATGGGCATCTTCGGCTCTTTTGATGTGTTTCCCGACATCTTCCATGTCCTTCGTGAAACCGACAAATTTATCATATAAATCGCCAGCCTGACGCGCAATTTCAATGGCATTTCTAGTTTGGTATTCTGTCTTCCAAACGGAAGCAATTGTCCGCAATGTGGCCAATAGGGTAGAAGGGGAGACTAATACAATTTTTCGATCCCACGCATAGTTGAATAAGCTAGTATCTTGACTAATGGTCGCTACAAATCCAGATTCAATGGGGATAAATAACAAGGTAAAATCAGGACTGGTTAAATCTAAGGCTGTGTGATAATCTTTAGAAGAAAGCTCCTTAATATGCGTTTTTAGTGATTCAATATGTGCTTTTAGTGCCAAATCTTTTTCAACTGTCCCGTCCTCTGCACTTGTATATCGCTCGTAAGCCACCAGTGAAACTTTACTATCAATAATCAAGTTTTTATTGTCCGGTAAGAAGATAACGGCATCTGGTTTAATCGTATCATGATCCTGGTTTTTAGTCACAAATTGAGTTTGGTATTCCATCCCATTTTTCAAACCAGAACTTTCTAATACGCGCTCCAAAATCATTTCCCCCCAGTTCCCCTGTGACTTATTGGACCCTTTTAGTGCGTTGGTCAGATCTTCTGTTTTCTGTGTTACGGTTTGATTAAGGCTTGTTAAGTTTTTAATCTGCTCCATAAGCACCGTACTTTGTTCTAGGCTATTTTTTTGACCTAGATTAACCTTTTCCTCAAACTCGCGCAATTTCTCTTTCAACGGGTTTAAAACATCGTTTAACTTAACTTGCTGTTGTTCGCTAAGCATCTTACCCTGTCTTAGAACAGATTCATTGCTGATATCTACCAACATTTTACGGAGCTTTTCCTCATCAGATTTCTGATTTTCCACGGTCATCTTTAAGGTCTCATTCTGACCTTCTAATTGGGATAATTTTCCAAATAGTGCCCGATTTTCAGCCTCCAATGAAGCCAATTTAGTTTGATCTTGACCAGCTTGGGCTAATTGACTTTGTAATAAGGCCATTTTACCTTGAAATAGGAGATAGGTAGCACCTGCACCGGCTACTAGGGCTAGAATGATGTAGAGAATTGTCATGTAGCAAATGTAAATAATAAAGCACAAAGCATAAAGCATAAAGTAGATAATCAGTGGGCAGTAGTCCGGAGGGAGGTAGTCCG
>DLPD01000027.1:0-2277 GCA_002479785.1 Cytophagaceae bacterium UBA7467
GCAGCGTCCGCAGGACGCTGCGCTTTTTTATTTATTTCATAATTTCAACCATTGCTGCTCTATCGTAAAGTGACCATTCTTCTACTAATTTGCCATCTTTGATTGCATCTACCGTATGGATGAATGTTTTAGCGGTCTTATCACCTCTTGTAAGGATAAGAGTCATGTAGCCACTAACGTAGTTTGTGATTCCTTTTTCGTTCGGTTTATCGTATTGACTCTCCCAAACGGGACCCAATTCTATTTTCACTTTAATACCTCTGTCCGCAAATGCTTTGAACATAGCCATGTTAGCGTCCAGAGTCATTGAATCTATATTGTCATGAAAAACAACATCAGGGGCGTACGTTGATCGGTAAGCAACAGTGTCTCCGGATTCAATCGCTTTAATGGATTTTTTATATAGATCTGTGTTAGCAGAGCTGTCAATAGTGATTCCGTTTTGACCAGGTACTTTTGCTGAGTCTGCAGTACTTTCTTCTTTTTTAGTACAAGCGAAAATGCTTCCCGCTAGTGCGAATAATAGAATGATTTTTTTCATTTCTTTGGTTGTTTAAAGGGTGAATAGTTTTTGCCAAAGAAAGTGTAAATAATTCCTACCTCAGAAAACTCAAAAAATACATTTGTTCCATTTACGGATTTGGGAACAAATTCTATTTTTTAATCCTGGCTGCTTGCTCCCCCGTTAAGCCCCAACGGGCTTTCACCTCCGATGAATTTTGCCAACTACAGTAATCATTTAGGTGTTTTGACAAAAAGGGGACTAATACGTGATCAGGGAGTTCGATCTTTTTGCCCAAACGATTCCAAAGCGATTTCAGTAAGTGTAAATCCCCTGATCCAATCTTTTTTCGCATGGATAGAGCCTTTCGAAGATCAGCCTGTCTATGCCCATCAAATCCGCGCCAAATCCGAAACTTTGGATCGCGTAATGGCCGAACGAGAAAGAGTTTTAGCGTTTTATTTTGACTGATTAATTGAATGACGTACAGCAAATTTACAAAACAAAATAGGTCATAGTCGAACCACAAATGGACCTCGGAATGGTCAGGAATTTGCTGCATTTTTTCGAATTCGGTCACTGTTTTTTTGACATACTCATCCGTCGAAACGGCCAAGGTTTTTTCTAAATACCGGGCTCTTTGGCGATAAAATGCCTCAAAGGACGCCGCTTTTAGCGGTCCCTCTATCAGCATTTCTCGCATAATAATTGCGTTTTCAGCCTGCAAAATAGATTGCAGGCAATCCCCATTTAGAATGTGTACTTTCATCTATGCATCCACCGAATCATATACAATCACTTTCTTCCACAAGTGTGCATAATTTTTCACGAAATCGACGTGTATAGGGTGATCTTGGTACACTTTTTGGCCGGCTTCATCGTCGAAGAACATCAATTCTGACACATCCCAGCTCGTATCCACTACCTCGCGTTTTTCCGTGGAAGCTAAGGTTCCAATGTGTATTTCCTTGATCGTAGGAATGCCTTTCAAAGCTTTCAAGCCTTTGATTAATTGCTGCTTGTCCTCTTCAGAATTTGGATTATTCAGCCAAAAAAACACATGGTGTAACAAGGGTTTTTTAGCTGCAGCTTTGGCTACGGTTCCAGTGCTCGCTAATAAGCCAGCAGAGGCAATAAATTGACGTCTTTTCATCGTGTTAAGGTTTTGCGTTCAGGCTCTGGATGTCAAAGCCCGCCACTAGTTTATATTGATTCATAATTTGTGCTAGTTCTTCGTGCGGAATTTCATCTTCGCTAAAACCCCTAGGAAAACGATCTTCCATTAGATCCATAATATAATCAGGACCTTTTTGGCGGTTTTGCAAGACTACTTTTGCCGTGGCTGGTACGCGTTCTTTATCGTAATTAACGAGTGCTTGAATGACATCTTTTTCCGCTAATAAGGCTAATGCCAAAGCATCCGCATCTAAAATGGCCTGCGATGCTCCATTCGACCCAATTGGGTACATCGGATGTGCCGCATCGCCTAATAAAGTGACGCGTCCAAAGGACCATTTGTCCAATGGATTCCGGTCAGACATCGGAAATTCGAAGATGCCTCCGTCGGTCTTTTCAATCATTTCTGGCACATCGATCCAGTCAAATTTCCAGTCTTTGTATAGTGCTAATAGAGGCCCTTTATCCACTTTGCGATTCCAATCGCGAACGGTGATATTCGCCCCTTCTGGTTCACGCACATTGGCTACCCAGTTGATGATTTGATTTCCCTCTACGTCGGGTTCGCCTATGGGATAAATCACCATTTTCTGCTTCAT
>DLPD01000027.1:2383-23112 GCA_002479785.1 Cytophagaceae bacterium UBA7467
AGGATATTGCCAGAAAAGACGACTCCTCCTTCATTCGGGTATAATTTTTGACGTAAAACAGAATTGATCCCGTCAGCCCCTATCAAGAGGTCCCCCTCTTCTTGTGTCACCACCGCACCCGTTTCCTTGTTGATAAACGTCGCGGTGATTTTGTCTCCTTTTTCTTCAAAAGAAGCTAAATGGCAATTTGTTTTTAGGTTTTCCGCCCCGATTGTTTTCAGGGTTTCTTCCCAAAGCAAAACTTGGAATTTTCCTCGGTGAATCGAGAATTGAGGCCAGCGGTATCCCGCGAACTTTCCCCTCGGTTCAGACCAAAAAAACTGCCCAAAACGGTTTGCATAGATTAATTCTTTTGTCTCCACGGCGATGGCTGAGACTTTGGATAATAACCCAATATTCGTTAACACACGCACGGCATGTGGGAGTAAATTGATTCCCACTCCAAGTGGTTTTACCTCTTCGACCGATTCAAAAACTTTCACCTTAAACCCGGCTTGATGCAAGCGCATCGCCGTCACTAAACCTCCAATTCCACCTCCGGCAATCAGTATTTTCATAGGGGCAAATTTTGTAATAAATCCACTAAATGAGCCACGCTGGCTAGCGGTTGTCCGTTGTAGATGGAGGCTCTAAAACCTCCTTTGGTAGGGAAACCTTTAATTCCCACGATGTCATTTTGTTCTAAAAAGAGATTAATTTTCTGATCCATTTCCATCGATTGACTTTTAAAACACGCGTTCATCACTGAGCGATCTTCCGTAGCCACGATGCCTTGAAGTAGGGGGTTACGATCAATTTCAGTGTAAATCAAGGCTGATTTTTCCTGACTTAATCGCTGCATTTCAGCTAGTCCACCCTGTTTATCTATGTAGCGCAGCATTAATAAGGCCACATAAACCGGATAAGTCGGGATGGTGTGGTAAAGTGAATTTTCTGCGATATGCGTGTGGTAATCAAAAATGGTAGGGACCTTTCGGCTGTTTTTTTCTGGTAAAACGGCCTTGTTCACTAGTACGCAGGTGATTCCTGCCATGCCAAAATTCTTCTGGGCTGAAGCGAAAATCACCCCAAACTTCTCCATCGGCAAAGGTCTCGACAAGAAATCAGATGTCATATCTGCCACTAAGGGCACGTCCACTTCTGGGAACTCATGGTATTGTGTTCCGTCGATGGTTTCGTTAGAAACCACGTGCAAATAACGTGCGCCTTGAACGTCCGTGATTTTAGGGATTCGGTCGTAGTTCGTGTCTTTGGAAGAAGCTAAAAAGAAGGCATTCGCCTCATTCGCAGCCGCCTCGATTGCGCGTCCCGCCCAAAAACCCGTGTCCACAAAGGCTATCTTGTCACTAGGTTCCGTCAGATTCATGGGGGCAACCGTCAGCTGACTTGAAGCACCTCCCGGTAGCCAAAGCACCGCCCAATCATCCGAAAGACCATATAATTTTTTCACGAGCGCATTCGCCTCGTCTAATAAATCCGTGAAAATAGGAGATCGGTGGCTGATTTCCGCGATAGAAACGCCCATCCCATGATAGTCTAAAAGACCAGCCGCTGCCTCTTGAATAACCTCAAAGGGAAGGGTGGCAGGTCCGGGAAAGAAATTGTGTTTGCGCATTAGGAAATGGTTTGGGAACTAATTTTTAGCGTAATAATACCAGCAATTAAGGAAGGTAAGGCGAAGAACAAAAAGCTTTCTGCCATGTCCAAACCTAGCCCCACTAAAACGCCTCCTAAAATGGGGCCTAAAATTCCTCCTAAACGACCCATTCCGATTGCCCAACCAATGCCGGTCGAGCGAATCGCCGTAGGATACATCCTCGCTGCTACGGCATACAAACCTACGAAGCTACCCTGCACCCCAAAACCAAGGAAAAACAACACCACTAAGATTAAATTAGAACCAGAAAATTGTCCAAAAATGCCCAATAAAACAGCGGTAATTAATAACAGAATTCCGATCGATTTTTTCAACCCAAAACGGGTCGAAAAATAACCTTGCACCGGGATACCTACAATGGCCCCCAGATTAAAGATGGTTCCTGAATAGATGGCTAATTCCATCGATAGGCCGGCATTAGAGGCTAATTTCGGAATCCAGTTCATCAAGAAATAGAGGGTCGTAAAAGAGAGGAACAAGGCGCTCCAAAGTTGCCAAGTACTCCACTTAAATTCGGTTGTAAATAGGGCACTTATTTTGGCATCTTCTGGCTTGGCTTTGGCCTTAAATTCATCGGATTCTTTCAGGAAGAAAAACAAGATAGGGATCACTAAAAAAGTAGCTAAACCCGCTAACTCAAATAGGTGCTCCCATCCATTTTCCGCGATGATTTTCGCAGAAGAAATGCCCGTCAGCACAGCACCCACTGGATACCCAGCTACCACCGTGCTCACCCAAAAATCGCGTGTAGATGCCGGAGCATATTCCGCCGTAATCGCCGCCGTGCTCGCCATCATCGTCCCTATTCCCAGCCCACTAATAAAGCGGTAAATCATTAAAATGTTTACATCGGTCGCGTAAGACGTCAAATAAATGCAGGTTCCCATAATCAACGCCGCCAGAATCATCAACGGCTTCCGCCCAAAACGATCCGCAAGCGGAGCTAAAAATATCGCTCCCACCGTCATTCCAACAAGACCAGAACTAAACACAATCCCTAAATTCGCTGGGGAAATGCTCCAGGCCTTCGCAATCGCCGGTGCCGTGTAGGAAATAATCAACACATCCATGCCATCGAGCATGTTGCATAGAAAACAGATCAAAATAATCAATACCTGTATCGCTCTCATCGGTATTACATTACTTTCCAAACTCGAATTAACACATAATCCGGTAAGCGTTCTCCTGTACAAACAAATAGACTGTTATTCACCCAATCGTATTTGCCTTTAGGCGCATCGAATTTAGGCATCGCTCGGAAGTAATATTCATTCGCATCTACCTTTTCGCCTCTGGCTAAACGTGCCGCAATTTCTGGGGTTGCCGCTCTAATGCCGGTATTTTTCACATAGATTAACGTGCCATCATCCGTTCTAAATTGGTAATGTGCTTCTAATTCAGTTACTCCATCCGCTCGCAAAATTTGCCAATCTGCACCGCCATTCAAGATTTCTCCCTTGATTTTAGGGCCTTCCACTGTTCCGCCTATAATGGGAATGATGCGGCGCGTACCGTGAGGAGTTTCGCCCACGATTAACGCTGGATCCAGTTTTACTTTCAGTTCACAGAAGAAATCGAGCGCTGGCGCTTTTTGGGCCTGGGACATAGTAATGCTCATAAAGAATAGGAATAGAATTTTTTTCATAGGTTTTTTTTAATCAAGGCAGACCTTGCTGAAAGGTAATTTCAGTCGTTAATCCCATCGCGCTGAAGCGAAAAGCCATCGTGCGCGCTTGAGAAGGATTTGTAATGTTATCACAATGAGGTCCTTTTTCCAAAAAATACACGTAATATTCCTGGTTTCGGTCCGCTAATTGTTGAATATCCGGCTTTCCAAGGATGTCCTCCAAATCATTCGAGCTAACTCCCTTCCACGTCATTTTATGCGTTTTCAACCAGTCGATCTGCTTTTCTCTTGTCCCGCCACAACTCCCGCGGTCCTTTTTAAAGCTTTCTACATCAAAACCGGTCAAATCCGGTTGATTCGTACAAGAAGCAGATATCAAAAATAAGAGGGCGAAGGCTGTCAGTATTCTCATACCTTAAATTTAAGGAATTGTGGCTAAATTGCGGCATAAATCCATCGCTGTGCACGTTTTAATCTCTCCTGATAAGTTTAAAGGCTCTCTTTCTGCCTCGCAAGTGTGCGTAGCGCTTGAAAAAGGGATTAAGAAACGTCGTCCTAAAACCGTTTTCACCTCCCTCCCCCTCGCTGATGGCGGGGAAGGAACCTTGGAAGTAATTCAACAATTGCACGGCGGAACGTGGATTTCAGCGGACACCTTTGACCCGTTGATGCGTCCCATTCAGTCAGAATATGTATGGTTAGCGGATCAAAAAACGGCTTACATCGAAATGGCCCGCGCCTCTGGTCTTGCTTTACTGTCCGTAAAGGAGCGGAATCCGCTCAAAACCTCGACTTTTGGAACGGGAATGCTGATTGCGGATGCGTTAAAACGCGGCGCCACACACATCATTCTTACCATCGGGGGATCAGCCACGAATGATGCGGGAATTGGAATGGCTGCCGCATTAGGGTGGACATTTTTAGATGGAGAAGGAGCTACTCTGGATCCAGTAGGCGAAAACATGATTCGCATTGCTTCCATATCGGCTGCTAAACCAGCCTCTTGTTCTTTCACCGTCCTAACAGACGTAAGCAATCCACTCGCCGGAAGCGTAGGAGCGGCTTATGTTTTCGCTGCTCAGAAAGGAGCCTCCCCTTTAGCAATTAAACAATTAGATAAAGGTCTAAATAATATCGCTTCTTTTTTCGGATCCATCGCTTCAGAACCTGGTGCTGGAGCTGCGGGCGGACTAGGTGCAGGCGCTCGTTATTTCCTAAACGCGCGTATCGTGGCTGGTTCTAGCTGGATAATGGACAAAGTACACTTTAACCGTACCCTTTTAAAAGCAGATTTCATTATCACTGGCGAAGGCAAAATTGATTCCTCTACCTGGGGGGGCAAAGTCGTTTCTGAAGTCGTAAAACGCTGCGATAAAGTCTTTAAGCAAACTATTTTGGTTTCTGGCGCCTTTGAAGGATCGGCAAATTTCCCACTTTTTTTAGACGAAAATGACGTGTTTACCATCGAATCGCGTGCATCAGATTCGGTAGACTCTCTTTCACGTGCCGCTGAGATTTTAGAGCAGATTGGGGAAGAGATTGCGTTAAAGTATTTGAATTAAGCGTTTCGCTGCTTCCACGAGTACCTCATCTTCTTTCGCAAAACAGAAGCGCAAAATTTTATCGCCAGGATCGGTTTCGTAGAAAACGGAAACGGGAATGGAGGCCACTTTGATTTCACGTGTTAGGCGATCGGCTAAATCCACATCCTTTTCTGCTGAGATGGCGGAGTAATCGAGGCATTGGAAGAAACTTCCAGCGCTTGGTAGTATTTTCCATTTACTACCTGCGAATTGGGAGGCGAATAGGTCGCGCTTTTTTTGGTAAAAATCAGCTAAACCTAGATAGTGAGCGGGTTCCTTTAGGTAATCCGCTAAGGCATATTGCAAAGGCGTTGCACTCGAGAAAGTAACCCATTGATGTAGTTTTCTGAACTCTGCGGTCAAAAATGCCGGAGCGATACAATAACCTATTTTCCAGCCTGTGATGTGGTAGGTTTTGCCAAAAGAGCCACATACAAAACTGCGTTTGCGCAGTTCTGGGTGCAATAAAACGCTGGCATGCTTTGAACCATCGAAAACGATATGCTCGTATACTTCATCAGAAACGATCAGGATATTCGTCCCTTTGACCACTTCCGCAAAGGCATCTAAATCCGCCATGGACCACACAGCGCCGGTCGGATTGTGCGGACTGTTTACCATAATTGCTCTCGTTCTAGGCGTAATTTTCGCTGCTAAGGAAGCCCAATCAATCGCAAAATTATTCGAAGCTTTTAAGGGAATATGGATGGGAATTCCCCCCGCTAAACGAACGATGGGGTCATAAGCATCATAACTTGGGTCGAACATAATGACCTCGTCCCCCGGTGAAACACAGCAATGAATGGCCGCAAAAAGGGCCTCCGTAGCACCTGAAACAATCGTCACTTCTGAGTCTGCATCGACAGGGATGTTATAAAAAGCAGCTGTTTTTGCCGCTAGCGATTGACGTAAAGCGGGAACACCGGCCATGGGGGCATATTGGTTATGGCCTTTGGCATAATGCTGTAACAATTCTTGCAAAGCGGGGGCACAATCAAAACCCGGAAAACCCTGGGAAAGGTTTAATGCGCCGTGCTCGAGGGCGAGGGCGGACATTTTAGTAAATATAGTCGTCTGAACGTGCGGCTGCTTAGAGGGAAAAGAAATCATAGCCTAATTTAGCAAGGCTTTTCCATCGTACCAAACCTGCACCACGTCCAGCGCTGGATTCAGTTCCACAAAGCAAGCCCTTTTTCCCACTTCAATACTGCCTAAATCGCTTAAATTCGCCACTTCTGCCGGATAAACCGTCGCCATTCGAATGGCCTCTTCCAAGGGAATCGAAGCTTGTTGAACACAGTTTCGGATGGCCTCCATCATCGTTAATGAGGATCCAGAAAGAACTCCGGCCTCGTTCGTGAATCGACCCTCTTTGGCCAAAAAAGAATAGGGTCCAGAGCTATCATTCGTCACCGCATCCGTAATCAAAAATAGACGACCTTTTTTCAAGCGATAGGCAAGTTCCAATGATTTGAAATCACAATGCAAACCATCCGCAATGATGCTGGTCCAGGCATTGGAATGGAAGCTAGCGCCCACTAATCCCAGCGCACGCGATTGCCATTGTGACATTGCATTGAACAGGTGCGTGATGCGGGAAACGCCTTTTTCTATGGCATTCATCGCTTGCTCAAAAGTGGCGTCGCTATGTCCTAGCGAGCACATTATAGGACTGCCCACTAACAAAGAAAGCTCCTCAGTACTAAACATTTCGGGGGCAATAGTTAAGTACGTTGGAATGCCTTTCGTCCGTTCGATAAGCTCTTCTAAAAAAGCCAACGAGGGTTTTTGAATGTAGGCCTCTTGATGCGCCCCGCGTCTAATCGGATTAAAGAAGGGCCCTTCTAAATGCAATCCCACCAGACCAGAACCGGTATAGGATTTATACGCATCGATAGCCTTCCACATCGACTCCGCTGGCGAGCAATTTAGGGTAATTTGAAACGCAACCGTTCCCGTTTTATGGTGTTCATCAAAGGTCGCTTGAATGGCTTCCGTCGTTTGGTGATTTGAAAACAGGATACCACCGCCCCCATAGATTTGTAGATCGATAAATCCGGGAACGAGGAAGTTTTCAGACGCCGCACCTGTGCCGTCCGATATGGCCGAAATACGGCCATTTGTTACGGAGATTTCTTTGTTCTCTAGCCATTGCTGGCCCGTGAAAATGAGGCTGGCAAACATCCTTAATACCCCGTGGCTTGTCCGTCTTTTCTCGATTCAGTTGCCCCAAAATAGACCTTGCGAACCGGATCATATTGGATACATTGGTACCCACCATAAATCCCGTTCATGTAGCCCACCTGATGCCCTTTTTGCAATAATTCGCGAATGACCTCGTAAGGATAACCGTGTTCTAGCGTAATCATTCCACCGGTCGTTTCCATCGTTTCGCCCGTCGGTTCGGAAGAACCCTCATGATTAATACGTGGATAATCGCCTGCTTCTTGAATGTTTAGGCCAAAGTCCACCACGTTCATCACGATTTGTACGTGACCCATCGGTTGGAACGCACCACCCATGACGCCAAAGCTCATTATTGGCTGGCCATCCTTGGTCATGAAGGCTGGGATGATGGTTTGAAATGGTCTTTTTCCTGGCGCATAGGTATTGTTCTCGCCTTCTTTCAAGTTGTATAATTCGCCGCGATCTTGGAACATAAAGCCTAAACCATCCGGCATCATGCCTGAACCAAACCCTCGGTAATTACTTTGAATTAAGGACACCATATTGCCGTCCTTATCAGCCACGGTCAAGTAGATGGTGTCACCCTCTTTCAAGGCCGGATTTCCCGCCTCGTAATGGCGACCCGCGCGATTCGGATTGATCAAGGCCCGGCGCTTCGCGCCGTACTCTTCTGAGATTAATTCCGCTACCGGAATTTTGGCAAACTCAGGATCCGCATAGTATTTTGCGCGGTCTTCAAACGCTAGTTTTTTGGCCTCGGTAAACAAGTGGATGTGTTCTGCAGAACCTAATTTTATTTTGGAAAAATCATAACCCTCTAAAATCGTTAACATCTGTAAAGCTGCGATTCCCTGGCTATTCGGCGGCAATTCCCACACATCATAGCCACGGTAATTTACCGATACCGGCTCCACCCACGTAGACGTGTGCGACGCTAAATCCTCGTAGCTCAAAAACCCGCCATTCTTCTTCATAAACGCGTCCATCGTCCGCGCCATATCGCCCTTATAAAAGGCATCACGCCCCTCTTTTCCTAATTTTTCTAAGGTATTCGCTAAGTTCGGGTTCTTGAAAATATCGCCCTCCACCGGTGGCTTTCCATTCGGATAATAGTGGTTCGCCACATTCGGGAACTTCCCATAATTCGCCGGAACGCGCGCTAAGGCGGAAGCAAATTCACCGTGCACCGGAAACCCATTTCTTGCGTAAGAAACCGCCTTTTCTAATACCTTATTCATCGGCATCGACCCGAATTTCTTGTGCAATTCAAACCAGCCATCCACACAACCCGGCACGCTGACTGGCAATGGACCTAGCGACGGAATATGCGTCAGACCGCGTTTTTTAAACTCTGCCAAAGTCAAGGATTTGGGTGATCTCCCCGACGCATTTAACCCATATAATTTCTTCGTTTTCGCATCCCAAACAATCGCAAACAAATCCCCTCCTATTCCATTCACGTGAGGCTCTACCACGCCTTCCATCGCATTCGCCGCAATCGCCGCGTCGATCGCATTTCCACCCGCTTTCAGCACATCCAGTGCGGCCTGGGTAGACAAAGGATGTGAGGTAGCAGCCATCCCGTTTTGGGCAATAGCCTGTGAACGAGTCGCCCAAACTTTACCATAGGGACGATCTTGCGCCTGAGCAAACAGGGGCAAACAAAGGAGTAGGAGTAATTTCTTCATGTTGTTGATTTTGAAGAGGTAAATTAGGGAATGGCGGATGGAAATGCAAATGGGCTGTGGGGGTAAGGAGTCACTAGTCCGAAGGGAGGGAGTCCGGAGTCCGAAGGATGCAACACCAATTAAAACAAAAAACCCCTAGACCTTCGCCCAGGGGTTTTTGCATTCTTGAACCCAATAGGTATTACACTACACTGACTTGGTGAACCATTTTTGCTTAATGCGCTCTGAGATGTAGTACATACACGGAACGATAACGAGCGTTAAAATGGTCGAGAACGTTAATCCGAAGATGATCGTCCAGGCTAAGATTCCCCAGAATACGGCGGAATCAGACCCGATGAAAATATGTGGATTTAATTCGGTAAACATGCCTACGAAGTCGATGCTTAAGCCTAATGCCAAAGGAATTAAACCTAATACCGCCGCCGAAGCCGTTAACAATACTGGTGTTAAACGAATGCCACCCCCTTCGATGATCGCCTCCTTCAAGTCATAGCCACGTTGGAAACGAAGCTCCTCGATGAATTCGATTAAAAGGATACCATTCTTTACTACGATACCTGCTAGGGCGATGATACCTACACCAGACATAATCACGGAGAAGGTCATTCCAAAGGCCATGAAGCCTAATAACACGCCTATTAATGATAGCAAGATCGTCGCGAAAATGATCAATGGTTTCACGGCAGAATTAAACTGCGTCGCTAGGATTAAGTAGATTAAGATTAATGCCGCTAAGAAAGCTATGCCTAAGAAGGCACCGGACTCTTTTTGGTCTTCTTGTTCACCACCCATGCGAATCGTGTAACCCTGTGGGACATCGATTCCTTCGAATAAGGTCGTTAGTTCACCTACAATTTCATTTGCGTTATAGCCTTGAATCACATCTGAACCTAGGGTTACGACACGTTCTTGGTTTTTGCGGTTGATTTGGCTGAAGGAAGTGGCGTAGCGAATATCGGCGATCGAGTTCAAAGGTACTTGACGCAAAGCACCACCCATATTCATGTCTCGGTAAGTCACATTCATTTGCAATAACTTCTCGATTTGGTTGCGAGAATCTCCTTTCAAACGCAATTGAATGGGATATTCATCCTTCGTATCACGGAATTTCGAAATCTCAGCCCCAAACAATCCGGTACGCACGGCCATCGCCACCTGTGCAGATGAAATGCCTTCGCGGGACGCTTTCTCCCGGTCTACATCGATGATGATTTCCGGCTTGTTCGTGACTAAATCAGATTTAAGCTCTTGGATTCCTTGAATTCCAGCTTTCGTAATCTCCGCACGTACTTTCTTTTCTAAGTCTTGTAAAATGCTGAAGTCATCTCCTGCGATTTCGATCGAGATAGGCTTACCCGTAGGCGGTCCATTGTTCTCGCGTTCGATGGCTAATTCGACTCCTGCTAGCGGATTTTTGGCAAAATCAGCCTGAATCTTACTTAATACTTCACTCGTTTTTATGCCTTCACGCAATTGCAATTTCTCGAATGCGATCGTCACCTTACTCTTGTGTGGCGTTGCCCCACGGTCTGGCTGCATCGGATCTCCAGCGTTTTTACCTACGTTAGAAATCACTGAATTGACAATTTTGTTGTAGCCCCCCTTGTTTAAGAAAGCAAAAACACGATTTTCGATTACCTTGGTCACGGAATCCGTTACAACGGCATCTGTACCGATGGGGTTTTTGGCATAAATGTAGATATAATCTGGATCACCTGATGGGAAGAAAACCACCTTAGGTTTCACCACACCCAGTAACATGATCGTTACAATTAACAATACAAAGGAAGAAATCGTCGCGTAAATAGGACGTTTGCCCATTAATACCCAAGAAATTAACTTACGGTAATTCGTCTTGAAGTTAGGCAAGGTAGTCTCTTGGAATGGCACGATCCATTTCGGTGTGATCACAAAGTGGTTAAACACATATAGAATGATGCACAGAACGAAGAAGTTACCAAAGCCAAAGTGACCCAAGCCAAAGCCCATCACATAACCGAAAATCGCCAAACTCAACAGGATGAATACGGTCCGACGGATATCCGAGAATTTCGGGTTTTTCACATCATTCACTTCCTCCTCATGACGCTTCATAAACGTGATCGCAAACACAGGATTCATCACATAAGCGACAAATAGCGAAGCAAAAAGCGTAATGATTAACGTAATAGGCAAGTATTTCATAAACTCACCCACGATTCCTGGCCAGAATAACAAAGGCAAGAAAGGGGAAATGGTCGTTAATGTTCCTGATAATACGGGAACAAATACTTCTGAAGCGGCTAATTTTACGGACTCCGTAATGGTCAATTTCTTGAAATTATTGAACAAACGGTGTGCATTCTCGATCACCACAATCGCGTCATCCACGACTATACCCAAGCCTAATAGGAAACCAAAAAGAACGATGGTATTTAAGCTGAAGTCTAGTGATGGCATAAATAAGAAGGTCATCAAGGCCGATAATGGCACCGAAAGACCCACGAACACGGCATCTCTAACCCCCATGAAGAACATTAACACGATGACTACGAAAATGAAGCCTAGGATAACCGTATTAATCAAATCCGCTAAATCGCCACGCGTACGCTCGGATTGATCCGCCGTGGTTGTGACCGTTAAGCCGGCAGGGAAACGGGTTTCTTTGTATTCTTCAATGGTCTTTTCGATGCGATCAGCTGCTTCAATTAAGTTAGCTCCTCCACGCTTAATGACGTTTAGGGTAATCACTGACTTATTGTTTAAACGAGCAAAATCTTGCTTTTCCTCATAGCTGTCTTTCACTTCTGCTACATCCTTTAAACGAACGCGTGCTCCGGTAGAAGACCCTATCATGAGGTTAGCGATTTGATCCACGGCCTTGAATTCACCTGTCACACGAAGCGAACGGCGCACGCCATCCACGGCTAAATCTCCACCTGAAATGTTCACGTTTTCACCTTGAACTGCGGATTGTATGTCATAGAAAGTCAAACCATAACTTTGCATTTTGTACAAGTCTAGGTTGATTTGGATCTCTCTCTTTAGTGCACCGATGATGTCAACGCGGTTAATTTCCGGCATTCCCTCGATCTCGTCTTGTAAATCCTCCGCATACTTTTTCAACTTATCCAAGGGATAATCCCCCGCGATGTTGATGTTCATGATCGGGAATTCAGAGAAGTTTACCTCAGCCACAGACGGCTCACGCGTTAAATCCTTAGGTAGATCGGCGATGGCTTTATCCACCGCATCTTGTGTACGTTGCTTCGCGATGGGGACAGTGACATCCGTGTTGAATTCGACGATGATAACGGAAACATCCTGTAAGGCGTTCGACTTCACGCGCTTTACGCCTGTGATCGATTTGATTTGTTTTTCGATCGGTTTGTTGATCGTGTTTTCGATATCCGAAGGAGTAGTCCCTGCATAGACCGTTTGGATGACCATTTGCGGCACCACGATATCTGGGAATTGCTCCTTAGGTAAGCTCGAATAGATTCCCATCCCCGCCACAAAAATGATGAAGGTGAAGATGTAAACTGTCGTGCGGTTTTGGGCTAACCAGCCCACCATGTTATAGATCAAGCCTTTGCCTTCTGGCAATTGCTCATTTTTGCTATTTTTTTCCATTTGCTACTTAGAATGAGATGGCTGTGCCATCTACTAAATCTTGAAATCCTTGTGTAATAATGGCGTCTCCTGCCTTTAGGCCTTCGGTGATTTCCGCTTGGCCATTATAGGTTAGACCGATGGTTACTTGACGAGCGCGGGCTACTTTCTTACCATTTTCTTCCACCGCCACATAGACTAAATTGCCTTTTTCGGTCTTTTGGATGATGTTTTCGCTGATCACGATCGCATTTTTCTTCGACGTATCGTTAATGTTAATCACCGCTAATAAGTTCGGCTTTAACTCCCCGCCTGCATTTGGGATGCGTGCTTCGATGTCGAACGTACGTGTTAAGGGGTTTACCATTTTAGAAACCAACGAGATGCGCGCTTTCAACTCCTTGTTTAAATCGGGGAATTTGATGCTGATTTCGTCGCCTTGTTTCACGGTTCCTACATAAGTATCCGCAATTTTAGCAGCGATTTTTAGGTTGCCTAAGTTCACGATTTGTACGATAGGTACACCAGGCGCTCCCATTTCACCCGCTTTTTGGCGAACTAATTCAATCGTTCCTGAGATCGGAGCCGTTACACGAGATAAGCCTAATTGCGCTTTCAAGGTCACGATTCTTTTTTCCAAAGACTCCATGTTTGACTTCGCGCTTAAGTATTGCACTTCAGTACCGATTTGTTGATCCCAAAGCGCTTTTTGTTTCGTGTAAATGGTCTTCGCTAATGACAATTGTTGACGTACTTCTTCTAAGGACTCTTTTAAAATGTTGTTGTCCAAAGTCGCAATCAATTGACCTTTAGATACTGACTGTCCTGCCACCACGGGTAAGGATAAAATCACACCCCCTGTTTGTGGGCTCACTAATACAGTGTTTTCTGCTACTACATTTCCTTGTGCTTCTACAAAGTGTTGGAAAGTTTGCGGAGTAACAGGGCTAACTGCTACAGCGATCACTTTCGCCGCTGCTTGCTCTGCAGGCTTACCTACTTCTTTCTCTAATTGTGCGATTTTTGCCTGGATTTCTTTTTCCTGTGACTTCAAATCCGCTAATTCTTGCTTTTTGTCTTTTGATCCGCATGCCGCGAAGAAAAGAATTCCACTTAGGAGGAGGGCTATTTTTTTCATGTTTCTGTTAGTCTATGTATAGTGTACCGTTTGCTTTTTCTAATTCAACTTTGGCAATTAACGCATTGTATAAAGCCGTAAAGTAGTTTGCTTGAGATTCTTTGATCGATGTTTCCGCATTTAGAACCTCTAAGTTTGAACCTACCCCTTGTTGGTATTTCACACGAGTCACGCGAGAAATCTCGTTCGCCAGGTCTAGGTTTGCTTTTTGTTCTTTCATGGATTCCAAAGCGTTCTTCATGGTGATGCTAGCCTGTGAACGTTGTAAGTCGATAGATGACTTTAACAAGCTGTAAGACTGGCGCACCTTTTGCAGGTTGTTTGCGGATTGGATTGCTTTGTATTTCTTCGAAAACCCATCAAAAATGGGAATTTGCAAGGCCACCGTGATGGCCGCATTATCGAACCATTGTTTGCTCATCAAATCGCTGAAAGCATTGGCCCCAGCATTGTAACCGTAGTTTGCGTTTAACACTAAACGAGGCATATAACCCGCTTTGATGCTTTTTAAATCTAGTTCAGCCAAGTTTTCTTGTGTTTGCAAGATGGAATATTCGATGCGATTCGCATAATTGAAATCCCCAGCCGCATTCGTATTAAACGTCGCTAATTCTACTTTTTCTAAGCTTTCGCTCAAGCGAATCGGCTCTTCCATTGGATAGCCCATTTGGAACTTTAATAAAGAATAGCTCAATGCTTGAAGGCGTTCAATATTCTCTAATTCCGTGCGTAAATTATTCGCTTGTACATCTAATCGTTGCACATCGATTTTCTCCACGAAACCTTGCTTATTTAACTCGCGAGTCTCCTTTAACAAGGTATCTAAACGAGCCAAATTTAAGGCTAATAGGCCCTGGCGTTTTTCGTTTACTAGAATTCCGTAATAGGCCTTTGTTACATTCTCCGCCACTTGTTGCTTCGATTGTGTCACGGACTTCACGGCTAAATCCTTGTAAACTGTGGAGGCTTTTAACCCGAGTAAATAGGTTCCGTCAAAAACCAATTGGCTTAATCCCACATTGGCAAAGCCTGAATTATCCACCCCGAATTTCGCAGCGATTAACTCTCCTTCCGCAGCGGCAGGGTTGAAAATTTTAGCCGGGATAAATACGCGTTGCAAGATTAGGTTGTTAGTGAGTGCAACAGACCCATTCACTTGGGGCAATCCCATGGCTTTGATCTCATTGATCTTTGCACTTGCGTTCTGCAAGTCAATTTGGCTATTCTTCACCTGAACCTGATGCGCGATGGCATAGTCTACGGCTTGCTTTAAGCTGTAAGTCTGTGCATTAGCTACCAGGCTAGTGATTAAAAATAGACCGACGTAGATTTTTCTTAGGCGGATCATGATTTTAAATTGTTTTGGTAAGATGTATAAAGCGTTAAACCTTTTTCGGTCAAAATTCCCCGCATGAAGATATCCATCAGCGTTAGCTGGGTCTCATAAAGGGATAATTTATTGTTTGGATAAAAGTCAGGGTTGAAGGCTAAATCCACTTCGGCCATACGCAAGCGGGCTAGTAGTTCGAAATCAATATCATTTCTAAAATACCCGAATTGCGCTCCTTTCTTGAAGTCAGCAATTAAGTTTTTATGAATGCATTTTTCCCCGTGTTGTTTGAAGAGGCCGTGCGCGCTAGGGAAATATTTCTGAATTTCGAAAAGAAGCCGGGGATTCATTTGAGTTAACATATCCTTCATCATCTCAAATGACTTGAAAATCTTTTCAACCACGTTCGGGTAAAGTCGATCTAACTCATCCCACTTAGCAGAATCAAGTTCAATGAAGGCTTTCACCACTTCATAGACCATGGAATCTTTATCCGGAAAATGTTGATAAATCGTTTTTTTAGAAATCCCTAATTCGCTCGCAATCGCATCCATCGTCACGGTCTTGACACCGTAGCGGAAGAATAATTCAGTTCCTTTTTCTAGAATGCGCGATTTCATTTGCTAAACCCGTTGATTTATCGGATAGCAAAACTATGGAAACTTTCGTAGACTACAAAGTTTTCTTGTATTATTTTTAGATGAACGGTCGAGCCTAAGGTCTAGCGGCCAAAGTCATCTTGCAATCGAACGATGTCCGATTCATCTGATGGATGCTCCACATCAGTATGTTGCCAAATCTCCGTCACCACTCCCCAGTTGTCTAAACCGACTAAACGATGGCGCATTCCGGTGGGTAAGGTAATTAATTCACCTACTTGATAAACGCCAGGAGCAGATTGCTCATCCGTTTCCGAGATCACCACGCCTACTGGACCTGAATTCACTGTCCAGACCTCCGCTCTGCGGAAATGGTATTGCCAAGACAAACGTTTCTCTGGAGCCACCACTAAAAACTTAGGGCTAAGCTTCTGTGTGATTTGAATCGCATCCATGGAAAGTTGTGGAAAATACTGTGCCGCAAACTTCGCCGCTTGTGATTCATCTAACACAAAGAAACCTCCCCAAGGGCGCTTGTGGTCTTTGTCGATAATGGTGTAGCCTTGAGAAAGGATATAGGCTTCGACTTGTGCGAAGACTTCAGTAGCAAGAGTGGATGGGCTAAAATTCATAGTACAAAAATAAAAAAAAGACGGGAGAGCATCCCGTCTTTTCAAGTCTATTTATCGAATGGTCACTTAGAGTGTCCAGCCGTTGCGGTATTCGCGTTTCACGAATTGGTTTGCCGCATCGAAGTTTGTGATGCGCATGTTTTTGGCATCCCACTCTAGTTTTTGGCGACCGATGTATTTCGCATTACGGCCTTCGCCTTCGCGTAACATGTATGAACGAATCGCTAGGTTACCCATTAATACGGATTCCGTAAACGGTGCCGCATAATCGAATGGAGAACTTACTTCCATATTCCCGAAACCAGCTTTACAAGCCTCTACCCACTGTGTATTGTGACCGCTGTCGCCACCTTTTACACGCGCAATACTCGCTTTAGGAAGTTCAGACTCATCTACACGAGCTCCGTTTCTAAATACCTTCGGATACATACCATACGTTCCACAAGTCATGATGCCTTTTGAACCAATTAAGATAACCCCGTTCGAACCATCTGGATCCCCTATGATTTCTGAAGATGGAATTCCGTCTGGATGTGGTGCCCGAAGACCTCCGTCAAACCAAGTCAATTTCACGGGTGAATTATTTTTCTTCGATGGACCGTAGTGCAATGTAACCATTGAACTAGGAGGGCATCCTTGTGGAATGTATTCCGGTGTCCAGTCTTGTAGGAAAACAGATCCTACGGAACATTCTACGTCAATCGCATCGCGGATACCTAATACTTTAAATGGAGGGTCTAGTAAGTGACATCCCATATCACCTAAGGCACCTGTACCATAATCCCACCAGCCTCTCCATTTGAATGGAAGTAGAGCGGGGTTATATTCTCTGTATTTTGCTGGTCCTAACCACAGGTCCCAATCTAACTCTACTGGCGCTGGAGATCCAGCAGCAGGGTAGGCGATTCCTTGTGGCCAAACGGGACGGTTTGTCCAAACATACACTTCTTTCACTTTACCAATCGCACCGCCATCGAACCATTCCATCATTTGACGTACACCGTCACCTGAAGAACCTTGGTTACCCATTTGAGTGACAACTTGCATCTCACGCGCTTTCTCGCCTAATAGACGCGCCTCGTAAATATCGTGTGTTAAGGGTTTTTGAACATAGACGTGTTTCTTACGACGCATCGCCTCCATCGCAATCGTTGCGTGGGTGTGGTCTGGTGTAGAAACGATCACCGCATCCACGTTGCTACCCTCTTTGTCTAAGGCAGCACGGAAATCGCGGTAGTAATTCGCCTTAGGAAGGTCTTTCTTGATTCTAACGATTTGGCGATCATCTACATCGACGATAGCGACGATGTTTTCTGCCCCTTTGTTATACGAATTCATGATATCGCTGTAGCCTTTTCCGCCACCACCGACACCCATGATGTTTAATTTATCCGAAGGAGCTGTGTAACCCTTGCCTAGCACGTGGCGAGGTACAATGTAGAAACTGGCTGCGGCTAATCCTGCTTTACGCAAGAAGTCCCGTCTTGAATTGTTACTCATGGTTAATAGGTTTAAATGATTGACTGTAAGTTTGGAAAAAAAAAGCAAAAAACAAAAAAAGGGGTCAGCTTTCGCTAACCCCTTTCCCTATAGAACAGGTGAATGGTACTATTCAGCCTTTTTAGATTTTTTCTCTAATTTTTTAATCGCTTGTTCTCTTTCAGCACCTTCCATTTGCTCTTTTAAAGCAGATAAAGCACCGATATCGCCCATAGTCGATTTCTCAGCTGTTACTGTAGCAGGCTTGTCAGCAGATTTCGCTGCCTTCTTTTTCTCTGGCTTCGCAGCTGCAGCATCTGCCGCTACTTCTTCCGCCGTTGCCGCCGTGAATGTACGTGTGTGAGATAAGATGATCTTACGCTCTTCTTTGTGGAATTCTGTTACCACGAAGTCTAAAGCCTCACCTACCTCAGCAACTGACTCATCTGCCTTTGTTAACTGCTTCAAAGGAGCTAAACCTTCGATACCGTATGGCAATTCTAACACACCGAACTTGTCGTTTTTAGAGATGATAGTTGCTTTTTGAGTTGAACCTAATGTGAAAACACTTTCAAATGTATCCCAAGGGTTTTCTTCTAATTGTTTGTGACCTAAAGCTAAACGACGGTTATCCGCGTCTAATTCGATAACAACCACATCTAAAGAATCACCTACTTTAACGAATTCAGATGGGTGTTTGATTTTCTTAGTCCAAGACAAGTCAGAAACGTGTACTAAACCGTCGATTCCTTCTTCTAATTCTAAGAATAAACCGAAGTTAGTTAAGTTACGAACCGTTCCTTTGTGCTTCGTACCGATCGCGTATTTCGCTAATAAATCAGTCTTAGTCCAAGGATCTTCTGTTAATTGCTTGATACCTAAAGACATCTTGCGCTCAGCACGATCTAATGTTAACACAACTGCTTCCATTTCGTCGCCTACTTTCAAGAAATCTTGTGGGTTACGTAAGTGTTGAGACCATGACATCTCTGACACGTGGATTAAACCTTCAACGCCTGGCAATACTTCTAAGAAAGCACCGTAATCCGCTACGTTAACGATTTTACCTTTTACTTTCGAACCTACTTCTGTTTCAGCAGCTAAAGCTTCCCAAGGGTGAGCTTGTAATTGCTTCATACCTAAAGAGATACGTTTTTTGTTTTCGTCGAAGTCTAATACCACCACTTGGATTTTTTGATCCAATTTCAATACCTCTTGTGGGTGGTTGATACGACCCCATGAGATATCTGTAATGTGAAGTAAACCATCTACACCACCTAAATCGATGAACACACCGAAGTTAGTCATGTTTTTGATCACACCTTCTAATACTTGACCTTTATCTAAGTTCGTTAAGATCGTTTGACGTTGAGCCTCTAGATCTTTCTCGATTAATACTTTGTGAGATACAACTACGTTGTCATTCGTGTGGTTGATTTTAACCACTTTAACCTCCATGTTTTTACCTACGAAAATATCGAAGTCACGGATAGGCTTCACATCGATTTGAGAACCAGGTAAGAATGCCTCGATTCCAAAGATATCTACGATTAAACCACCTTTAGTACGGCGCTTAACGAAACCATTGATGATGGTATCTTCTTCTAATGCTTTCTCGATGTTCGTCCATGCACCCATTACCTTAGCTAACTTACGTGACAAGGTTAATTGTCCGTTTGCGTCTTCTTGGTTTTCGATGTACACTTCTACTTCGTCACCAGCTTTCAAATCCGGCATATCGCGGAATTCTGAAGCAGATACTAAACCATCAGATTTAAATCCAATGTTAATGATTACTTCACGGTCAGTCTTGCTTACCACAATACCTTTCACTACTTCCTTCTCAGTGACCGAGTTCAAGGTTGCTTCGATAGCAGCCTCCATTTTTTCTTTTTGCTCAGCAGAATAATTACCACCGAATCCTTTTCCTTCAACTAAATCCCAGTCGAAATCTTTTGGTTGTTTTGACATATTTTTTGCCCGTTTGGCGATTTGCCTACATCAACAAGCTGGGCTAACCTGCTGAAATTAAGTTTGAAACAATTTTTAAATTGGGGTGCAAAGCTACGAAGATTTAGTTTATTTTCCATCTTTTGTGCTAAATTGTTGTCACAAACCTTATTAACCTATGAAATTTTGCTTTTTAGCCCTTTTTTTCTTGTCCCAAAACCTTTTTGCTATGTCTAATCCCGGAAAAATTTTCGGTCAAACGCCTGCGGGCGAGTCTGTTACCTTGTATACCTTGAAGAATGCGAACGGCATGGAAGTTCACATCATGAACTACGGCGGCATCATCCAAAAAATCCTAACCCCAGATCGCAACGGAAAACTAGAAGATGTGGTGCTCGGATTTGAAACTTTACAAGAATACATCAAAGACACGCCCTATTTCGGAGCCGTGGTAGGCCGCTTTGGGAACCGCATTGCGAAAGGGAAATTCACGTTGGATGGGAAAGAATACACACTCGCTGCCCAAAACAACGGCCAACACCTTCACGGGGGTCTTGTAGGCTTTGATAAGAAAGTATGGAAAGTGGATGCGGCCTCCGCGCAGAGTCTCAGCTTATCCTATGTTTCTAAAGACATGGAAGAAGGATTCCCGGGAAACCTGAGTGTTAAGATGATTTATACCTTGTCAGATGACAATGAATTAGGGATTTCTTACGAAGCCACAACGGATAAAGCCACCGTTTTGAATTTGAGCAATCACTCTTATTTCAACTTGAGCGGGAACGCGAAACGCGCTATTTTGAACCATGAAGTGCAGATAGACGCATCGCGTTTAGTATCAGTAGACAAATTCCTGATCCCCACGGGTGCGTTAACACCGGTAAATGGAACACCTTTTGATTTTACGAAGCCACACGTTGTGGGCGATCGCATTAACGACACTTCTTCGGAGCAGATTGTGTTAGGCGGAGGCTATGACCACTGCTGGGCCTTGGATAAACCGGCGGGAACTTATGCGAAAATAGCGACGGTACACGATCCAGTTTCAGGTCGTCAAATGACGGTTTCCACGGACCAGCCGGGCGTGCAGTTTTATACGGGTAATTTCCTAGATGGACATTTGATCGGAAAATATGGGGTGACGTATGCTAAGCGTTTTGGCCTTTGTTTAGAGACAGAACATTTCCCGGATTCCCCTAATCAGCCTCATTTCCCTAGTACGGTATTGCGCCCAGGAGAGGTGTATAAAACGAAAACGGCGTACC
>DLPD01000027.1:23204-25309 GCA_002479785.1 Cytophagaceae bacterium UBA7467
AACTTTTTGTTAGTCCGTTCTACGGCTGTTTCGGGATTAATATCGATGAATCGCGCAAAGTTTACGAGACTGAAAATTAAGTCTCCCAGCTCGCCCTCTGCTTCCGCTTTTCCAGCAGCATCGAGGTCTTTGCCCACGAAAGTCTCTTTGAATTCGCCCAGTTCTTCCTCCACTTTCTCCCACACCTGCTCTTTTTCTTCCCAGTCAAAACCCGCACCGCGCGCCTTTTCCTGTATCCGCATCGCCTTCACAAGCGCAGGTAATGAACCCGGAACGCCGCCTAGAACAGATTTATTTCCTTCTTTTAATTTTAAGGCTTCCCAGTTCTGCTTAACCTGTTCCTCGGTTTCTGCCACTACGTCCCCGTAAATATGCGGATGGCGGCTGATGAGCTTTTCACAAACCCCATGCAGCACATCGCTCACATCAAAAGCCCCTTTTTCGGAACCGATTTTACTGTAGAAAACAAGGTGTAAGAAAATATCCCCTAATTCTTTGCGGATTTCGGCTAAATCATTTTCCAGAATCGCATCAGAAAGCTCATAGGTCTCCTCGATGGTTAGGTGGCGTATTGATTCCAATGTCTGCTTTTTGTCCCAAGGGCATTTCTCCCTCAGGTCATCCATGATGACGAGTAAACGGTCAAAGGCCTCCGCAGCTTTAGGGTATTTCATACTAAGGATTAAGGGCGTAAACGCGAATGTAATCGATTTGGAATTTGTTCGGGAAGATCGTGTCATCCACGCCTTTTTGCCCGCCCCAGTTTCCACCGATTGCTAGGTTCATCAAGATATGTTGCTTCTTGTCAAAAGGCCATTGTTCCCAGCCACCCTTGGGGTTTTTGAATTCGAAATAAAGCCTGTCGTCAATAAAGGCACGAACGTAGTCCGGCGTCCAATCCACACGGAATAAGTGGAATTCCGTGTCCCATTTGTCAAGCGTTGTCGTGGCTGTTTTTTGGGTGCCTATGACGTGGTTGTATGCTTTTGTGTGAACACTGGCATGAATCACGCCCGGGTCATACCCTACGTGCTCTAAAATGTCGATCTCGCCATTATCTGGCCAATACTGAGAGCCATAATCTGATTGAGAAGCGAGCATCCAGATGGCTGGCCAGTTTCCGCGGCCGGCTGGAATTTTGGCTTTGGCCTCGATGCGACCATATAAGAAGTCGTTTTTACCTTTAGTAACGAGTCTAGCGGAAGTATAATTACTAGTTCCTAGTTGTTCTTTAATGGCCTCAATCGTCAAAATGCCATTCTCGATGTGCGCGTTTTTGATATTCGCGTTCGTGTAGTTTTGGAGCTCATTATTGCCCCAGCCACTATTACCTACATCATACCCCCATTTCGAAGGATCTGGGAGACCATCTTTTTCGAATTCATCCGCCCAAAAAGGCGTCGCCGCAAACGTATATTCCTTCGGTGGCGGTGCCACAAAGTTAGTCATATCGATAGCAGGTGTAACAGGCGCATCGGATTTACAAGAGTAAGCACCGAAGCTGAATATAACGAGGGCAAGTCTTAACATAGAGAGGTTTTATTTTTCCCAAAAATAGTATTTCCCCCGGATTAATCCTCTCCATTATTCGTATATTTCGGGATGGATTTTAAACTCACTTCTTCTTACCAGCCCACCGGTGATCAGCCGGAGGCGATTCGGCAATTAGTCGAAGGAGTCCATAAGCAGGAGGCTGCTCAAACCTTGCTGGGTGTGACCGGTTCTGGAAAGACGTTTACGATCGCGAATGTGATTCAACAGGTGAACCGACCTACCCTGATTTTGAGCCATAATAAAACCCTTGCTGCCCAATTATACGGGGAATTCAAGCAATTTTTCCCAGAAAATGCGGTTGAATATTTCATTTCGTATTACGATTATTACCAGCCCGAGGCCTTCATTGCCTCCACGGGTACTTACATAGAAAAAGATCTGTCCATTAACCAGGAGATTGAAAAGCTGCGTTTAGCCGCCACTTCCTCCTTGATGTCCGGCCGGCGTGACATCATCGTGATCGCCTCCGTTTCCTGCATTTACGGTATGGGGAATCCGGATGAATACCGAAATTCCATTCTGCGTGTCGCCGTGGGAGACATTATTTCGCG
>DLPD01000027.1:25399-26451 GCA_002479785.1 Cytophagaceae bacterium UBA7467
TTGGTGGAGATTCTCTATGCGCGGACTGAAGGGGAATTCCTTCGCGGAACTTTCCGAGTGAAAGGTGACACGGTAGATATTTTCTTGGCCTACGCGGACTTCGGGTATCGCTTCGTGTTTTTTGGCGATGAGATCGAGGAGATTCACCGCATCGATCCTTGGTCTGGCAAAAAAATCTCTTCAGAGACGATGGTGGCGGTTTTCCCGGCGAACTTGTTTGTGACGGGTCGCGAAACCTTGAACAATGCCATCTCCCATATCCAGGAAGATTTAGTCAACCAAATCGCCTATTTCAGTCGAGAGGGTAGGCTGACGGAGGCAGAACGCATTAAACAGCGCACGGAATTTGACATGGAAATGATGCGCGAGTTAGGCTATTGTTCAGGCATTGAGAATTATTCCCGGTATTTTGACCAAAGAAAATCCGGTCAGCGTCCCTTCTGTCTATTGGACTTCTTCCCAGACGACTTTTTGATGGTGGTAGATGAAAGCCATGTCACCATGCCCCAAATCCGTGCGATGTACGGCGGTGACCGTTCCCGCAAAGAATCGTTAGTGGAATATGGTTTCCGTTTGCCTTCCGCAATGGACAACCGACCGCTTAAATTTGACGAATTCGAAGAACTCATCGGCCAAACCATTTTCGTCTCCGCTACTCCTTCAGATTATGAATTACGACGTTCAGAAGGTGTCGTAGTGGAACAGATTATTCGCCCTACAGGACTTTTGGACCCATTAATCGAAGTCCATCCTACGAAAAATCAAATCGATCATTTACTCGAGGAGGTCTACGATCGCATTAAAAAGAACGAACGTGTCTTAATCACCACCTTGACCAAGCGAATGGCCGAAGAGCTATCTAAATACCTTGACCGGGTGGGCATTAAATGCCAGTACATTCACTCAGAAGTGAAAACGTTAGAGCGAGTGGAAATTCTGCGCAACTTACGTCTTGGCGTCATCGATGTCCTAGTGGGGGTGAACTTACTGCGGGAAGGCTTGGACTTGCCGGAAGTTTCCTTGGTTGCGATTATGGATGCGGACAAAGAAGG
>DLPD01000004.1 GCA_002479785.1 Cytophagaceae bacterium UBA7467
GGCATATACAAGCCATTGTCCGGGGGAAGACCACGGAAAATAGCCTCCTCTAGGCTTACATTAGGGCTTTTGTGTTCGGTGCTATATAATATCATACTAATCTTAGGGCATCTGCTTCCAGTTTAGGAAGGACAGAATACCGATCAAATTCAAGGCAAAATGCGATATCTTTTTCAATACCTAGACCTAATAAACGGTTTACGTGCGAAGAGTTCTTCACCGCCGTTAACAAGTCATTAGATGCCAGATTATAGTGTTTCCAGGCCATCAAAGCGGCATCGTCCGCCACTTCGTATTCGCCAGTTAAGGCATCAATCAAGGCGCCCGCAAATAAGGTATCTTCTAAATTAGGTTTCCCTTTCCAGCCAGCACAAACGATTAAGGCATTTCCGCTCCAGGCTTTCAAAGCGTTCGCTACTCGGGAAATATTCAAGAATGCTCCCACATAAACGGCAGGTGCACTGCTCGACCGACGAATAGCTACGGTACCGTTCGTGGTGGTGACGCAAATTTTGGCCCCTTTCACCTTTTCTACTTGATAGGAAAAAGGAGAATTATCGAAATCGAATCCCGCTGGGGTAATTCCATTCCGTTCTGCCGCCGTCAAATAACCTTTTGCGCCATATTGCTGGCAAAGCTCCACTTCTTCTACGGGAACAATCTCCGATGCTCCACTCGCAAAAGCAGTCACCATGCAGGAAGTCGCGCGGAAAATATCCACCACAACCACCGCTACGGCAGATAAATCATATAAATGGATCAAGTCCGGCGATAAACAGACGTCGATTTTCTTCATTTTATAAGAATGGTAATTTGACGATTTCGGCTTTCACCGCTTTATCACGAATGGAAATATAAATCTCCGTTCCGGTGTGTTTTGTGCTTACATAACCCATCCCGATTCCTTTCGAAAGCGAGGGGGATTGGGTGCCAGAAGTTACTTCGCCTATGGTCTCGCCAGCCGCGTTTAAAATCGGATAATGTTGGCGAGGAATACCGCGGTCGATCATTTCGAAGCCGACTAATTTTTTAGAAGGACCATTCGCCTTGATCGCGGCGTGGTGGTCTTTCATAATGAAATCTTTGTTGAATGAGGTGATCCAGCCTAAGCCTGCCTCGATGGGTGACGTCGTATCATCGATGTCATGTCCGTACAAACAATAACCTTTTTCTGTGCGAAGGGTATCACGGGCACCTAGACCAATCGGCTTGATGTCAAATTCAGCACCCGCTTCGAAAATCGCATTCCACATCGCTAAGGCGTTTTCGTTTTTCACGTAGATTTCAAATCCTCCCGCGCCGGTATAGCCCGTGTTCGAGATGATGATGTCTGAGAAACCAGCCATTTCACCTATTTTGAAGGTATAATACGGCATGTCAGCTAAAGTCACCGACGTTAATTTTTGTAGTGCCAAAATCGCCTTAGGCCCCTGCACCGCTAACAAACTATATTCGTCGCTGCGATTCACCATCTCCACCCCAAAGGTATTGTGAGAGGAAATCCAGTTCCAGTCTTTCTCAATGTTTGACGCGTTCACAACTAAGATGTATTCAGTTGCATTCACCCGGTAGACTAATAAGTCATCGACGATGCCGCCCTCGTTGTTTGGTAAACAGCTGTACTGCACTTTCCCGTCTACTAATTTAGATGCGTCGTTCGATGTCACGTATTGGATGAAGTCCAAAACGCGGTCCCCTTTCAGGAAGAATTCGCCCATGTGACTCACGTCGAAAACCCCCACCGAATTGCGGACACATAGGTGCTCTTCGATTAGGTTTGTGTACAATACGGGCATGTTAAAGCCAGCAAAGGGCACCATTTTCGCACCTAGCGATACGTGAAGGTCATTTAAATGAACGTGTTGTAAGTTTGTTTCTTCCATGGATTATTCTCGGTATAGAACCTGTAAAAGTGTTTGACCGACCGCTTTCAGGGTCGATTTGTCGATGTTAGCTAAATTATCTGCATGCGTATGATGGAAGCTTCCAAACTCGAAGCCGCCGTTCGACGCGCGTAAATCAATTAAATCAATCATTTGGATTTTGGCAATCTCATTCACCGCCGTATGGTCATCTGAAATCCCGAAGGCATCCTGATCCACGAATAAATTACTGTATCCTAAATCAGCCGCCGTCGCCCAAACCGAGCGCACAATTCCCGGCGCATATTGCATCGAAGTCCCCTCATGTGGGAACATCGCACCTTTTCCGCCCACCATATCTAATAAGATACCATAGTAGGGACGGTAATTCGCTGGCACCAAGTTCGCAGCCCAATGTTGTGAGCCTAATGCCCAGCTATTGGGTTTGTGTTCTCCGGCATAATCTTCCGGTTCGCCATGATCTTCTAAGTCGAAAAGCACGATATCGACACCCACTGCGGGTTTATTCTTAGCTTCGTGCAAGTTGCGCGCGATTTCTAATAAGACCCCCACGCCACTCGCGCCGTCATTAGCGGCATCGATTGGTTCGTCTTTACGCACAGAATCTTTATCTGCAATGCTGCGCGCATCCCAGTGGGACGATAGTAAAATACGTTTTGCAATGGCTGGTTGGAATTGCGCGATGATATTCGTGCCTTGTAATTTCTTGCCGTCGTAGCGAAATGCCGTAAACGGCTGCTCTGTCACATTCCAGCCGTAGGATTTTAATTTGGCAACTAAAAACTTTAGTGTATTTGAGCTAGCCTCAGAACCCGGAACACGCGG
>DLPD01000028.1:0-9640 GCA_002479785.1 Cytophagaceae bacterium UBA7467
CCCGCATTGTTCTTAGGGAAAGCGATGTAATCACGAATCGAATCTGTACCACCAAATAGCGAACAAAGACGGTCAAAACCAAAGGCCAAACCACCGTGCGGCGGCGCCCCGTATTCAAAGGCATCTAATAAGAATCCAAATTGCGCCTGTGCCTCCTCTGGTGTGAATCCAAGGACTTCAAACATTTTAGATTGTAACTCTTTCTGGAAGATACGAATCGAACCACCGCCCACTTCTACGCCATTCACGACTAAATCGTAGGCATTCGCGCGTACTTTACCAAATTCTCCAGCCAGCATCAATGGAATATCCTCTGGCTTAGGGCTCGTGAACGGATGGTGCATCGCAAACCAGCGATCTTCTTCTTCACCGTACTCTAATAGTGGGAAATCCACTACCCAGTGTACTTTGTAGTTATTCGGATCACGTAATCCCATGCGCGTTCCCATCTCTAAACGAAGCTCGTTTAATTGCTTGCGCACTTTATCTCCGTCTCCTGAAAGCACTAAAATTAAGTCTCCTGGCTCCGCATTAAACGCCGCAGCCCAAGTGGCTAAATCTGCTTCAGAATAAAATTTATCAACAGATGATTTCACTACTCCGTCCGCTTGAACGCGCGCGTAAATCAATCCTTTCGCACCAATTTGTGGACGGCGAACGAAATCCGTTAATTCATCGATTTGCTTACGGGTGTAATCCGCTGCGCCTTTTACGCAGATACCTACCACCGTATTCGCTGCATCAAAAACTTGGAAATCTTTGCCAGACGTTAAATCCACTCCCTCACCTTTCAATTCCACGAATTTCATATCGAAACGAATGTCTGGCTTATCAGAACCGTAGTACTTCATCGCGTCCGCATAAGTCATGCGAGGCACTTCGCCGATGTCGAGGCCTTTTACATTTTGGAACAAATGGCGAATCAATCCCTCAAACATATTCAGGATATCTTCTTGCTCCACGAACGACATTTCGCAGTCGATTTGGGTGAATTCTGGCTGGCGATCCGCACGCAAATCTTCGTCACGGAAACATTTCACAATTTGGTAGTAACGATCAAAACCGGATACCATCAATAATTGCTTAAAGGTTTGTGGAGACTGCGGTAAGGCATAAAATTCGCCTGGATTCATCCGAGATGGCACCACGAAATCGCGCGCACCTTCTGGCGTTGATTTAATTAAAACAGGTGTTTCCACCTCGATAAAATCTTGCTTATCTAAGTAATTACGCACTTCGCGACCCACGTGGTGGCGCAATTGCAAACTCTCGCGAATGGGGTTACGACGCAAGTCTAAATAGCGGTATTTCATACGGATGTCATCGCCGCCATCTGTTTCATCTTCGATCAAGAACGGAGGCAATTTCGCCGGATTCAATACGCGCAATTCTGTTACTTTGATTTCGATGTCGCCGGTGGGCATTTTGTCGTTCTTGGACAAACGCTCCACCACTACACCTTTTGCTTCTACGACGAATTCACGGCCTAATCCTCTCGCTAATGCCAAAGCCTCAGCAGACGATTTCCCCTCCTCTAACATCAATTGAGTGACCCCGTAACGATCCCGAAGATCCACCCAAATCATTCCCCCTTTATCTCGTGAACGCTGAACCCAGCCACAAAGAGTTACCTCGGTGCCCGCGTGTTCGATGCGCAATTCGCCATTTGTATGTGTACGTAGCATAGAAAATTTTAAAATTCGGGCAAAATTACGGAAAAGCGCAGGGAGAGAAAAACATTTAGGGCTTTATTCTTTTTTACTTAATTTTGAATTATGTCAAAAATAGGAATCGTCGGATCCGGAATGGGTAGTTTGGGCTTTGCCATTCGCAGCGCTGTGGCGGGCCACCAAGTCACCGTTTTCGAAGCCAATTCCTATCCAGGAGGCAAATTAGCCCAAATCGAGACGAAAGGATTTCGTTTTGACGCAGGCCCCTCCCTATTTACGATGCCGCATTTAGTGGATGAGTTGTTTACGCTAGCAGGCAAAAATCCCCGTGACTATTTCAGCTATGAACGATTGCCTGAGATTTGCCGCTACTTTTGGGAAGATGGCACCCGTTTGCAAACGAATGCCGCACCGGCAGAAACAGCCGCAGCAATTGCTTCGAAACTGGGCGAATCGGAGGAGAACGTAGCGCGTTTCTTACGCGAAATCGGAGAAAACTACCACATTATCAGCGATCTATTCCTCGATAATTCCTTGCATTCTTTGTCGACTTGGACGGGACCTAAAGCCCTGAAAGGCTACCTGAATATTCCGCGACTAGGTCTTTTCAACACCATGCATCGCTCCCACGCGAAGCGTTTTCAGAATCCTAAAACGGTCCAGCTTTTTGACCGCTACGCCACTTACAACGGCTCGGATCCGTATCAGACGCCCGCGACTTTATCAATCATTCCCCATTTGGAATATAACATTGGTGCCTTTTTCCCCAAAGGCGGTATCATCAGCATCCCTCGGGCGCTGCACCGCCTCGCTGAAGAGCTAGGTGTGGTATTTCACTTCAACGAGAAAGTGTCCAGCATTACCACCGAAAATCATACCGCGACTGGAATAGAAACCGAAAAAGGAAATTATACCTTTGAATATATCGCTTGCAACGCAGATATTCGCCCGAGTTACTCAAAACTGCTGGCACAGGAACCACAACCAAAAAAGCTATTAAATCAGCCCAAATCGAGCTCCGGCATCATTTTCTATTGGGGTATTGACCGCAGCTTCGATGAGTTAGGCGTACACAACATCTTCTTCTCGGACGATTACCAGGGTGAATTCAAGGCCATCTTCGAAGACCAAACCATCAACGATGACCCGACCATTTACCTGCATATCTCATCGAAAGTAGAAAAATCAGATGCGCCAGCAGGTGGCGAAAACTGGTTTATCTTGATGAACGTCCCGGCAAACGAGGGACAGGATTGGGATGCGCTGGTGGAAAAAATGAGAAAAAATGTGATCGAGAAATTGTTCCGTAACTTAGGTGTAGATATCGAGAAACACATCGTCGCCGAAGACCTATTAGACCCGCGCAGCATCGAGGCGAGAACTTCTTCCGCTGGTGGAGCCTTGTACGGAAATGCGTCGAACAACCGATTCGCAGCGTTTTTACGTCATCCTAATTACCGCAAGGCCATCAAAAATCTCTATTGGGTAGGCGGCAGCGTCCATCCGGGCGGAGGAATTCCGCTTTGTTTGTCCTCGGCAAAAATTGCGGCAAAGCTTTTTGCAGAAAATGCGTAATTTCGCCTATTCATTTCTATACCATTATGATTCAAAGACCACAATCCCTTTTCTTAGCGCTGGTGATTTTAGCGAATAGTGTCGCGACATCGGGCATTTCTATTTGGCAAAAAATAGGTACTTCAGGCCAAAAAGCGGAGCTTTTCGCAAACCAATGGCAATTATTCCAAAACGGTAAAGAAGTAACCGCTCACAGTACGATCGCGATTGCACTTTTAGTGACTTTATCCACGATTATCACACTTGTGACGATTTTCTCTTTCAAAAACCGCATCCGTCAAATGATGTTAGGCTTAATCAACTCTTTGGTTTTGGCAGGATCGATGGGCTATGCTTTTTGGGTGATTTTTAAGGAGGCGATGCCTTCCTTTGAACCAGAAATTCAGGGCAAATATGGCTACGGATTCTACGCTTTAGTGGTTTCCCTGCTAGCTAATATGATTGCGAACCGCCTCATTCGCAAGGACGAGATGTTAGTGCAATCATCTAACCGTATGCGCTAATTATTAGACGATACCCTCTTTTAACAGGTCGTGGAGATGGACAAATCCCACGGCCTTTTTATTTGCCGTCACCACCAGCTGTGTGATATTTTTACTTTGCATGATGGCCAAAGCCTCCGTCGCAAATGCCTCCGCATCAATCGTCTTCGGTGTGGTATTCATCATGTCCGCTAACACAATCGCTGACCAGTCTTTCGAATTTTCCAAAGTACGACGGACGTCGCCATCCGTAATAATCCCGACTAATTCTCCTTGCGCATCCAATACTGCCGTCGCACCTAAACGCTTCGACGAAATTTCGTGAATCGCTTCCTGGATAGAAGCCGTTTGTGCGATGGCTGGGAAATCGTGGGTCGGATAAATATCTCCCACTTTTAAATAAAGGCGTTTGCCGAGGGCGCCGCCTGGATGGTATTTGGCAAAATCCTGTGCCGTAAATCCTTTGCATTCTAATAAACAAACCGCTAAAGCGTCGCCTAATGCCAACGCTACGGTCGTGGAGGTCGTAGGCGCGAGATTCAATAAATCTGCCTCTTGTTCTGCCAAAGCGTGCAAAATATAGTCCGATTGTTGACCTAAATACGAGTTCTTGTTCGAAACCATCGCGATCAATTTCACAGACAAACGCTTGATCAAAGGCACTAGCACCTTTATTTCTGGCGTATCCCCTGACTTCGAAATACAAATCACTGCATCACCCTCCTGAATCATCCCTAAATCCCCGTGAATCGCATCCGCCGCGTGCATAAACAAGGCCGGTGTTCCGGTGGAATTCATCGTTGCCACAATTTTCTGAGCAATAATGGCCGATTTACCGATTCCCGTGAACACAATGCGCCCCGGGATACTCAGCAAATATTCCACACAAGCCTCAAAATCCGAATTAATTCCGGCGCTCACCTGCAGAATAGCTTCTGCTTCCTGGGTCAAAACTTTTTTTGCTGTGGATTGGATATTTTTGCTTAATTTCAATGTTAGAAGAATTTGTAGGGCAAAGATAAGTAGAAGCCCTCAGAATCTTATCATCGCCGAAACAACACATTAATCAAATTATGCCCCATCCAATTACGATCGATAGCTTAAAGGAACAGCTAAAAAAAACCTTTGGATTTAGCCAATTTCGGGGTGAACAAGAAGCCATTATCCTCAACACGATTCAAGGTAAAAACAGTTTTGTTTTAATGCCCACTGGCGCTGGCAAGTCGCTTTGCTATCAATTACCGGCGATTGTGATGGAAGGAACGGCGATTGTCATCTCGCCATTGATCGCGCTGATGAAGAATCAAGTGGATCAAATGGTGGCTTTTGGCATTAATGCCCAATTCTTAAATTCCTCATTAACTCGGGCGGAAATCAACCGGGTAAAAGCAGAAGTGATCTCTGGAGCAGTAAAATTATTGTACATCGCCCCAGAATCGCTGAATAAACAAGAGAACCTGAACTTCCTAAAACAGGCTAAAATCTCCTTTGTCGCGATCGACGAAGCACACTGTATCTCGGAATGGGGACACGATTTTAGACCAGAATACCGCAAGATTCGCAGCATCATCGAGAGCATCGATGAGAAAATGCCGATCATCGCTTTGACGGCGACGGCGACACCTAAGGTGCAAATCGACATCCAAAAGACCCTAAATCTAGAAGATGCGACCGTTTTCAAATCCTCTTTCAACCGCAAGAATCTCTATTACGAGATCCGTTCTAAGAAAGATATTGATAAGCAATTAATTCGTTTCATTAAGTCGCACAGCGGTAAGGCCGGCATTATTTATTGCCTTTCGAGAAAACGCGTAGAGGAAATTGCGGAATTATTGCACGTAAATAGCGTGAAGGCACTTCCCTACCACGCTGGCTTAGAGCCGCAGGTACGTATGGCGAACCAAGAAGCTTTCTTGAATGAGGAAGTGGATGTGATGGTGGCGACGATCGCTTTTGGAATGGGAATCGACAAGCCAGATGTGCGTTTTGTGATTCACTATGATGCTCCTAAATCGCTGGAGGGTTATTACCAGGAAACGGGTCGCGCAGGTCGAGATGGTTTGGATGGAACGTGTATCTTGTTCTACACCTATGATGACATTCTGAAATTAGATAAGTTCAATAAAGATAAAGCCGTAACAGAGAAGGAGAATGCCAAAATTCTCTTGTCTGAAATGGTCTATTACACAAATTTGGGCGTTTGCCGCCGCAAGCAATTGCTCCACTATTTTGGGGAGCACATGGCTGAGAACTGCGGTTTCTGCGACAATTGCATGCACCCGACGCCTACCTTTAAGGCAGAGGAAGAAGTGAGTCTTGTATTGAAAGCGGTCCAACAAACGGGCGAACAATTCGAGGCAGAACACATCGCCGATTTCTTAGAAGGCAAATCCAATTCCTTTATTGCGAGCCACGAGCAGGAGAAATTATCACTATTCGGAGCAGGGAAAACGGTTTCTTGGATCTCCCCTGAGGTAGATGAAGACGACGATGAGGAGGAGGAGGACGAAGACGGCGACGAGGATGCGCCTAAGAAACCGAAGATGCGCAAAACGGCCTCGAAACCGGTGCCGATTGAAGATGAAAAATCCCCTTGGATTTCCTTCATCAAGCAAATGGCTATTTTTGGCCTATTGGAAAAGGACATTGAAAACTATGGCGTTCTTCGCCTAAGTGAAGCAGGTCAAGCTTTCTTGAAAGAGTCGTTCCCTGTTACTTTCTACAAAGATCACGATTACGAAAAAGAGGCAGAGCCGGCTGAAAATGAAGATGAAGGAGCTGCTTTAGGGGCCAAAGCCTATGATGACGCCCTCTTTGACATCCTCAAAACCCTACGTAAGAAGATCGCGAAGGAGAAGAATTTACCTCCCTATGTGATTTTCCAAGATCCTTCTTTGGAAGAAATGGCGACTACTTATCCGACTACCCAGGACGAAATGGCCCAAATCAACGGAGTGGGAATGGGTAAAGTCGTGAAATTCGGTAAACCATTCCTCGACGTAATCAATCGCTATGTGGAGGAAAATGAGATCGAAACGGCGAAAGAAGTGGTGGTGAAATCCACGGTCAACAAGTCTAAAATCAAGATTTACATCATTCAACAAGTCGATCGCAAAATCGATTTAGACCTGATCGCTGAGCAGAAAGAGGTGAGTATGGCGGAATTAATCGAAGAAATTGAGACGATTTGCTTCTCGGGTACGAAATTAAACCTCGATTATTACATTAACCAGGTCATGGAGCTCGACAAACAAGAAGAAATCTACGAATACTTCATGTCCGCTGACACAGACAACATTGCAGAGGCTTTAGCTAATTGTGATATCGAGGATGTGACGGAGGAAGAACTTCGTTTAATGCGCATTAAATTTTTAAGTGAATTAGCCAATTAATAATTATATGAACGTTTTAATAATAGGTGCTGGAGGCCGTGAACACGCATTTTCCTGGAAGATTAGCCAAAGCCCTAACCTAAGTAATTTATACATTGCACCTGGTAATCCGGGAACCGCACAATGCGGAACTAATTTAGCGATAGGCGTGACCGATTTTGAAGGAATTGCTGCTGCTATTCGCACACACGATATCAGCTTAGTAGTGGTAGGTCCAGAAGAACCTCTCGTGAAAGGTTTACGTGATTTCATCGAATCTCAGGCTGACCTGAAACACGTAGGAATCGTAGGCCCAGGAGCAGAAGGTGCCCAAATCGAAGGCAGCAAAGACTTTTCGAAGAATTTTATGCACAAATACGGCATTCCTACTGCCGACTCTCAAACGTTTACCAAGGACACGATCGCAGAAGGCCTAGCCTATTTACAGCAACAATCTTTACCGATTGTATTAAAAGCGGACGGCTTAGCGGCTGGAAAAGGGGTGATTATTGCCTTGACTTTAGAGGAAGCTGAGACGGCCTTGAACGAAATGCTATTGGATGCAAAGTTCGGTGATGCGAGTTCTAAAGTGGTCATCGAACAATTCCTTCGTGGAATCGAGCTATCTGTTTTCGTTTTAACAGATGGCGAAAACTATGTGGTTTTACCAGAGGCGAAAGACTACAAACGCATTGGAGAAAACGACGAAGGCTTGAATACCGGCGGTATGGGGGCCGTTTCTCCCGTACCTTTCGCGAATGCGAAGTTCATGGAAGCAGTAAAACACAAAGTGATTGAACCGACAGTGAAAGGTTTGAAAGCAGAAAATATTGATTACAAAGGTTTCATCTTCATTGGTTTAATGAACCACGAAGGCGAGCCTTATGTCATCGAATACAATGCCCGCATGGGAGATCCGGAAACGGAGGTGGTTTTACCTAGAATCGAATCAGATTTCCTATCTTTGCTAATTGCAGCTTCGAATGGCACGCTGAGCGAACAAAAAATGTCTATTTTGGACCAATACGCTGTAACTACGATGTTAGTCGCAGGGGGGTATCCAGAGGAATACCGCAAAGGCGATGTATTATCAGGAGTTGAAAAAGTGGAAGACGCGATCGTTTTCCACGCAGGAACGACGTCAAAAGACGGCGAAATTATGACCAGCGGTGGTCGCGTTATGGCGCTGACTGGCACTTCGAATACCTTGGAAAGAGCGATTCAAAAATCACAAAAGGCCGCTCAAACCATTCAATTCGAAGGTAAAAACTTTAGAAGAGACATCGGATTAGATGTATTAAGATATGGCGTGTAAATCATGTTCCAGTGGGTCCTGCGGATCTCCAAGCGCAAGCGGGGAGGTAAAAGGCTGTCAAAGTAATGGCGGTTGCGGCTCAGGTGGTTGCAATAAAATGAACGTTTTTGACTGGTTATCAGACTTAGACGTTCCCTCGTTCCAGCGCTACCACATCGTGGAAGTGAAATTCAAAGGAGGCAGAAAAGAGTATTTCCGCAACGTAGATCAACTAGAACTACATACGGGAGATTCGGTGATGGTCGACTCGAGCAGTGGAACGCAATTAGGTGTTGTTTCTCTACAAGGGGAACTCGTTCGCCTTCAGTTATTGAAGAAGAATATTAAGGATGATGATAAGGTCAAAAACATCATTCGTGTAGCCACTGAAAAGGATATCGAGAAGCACGAGCAATCCATGGCGCGCGACCTTCCTACGATGTACCGTGGACGCCAAATTATCAGCGACTTAAAGCTGAATATGAAGCTTTCAGACGTAGAATTTCAAACAGATGGTTCTAAAGCAATCTTCTATTATTCATCTGAAGACCGAGTAGATTTCCGCGAACTAATCAAAATTCTTGCAACCGAATTTAAGATTCGCGTTGAAATGAAGCAGATCTCCCTTCGCCAAGAGGCGGGTAGATTAGGCGGAATTGGGGTTTGCGGACGTGAATTGTGTTGCTCCACGTGGTTATCGGATTTTAAAAATGTAACTACTTCAGCCGCTCGTTACCAAAACCTTTCGCTGAATCCGGTCAAATTAAGTGGCCAGTGTGGTCGTTTAAAATGCTGTTTGAACTACGAATTAGAGACCTACATGGATGCCCTGAAAAGCATTCCTACCATTGAAGGTCGCTTAAAAACCAAACGCGGTGAGGCCATCTTGCAGAAGACTGACATTTTTAAGCGAATGATGTGGTTTGGGATTGTGGGCGAAGAGGCCATCTGGATTCCAGTGAGCTGTGATCGCGTGGCTGAAATCATTGATCTAAATAAAAAGGGAATTATTCCGGAGTCGTTTGAGGACCTGAATCCAGATGCTCCTGCCGTTGAAAAACCTACCTTATCTGAGCTAAATTCTGATTTAGAGCGGATGGATAAGAAATACGGTGGAATGAAATCAGGTAATCGCAATAACCGAAATAACCGAGGTAATAGAGACGGAGGAAATCGCGAAAATGGAAATCGTGGTTCGCGTCCACCTAGGGCAGAAGGCGAAAATCGCGGAGCACGCCCAGAAGGACA
>DLPD01000028.1:9725-51024 GCA_002479785.1 Cytophagaceae bacterium UBA7467
GGACAGAATAGAGGCCCTCGCCCCGAGCGTGGACCACGACCAGAAGGCGAGAATCGTCCACCAAGACCACCTAGACCGGAAGGACAAAATCGTCCGGAAGGATCGACTCCAGTAGCTGATGGTGGAACAGCTACCCCGAAACCATTCAAGAAGAAAAAGAAGTTTAAACCAAGACCTCCAAGAGATGGTGCAGCGCCTACCCCTGAAGCTTAGCCTTGGATTCATTTTCCTGTTTGAGCTGATATTCTTTGCCTGCAGTGATTCGAGTGTAATTATTGACGACACTTCAAGCTTTCCTGAGTCCGGCTGGATCCAAAAACAACCTATTCGTTTTAACGTAGAGGTGTCGGATTCTGTGAGTAGTTATTCCGCCTATGTGGTGGTACGCCAAAACAATGCATACCCTTTCTACAACCTGTATTTCACCCCGAGTATAGTGGATGACCAGGGAATAACCATTCAGAAAGGTTTAGCTGAGGCAATCTTATATGACCCTAAAACGGGGAAGCCGAAAGGCGCCGGATTTGGCGATATTTATGAGAAAAAATTTCTCGTTTATCCGAAATTGAAGTTTCCAAAACCAGGTAAATACCAAATTCAGGTAGCGCAATCGATGCGAGTGGATACACTGGCAGGAATGGTTTCGTTCGGACTTCTTCTGGAAAAAAACGAGAGTAAATAAGCGTATGGCAAAAATGGATGACATCGATAAAAAGATCCTCTCGTTTCTGCACGAAGATGCCTTTCTTTCGAATAAAGAAATGGCCGCTCGACTAGGAATGAGTGCGACGCCTATCCATGAACGCATCAAGCGGATGGAAAAGGAGGGCGTGATAACGGGCTATCGAGCCATGATCAATCCTGCCAAACTAGGTAAAACATTAACCGTTTTCTGTGATATTTCATTAAAGGAGCACGCCGCAGACTATTTGAAGCAATTTGAGCAAGATGTGATGCAATTAGTCGAGGTGCAAGAATGCTACTGCGTTTCTGGACACAGTGATTTTCTGTTGAAAATAGTGGTCGCAGATATGGATGAATACCGTGAATTTATTTTGCACAAGCTTGCTAGTATTAAAAACATAGGCAACGCCCAAAGTCATTTCGTTATGAATGAAGTCGAAAATGAGCAATTCATGCCTTGGATTTCAAATTCTTTAACCAATTAAGCCTATAAGCTAGGGTAATCCTTACCGATGAAATGGTTACCTTAGTGTGAAAACCTATTACTATGAATAAAATTACAAAGACGCTTCTGTCGGTTTTGACCATTTCCTTAATCTTGGGTTTGGCCTTTTATCCGAAAATCAAAAAGACTTTTTTCTCCCCTGAAACGAAAGAAAAAGGGAAAGAAAAAGGTGGCCCGGGAGGTAAAGGGGGCAAGACAGCCGTGGTCGTGACGGTAGTTAAATCGACTCGTTTGGATGATATGATCAATTCAACTGGTTCTATTTTACCCAATGAAGAAGTAGATATTCGTTCCGAAATCGCTGGTCGAATTATTGCTTTGAACATCAAAGAAGGTGATGTGGTAGCTAAAGGAACGGTTTTACTTCGCATCAATGATGATGATTTACAGGCACGTCTTCGCAAACTAGGTTACAACAAGAAATTAGCAGAAGATAATGAGGCTCGTCAAAAGGTCCTTCTTCAAAAAGAAGCCATCTCACAACGCGAGTATGATATTGCGGTTAACTCGGTGAACACCATTTCCGCCGATATTGAGGACCTAAAAGCGCAAATCTTGAAAACAACGATTCGCGCACCTTTCGCCGGCAGAATCGGTTTCCGGTATGTGAGTTTAGGAAGTTATATCTCACCTAGCACGCAAATTGCGACTCTGACAAACACGAATCCGGCGAAAATCGAATTCGCTATTCCAGCGAAATACGCCACCCAAGTGAAAAATGGTGGAACCATCGAATTCGTGACTGAGAACGAGGAAAAAACCTATATCGGTCGAGTATATGCAATAGATCCAAAGATTGATCCTCAAACTAGAACCTTGCAAATTAGGGCTCAAGCACCTAATCCGGGCAATGAATTAGTTCCAGGGGCTTTCGCAAAGGTGAATTTGATCTTAAAGACGAAAGGTTCAGCCATCTTAATTCCGACTGAGGCAGTCATTCCTGAAGCCAAAGGTAGTAAGGTATATGTAGTGAAAAATGGCCATTCTGTTTCCACCAAGGTTACTTTAGGTACGCGCGGGGACAAGACCGTTGAGATCTTAGATGGATTAGCGATTGGTGATACCTTGATTACCAACGGTATCATCCAAGTGAAACCAGATGGCGAAGTAGAAATTAAAGAAGTCGTAAAATAAATTAGCTATGGCATCTTTTTCAGAGATTAGTATAAAAAGACCGGTACTTTCGATTGTGATGTCCATCACAATTATTGTATTTGGTATCATCGGATATACCTATTTAGGAGTACGCGAATATCCGTCGGTGGATCCGCCCGTAGTAAACGTACAAACGTCATACACCGGAGCAAACGCTGACATTATTGAATCGCAAATCACCGAGCCTTTAGAGGAATCAATTAACGGTATCGCCGGTATTCGCACCCTTTCAAGCTCTAGCCGCGATGGCCGTTCAAGTATCACGGTCGAATTTGATCTCTCGGTGAATATTGAGGATGCAGCGAACGATGTGCGTGACCGCGTATCACGTGCGATGGGTCAATTACCTAAAGACGTGGATCCGCCCATCGTAGCGAAAGCTGATGCGGATGCAAATCCGATTTACAACATTAACGTATTCTCCGCTACGCGTGACTTACTATCATTGAATGAATTAGCCACGCGAAATATTAAGGAGAAATTCCAAACGATTCCGGGCGTAAGTTCCGTACAATTGTGGGGCGAGCAGAAATACGCCATGCGCTTGCACATCGATCCGGAACGCTTAGCGTCATTCCGATTGACGGCGCCGGACATCGTGAATGCCTTAGCTAAACAAAATATCGAATTGCCTTCTGGAAGTATCGAAGGGGCGAACACGGAATTGACGGTTAGAACGCAAGGTCGCCTGACAACAGAAGAAGATTTCAATAATTTGATCATCAAAGAAGAAGGAGATCGATCGGTGAAATTTTCAGATGTAGGTAAGGCAGAACTTTCCCCAGAAAATAACAAAACATTCTTCAAGCGGGATTTGAAGCCGATGATTTCCATCGCGGTGATTCCACAGCCAGGTTCTAATCAAATCCAAATTGTCGATGCCATTCATAAGAAAGTGGAGCAAATTCGCTTGACATTACCTGCGGATGTGGAGATGAAGGAAGGCTTTGATAACACCCGTTATGTACGAAAATCCATCGAAGAGGTGGAAGAAACTATCTTCACTGCGATTTTATTAGTGACCATCATCATTTTCTTATTCTTACGTGACTGGAGATCGACCATCATTCCTTTGACTGCTATTCCGGTGAGTTTGATTGGCGTATTCTTCTTCATGTATTTAGCGGGATTCTCCGTGAACGTATTAACGCTGTTAGGGATCGTTCTTTCGATTGGTCTCGTGGTGGATGACGCGATTGTGGTACTAGAGAATATTTACACCAAAATCGAAGAGGGACTCAGCCCTTGGGAAGCCGCGGTAGAGGGTTCGAAAGAAATCTATTTTGCCGTAATTTCGACGACTGTCACTCTAGCTGCCGTTTTCTTACCGGTAATTTTCTTGCAAGGGATTACGGGACGTCTTTTCCGGGAATTTGGAATCGTGGTGGCGGGATCTGTGATTATTTCTGCCTTCGTTTCCTTGACCTTGACACCGATGTTAAGCTCACGTTTATTGAAGGGAAGTCACACGAAACCTTGGTTCTACACGGTGACGGAACCGTTCTTTGTGGCTTTAACGAAAGGATACGAAGATTCTTTGGCTGCCTTTATCAAAATTCGCTGGATGGCTTGGGTGATTATGTTCTCCTTGTTTGGCATTATTTATGCCTTGTTCAAATTCGAAGCTATTCCCTCTGAATTAGCTCCTCTAGAGGATAGGGGCGGCCTGCGTGTCAATGCAGTAGCACCAGAAGGCTCGACTTTTGAGTACATGTTAAATTACACGGATGAAATGGCGAAATTCTTAATGACGGATATTCCGGCACACGAACGCAATGCGGTTTACTCCATTACCTCCCCTCCTTTTGGAAATGGTGGTTCGAATACCGGTAGTATGCGCGTGATTTTATCCGATCCGGAAGGTCGTAGAACGCAGCAACAAATTGCGGATGAGCTTCAACCGAAAATTAAGAAATTCACGGGTGCTCGTGCTACCCTGATCCAAGAACCGACCTTGTCCACAGGACAACGCGGTGGCGGTGGTTTACCGGTAGCCTTTGTAATTCAAGCCTCGACTTTCGAGAGTTTGAAAAAGAATATTCCGTTGTTTATGGCCAAAGTAAGAGAAAGTTCGAAGTTCGAAATGGCGGATGTGAACTTGAAGTTTACCAAGCCGGAATTGCGCCTGGAAATCAACCGCGATAAAGCCCAAAACCTAGGTGTTTCTATCCAAGATGTGGCAACAACCTTGCAATTAGGCCTTTCGGGTAGACGTTTTGGCTATTTCGTGATGGATGGCAAGCAATACCAAATCATCGGTCAAATTGACCGTCCCATGCGAAATGACGTATCTGACTTAAAGTCCCTTTACGTGAAAAACAACCGCGGGGATTTGATCCAATTAGACAACCTGGTGAAGATCACGGAACAAAGTACCCCTCCTCAACTTTTCCGTTACAACCGTTACGTAGCGGCGACGGTGACGGCGCAGATGGCCAAAGGAGTGACTTTAGGGGAAGCCTTGAATGAGATGGATAAACTAGCGAAAGAGACCTTCGACGTTTCTTTCTCTACCGCCTATGACGGCCAAAGTAAGGAATTCAAAGAGTCTAGCTCTTCGCTACTTTTCGCCTTTGCCCTGGCAATTTTATTAATTTACTTGATCCTTTCAGCCCAATTTGAGAGTTTCATCGATCCTTTCATCATCTTGTTTACTGTACCTTTAGCGGTGGCAGGTGCTTTATTAACGCTTTGGGACTTTAGCCAAACGCTGAATATCTTCTCACAGATTGGTATCATTGTGCTCATCGGTCTCGTAACGAAGAATGGTATCTTAATTGTGGAGTTTGCTAATCAACGTAAAGAGTCTGGCTCAGAAAAATTAAAAGCAGTTCAGGAAGCAGCAGTAGCTCGTTTCCGTCCTATTATTATGACTTCACTATGTACGATATTAGGTATTTTACCGATCGCCTTAGCCTTAGGTTCTGGATCTCAAAGTAGGGTTTCGATGGGTATCGCCGTTGTAGGGGGTATGTTATTCTCCACTACGCTTACCTTGTATATCATTCCAGCGATTTACAGTTATTTATCAAGTAACCGCAAACCAGTTCATGTCGAATAAAGAAATTTGGATGCAACGCGCCTTTGACCTAGCCTTATTAGGCTTTGGACGGGTTGCTCCTAATCCTTTAGTCGGTTGTGTGATTGTCAAAGAGGACCGCATCCTAGGCGAAGGTTATCACCAACAGTATGGAGGGCCTCATGCAGAAGTAAATGCGATACGTTCTTGCTCGGAATCGGTAGAAGGCGCGACGGCCTATGTGACCCTTGAGCCATGCTCACATTTTGGAAAAACTCCTCCCTGTGCGGATTTACTGATCCAATCAGGCGTCTCCACTGTTTACATTGCTAATCTAGATCCTAATCCACTCGTTGCAGGGAAAGGAGTCGAGAAACTAAATGCCGCCGGAATTAGGTGCCACATTGGATTACTAGCAGAAACAGGCGAAAGGATGAACCGTCACTTCTTCACTTTTCACCGTAAAAATAGACCTCATATCACCTTTAAATACGCGGTTAGCGCGGATGGATTCATCGCAGCGCCTACCGGCGAACCCGTTCAGCTATCGAACGAATTATCAGCAATTCGCGTACATCAACTACGCGCAGAACACCAGGGGATTTTAGTAGGGGTCCAAACCATTCTCCATGATGATCCCTCTCTTACCACTCGATTAGTAGCCGGGCAGAATCCGGTACGTATCGTATTAGATCCTTCTGACAGAATTCCTTCTAGCGCAAAAGTCCTCACCGATGGAGGAGAAACAAGGGTGCTACGTTCATCAGCAGAAGTAGCTGCATTACCTTTTCAATCCATCCTAGTGGAGGGTGGCGCGAAAACGATGGAAAAACTTTTTGCAGATGGACTGGTGGATGAAGTTTGGAAAATCAGAAGTCCCAAAACGCTTCATGAAGGAATTTATGAACCTAAACTGCCTATAAAATGGCGAGCGGTTGAGTACCTAGGTGACGATACATGGTTTAAAGGAATCCTAAAACCTGCCCCAGCAAGTACATATTCAGCCCCAGAATAATCGCAGTTATTACCCAAACAATTCCTTGCAACAGTGCGGAATTAGCAAATTTGCCCATCTTCTGTTCATCCCCAGTAAATAAGACAAGCGGTATTACGGCGAAGCTTAATTGCATCGATAAAACGACTTGCGAGAAAACCAAAAGCTCCCCTATTTTAGATTCCCCATAAATCCAGGTGATAAAGAAAGCTGGAATGATGGCAATTAAGCGAGTGATCAAACGTCTCAACCAAGGGGCAATGCGCAGGTCGAGGAACCCCTCCATCACGATTTGACCGGCTAAAGTACCCGTCAACGTAGCATTTTGGCCCGATGCTAATAAGGCTACCGCAAACAAAATACTAGCTAATTTACTGCCTAACACGGGGTCTAATAGTTGATAGGCATCTCGGATATCGGCCACATATTTCAGGTTATTCCCGTGAAAAGCAGCCGCAGCTAAAATCAGTATCCCCGCGTTAATGAAAAAGGCGAATCCCAATGAAATGGTGGAATCCCAAGTGGCATATTTAATGGCTTTCTCTTTATCCTCCTCCGTATCTTTGATGGCGCGCGTTTGGACTATACTCGAGTGTAGATATAAATTATGAGGCATGACCGTAGCCCCTAAAATACCAATGGCTACGTAAAGTTGACTTGGATTCATCACCACCGAAGTCTGGGGAATTAGTCCACCTACAATTCCTGCCATAGAGGGTTGCGAGATGAACAACTCATACGCAAAACAACAAACGATGACAATCAAGAGGGACAAAACGATGGATTCGATGACTTTAAATCCTTTGTTTTGGAAATACAAGATCAGGAAAACATCTAAAATCGTGATGACGATACCGGCTAAAATGGGAATCCCAAACAATAATTGAAGTGCCAAAGCCGACCCAATCACCTCTGCTAAATCGCAAGCCGCAATCGCCAGCTCACAGACCAGCCAAAGAAAAATAGCTACTGGTTTCGAAAACGCATCTCCACAGGCTTGAGCTAAATCACGTCCTGAAGCAACCCCTAATTTCAAGGCTAAATGCTGCAAGACAATCGCGAAAATGCTTGAGACAAGAATCACTGACAATAACGTATAGCCGAAGGAAGCTCCACCTGCTAAATCAGTCGCCCAATTGCCTGGGTCCATATAACCCACCGCAACTAAAAAGCCTGGTCCCATAAAAGCGCGTAAGTTCTGCCAAAAACCTTTCCCTGCTGGCACCGGAATCGTGCCAAACACTTCAGATAAAGATTTCATTTTGGGGCTAGAACGCCACGGACTCGACATAATTCAGAATTTTATCAAATTTAAAAATAATTTTTAGATTAACCTAAAAAATAAATTTATTACCTTTATGCCATGGCCATTTCATTCACCGAAGAAAACTACTTAAAAGTCATCCACCGCCTCTCAGAAGCGACTACGGAAGACATTTCTACGAACGCCGTAGCGGAACTGATGCAGACTAAAGCGGCATCAGTAACGGATATGTTGCGTAAACTAGCCGAAAAAGGCTGGGTGAATTACCAAAAATACCAAGGTGTACGGTTAAGTGCAGAGGGGGAGAAAATCGCCTTATCGATTGTGCGCAAACACCGACTTTGGGAAGTATTCTTAGTGGACAAAATGGGGTTCAATTGGGACGAAGTGCATGAAATCGCTGAACAACTCGAGCACATAGAATCCGATCAACTCGTCAATAAATTAGACGAATACCTGGGCTTCCCTAAAACCGATCCACACGGCGATCCCATCCCGAACAAGGAGGGAATTCTTCCCGAGCTAGCCTATTCGCATCTTTCCGACATCAAGACTGCTAAAACGTGTAAATTGATGGGAGTGGCACAAGATTCAGCAGTCTTCTTGCAACTGCTGACAAAATTGAATTTGAGTTTAGGGGCAAAACTGGACATTCAGGAGGTCAACGAATTCGATCGATCGATTTTCGTTTCCATTAACGACGCTGCGCCCATCTTCATTAGTCATGAGGTGGCGAAAAACATTCTCGTTAAAGTCTAGCTTAATAAATCCAGTACCTCATCTTCGCTTAGCGCGCGCAGGATGCTCTCATCAGAGGTCACTAACTCCGAGGCTAAATCCTTTTTGCGTTGCTGTAAGGCAAGAATTTTCTCTTCCACCGTTTCTTTTGAAATAAACTTATAGGTGAATACGGTTTTCTTTTGGCCGATTCGGTGCGCACGGTCGATTGCCTGAGCCTCTGCCGCTGGATTCCACCACGGATCTAATAAGAATACATAATCCGCCGCGGTCAGGTTAAGTCCTACCCCACCCGCTTTCAGTGATATCAAGAAAACGGACTGTCCATCCTCTTTTTGGAAACTTTCGACTTGCCCCTTCCGATCTACGGTACTACCATCGAGGTAGGCGTAGGGAATTCCGCGTTCTTCGAGAGCGGCTTTAATCAAGTTCAAATGCTGTACAAATTGACTAAAAATCAATACTTTGTGGTGCTGCTCTAAAACCGTTTCCAGTTTTTCTAATACGGCCTCCATCTTGCCTGAATCTCCTGCATAACCTTCTTCACAAAGCGATGGATGATTCGCCAGCTGCCGTAATTTGGTCAAACCTTGCAGCACTGAGAAACGCGATTTCTGTAAGCCTTCGTCCTTGATCTGCTTCAACAACACGTCACGGTAGAACGATTTTGTTTTGTCATACAAGCGCTCTTGTTCCTCGGTCATTGAGCAATAGGTCACCGATTCCATTTTTTCTGGCAAGTCAGCCGCTACTTGACGCTTCTCACGACGCAATAAATAGGGCTTGATTAGGAAATAAAGACGCTTTTTCTTCTCCATATCTGCCTTCTTCTCGATAGGCAATTGGAAATGGTCTTTGAAATAACGTTGTGTTCCTAATAGGCCCGTATTCACGAAATTCATTTGGGACCAAAGATCCATCGTCGAATTCTCTAACGGAGTTCCAGTCATCACTAGACGGTATTTAGCGTTTAATTTTTGAACGGCTTTGGTAATATTCGCTAACGGATTCTTAATCGCCTGTGACTCATCTAAAATCACATAAGAGAAGGCCTGCTTTTCAAACCATTCAATATCTGAACGCACCATCCCGAAAGAGCATAGGATCAAATCGACCTTCCCGATTTGCGACTGTAATTTCTCTCTTTGAGGCCCACTGTACACTAAAACGCGTAATTGCGGAGTAAATTTCTTCGCCTCCATTTCCCAGTTATACAACAAAGAGGTAGGCATCACGAGTAATGTAGGCAAGCTCTCGCCTTGTTCTTTTAGGCTCTGCAATAAACAAAGCGTTTGAACCGTCTTACCAAGACCCATATCATCTGCTAAACAAGCGCCTAGCCCGGCCGCCTGACGCGTGCGCATCCAACGATAGCCTTCTAATTGATACGGACGCAGTGTTCCTTTGAAGTTCTTGGGTACAGGATATTCTTTTGCTTCCAGCGCTAAATCATTTACTGTTTTAGCTCTAAGCGCGGTTTTCACTAAATCTTGGTTCTCCCATTCTTGCACTAATTGGTAATGCTGACGACGTAAGAACACCCCTTCTTCACCAGGGCGTGTCTCAGAGAAGTAGAAAAGATCTTGGTAATCGTGGAACCAATTATCCGGAATCATCGCGATGGAACCATCCGGTAAATGAAATTCTTTCTTCTTTTGTAAGATCAACTGGCGGATTTTCAAGAACGGAATTTGGAACTCCCCAAACGAAATCACCGCCTGAATATCAAACCAGTCTAGTTTTTCTCCAATGCGAATCTTGATTTCTGGCTTACCTAAGAAATAACGAGGCGCTTGTCCATCGCCTTTGAACTGCACGGCAAAGCCCGCCTGATCTAATGCTTCTTTGTTCGCAGTTAACCATTGCACTGCATCCCCGCGTTGCATAAAGGCACGGCCATCGTTTTCCATCTTTAACCCGAGGGTCTTCAGTTGTTGGAAGGCACGCTTTTCCTTGACGTGTGAACGCATAATTTTTTGGAAGGCATAACTGTCCCCTTTTTTCTCGAAAAGGACATTAGCCTCGGAGGATAAACCATCCCAAGGGAATCGGTTATTACCGTATTGGAAGGATAAAACAAAGTTCCAGCGATCCGCTGCCTCCAAGGCGGCCTTCTTTTTTAAAGTCTCCTCCTCGTCTAATTTAGGCGTCGTGGGGCCATAAGAAAGTAAGAATTGAACGGGTTTCTCGGTATTCGTAATCTCGAATCCTTTCGGGTGAACCGGATAACGAGCCACCATCGCCTTTACAAATTTGCGGAAGTAATCTTCCTCCATGTTCTTCGGGATGGCCACAAACTTCTTATTCAAGAACGGACGCAATTTCTTGCCCTCTAGTTCTGGATTGAAGTGGTATAGTTTTTGGTTCATCAGCATCCAAGCTGGCTCGTCGCATAACACAACGGCGTCTTTGTACTGGAACTCGAGTTTATTCCCTAAGTATTTTAAGGTAGGGAAATAGTGCGTATTCTCCTCATTGCGCATAAAGTGGAACAAAACGTCCACGGCCTCCGCCTCTATTTGCACGGATTGACGCATCGGATTTCCATCATTCCCCATGATGAAGAGCGTTTTATCCGGACAAATTAAACTAAAAATTTGGCCTCTTTTCTTCTCAATCACAGACATCACTGCCTCCTGGATTTCTTTCTCTCCCTTTTCTGCATCCCAGGTTTTCAAAAAGAATTCCTCCATCGTCTTGCGCTTCGAGGTATTGAACTTTTCAAATACCGCCACCGGCTTCATGCTCTCAATTAATCCCACCGCTGTGCGATCACGATCGTCCAATGCGTGTTCGAATTCATGGAAATTCCGGGAAGTAAGCGTTTGGTACTCCCATGTCAACTGACCCTTCTCGTTTAATTGTACTACAAAGACGTCGAATAAATATCCGAGGCATTCATGAGACAATAAAGAGTAAACAACCTGGAAAGGTTTGTTAGGAGAGATTTTCATTTTAAAAACACCCGATTTCTCGGATTACAAGAGTCAAACCTTTAAAATTAAGGTTTTTTTCTCAATTGCAAGCAAGCCCAGTTGTTTTTTGATGCTTGCGCGATAAAATTAAGTTGCTGCTTTTCAGCGGATTCCAGTAAAAGTGGAATGTCTTCGGTGTAGAAACCGCTTAAGAAAAGTAATCCGCCGGGCTTGATGCGCGCGGCGTATTCAGCCATTTCTGCTAATAGAATATTGCGATTGATATTCGCTAACAATACATCGTATTGCGTGCCGTCTTCATCAGCGATCGTACCTAATCCAAACGGAATTTCGGCACAATCATTTAATCCCGCATTTTCGATTGAATTCTCCACTGACCATTCGTCGATATCGAATCCCCGGACAAAATCAGCTCCTCGCTTCTTGGCCACAAATGCTAACAAACCTGTGCCTGTTCCCGCATCTAGCACACTTTTACCGGTCAAATCCACATCGAACAAAGCTTTCGTCATCAGCGAAGTCGTTTCATGGTGGCCCGTACCAAATGACATTTTGGGATTAATCACCACTTCCATCTGGAATCCTGGCTCTGAGGGATGAAAACTCGCCCGAATTAAGACCAAATCCTCAATGCGAATGGCATCATAATTGCTTTCCCAGACCTCATTCCAATTTTGCTTTTCGATGCGGTTTGTCTCGTAAGTGCTTAAGCCATAACGCGACATGATTTCCGTCAAAGCCTCCTCAGAGAAATCCACTTCCGGGCAATACGCGATCACGCCCGTTTCCGAATCTTCAAAAATATCGAATTGAATTTCGCCTAGTTCAGCGACTAAAATATCAGACAGCTCAGGACTGGCTGTAATTTTCACTTGAATCGTAGACATAATTAATTAGATGGAGGAGTGTTTTTCTTTCCGAAAACGGAAATGCCAATATAACGCTTAGGCTGTAATCTAAAATCAAGTAACAGCTTGTCTAGATCTACTAGCGTTTTATTTAAGCCTAGGTATAGGCTATCGTTTTTGATCAATTTGCCAGCACTACCTTCGCCACGCTCAATACCTTGTACGATCTTCTTTAACGATAGTACCGCCGCATCTACTTCTTTCAAGGTTTTACCTAATTTCAAGGCATTCAAGGAATCAGCCACCGTATTAAACTTCGTTAACAAAGGACGTAATTGCTTTTCTGTTTCCATTAAGTCCGAAGACAAGATCTTCATATTCGCAGAAATCTGCGCAATATTTGCCCGGTTATCCGTCACAATACCATTCACAGAACCGTTAATGTTAGAAACCGTCTCATTCGACGTTTTCAATAAGGTATTTAAATAGGTACCTGTGTGGTCAAATTTATGGGAGATTTGACGGAAGGAAACAAGTAATGAATCCGCATTTGCGATCACTGGGATAGCACGCTCCTTTAACAAGGCCGTTACTCCTACCTCCGTTTCACCCTTCAAGAAGGAATCCTCAGGCAAATTACCCTTCCCATCTAAACGCAATCGAATAATTTTACCCCCTAATAATGCCCCATCAGAAAGTACGGCCACCGTTTTATCGGGAATCAGTATGTCCTGACTTAAACGTAGAGTCACGAGAATTTTATTCGCTTTTGCTGGCTGAATCTCCACTTTCTTCACCTTACCCACCTCGATTCCATTCACCATGACCTGGTTTGAAACCATCAATCCATCTACATTTTCATACTCTACATAGTAAATACGGGCAGAAGAGAATACGTCATTCCCTTTTAGAAAATTAAACCCGAAATAGAGGATTAGGAAGGCTAACAATGCCAAAAACCCTACTTTTAATTCATTGCTTTTGAACATCGTATCTATTTTTCAATTTCTTCTTTGTACGCTTTAAACGCGGTAGCAATCGCTGTAGCAACCTCGTTCTGTCCTTTTTCGGAAGCTAAATAATTCTCTTCCTCCGGGTTTGTTAAAAATCCCGTCTCTACTAAAACACTGGGCATCGCCGTTCGCCAGATCACAAGGAATCCAGCTTGCTTCACCCCAAAACTCTTTCTTTGATAGGTTTTCGAAAATTGCTCCTCCACTTTAGAGGCAAACTTTACCGAACTCGCCATAAAGGCACTTTGGTAATTAGCCATCATAATGTGCGCTAAGGGAGAATTAGGATCGAAACCATCGTAGGTCTTTTGGTAATCTTTCTCTTGCAAGATAACGGAGTTTTCGCGTTTCGCTACGTTCAAGTTGCCATCGGTTTTATGCAAACCCATGGTATAGGTTTCCGTTCCGTACGCGCTTTTATTTACCGCCGCATTGCAATGAACGGAAATAAATAAATCCGCTTTGTTGCGATTTGCGATATTAGCTCGTTCATTTAGTTCGATAAACGTGTCGGTATCGCGGGTATAAACAATTTTTAAATCTGGATGCGCCGCTTTCAGCTTTTTACCCAGTTCCAAAATAATTTTTAAAGTCACTATTCCCTCGTGAGATCCCTTGGGACCCGAGCATCCAGGATCCTTTCCTCCATGTCCTGCATCTAGGCAGACAACCTTTATTTTATTCTTAATGTCTCCGTTTTGAAAGCCGCTAGGCGTCCAAGCTGTCAGCAATAAACCCAGCGAAAAAAATAAACCGATAGATTTTATCTGATTAAACATTATTTTCTAATTGTTACACGTTGATAACAAGCAAAGATGTAATTTTGTAGGCTTGTATGTAATAAGTACAAATATAATTTTTAAATTCCATTTGGTAAAGAAATCCACATATTACCTTTTTATTACCCTGCTTGTCCTTTTTGCCTCACATTTTGATGCAAAAGCGCAGCGAGTAATCTCGACGGATACTTTACAGAAATCCATTCCTAAAGACACGGCTGCCGACTTACAGACTACTGTATTCTATTCTGCCGTAGACTCTACGATTTTAGATGCGGATAAGCAAGTGGTGAATTTGTATGGGGGTGCTAAAGTCAAGTACGGCGAAATCTCCCTCGAAGCGAACTATATCCGCTTGGATTGGGCAAAAAATGAAGTCTACGCTATAGGCACGAAGGATACGCTCACTCAAAAAATGATCGGATTACCTGTTTTCTTGCAAGGCAGTGATAAATACGATTCTGACGAAATTCGCTATAATTTTAAGACCAAACGTGCCGTTATCAAAGGCATCGTTACGCAACAAGGGGAAGGTTTTGTACAAGGTAAAAATGTCAAAAAAGACGAAGAGGAGAACCTTTACATCCGAAATGCGATCTACACCACCTGTAATTTAACGCATCCCCACTTTCATATCAAAGCCAACAAAATCAAAGTAGTAGGCAAAAAAGAGATCATTTCGGGCCCTTTTCACTTTGAGTTAAATGACATCCCCTTACCCATCGGCTTGCCTTTTGGGTTCTTTCCTTATTCGCAGCCTAAAGAGGCCGGGAAATCAGGTATCATTATGCCCACCTATGGCGAGGAGCCGAATGGGCGTGGATTTTACTTACGCGAGGGAGGTTACTATTGGGCGGCGAGTGAAAATATTGGCATTCGTTTTACCGGCCAAATCTATTCGAAAGGTGGCTGGGGTCTAGGCGCAAATTCGCAGTACAACAAGCGCTATCGCTACACAGGTAGCTTTAATTTAGCCTTTAATCGCAACAGTAATGGCGATGAATTTGACCCAACGAAACGAACGGATTTTGCCTTGCAATGGTCGCATTCCCCCCGCAGTGTAGGTAACTCTAGTTTCTCCGCTTCAGTAAACGTCGCATCGAATTCGTATAACCAATACAACTCATTCAACACGCAGCAATACTTGTCGAATACAATTGGATCATCCGTGCAATATTCACGAAATTTTGGCCAAACTGTTCGTACTAGTATCAACTTACGCATTAACCAAAACACGAGTACACGTGTATTTGATGCGGGAACAGATTTTAACTTTGGCCTAAACCAAATACAGCCTTTCAAAAAGAAAAACTCGCTAGGCGATCGCTTCATCGATCAATTCCGTATAGGATTAGACTTCTCTGGAGGTATTTCGATGACGAACCAGGTGGGTGACCCTTATACGCGTTATGAATTTGATGTCTATCCGAGATCGTCTAATTCCTTGCGTGGAACGATTCAGAAGCCGTTTATTCCTACCGGAGCAAACGATGTGCCAGCTGGCGTTATACCAGTGGATGCCAGCACCTTGCCTATTTTATGGGAAAAGGCGCAGACAAAATTCAATTACAGCATTCCGTTAGCCTTGCCTAATTTAAAGTTAACCAAGCACATTAACTTAACGCCCGGTGTTTCCTGGTCTGGGAATATGTACACCCGTTCCTACAAGTACACCTATGTTGCGGCGGATTCAACCGTGCGCATTGATACAGTAGGAGGATTGCCTAAATTTAATTCTCAAGTCTCCTTTTCAGCGAGTATGAATACGCGTTTGTTTGGAACCTTGCGTTTCAAAAAAGGAAGATTAGAGGCCATTCGCCATACGTTGGTGCCATCTGTTAGTTTAAGTTATACTCCGGATTATTCGGATCCGAGTTTTGGGTATTACCAAGATGTTAGAATCAACAACCGAAAGTTCATTAATACGGAAGGCAAAGAGCAAATAGGAGATATTCGCAGAATTAGTACCTTCGACCCTAGGACGATGAGTTATGGCGGTGCCTCTGGAGCCATTTCTTTTGGATTCCAAAATACGCTAGAGGCGAAGTTAAAGACCAAATCAGACACAGCCAGCGTGCTCACGGAGAAGGTGCGCATCCTGGATAACTTTGGCATTAATGGAAGCTATAATCTTTTAGCGAAGGAGTACGCACTTTCGAATATCGGTTTCAACCTAGCTTCTCGAGTGAAGGATTTTGACATCAATATGGCAGGATCCTTTGACCCCTATTTATATGTGGCGGATCCACTTTTCTTTGATATTGGCCGCAGAACGCCCGATTTAATGTTCAGCCAAGGAGCAGGATTAGCCCGCTTGCAAGGATTTAACTTCTCCATAGGCCGTCGTTTCGCCGCAGGGAAGCCTAAGCCTAAAGAAAATAAGAACGCGAGCGAAGCCCAAATGAATCAGATTAACCGAAACCTAGACGACTATGTCGACTGGAATGTGCCCTGGAACTTCTCGTTCTCTTACCAGTTTAGCATGAACAAGACGGGTTTAGCCTCGCCTCAAAACATTAGTGGACTAAGTTTCCAAGGGGATTTGAGTTTGTCTGAAAAATGGAAAGTATCGGTAACTTCTGGCTTTGACTTTAAATACAAAGGCTTGACCTACACGAACATGTCCGTGCACCGCGATTTGCATTGCTGGGAAATGAACTTTAACTGGACGCCTATCGCGAGCCCGTTCTATGGACGCGCGAGTAACTATTCCTTTGACCTACGCGTAAAATCAACGCTATTACAAGACCTAAAACTGTCCCGCAGACGTAGCTTCTACGACAAAGGCGGATTCTAGTTCAACTTAGACTTGAAGGCCTTTAAAAACTTATCCATCTTGGGTTTGATGACGATTTGGCAATAGGGCTCCGTCCCATTTTCATTGTAATAGTTCTGGTGGTAATCCTCCGCCACATAAAATGCTGAGGCCGCTGTAATTTCTGTTACAATCGGATTTGGGAAAACATGCTGTGCATTCAATTTTTGTTTCCAAGCCTCTGCTTCTTTTTGCTGCTCAGGCGTATGGAAAAACACCGCACTACGGTATTGCGTACCTGTATCCGCTCCTTGTCTATTTAAAGTAGTAGGATCATGTGTTTGCCAAAAAATCTCCAACAACGTTGCCACATCCACTTCTTTAGGGTCATAGTCTAGTTGACACACTTCTGCATGTCCTGTCAGTCCTGAACAAACCTCGCGATAAGTTGGATTCTTTAACTTGCCCCCCATATAACCAGAAGTTACTTTTTTTACTCCCTTCACGCGCTGAAACACCGCCTCCACACACCAGAAGCATCCTGCTCCAAACGTAATTTTCTCTAATTTCTGATCCATCTTATTTGTTTGATTTTTTAATCCTGCTTCCTTTTTTTCAACGGCACTTCCACACGAAAAATGAAAAGCACCCGTAATGATACTAACTACAATGACCGTAATTTTTGAGATCTTCTTCATCTTGTTGTTTTTTAGCACTAATTTCGCTTCCCAAATTACCTAATTTTCGTTCAAACTTGAAACAAACTTGGAAAGCCGCCTTTACTGACCGCACCTTCGCCCTACAGTTCATAGGAGCTTTAGCGGTGTTCCTCATTTTCCCGTTTAAAGCGGATGATTATTTCCAATGGATTCAATTACGTGAAGGAATCCAGTGGGATGATCCTATACTAAACGCTATTCCGGCACTAAATGTTTCCTACCCCATTTTTGGGATCATCTATTTATCTGTAATCTACCTGATTTTTCGACTTTTGCAGGACCCTAAAAGATTCGTTTGGTTCGCCTGGGCGTTCAATCTAGAAACAGGATTTCGATTTTTGACTATCTATTTAGTAGCCTTAAATCCCCCAGCTGGATTAGTCGATTTACACGACCCTTTAGCGGAAATGTTCATTTACGGGGAAAACATGGCCATCACAAAGGACCTTTTCTTTTCAGGCCACACAGCCACCATGGTCTTTGTCTGCTTCTTTTTGCCTACGGCTAAAGAAAGACGCATTGCCATTGTCTTCAGCTTTGTATTGGCTAGCTTATTATTGCTCCAACACGTGCACTACAGCTTAGATATTGTTGCCGCTCCATTGTTTACGCTAACGGCAATCTGGCTCGTAAAGAAAGCAGGAATTAGTTAGGACTATTTTTTCTTGTCTAATGTCTCAAACACCGAATTGTTTGATTTGTACTCCGGAATAATTTCCTTGATTTTGGCTACAATTGAATTGTTCGTACCACTTGATAATAAGTGATTCAAATCATTCGTTGCCACTTCCATATAGGCGTAGGAAGGCGTATTCACTTCAGCAATCAAGATCTTAGGGTGGTGCGTTGGGAGCGTATTCTCATCGTTATTTAATAACTCCTCATACAATTTTTCCCCTGGACGCAAACCAGTATAGCGAATCTCGATATCTTTATCGACACGTAGACCACTCAATGTAATCATCTTCTTAGCGAGGTCAATAATCTTTACAGATTCGCCCATGTCAAAGACAAAAACTTCACCCCCTTGTCCCATTGTCGCTGCCTCTAATACAAGTTCGCAGGCCTCAGGAATAGTCATGAAGTAGCGCGTAATTTCTGGATGAGTTACTGTTACCGGGCCGCCACGCTCTATTTGTTTTTTAAACAAGGGTATAACAGAACCATTAGAGCCTAATACGTTTCCAAAACGCGTAGCAATAAACTTCGTTTTAATCCCTTCCAACTGGTTCATCGACTGCGTATACATCTCCGCTAAACGCTTCGTCGCTCCCATCACATTGGTTGGATTCACGGCCTTGTCCGTAGAAACCATCACAAATTTATCTACGCCTACTTCTGCCGCTAGTTCCGCTAATATACGCGTGCCTATTACATTGGTTTTAATCGCCTCATACGGATTGTTTTCCATCAATGGAACGTGCTTATAAGCAGCCGCATGGAAAATGATATCTGGACGATGGTTCTTAAATATCTTGCTTACCCGGCGTGTATCTGATACATCAGCTACATTGACAATTAACTGCACATTCGTAGGCACCTTCCCCGCTAATTCGTATTCTAAATCATACAAGGCTGATTCTGCCTGATCGACTAAGACTAATTTAGCCGGGAAATATGCGATCAATTGACGAACAATTTCGCTACCAATCGATCCCGCAGCACCCGTAACTAGAATTACCTTACCAGAAATCTCTTCGCCTATACGCTTATTATTCATTTGAATCACTTCACGTCCTAGTAGATCTTCGATCTTCACATTGTGAATTTGATTCATTGCAAACTCCCCTTCAACCCACTTATCCACTGGAGGAAGGGCTTTTACCACTACTCCGCGATCTAAGAAAATATCAGAAATCTTACGCTTCGATTTAGCGGACATATTATTAATGGCCATAATCACCTCTAACCCCTCATTCGACCCCACAAACTTATCAAGCACTTCTGGAAGACTATAGACCTTAATCCCTTCAATGGTTTTGCCTATTTTAGACTCATTATCGTCGATAAAACCCAGTATCTTGTAGTTCGTGCTGCGATCCGTTTGGAACACATTCTTAGTCAACATACCCGTATATCCTGCTCCGTAAATCAATACCCCGATGGTGGGTTTAAACTGATTAACAAAGGACTCATAGAAACTCTTCACGAAGAAGCGAAGAATAACCATCCAGAACAGACAGATAAAAAAGTCAATAATTAGGATAGATGCTGATAAATTAAAGACATGCTCAAAGCCCAAGGTATTTCGAATTACCCCAGAAGTTAATACAGCTCCAAAAGTACCTGCAAATACGGCCTTTAATATCAGAATAGCATCTTCAATACTCGTATGGCGGATAATACCCGCATAGGATTGAAAATACAAAAAGGCCAAAAGACGTAGGCCTAGCACAAAAATCAGTTGAGAAGCAAACACCGAGAAATCAATATCCAATAACTGGAAATTCATTCTTAATAGTGTCGCAATAGAGAACGAGAAGATGACGATTAAAGAGTCAAATACTAAAACCAGCCATCTAGAAAGAAAGCGATTAGAATATTTCCGGATGAAGGAAGACTTTGTCATTTTACTTAACCTTGGAATGAGAGCCAAAAAAACACTAGGCAATTACCCACACTCAAAATTACTAATTTTATCTCGCCTACAGCCCAAAATTTATCAAACGGCCTAAAAAGTAGACAAACGGACTACTGCTTTCCGAAACCTGGAGCCGTTAAGTCGACGATTGCATCCGATTTCATCACCATGACACGTTCGTTACTCACATTAGTCATATAACCAATGGCAGTCACATCAGCGATCTTTTCTACTTTCGGAAAATCGGCTTGAGAAACCGTAAATAAAAGTTCGAAATCCTCACCACCATTCAGCGCAGCTGTCAAAGGGCTCACATTAAATTCTGTCGCCGCAAGATAGGTCTCATCGTCAATGGGAATGTTTTTTTCAAAAATGCGTGCCCCTAAACCGGATGCATTACACAAATGGATGATTTCTGAGGCTAAGCCATCAGAGCAATCAATCATCGAGGTAGGAACTACCCCTAATTCTCTCAACTCATGAATAATATCAAAACGAGCCATCGGCTTTAATTGACGCAATACGACATAGCTCTTGCCTTCTAATTCTGGCTTCATATCGGGATTAGATAAGAATACCTGTTTTTCTCTTTCTAATGAATGTAAACCCATTAGCGCCGCTCCTAAATCACCTGAAACACATAAGACATCATTCGGCTTCGAGGTGCCACGCTGTACTAATTTAGCAGCTTCCACCACTCCCGTTGCCGTCATGGAAATGATCAATCCTTGCGGACTAGAAGTGGTATCTCCTCCTACTAAATCCACCTTGTATTCCTCACAGGCTAAACGAATTCCCTCATACAAAGCGTCTACTGATTCCACCGAGAAACGATTACTCAAACCAATACCAATGGTAATTTGAGCTGGGATGGCGTTCATGGCCGCAATGTCTGAGAGAACTACGGAAACAACTTTGAAACCTAAGTGCTGCAGTGGGGTATAACCCAGATCAAAATGAACCCCTTCAATGAATAATTCAGTGGTCGTAACCACCTTATTTCCTTTAGGATCCAGCACCGCCGTATCATCTCCTATACCCAAGTCCGTCCAAGCTTGTTTTTCTGTGAACTGAGAGGCAATGTGGTTGATTAAACCAAACTCACCAATTTCTCCGATTTCTGTTCTCTTTTCCATATAACACAAAAAGCCGCCACAAGGACGGCTTTACTAAAATCTATTCTGATTAAGGATTAACTAGGGCTAACTTAACAATAGCGCTACTCGCTTTCACGTAAGCCGTTGTTTGTTGCAAGCTCAAAGAGGTCGCAGTAGGAGTCACTAAGATAGAGTAGGTAATTGTTCCCCCTGTTCCGGTAGGTGCACCCTCAGCACTCGTTAACCCATTTAATGTGAGTGATAATCCATCGGTCGCAACCGTGTACGTGCCTGTAAATATTTTTCCGTCAAATTCGGTTAAGGTCACCGATCCTGCGGTAGATAAATCTAATTTGTATTGAGAATACCCCTGAACCACGTTCGAAGTACTTGTTTTATCGTATTTCGTAACACCATCCCATTGAGCTGTACTAACTGTCCACACTTTCTTCACAAGAGTGGCTACATTAACGGTAGGGGTAGGTGGATTAGGAGTAGGTGCTGGATCACCCCCGCCGCCACAGGCTAGCACGGAAATAGCTAATATTACTAAAAGGAACTGTTTCATATTCAGGTGTTATGCGATGTAAAATTAAAAATCTTTCTGAAAAAAAGGTGGGTTTGACCCTTTTTATTTAGCTTCGTGTAAATTATGAAGACTTATACACGCGGACAGTTAGCCCTTCGAAATGGGCAAGACAAGCCTGAGATTTGGGTCGCCTTTCAGGGGCTCATTTACGATATGACGGAGTCCAAATTGTGGAAAAATGGTAAACATTACGAGCATTGGGCGGGACAGGATTTAACTCCTGAGCTGGCTGATGCGCCACATTCCGAGAAAGTCTTTGAAAAATTTACCCCCATCGGAATTTTAGCTTAGTATGGTAGTAATCGTAGAAAGTGGTTCGACTAAAACAGCCTGGAGACTGATAAAGGATCCGGCTTCGGCTTATGAAAGTTTTACTAGTGCGGGAATTAATCCGTACTACCAAACCACTGATGAGATCAAGGCGGCACAGCAGGAAGTATTAGCCGGATTTAAGGGTCTACCCATTCAAGCGATTTATTATTACGGTACCGGAGTAACAGGTGAGGCGCAATGCGAAGTAATTGCGGCCGCCTTTCGACCTTATTTCCCTAGTTCTTGTTCACTTGAAATACAAAACGACCTCATCGCCGCGGCCAGATCGCTATGCGGGAAAGAGGCGGGAATTGCGTGTATTTTAGGAACTGGGTCTAATTCCGGTTATTGGAATGGGGAAAGGATTTCGGCGCAAACTCCTCCACTGGGATTTTGGTTAGGCGACGAGGGAAGTGGTGGACATTTAGGCAAATTACTGGTTTTGAGTTATTTACACGGCCAAATGCCTGCAGAGATTCGAGCCCTTTTTGAGAAGCGTTTTGGCGTATTGGATCGATTAACCGTTTTAGATAAGGCCTACAAACAAGCCTTCCCAAATCGCTGGTTTGCTAGTTTTTCAAAATTCCTATTTGACCACAGACGGGATGCCTTTTGTTATGGTTTGATCGAGCAATCTTTTGATGCCTTTATTTCTTTGTATTTGAAACGCTACGCGGAAGCACCTGTTTTTCATTTCACTGGCTCCGTGGCATTTTACTACTCAGACCTGTTAAAAAAAGTGATGAAAAAAAATGGTTTGCCGGTAGGACATATTAGTGAGGGACCAATGGCTGGTCTTTGCTTGTATCATAAGGGGGAATTTTGGCCATAATTTATTAAATTGCCTCATGTTTAAACGCCTAAGTCAACAAACCTAACACATTGCCTATGACATCGCACATTAAATCCATAGGGACGAAACAAAAAGCACTTCAAATCAATTTAGACCGCAGCATCTACGGTTCCTTCGCGGAAATCGGAGCAGGTCAAGATGTAGCGGCTAATTTCTTCAAAGCAGGCGGAGCATCAGGCACCATCGCTAAAACAATCTCGGCTTACGATATGGCCTTTTCAGATGCCATTTATGGCGAAGAAGCTTCCGGAAAATATGTGTGCGAGCCGCGTTTAATGAAAATGTTAAACCGGGAGTTCAAGTTATTGAATGTCCGTTTAACAGAATCCGCTGCTGAAAAACGTTTCTTTGCATTTGCAGACACCGTTTCTGCCCTAAATTTCCAAAAGACGAATGATGCCCACGGCTGGATTGGACTTCGTTTCCAATTAACTCCGAACGGTGGATTTAATGATGTCGTTATCCACGTGAATATGTTGGATAATGACAATATTTTGCAACAACAGGCATTAGGGGTAATCGGGGTAAACCTGTTATACGGTTGCTACCATTACCACGAAGATCCTGAGAAATTATTGCTGTCCTTGCTTGATGATTTGTCCAAAGACCGGATCGAAATCGACATGATTCGCTTCGAGGGCCCAGACTTTAAGGAGGTAGACAATCGATTAATGTCCTTGTATTTAGTGAAGCACGGCTACACGCAGGCGGCGGTTTTTGGGCCGGATGGGAAGGTAATGCAGCCCTATGATGCTTTGTCAAAAAAACATATCGTGGCTGTTCGCGGTCGTTTCCGTCCTGTGACGAACATCTTCTCGGATATGTTGAAAAAAGGTGTCGCACAGTTCGAGCAAGAGCCTGATGTGGATGATGATAAAATATGCGTGCTATCTGAATTAACGCTGAAAAGCTTGGAGAATGAGACACACAAAATCGATGAGAAGGACTTCTTGGATCGCGTGGACATCCTATGTTCCTTAGGCCAAACGGTACTTATCTCTAACTTCCACGAATACTTCAAATTAGTGGATTTCTTAAGTCAATTCTCTAAGTTAAAAATGGCGCTCGTTATGGGTATGCCTAACTTAGAATATATTTTTGAAGAAAAACATTATAAAAATATTCCAGGTGGAATTATGAGTGCTTTTGGTTGTTTATTTGGCCAAAACATCAAACTTTATCTCTACCCTACGGTGGCTGAAAATGGGAGCCTAATTCACCTGAAAAATTTCGAACCAGAAGCTCATTTAAATGGTCTGTTAAACTATTTACTAGATAATGAAAAGCTAGCAGAGATTCAGAACTATGACGAAAAGTTAATGAATATTCGGACGGATAAGGTACTGGAAATGATTCAATCCGGCGGCGATGAATGGATTCCGTTAGTTCCTAAATCCGTGGCTAAAATGATCAAAGAAAATTCACTCTTTGGCTACCAAGCTTAATAAAAAAGCCCTGATCTCTCAGGGCTTTTTTTATTTCATTAGATCGATAAACTGATCAAATAAGTAACGAGAATCGTGTGGTCCTGGACTAGCCTCCGGGTGGTGTTGCACCGAGAATGCTTTACGACCTTTCACGCGTAAACCCTCAACAGTTTGGTCATTCAGGTTAATATGTGTCAGTTCAGCTTGATCAGAGGCTTTCAACTCATCGAGCTTAACCGCAAAACCGTGATTTTGGGAAGTGATTTCTGAAAGACCCGTCACTAAATTTTTCACTGGATGATTCAAGCCGCGGTGACCGTTGTGCATTTTGTAGGTAGATAAGCCTACTACTTGCGCTAGAATTTGGTGACCTAAACAAATTCCGAAAACGGGTTTGTCGCTATTCAAAAATTCCGTCACAGTTTCAATGGCGTAAGACATCACAGCTGGATCCCCTGGGCCATTCGAAACGAAATAACCATCTGGGTTCCAAGCAGCGATTTCAGCAAAAGGCGTCTTAGCAGGGAACACTTTCAAGTAACAACCGCGCTCAGAAATATTTGACAAAATACTTCTTTTCACCCCTAGATCTAGCACAGCTACTTTGCGTTCTGCTTTCTCATCTCCTAAAAAATAGGCTTCTTGGGTACATACTTGAGATGACAATTCTAAGCCCTCCATCGATGGAATTTTATCCAGAGCCGCTTTTAGCGCTGCCTCATCAAAAATCTCCGAAGAAATCAAGCAATTCATCACCCCTTTTGTCCGAATATGACGTACCAATGCACGAGTGTCGATTCCTGAGATTCCTACAATTCCTGCATTCGCTAAATAGTCTTGCAAAGAACCATCTGCCGTTTCACGCGAGTGAACGCTAGCAAATTCGTTACAAACCATACCGGCTATTTGGACCTTGTTCGATTCAGCCTCCTTCTCTTGCATCACCCCATAGTTACCGATGTGAGCCGTCGTGTTAATGATTACCTGGCCCGCATAAGAGGGATCGGTATAAATTTCTTGATAACCCGTCATACCGGTGTTAAAACAGATCTCACCGCCGTGAGTACCTATTTTTCCAAGTGCTTTCCCGTGGAATATAGTTCCGTCTTGTAATAATAAAACCGCTGGTGTGGACTCGGTAAATCTCATAAAATGCTGTTATAAAATAGGGGTCAAATACTTTTTACCTAAAAAAAGGGCTTCAACGAAAAGTTGAAGCCCTTTAAAAAAAATGAAGAGAAAGATTAAGCGTCTTCTCCTTTTTCTTCTGTGGACTCCTCCGTTGCTGGTGCTTCTGGAGCAGCTTCCTCAGCTGCAGGCGCAACCTCTTCAGCTACTACCTCCGCTGCCGGAGCTTCTTCAACAACTTCTGCAGATGGTACTTCAGCAGCCGCTACTGGAGCTGCAGCTTCCGTTGCTTTTGCAGCGCCACCACGACGGCTACGACGAGTTTTACCCGCTTTCTCCGCTGATGCAGCTAACATAGTTTCGTTGAAGTCAACTAATTCAATGAAGCAGATTTCTGCGTTATCACCTAAACGATTACCTAACTTGATAATACGTGTATATCCACCAGGACGATTCGCTACTTTCTCAGAAACGATGGAGAACAATTCCTTGATCGCATCCTTATTTTGTAAATAAGAGAAAACGACACGACGATTGTTCGTGCTATCTGTTTTTGATTTTGTAATCAATGGCTCTACGTATTTACGTAATTCCTTTGCCTTAGCAACAGTCGTTTGAATACGCTTGTGTAAGATCAAAGAAGAAGCCATGTTTGATAACAACGCTGCTCTGTGAGAGGCTGTTCTACCCAGGTGATTAAATTTTTTACCGTGTCTCATTGTGTTATTTCGTAAGTTAAAAGCTCTCGCGAGCTGCGGTTAGTTTACCTCGCGGCAAACCACCTATTACTTTGTTTAAATTATAAATTAATCTTCGTCTAAACGATATTTAGAAACATCCATTCCAAAGGTCAAGCCTTTTTCCTCGATCAATTGCTCTAATTCAGTTAATGATTTCTTTCCAAAATTACGGAACTTCATCATATCAGAGATTTCTAATTTCGCTAATTCACCTAAAGTGCGAACATCAGCTGATTTCAAGCAGTTGTAAGCACGTACAGATAAATCTAAGTCAGCTAATGAAGTCTTCAATAACTTGCGCATGTGAAGTAATTCCTCATCTACTACATTATCTTCTTCTGCTTTAGGAGTTTCAAATGTCATTGTTTGATCAGAGAACAACATGAAGTGTTGGATCAAGATATACGCTGCACCTTTCAATGCATCTTCTGGGTGGATTGAACCATCCGTCTCAATATCTAAAACTAATTTCTCATAATCCGTTTTTTGCTCTACACGTGTGTTCTCAATGCTGAACTTCACATTTTTGATTGGAGTGTAGATAGCATCGATAGCGATGTGTCCGAATGGTAACTCGTTTGCACGAGGCTCATCAGCGGCAACATAACCACGACCTTTTTCGATTACTATATCAATTTCGATTTCTTTAGAAGAATCTAAATTGCAGATAACCAATTCAGGGTTTAATACTTGAAAATAAGGAGTGAACTTCGCTATATCACCTGCCGTGATAGCTGTTTGTCCTTTGATTTTCATAGAAACTTTGTTATCCAAAATTTCTTGTGTCTTCTTGAAACGAATTTTTTTCAAGTTCAAGATGATCTCAGATACATCTTCGTGAACGCCTTCAATGGCTGAAAATTCGTGTAACACACCAGAAATCTTAACGCTTGTTATAGCATATCCTTCTAATGAAGAAAGTAAGATTCTACGAAGTGCGTTACCAATGGTAACACCGTAACCTTTTTCGAGTGGCTTGAACTCAAATAACCCGTGGAAGTCTGTGGCTTTTTCCATCACAACTTTTTCGGGCATTTGGAATGCTAATATTGACATATTTCGTAGCTTAAAATGATACTGAAAAAACGTTATTGGTACTCTTTAAAAACTCTAGCAATCTCGTTAGGAGATTACTTAGAGTATAATTCGACAATTGCTTGTTCGTTGAAGTTTTCAGGAATCTGATCTCTTTCTGGCATAGCAACAAATTTACCTACCAATTCAACACCATCCCACTCTAACCAGTTGAAGTTCTTAGGAGAACGAGCTGCTAAAGAGTTAGAAACTACTTCTAGAGATTTTGATTTTGCACGAACACCTACTAATTGACCTGGACGTAGAGAGTAAGATGGCACATTTACTACTTCACCGTCTACAATGATGTGTTTGTGAATAACTAATTGACGCGCTGCACGACGAGTAGGAGCAATACCTAAACGATAAACCGTGTTATCTAAACGAGCTTCACATAATTTGATCAAGTTTTCACCGGTGATCCCTGCTTTCACAGCAGCTTTGTGGAACAAGTTTTCGAATTGGCGCTCTAAAATACCATACGTGTATTTTACTTTTTGCTTTTCTTTTAATTGCACTGCGTATTCAGAAACCTTAGAACGTTTTCCTTTACCGTGCATACCTGGTGCATAGTTTTTACGAGCTAATGCTTTGCTCGGACCTAGAATTGCTTCACCGAAACGACGTGCAATCTTGGATTTGGGACCTGTGTATCTAGCCATTTTTCTTAAAAGTCATTGGACCTCTTATGCCCAATGAAGTAATTAAATTGTGAATAAAAGCGGGGGAAAATAATTACTAATTACCCCTGCATAAAAATTATTAAACGCGACGACGTTTTGGAGGACGACATCCATTGTGAGGCATTGGCGTAATATCCTTGATGATAGAAACTTCAATTCCTGAGTTTTGGATAGTACGGATAGCAGACTCACGTCCCGCTCCTGGTCCTTTTACGAAAACCTCCGCTTTCTTCATTCCTGCTTCAACAGCTACCGCTGCGCAGTTTGATGCTGCCATCTGTGCTGCGTAAGGTGTGTTTTTCTTAGACCCACGGAAACCCATCTTTCCTGCTGATGCCCAAGAGATCACTTGACCTGCTGAGTTAGTAATGGAGATAATAATGTTGTTAAAGGAAGCTTTGATGTGTACTTGTCCGTTTTGTTCCACGACAACTACTCTCTTCTTCGCTTTATCTTTTCTTTTTGCTTGTGCCATAATTTGAAATGAAATACGAAGAGGTGTTACCCTCTAGTTATTATTTAGTTACTTTTTTCTTGTTAGCAACTGTTTTTCTACGACCCTTACGAGTACGTGAGTTGTTCTTAGTGCGTTGGCCACGTAATGGAAGACCTTTACGGTGACGTAATCCACGGTAGCAACCGATGTCCATCAAACGCTTGATGTTCAATTGTACCTCAGATTTCAACTGACCTTCCGTTTTGAATTCAGCAGCGATGATCGCACGGATAGCGCTAGCCTCCGTATCGTTCCACTCACCAGCTTTCTTGTCAAACGAAACCGCAGCTTTCGTTAAAATTTTTTGAGCAGTGCTACGACCAATACCGAAAATATAAGTCAACGCAATTTCTCCTCTTTTTTTGTCGGGAATATCAACCCCTGCAATACGAGCCATATAGGTAATTAATTGTTGTTATTAATCAATTTAAAATTCTGTCGAATTATCCTTGTCTTTGTTTGAACTTAGGATTCTTCTTGTTGATTACGTAAAGCTTTCCGTGACGACGGATTACTTTGCAATCTGCACTACGTTTCTTGATAGATGCTTTAACTTTCATATTAACTGTATTTATAAAATCAAACCTTAAATTACTTGTATCTGTAAACAATTCTCGCCTTACTTAAATCATAAGGGGACATCTCTAACTTCACTTTATCACCTGGTAAAATCTTGATGTAGTGCATCCGCATCTTGCCCGAAATATGTGCAATGACTTGGTGCGTATTTTCCAATTCTACCCGAAACATGGCGTTCGAAAGAGCTTCCAAAATAATTCCGTCTACTTCTATCGAGGACTGTTTGGCCATAATTATTAATTTATATATTCAACAATACTGTTGATGTTTTAATCACTTCTTCAATCGGAGCAAAGGTCGTCAAAATAATGGGGCCTTCTTTCCCTACCGCAACCGTGTGTTCAAAGTGGGCACTTGGCTTGCGATCTTGTGTTCGGATAGTCCAGCCATCCTTATCAACCGAGATTTGACGCTTCCCTAAGTTAATCATCGGTTCGATCGCAATGACCATTCCTTCCTTTAACTTAGCTCCTTCCCCGCGGCGACCATAATTAGGGACCTCTGGGCTTTCGTGAAGCTTCTTACCTACTCCATGACCTACTAGCTCTCTCACTACTCCGTATCCAAATGATTCCGTGTAGGATTGAACGGCGAAACCAATGTCGCCTACTCGTTTGCCTGGTGTGGCTTGATTCAAACCTAAATACAAGGACTCTTTCGTCCGTTGTAGTAATTGAACTACCTCCTCAGCGACATTCCCTATGGCATAGGTATAAGCACTATCGGCGTGGTAGCCATTCTTATAAACTCCTCCGTCTATCGAAATAATATCTCCTTCTTTCAGGATCAATTCTCCCGGCAAACCGTGAACTACTACATCATTCACCGAAATACACAAAGAATAGGCATATTTCTGGCTTCCTACTTGGTAGTTCAAAAAGGATGGATGCGCGGCATTATCCTTAATGAATTCGTAAGCGATTTTATCAAGTGCCAAAGTGCTCACTCCCGGCTGTATAGCCTTCGCAACTTCAGCGTGACACTTCCCTAAGATTTCGCCATTCTGTTGAATGATCGCTAGTTCCGCGGGCGTCTTTAAATAAATCATCTTAACGATTAATCAACTCAGAGCGACCTTTCACTCGACCTGATTGCATTAAACCTTCGTACTTACGCATCAACAAATAACTTTCTATTTGTTGCAATGTATCTAATACTACCCCTACCAAGATTAAAAGAGATGTTCCTCCAAAGAAAGAAGCAAATCCTCTCGTCACTCCAAACAAGTTAGCGATGGCAGGAAGAACCGCGATTAACGATAACATCACTGCTCCTGGTAACGTAATACGATCTAAAATCGTTGCAATAAATCCAGCTGTTTCTTCACCTGGTTTCACGCCTGGCACAAAACCACCACCACGTTTCATATCATCAGAGATTTGAGTCGGGTTAATAGAGATCGCTGTGTAAAAGAACGTGAACACAATGATTAAGAAAGCGAATAATAAATTGTATTGCCATGTCGTGAAATCACCGAAAGCAGACGCAACCGAGGAAGCGAATTCTGATTTTTCAGCAAACGACTGAGCAACTAATCCTGGGATAAACATCAAGGCCTGAGCGAAGATGATAGGCATTACACCTGAAGCATTTAACTTCAAAGGAATGTATTGACGTTCGCCTCCTACAGCCGTAGCTTTGTTACCCACTACTTGTTTCGCGTATTGAACTGGGATACGGCGAACTGCTTGAGTTACCATAATTGCACCCATTACGACGAAGAACAAGGCAACAATTTCAATAATAAACATCAAGGCTCCTGACATTCCACGAGACCCTGCTTCTTGTAAAATAGAGGCTGGGAAACGAGAAACGATACCAATCATAATTAACATCGAGATACCGTTACCGATACCCTTATCAGTAATTTTCTCCCCTAACCACATACATAACATCGTGCCACCAATTAAAATAGCCACGCCATATAAGCGGAAGAACCAAGGATCAACCATAATCGCTTCAGATGGGATTGTTACTTGTAAATAAGTAAAAGCCTGTGCAGCTGTAACGAAGATCGTTAAGATACGGGTGATTTGGTTTAACTTCTTGCGACCTGACTCACCGTCTTTCTGCATTTTTTGAAAATACGGAAGAGCAATGGTCAATAACTGAATCGCAATTGAAGCAGAGATGTAAGGCATAATACCCAAAGCAAATACCGAAGCATTACTTAAAGCACCACCTGAAAAGATATTTAATAAACCGAAAAGTCCACCTTCACCTGTTTGAGTTAACTTAGTCGCATCTACACCTGGTAAAGCGATATACGAACCTAAACGGAAGAACGCAATGAAAAGAAGCGTATTAATAATACGGCTTCTTAACTCATCGATTGAGAAAATATGCTTGAAAGTTGTTATTAACTTGTTCATTCGATTAGAATAGAGGATTAACCAACAATTGCTTTACCACCAGCGGCTTCAATCGCAGCTTTAGCAGCACCTGAGAAACCTTTCACTGTCACTTCTAATGCAGAAGTAACGGATCCACGAGATAAGATCTTCACTAAGTCAGACTTAGATACTAACCCATTCGTATAAAGAGTTTCAAATGTAATCACCTTAGTTCCGATTGCATCCGCTAATGCTTGCAATGTATCCAAGTTAATCGCTTTGTATTCTACACGGTTGTGGTTTTTAAAACCAAACTTAGGAACACGACGTTGTAATGGCATCTGACCACCTTCAAAACCTCTCTTACGAGAATAACCTGAACGTGATTGAGCACCTTTGTGACCACGAGCAGAGGTTCCGCCTAAACCAGAACCTTGACCACGACCAACTCTTTTTCTAACTTTTACTGAGCCTTCTGCAGGCTTTAATGACGATAATTTCATTCTAATTGGGGCTTAGCGCTGCTGTTTCCAGCAACTCGCATGTTAATTAAATATTTTCAACGACAATTAAGTGGTTTACGGCACGAATCATACCTGCAATAGCTGGATTCAATTCAACCTCAACACTCTTACGGATTTTACCTAATCCTAAAGCTGCGATCGTACGTTTTTGTACTTCTGGGCGCTTAATTGCACTTTTAACCTGAGTAATTTTAACTTTAGACATTGTATGTTCTATTAGAGAGGCTTACGCACTCTGATTATCCATTAAATACTTTAGCAACAGAGATTCCACGTTGGAAAGCTACTGAGTGTGGAGCTCTCATCTTAACTAATGCATCGATGGTTGCCTTCACTACGTTGTGTGGGTTAGATGAACCTTTAGACTTAGCTAAGACATCATGAACACCTACTGATTCTAACACAGCACGCATCGCACCACCGGCGATCAATCCTGTACCTGGAGCAGCTGGCTTGATTAAAACGAAACCACCAGAGAATTTACCTAATTGCTCGTGAGGAACTGTGTTCTTCAACAAAGGAATTTGGAATAAGTTTTTCTTAGCGTCTTCGATACCTTTCGTGATAGCATCTGTTACCTCGTTAGCTTTTCCTAAACCGTATCCTACGATACCAGCACCGTCACCTACGACAACGATTGCTGAGAAACTAAAACGACGACCACCTTTAACTACTTTTGCAACACGGTTGATGGCTACTACTTTCTCCTTCAACTCACCTTCGTTAACCTTTATAGGTTTTGCTTGTAAATGCGACATATCTATTTCTTAAAATTGTAAGCCACCCTCGCGAGCACCTTCAGCTAATGATTTAATTCTTCCGTGATACAAATAACCGTTACGGTCAAAAACTACTTTCTCAATTCCAGCAGCCTTCGCTTTCGCAGCGATAGCTAAACCTACTGACTTCGCAGCTTCGATATTGCTATTCACTTTGTCTTTTTTGTATGATGTAGCTGACATGATAGTCTTACCAGCTAAATCATCTACTAACTGTGCATATAATGCAGTATTAGAACGATATACAGTTAAACGCGGACGCTCCGCTGTCCCTGCGATCTTCGCACGAATCGCACGTTTAATGCGGGTTCTGCGTAAATTTTTGGTTGTTGCCATTTCTTAACTTGTTTGTGTGGATTTCCGGCCCACGCTTAAAATTTATTTTTTACCGCCTGCTTTACCAGCTTTACGACGTACTTGCTCTCCTACGAAACGAACACCTTTACCTTTGTATGGTTCAACTGGACGTAGAGACTTGATTTTCGCAGCTACTTGACCGATTAATTGCTTATCGATTGATTTTAAAGTAACCATCGGATTCTTACCTTTTTCCATGGCAGTTGCAACAGAAACTTCAGCAGGAATCGACATGAAAATCGCGTGAGAGTAACCCAAGCTTAATTCTAAAATATTTCCTTGATTTGCGGCCTTGTAACCAACCCCGATGATTTCCAAATCTTTTTGGTAACCTTCACTCACACCCACGACCATGTTATTGATCAAAGAACGATATAAACCGTGCATCGCTTTGTGACGTTTTTGTTCTGTAGGACGAGCCACAATTAAAACACCTTCTTCGATAGTAATGATCATATCTTGATCAACTTGTTGTGACAAAGTTCCTTTAGGACCTTTTACTGTCACAAAATTACCAGCAGTCACGTCTACAGTTACTCCTGCAGGGATAGTGATAATCTTTTTTCCAATTCTTGACATTAGACTTTAATTATAGCTTAAATTCCGGGATTGCTCCCCTTTCAGCGTGAAACAATTATTAATATACGTAACAAAGTACCTCTCCACCTACGTGTAAAGTACGAGCTTCTTTATCTGTGATTACTCCTTTAGAAGTAGACAAGATAGCGATACCTAATCCGTTCAATACGCGTGGTAACTCTTCAGCACCATTGTATTTACGAAGACCTGGCTTAGAAATACGAGTTAAGCTAACGATAGCGGGCTGCTTCGTAACTGAATTGTATTTCAACGCAATTTTGATGGTTCCCTGTACGGATGAATCATCGAATTTATAGTTTGAAATGTATCCTTTATCAAAAAGTACTTTCGTAATTTCCTTTTTAATGTTGGAAGCAGGAATTTCAACTACCCTATGGCGTGCCTTCAAGGCATTTCTCAATCGGGTTAAATAATCTGCTATTGGATCTGTCATTGTTTTTAAATTTGCCGCAGGTCTTTTAAAATGGGCCTGCAAAATTACAAAAATGAATTTAATTAATCAAATAATATTACCAGCTTGATTTAGTTACACCTGGAATCAAACCGTTAGATGCCATTTCACGGAACGTAACACGGCTAATACCGAACTTACGCATATATCCACGAGGACGTCCTGTTAATTTACAACGGTTGTGTAAACGTACAGGAGATGCATTTTTTGGAAGTTTATCCAATCCAACGTAATCTCCAGCTGCTTTTAAAGCTGCGCGCTTCACTGCATATTTTGCAACTGCTGCTTCGCGTTTTCTTTCTCTTGCTTTTACTGACTCTTTAGCCATTTTGTAAAAATTTAAAGGTTTTTATGAAAGCCTAAAGGGCTATTTATTTTTTTTGATTTGAAAAAGGCATTCCAACCGCTGCTAATAAAGCGTAAGCTTCTTCATCTGTTTCAGCAGTAGTCACAAACGTGATATCCATACCAGAAATCTTGTTTACTTTATCGATTGAAATCTCAGGGAAGATAATTTGCTCTTTAACCCCTAATGTATAGTTTCCACGACCATCAAATCCTTTTTCAGAGATTCCTTTAAAGTCACGAACACGTGCTAAAGAAACTGTTGTCAAACGATCTAAGAATTCGTACATACGATCTCCGCGTAAAGTTACTTTCACACCGATAGGCATGTTTTCACGTAACTTAAAGTTAGAGATAGCTTTCTTAGAGATAGTCGCTACCGCCTTTTGACCAGCGATTTGAGTAATTTCCTCTACAGCGATATCTACTAATTTTTTGTCCGACACTGCGGCTCCTACGCCCTTATTGATTACGATTTTAGTAATCTTAGGCACTTGCATGATAGACTTGTACTGAAACTTTTCTTTTAAGCTTGGTACAACCTCCTTAACAAAACGTTCTTTTAATCTAGGTACTGCCATTGTAGTATATTTTGTGGATTTCCGACCCACGGTTAAGTTCTAATTATGCGATAAATTTACCAGTCGCTTTAGAATAGCGTTGTAATTTACCTTTCTCGTTCAATTTACGACCTGTACGTACAGGCTTACCATTTTCTACCACCATTAGGTTAGAGATGTGGATTGAACCTTCACGCTTTTCAATTCCTCCTTGAGGATTAGCTGCAGATGGCTTAACGTGCTTTGTTTGCAAGTTAGCTCCTTCTACGATTGCACGAGATTTTTCAACGATCACTTGCTTGATCACACCTGTTTTGCCTTTCGCATTACCTGCGATTACTTGAACAGTATCTCCTTTTTTAACGTGCAATTTTGCTGGTTTACTTGTATTTTTTTCCATTGTATGATTATTAAATTGGGTTCACCCAATATCTCATCTAATTATAAAACTTCAGGGGCTAGGGAAACAATTTTCATGAATCCTGCATCACGCAACTCACGCGCAACTGGCCCGAAAATACGAGTTCCTCTCGGCTCATCATTTGCGTTTAATAAAACGGCTGCGTTATCTTCGAAACGAATATATGAACCATCTTTACGACGAATTTCTTTTTTCACACGAACAACTACTGCTCTTGAAACGGTTCCCTTCTTCATATTAGAAGAAGAAAGAGCTGACTTCACAGAAACGACAATTTTATCTCCAATAGAAGCGTATCTTTTGCCAGTACCGCCTAAAACGCGAATGACTAAAACTTCTTTTGCTCCAGAATTATCCGCTACACCCAATCTTGATTCTTGCTGTAACATTATATTTGATCTTTAAATTTTAAATTTTGTATAACAATATAGAATTACTTCGCTTTAGCGACTACTTCTATTAATCTCCAACACTTGTTTTTAGAAAGTGGACGAGTCTCCATTACTTTCACTGTGTCACCGATTCCGCACTCGTTGTTCTCATCGTGTGCCATCAATTTAGTTGTTTTCTGTACGAACTTTCCGTACAATGGGTGCTTAACCTTACGGTCAACGGAAATGGTGATAGACTTATCCATCTTGTTACTCACCACTTTCCCAATTCTTACTTTTCTCAGGTTTCTTTCTTCCATGGTTGTTGGATTACTTGTTAAACAATTGGCCGATAGCGTAGTTGAACCGGCCTATTAAAAATTAATAATTAAGCTTTTGTTGCCGCGCTTAGAGCAGTTTCTAACTTCGCGATCAATTTACGGTTTTGACGAATACGCATTGGATTCTCAATCGGTGAAATAGCATGAGCTAATTTCAAACGAGAGATGTTCTCTTGCTCAGCAGCGATCTGCTTCTTTAATTCTTCAACTCCTAATTTTTGTATTTCTGCGTTTTTCATAACAATGTTATTTGGATGTATTAAACTGTGGGTTTAATATCCTATTCTGAATAATCTCTACGAACTACAAACTTCGTACGCATTGGCAATTTTTGTGCCGCTAAACGTAAAGCTTCTTGAGCGATCGCCAAAGGAACCCCTGCCGATTCAAACAAAATAGTTCCTGGACGAACATTAGCTACCCAATATTCTGGAGCACCCTTACCCTTACCCATACGAACCTCTGCAGGTTTCTTTGTGATAGGTTTGTCAGGGAAGATACGAATCCAAACTTGTCCTTCACGTTTCATAGCACGGGTTACCGAGATACGAGCTGCTTCAATTTGACGAGCGGTGATACGACCTGGCTCTAAAGATTTAATAGCGAATGATCCAAAATCAATCTCGTGGCCACGGGTTGCAACACCTCTTACGCGACCTTTTTGTTGCTTACGAAATTTCGTTCTTTTTGGTTGTAACATCTTCTTATAAGTCTAATATCTAATTCAAATATATTTTATCGCTTTCCACCACGGCCACGGTTCGCACCGCCAGCACCTGGTTTGTTACGGTCTCCACCTTGATCAGCTCCTTCTGGACGACGACGACCACGGTCATCACCACGTCCACGAGGTCCACGATCACCGCCACGAGAATCCGCTGCAGTTGATTGTAATCCCATGTTTGCATTAGGAGATAAATCTGGCTTACCGAAAACTTCACCACGGAATACCCATACTTTGATACCGATCTTTCCGTATACTGTTAAAGCCTCAGAGATAGCGTAATCAACATCCGCACGAAGCGTATGAAGAGGAATACGACCTTCTTTGTATCCTTCAGAACGTGCCATTTCAGCACCACCTAAACGACCTGATAATTTTAATTTGATTCCTTGTGCACCTACACGCATCGCAGAAGCGATAGCTTGTTTCATTGCACGACGGAATGAAATACGAGCTTGTAATTGTTGAGCGATAGCCTCACCTATTAATTTCGCATCGATTTCTGGACGCTTAATCTCAAAGATGTTAATTTGAACATCTTTACCAGTGATTTTCTTTAACTCTTCTTTTACTTTATCTACCTCAGCACCTTGCTTTCCGATAACCACACCAGCACGAGCTGTGTTGATTGTCAACGTGATGCGCTTTAAGGTACGCTCAATAATAACTTTTGAGATAGATCCTTTTGGAATACGAGCAGCAACGTACTTTCTGATTTTCTCGTCTTCAACAAGCTTATCTGCGAAAGTCTTTCCTCCGTACCAATTAGAATCCCAACCTCTTACGATTCCTAATCTTAATCCAACGGGGTTAATTTTTTGTCCCATTTCTTGTTTTATCTAATAGTTAATTATTCTGCTGAACTTGTTTCTAAAGCAGGAGCTTCAGAAGAAGCCACTACTAAAGTGATGTGATTTGAACGCTTCAAGATGCGGTGACCTCTTCCTTGCGGAGCAGGACGTAAACGCTTGATCGAAGCACCTCCATCAACGAAGATAGTCTTGATGAACAAGTCCGCTTCCTCAATTTTAGCATCGACATGCTTGTTTTGCCAGTTAGAAACCGCAGAGAGCAATAATTTCTCTATCGATTTAGCACCAACTTTGGGCTCAAATTTTAAGATACCCAACGCTTTGGATACTTTCTGTCCACGTACCATGTCTGCGACAATACGCATCTTCTGCGGCGACGTAGGAACATTTCTTAATTTAGCAATTGCTTCCATTTTCAATATTGATTAAGACCCGAGAGTCTATCTATTTACCTTTTACCTTTGTCTTTTTTCGCCACGTGACCACGGAAGTTACGTGTAGGAGAGAACTCACCTAATTTGTGACCTACCATATTTTCAGTAGCAAAAACAGGGATAAATTTATTCCCGTTATGTACTGCGAATGTGTGACCTACGAAATCTGGAGAGATCATTGAACGTCTAGACCATGTTTTAATCACGGATTTCTTTCCGGATTCGTTCATAGCCTGAACCTTGTTATCAAGGCGGTAATCAATGTAAGGACCTTTTTTTAGTGAACGTGCCATCTAACTATTTTTTTCTTCTACTGATGATAAGACGATTAGTGTGTTTCTTTGGATTACGAGTTTTCTTACCCTTAGCCAATAAACCGTTACGAGAACGTGGGTGACCTCCTGAAGAGCGACCCTCACCACCACCCATAGGGTGATCAACTGGGTTCATTACAACACCGCGAACACGCGGACGACGACCTAACCAACGGTGACGTCCTGCTTTACCCAAGTTCACGTTCATGTGATCCGAGTTAGATACTGTACCGATTGTCGCAAGACAACGAGCAAGTACCATACGCATCTCACCTGAAGGCAATTTCAAGGTTGCATATTTTCCATCACGTGCTAATAATTGAGCGTACGTTCCAGCAGAACGAGCCATTTCAGCTCCTTTACCAGGTTGTAATTCAATTGCGTGCACTAATGTACCTAATGGGATGTTTGCCAAAGGCAATGTATTTCCCACCTCTGGAGCTACTTTCTCTCCAGAGATAACTGTTTGGCCTACCTGGATACCAGCTGGAGCCAAAATATATGATTTTTGACCGTCTGTATACTCAATAAGAGCGATACGAGAAGTACGGTTTGGATCGTATTCTACTGTTAATACCGTTGCAGGAACATCAAATTTCGCACGAGTGAAATCAATCACACGGTAACGACGCTTGTGACCACCGCCAATGTAACGCATTGAGCGACGACCATCTGCATTTCTACCACCCGTTCTTTTGATCGGCTCTAGTAAAGGTTTGTACGGTTTGTCCGTAGTAATCTCCTCGAACGTAGGCGCGATGCGCTGACGCTGTCCTGGAGTTGTTGGTTTAATTTTTTTAATTGCTGCCATTTAATTAGTTCAATTTATCGGGATGAACCCCCTTAGTTTTTTTTAATTAGATTCCTTGGTAGAAGTCAATTACTTCACCTGGAGCCACTGTTACAATTGCCTTCTTGATCGTAGAAGTACGTCCAGAAGTGATTTTAGTACGTGTAGACTTGGACTTTACTTTTCCAATCTGACGCATTGTTCTCACATCTTGAACATCTACACCGTACATCTTCTTCACCTCTTTGGCAATTTCAATTTTGTTTGCTGTCAATTCAACAACAAACGTGTATTGGCCTTTTTCTTGCATGGCTTGCGACTTTTCAGTCAAGGCCGGACGTTTAATAATGCCCATTTTTATTTTCGTTTATAACAGAAAATTTTCTGTCAATTAGTTACTGAATGATGACTCAATTTTTTCGATCGCTGCAGTTGTGATTAACAACTTGCCTGCGTTCACTAAATCGTAAGTGTTCACATCTCCGGCAGTTGTTACCTTCGTTTTTGGAACGTTACGACCAGATAATACGACATTCTTGTCCACTTCTGGAGTGATCAATAATGTTTTCGTGTTATCCAATTGAAGCGCTTTTAACATCGCTAAATACGCTTTCGTTTGTGGTGTAGCGAAAGAAACTGAATCTAAGATTGCGATATCTCCACTTTGAGCTTTAGCTGCTAAAGCTGATTGGCGAGCCAATGCTTTCACTTTCTTATTCAATTTGAAGTGGTAATCACGTGGGCGTGGTCCGAAGATACGTCCACCACCTTTCATCAAAGGAGATTTCATTGAACCTGCACGCGCACCACCCGTACCTTTTTGTTTCTTAATCTTGCGAGTCGAGCGAGAAACTTCTGCACGCTCTTTCGCTTTGTGAGTTCCTTGACGTTGGTTAGCTAAATATTGCTTCACATCTAAGTAAACCACATGCTCGTTAGGAACGATACCAAAGATTTCATCCGAAAGAGTAATTTTCTTTCCGGTATCTTTTCCTGCTGTGTTATATACTGATAATTCCATGTTTCAGAATGTCTATTGTTTAGGCTAGGCCCAATTTTTAATTTTCAATGATTACGTATGAGTTCTTAGCTCCAGGTACTGATCCAGAAACTACTACTAAGTTTTTCTCTGGATAGATTCTCAAAACTTGTAAGTTTTGAACCTTTACACGATTACCACCTGTACGACCCGCCATGCGTAAGCCTTTGAATACACGAGATGGGAATGAACACGCACCAATTGAACCTGGGTGACGACCGCGGTTATGCTGACCGTGAGTTTGACCACCCACACCGGCAAATCCGTGACGCTTAACAACACCCTGGAAACCTTTACCTTTAGAAGTACCCACTACGTCAACGTAAGTGTCTACCTCTAACATTTCAACCGTTAAAACATCCCCTAATGCAAGAGGTTGCTCAAACGTGCGAAATTCTACCAATTTCTTTTTGGGAGTAGTATTTGCTTTCTTGAAGTGACCCAACAAAGATTTTGTTGTGTGCTTTTCTTTTTTCTCACCGTAGCCGATTTGAACAGCGTTATAGCCTTCTTTCTCTACAGTTTTCACTTGTGTAACCACACAAGGACCGGCTTCAATTAGCGTACATGGAACAGCTTTACCGTCTTCCATGTATAGGCTAGTCATACCGACTTTTTTACCAATAATTCCTGACATAATATGTTAATATTTAAAATATAAATATGCTTACAAGGCTACCGTGGCTTGTTGTAAGACTTTTATTCAAAATCATCCCTCAACCGAGAGTGATATAGGAATCTAAACAATAAAAAAAGCAGAATTGGTATAAGGCGACAAGATGAACCCGCTGTGGATAACAGCGAAAAAACACCTTGTGTAGCTTAATATTTAATCAATGGGCTGGGCATTCAACGGTCATCAATCAATACCAGTTCTAACACAAAAATCAAGCTTTCCTCGATTTAAGACCTGTTTGACATGCATTTTATGTGTTTTAAATAAATTCGGGAAGTTCTGCCAACCTCTCTCTGAATAAAAAACTGCGTTTGTCGAACGGGAGTGCAAAGGTAGGAAAAAAAATAATACAAACAATAGATGGGTTAAAAATATTTTGAAAATCAAGCAATTAGTAGGCAGTAGGCAGCTGGCAGTAGGCAGTAGGCAGTGGGCAGTAGGCAGTGGGCAGTAGGCTGTA
>DLPD01000034.1:0-96669 GCA_002479785.1 Cytophagaceae bacterium UBA7467
GTAGCCCCGGCAGGAATCGAACCTGCATCTTAGGTACCGGAAACCTACATTCTATCCATTGAACTACGGAGCCAGGGTGGCAAAATTACGAATACTTCTCCAAAGTCTTTACCAGCACATTGAAATCTTTTGGGTAGGGTGCTTCGACGGTGATAGGGTCGCCATTCATGAGATTGAACGACAAACTATGGGCATGAAGCGCTACGCGGCGCATGATCGCCATTTCTTCTGTATCTTTTTTCAAATGGAAATTGCGTTTCAAATCTGAAAGGTAGACCTCGGGGCCTCCGTACATCACATCGGAGACGATGGGCGCTTTCAGGCAGGTGAGGTGTATTCGGATTTGGTGCATTCGACCTGTGATGGGCATGCATTCGACCAAGGTAAAGCCTCGGAATACTTTCAATGTGCGGAACCAGGTTTCAGCGTGCTTTCCTTTGGCACGATCAATCACCACTTTTCCGTCTTTCAAAGGCAAAATGGGTAAGTTGACTAAAAATCCGTCCCAGTCGTGCATGCCCTCTACGACCGCGTGGTAGCGTTTCGCCGTTTCGCGGTGCTCGAATTGCATGGAGATGTGGCGGTAGGCCTCTGGATTTTTAGCGATTACTAATGCCCCGGATGTTTCTTTGTCCAATCGGTGTCCCACCTGCGCATCCGATGAATACTCCTTCGCTAAACGCAAAATGGCCGGCGCTAAATCATCCTTCCGCTCATCCAGCGTTGAAATGCCCGAGGGCTTGTTAATCACAATAAAATCAGCATCCTCAAAAAGGATGGAATCAATAAATTTGTATTTCATAAATCTCGCCGCCTCACGGCTTAGTCGTCAGTTGTCAGTGTGCAGTCGGCAGTCCGAAGGAAATGAGTCCGAAGGATTTTTCACCATACTCATCGCCGCAGGCGATTCCAACTTTATGCTTTATTCTTTGTGCTTTATGCTCTATTCTTTAACTAAAAAATTACAAAGAAATCTTCCCAAAGCTTTCCCACGGTGAATCCCCCAATCTCTCCGCACCAGGCGAGTCAGCCAGCGTTTCATTCGCAAGCAAAGCAAATAAAACCGCTTCTTTTGCAGCCGAAGGCATCCCCAGTTCATCACTTTCACAAACACGGAAAGGAAGCAGCTCCGTTAAACGCTCCGTGATTACTGGATTTTTGCTGCCCCCACCGCTTACGTAAACCGTTCCATCGATACCTGATGGGATGTAGGTTTTCATGGCGAGTGTGATACTTTGAGCGGTGAATTCGGTTAAGGTCGCGACTAAATCAGCAGGGCTGATGGAGGCGCGAACAATATCTAAATTAAAGTATTCCGGTCCGGTGCTTTTAGGGAATGGTTCCTTGAAAAAGCTCAGGCTCATGAGTTCGGCTAAAATGCCAGAGTCGATTTTTCCGGAGCGAGCAATGGCGCCATCTTCATCGTAGGCTTGATTGAAATAACGGCGAACTGCTGCGTCGATTAAGGTGTTTCCGGGGCCAGTATCGGTCACTAAAATGCCAGCTGGGTCCCCTGAAGCGGGTAAATAGGTGAAGTTGCCTATGCCTCCTATGTTTAATAAGATTCTATTTTCTCCTTTCTTAGAGAATAGAAAATAATCGCCAAACATCGCCAAAGGAGCTCCCTCGCCCCCGGCTGCCACGTGTCTCTGGCGGAAGTCGGAAAGCGTAATGATCCCCGTTAATTGGGCAATGTGATCGCCGTCACCTATTTGCAAGGTCGAATGCGGGAGTTTACCCGTTCTGTCTGGGCGGTGCATGACCGTCTGGCCGTGGGAGGCGATCGCGTCTACTTCAGATGGATTTACTCCCCAGCAAGCTAAAACTTCTAAAATGAGAGAAGCGTGCAAACGTCCAATTTGCGCATTTAGTGTACTGAGGCTGGGAAAATGAATATTTTCTTTGGCAAAAACCGAACGAATGGATTCTTTAAATTCTGCCGGGTAGGGGCGCGTATCGTAGTGCAAAATCTCGTACGAAGTGTCTAGCCCAAAACCCGTAAAGCGTACCAAAGCCAAATCCAAGCCATCCAATGACGTACCCGACATCAGACCTAAAATGGTCCTTGTAGGGGCTTTGGAAATCTGATACAATTGCTCTATCCGCGGGTTCATACTTCAAAGCTACGAATAATTCTTTTTACCATCGTTTAGCCGTATATTTGTTATTCAAATTTCATTTTATGGCATTAGACGTAATCATTGTAGGCGGCGGCATCGTGGGCCTCGCAACGGCGCATCGCTTATTAGAGGCGAGACCTGATCTTCATATCGCTTTGTTCGAAAAGGAAAGCATGGTTTCTATGCATCAAACGGGCAATAACTCCGGGGTGATCCACTCAGGATTGTACTACAAGCCGGGTTCCTTGAAAGCCAAAAATTGCATCGAGGGCTACCATCAATTGATTGATTATTGCACAAAAGAGAATATTCCCTTTGAATTAACTGGTAAAATCGTGGTTGCCTCTACGGAAGAGCAACGGGCACAATTAGATACTTTGTACCAAAGAGGTCAACAAAATGGCCTGGATGGATTGAAAAAATTGAGCTTGGCAGAAATGCGGGAATATGAGCCGCATGTAACGGGGGTGGAGGGAATGTTTGTTCCTCAAACGGGTATCGTAGATTACCGCGCGGTGGCGGCAAAATTAGCCGTAGGCACCCAAATCAAGGGTTGCGAAATTCATTTAGGGGAACAGGTAACGGATATTAAGAAAGGCTTGACCTTCTCCATCGTAGAAACAACGAAGTCTGTTTATGAAGCTAAACTAGTGATCAACTGTGCCGGACTTTATTCGGATAAAGTAGCGCAGATGACTCAAAAAGAACCATTAGACGTGCGCATCATCCCATTCCGCGGTGAATACTTCAAGCTCAGAAAAGACAAAGAATACTTAGTCAAGAACCTGATTTATCCGGTCCCAGATCCGAACTTCCCATTCCTAGGCGTTCACTTCACTCGAATGATGAAAGGTGGCGTGGAGGCAGGACCGAATGCTGTTTTAGCGTTTAAAAAAGAGGGTTATAAGAAATTAGGGGTCGATGCGAAGGAGCTTTGGGAGACCTTAACTTGGCCAGGATTCCAAAAAGTAGCCATGAAATACTGGGAAACGGGTCTAGGTGAAATGTACCGCAGCTTCTCGAAAGAGGCCTTTACGAAAGCGTTACAAGTCTTAATTCCAGAAATTCAAATCACGGATTTAGTGGAAGGCGGTGCGGGAGTGAGAGCCCAAGCCTGCGACAGAGAAGGTGGATTATTAGATGATTTCTCGATCGTAGAAGATGCGAAAGTAATCAATGTGTTGAATGCGCCTAGTCCGGCGGCGACTTCTTCCTTATCTATCGGTAAGACGGTGGCTGAAATGGCCTTAAGTAGATTTTAATCAACAAACATGAAATTATTACTGAATTATTTAAAAGTATACCGCTGGCGCGTGGTGGGAGCTCTAGCTCTGGCAGCCACGAACCAGGTATTCTCGTTGATGGATCCTTACATATTCAGGAAGATCATCGATGATGTGGCGGCGGTATACCGCTCGGATACGCATACGCTTGACCAATTCGTGGCGGCTATTTGGCCTTTGGCCTTAGCGTCTGTGGGCGTGGCTTTCGTGAGCCGGGTAGCAAAGAATTTTCAGGATTATTTCATTAATACGGTTACCCAAAAAGTAGGTGCAAACCTCTATTCAGACGGCATTCGCCATTCTTTGGAGCTACCTTATGAGACGTTTGAGGACCAAAGATCCGGCGAAACCCTGGGTAAACTCCAAAAAGTCCGTACAGACGTCGAAAAGCTGATCACCCTTGGAATCAATATTTTATTCCAATCCATCATCGCCTTGATTTTCATCTCTGTCTATGCTTTTTCGGTGCATTGGATGGTGATGCCGCTTTTCTTGATCACGGGTCCCCTAATCGGATATGTTTCGTCCGTTTTAAGCAAGAAGATCAAAACGATCCAAATCGAAATCGTGAAAGAGTCAACGGGTTTAGCGGGATCCACCACGGAATCGTTGCGAAACATTGAATTGGTGAAATCGCTTGGTTTGGCGGAGCAAGAAATCGCCCACTTGAATGCGACGACGGAGAAAATCCTGAAATTAGAGTTAAAGAAAGTGCGTTATGTGCGTTCCATGGCCTTTGTCCAAGGAACCTGTGTGAATTTATTGAGAATGTTGATGGTGGTCGTGTTGATCTATTTGATCTACGAAGGGAAAATCACCATCGGTCAATTTTATTCGTTGAATATCTATTCATTCTTCTTGTTTAATCCTTTGCAGGAGATTGGTAATGTGGTGAATACCTACCGTGAGGCAGAGGTTTCCTTGCAAAATTTCGAGCAAGTGTTAGCTATTCCTTCGGAGAAGAAGCCTGAAAATCCGAAGGCCATTCCGTCTATTCAGGAATTGAAATTTGATCAAGTTTCGTTCAAGCATCAGTCTGCCACTACTGAAGCTTTGAATGGCATCACGTTCTCGGTTAAAGGGGGTGAAACGATTGCCTTTGTAGGGCCATCAGGTGCGGGAAAATCGACCCTAGTGAAATTGCTCGTTGGTTTATACCGTCCTAAACAAGGACAGGTCTATTACAACGGTGAGCCGGGCGACGCGATTGATTTTGATCAATTGCGTAAGAAGATTGGCTTTGTGACCCAGGATACACAATTGTTCTCCGGTTCTATTCGCGAGAATTTATTGTTTGTAAATCCGCAGGCGACGGACGCAGAGTGTATGGCTGTGTTAGAGAAAGCTGCTTGTCAATCGTTATTAGCCAGAGCCGACAAAGGATTGGATTCTTTGATAGGGGAGGGCGGTGTAAAGGTTTCGGGCGGGGAGAAGCAGCGTTTGAGTATAGCGCGCGCTTTGTTGCGAGATCCGAATTTATTGGTTTTTGATGAGGCAACTTCAGCATTGGATTCATTGACAGAAGAAGAAATCTCGGAAACCATTCGTTCGTTATCAGTTGATACGGAGCATCTTACGATTCTAATTGCCCACCGTTTATCGACGGTGATGCACGCAACCAGGATCTATGTGTTAGAGAAAGGGCAGATCGTGGAACAGGGCTCACATGACGATTTAGTGGCGAGCAAAGGATTGTATTTTGCGATGTGGAGACAACAGGTAGGAGAAAACAAATAATTAATTTTGCTTTTTCTATAATTGCCAAAGATTCTTTGGCATAAACTATCCGTCTACAAATCGAATTGCGTATATTTGTTGTTTGAAAAAATTTCTTAAACCTTATGTCATTAAATAAGTATTCACGGACATTAACTCAGGAAGTATCTAATCCCGCTGCGAAAGCGATGCTATACGGTATCGGCCTTACAAGTGAGGATATGAACAAAGCCCAAATCGGTATCGCAAGTACAGGTTACGAAGGGAATACCTGTAATATGCACTTGAATGGCTTGTCTGTGCACGTTAAGAAAGGGATCCAAGAAAATGGAATGGTCGGTTTGATCTTCCACACGATTGGGGTTTCGGATGGAATGACGAATGGAAATGACGGGATGAGCTATTCATTGCCATCGCGTGATATCATCGCAGATTCCATTGAGAATGTGGTAGGGGCACAATGGTATGATGGCGTTATAGCCGTGGTAGGTTGTGATAAAAATATGCCGGGGGCCATGATGGCGATGGCGCGTTTAAATCGCCCAGGAATGTTGGTTTATGGCGGAACGATTCGCAGCGGTTCTTACAAAGGAGAAAAATTAGATATCGTTTCGGCGTTCGAAGCATTGGGTAAAAAATATGCAGGAACCATCTCTGACGAGGATTATGAAGGCGTTATTCGCAATTCAATCCCGGGCGCAGGAGCCTGCGGCGGTATGTATACGGCGAACACAATGGCTTCTTCTATGGAAGCGATGGGCTTAGTACTACCTAATTCATCGACGTATCCGGCGACACACGAAGGCAAGAAAGCGGAGTGTTTGGCGATAGGCGCGGCGATGAAAGTGTTATTAGAGAAAAACATCTGTACGCGTGACATCATGACACGTAAAGCATTTGAAAATGCGATGACTGTGGTGATGGCCCTAGGAGGTTCTACGAACGCGGTGCTTCACTATTTAGCCATTGCACACGCGGCTGGAATTACGTTTACATTGAAAGATATTCAGGCTATTTCTGATCGCACGCCATTAATTGCAGACTTGAAGCCTAGTGGGAAATACTACATGGAAGACGTGTTAGCGATTGGTGGAATGCCAGCGATTTTGAAATACTTATTAAGTGTAGGATTGTTGCACGGTGAGTGTTTAACAGTCACAGGAAAGACAATGGCGGAGAATCTAGCGGAAGCTCCTGACTTGAATTTTGACACACAAAAAATTATTTTCCCCATCACACAACCATTAAAACCCTCAGGTCACTTGCAGATCTTGTATGGTAATTTAGCTCCAGGCGGTGCCGTAGCGAAAATTACTGGGAAAGAAGGCGAGCGTTTTGAGGGTATTGCGAAAGTGTGTGAGCGAGAGGAAGAGGTGATTGAATATATTTCAAAAGGAGAGATTAAACCGGGCCATGTGATCGTGATTCGCAATGAAGGGCCTAAAGGTGGACCTGGTATGCCAGAAATGTTAAAGCCTACCTCAGCCGTAATCGGGGCTGGTTTAGGAAACTCCGTGGCGATGATCACAGACGGTCGCTTCTCCGGAGGAACACATGGTTTCGTGGTGGGACACGTGACGCCAGAAGCGCAGGAAGGCGGTCCAATCGGCTTAGTAAAAGATGGCGATAAAATTACGATTGATGCCGTGAACAATACCCTAGTGTTGCACGTGTCGGATGAAGAATTAGCAGAACGCAAGAAAAACTGGAAGCCTATTGAGTCTCCATTTAAGCAAGGTGTTCTTCGCAAATATATTAAAAACGTATCCTCTGCTAGCCAGGGATGTGTGACGGATTTATAAGAAAATAATTTTTTTATCTATCCAGAAGGCTTAAATTGGGCTTTCTATTACATTGAGACAGAATTTTTGAAAATTGTTAACCATGGGACAAACCCAAACTCAAACCGAAGCAGCTAATCAACCTGACCAAAAGAAATTTTTGTCTGGCGCTCAAGCTATCATGCAATCATTGGTAGAGCAGGGTGTGGACACGATTTTTGGTTACCCAGGTGGTGCCATTATGCCTACCTATGATGCGCTTTTCGATTACCAAGATCGCCTTAAACATATTTTAGTTCGTCACGAACAAGGAGCTGGCCATGCTGCGCAAGGCTACGCGCGTATGTTAAATAAGGCGGGGGTTTGCATGGTGACTTCAGGTCCTGGGGCTACGAACTTAATCACGCCCATTGCAGATGCGATGCTCGATTCTACGCCATTGGTTTGTATCGTGGGTCAAGTGAAAGGAAATTTATTAGGAACCGATGCATTCCAAGAATGCGATTTGATCGGTATTTCCATGCCCGTGACGAAGTGGAATTACCAAGTCATCGATGCGAATGAGATTCCTGAAATCATGGCGAAAGCTTTCTACATCGCAGAATCAGGTCGTCCAGGTCCAGTTTTAATTGATATTACGCGCACGGCTCAAACGGATTTGATGACTGTGCCTTTTGAATACAAGCCTTGTACCTCGATCATCTCATACAAGCCTCGCATTGTTCCCAAGCCAGAACATGTAGAAGCAGCTGCGAAATTAATTAACGGGGCAAAGAAACCTTATATTTTAGCGGGTCATGGTGTTTTAATAGCTGGAGCGGAGAAAGAATTAAATGATTTCGTGGATAAGACGGGCATTCCGGTAGCGACAACCTTATTAGGAATGTCAGCGATGGATGCAGATCACCCGCTTTATGTAGGCTGGCCAGGTATGCACGGAAATTATGGTGCAAACGTATTAACGAACTCATGCGACGTTTTGATCGCGATCGGGATGCGTTTTGATGACCGTATCACGGGAGATTTAGCGACTTACGCGAAGCAAGCGAAAGTCGTACATATTGAAATCGACCCGAGTGAAGTGGATAAAAATGTGAAGGCGGATGCTCCAGTGGTAGGTGATGCGAAGGCAGCACTTCAAGCATTGTTGCCTTTAGTAAATAAGGCAGACCATAGCGCCTGGAGAGCTGAATTCAAGAAATACGACGATGAGGAATACGAGAAAATCACGAAGAAAGATTTGTTCCACGAAGGGGATAAAATCAAAATGGGTGAGGCCGTAAATCTCTTGTCCGATAAAACGAAAGGGGAAGCCGTAGTCGTAACGGATGTAGGGCAACACCAAATGATTACGAATCGCTATTATCGTTTCAAAAAACGTAATTCGATCGTCACTTCGGGTGGCGCTGGAACCATGGGCTTTGCCTTACCTGCGGCTTTTGGAGCTAAAGTAGCTGTTCCTCAGCGCGAGGTAGTGGCTATAATCGGGGATGGTGGTTTCCAAATGACGTTGCAAGAACTCGGCACCATCGCGCAAAGCGGCTTGCCGGTGAAAATAATCATCTTGAATAATAACTTCTTAGGCATGGTGCGCCAGTGGCAGCAATTGTTCTTTGAGAACCGTTATTCATTCGTAGAATTACAGAATCCTGATTTCATTACGATTGCGAAAGGTTTCGGCATTGCGGGCCATACCGTTTCGGATCGAGCAGAATTGAGTGATTCATTAGATACTTTATTGAATTCAGATAAGCCTTATCTGTTAGAAATCGTTTGTGAAAAAGAGGAAAATGTATTCCCCATGGTACCTGCAGGTGGCTGTGTAACCAGCGTGAGGCTAGAATAATTATGTTAACGAATTACACTATTTCCGTTTTTACGACTAATACGGTCGGTTTATTAAATCGCATCACCATTATTTTCACGCGTCGTCGGGTCAATATCGAGAGTTTGACGGTTTCTGAGACAGAGCGTAAAGGTGTATCTCGTTTTACCATCGTGATTAAGCACGAAAATCGAGAATTCGTTGAAAAATTAGTTCGCCAAATCCGTAAAGTAACAGACGTTCTCGCCGTATTTGGTTACCTAGATGACGAAATCGTTTTCAACGAAATCGCCTTATTTAAGATTGCGACACCGCTAGGAGGAACTCCAGTGGATGTGAAAACGATTAATTTAGATTGGAATGCGAAGATTGTGCACTTTGGCCTAGATTATGTAGTTGTAGAAAAGAATGGCTCGGAGGAAGAAATTCAGGAGTTTTATGCCTATTTGAAAAAATGGGAAATATTAGAATACGTTAAGTCGGGTCGTGTTGCCGTAGGTAAAACGGAGAAAGGCTTAGTGGAGTTTTTGCCGGAAGAGGGCAATTGGGAAATCGTATAATCGAACAAAGAATATAAATTAAATAACAAAAAAATGGCAAAGATTAATTTCGGTGGAGTTGTTGAAGACATCGTAACAAGAGAAGAGTTTCCATTAGAGAAGGCTAGACAAGTATTAGCAGATCAAACGATTGCAGTAATCGGATATGGAGTTCAAGGTCCAGGACAAGCGTTAAACATGAAAGACAATGGTCTGAATGTAATCGTAGGTCAACGTAAAGGTAAAACGTATGACAAAGCTGTCGCTGACGGTTGGGTTCCAGGTGTGACTTTATTTGAAATCGAAGAAGCTTTGGAAAAAGGTACTATCATCTGTTACTTACTTTCTGATGCGGCTCAAATCGAGTTATGGCCTACAGTGAAGAAATATTTGACGGCTGGTAAGTCTCTCTATTTCTCTCACGGATTCGGAATCACGTACAAAGAGAAAACAGGAATCGTTCCTCCAGCAGATGTGGACGTATTCTTAGCGGCACCTAAAGGTTCAGGTACTTCTTTACGTCGTTTATTTGTAGCAGGTAAAGGTTTGAACTCTTCGTTCGCTGTTTACCAAGATGCAACGGGTAAAGCACGTGAGAAATGTATTGCGATGGCGATAGGTGTAGGTTCTGGTTATTTATTTGAAACAGATTTCTACAAAGAAGTAACATCTGACCTAACGGGTGAGCGTGGAACTTTAATGGGAGCTATCCAAGGTATCTTCGCTGCACAATACGAAGTATTACGCGCGAATGGTCACTCTCCATCTGAAGCTTTCAATGAAACGGTGGAAGAATTAACACAATCGTTAATGCCATTAGTGGCTGAAAACGGAATGGATTGGATGTATGCAAACTGTTCAACTACGGCGCAACGTGGTGCTTTGGATTGGTGGAAGCCATTCCGTGATGCAACTAAGCCTGTATTTGAGCAATTATACAACTCAGTTAAAACACAAGCGGAAGCAGAACGTTCCATTACGTTGAACTCTCAGCCGGATTACCGCGTGAAATTAGAAGCTGAATTACAAGAAATGCGTGATTCAGAAATGTGGAGAGCAGGGGCTGCGGTACGTAGCTTGCGTCCAGAGAATAACTAATTTTTAAGGTACTTGAAAAAGGGTAGGCAAGCGATTGTCTACCCTTTTTTTGTTAATTTTGGGGCGCATGGAATTCAACAAACTAAAACACGTTCCTAGCGTCATAGAAATAAAACAGGTAGCGGAACAGCTAAAGGGGGTTATATCAGAGACGCCTTTAGAATTCTCTGCCTCACTTTCTGCGCGCTATGGGGCAACTATCTATTTAAAGCGCGAAGATTTGCAGGTCGTTCGCTCCTATAAAATCAGGGGTGCCTACCACAAAATTTCGAATATTCCCTCGGAGTTAAGGTCGAAAGGGGTGGTGGCTGCGTCTGCAGGTAACCATGCACAAGGCGTTGCTTTAGCCTGTGCTTTACTGGGAATTCAAGCTCATATTTTCATGCCTAAATCCACTCCGCTACAAAAAGTGGAGGCGGTCCGTTTTTTTGGGAAGGAAAAGGTGCGTATTTACATAGTGGGGGAGACTTATGATGAGGCTTTCGCGGCTTCACGTAAATTCTGTGAGACAAATGGAGCTATTTATATTCCTCCATTCGATGATTTTGACATTATTGCAGGTCAAGCTACGGTGACCTTGGAGATTTTAGATTCGGTGGTGCCTGACTTTCTGTTCGTGGCCATTGGAGGAGGAGGTTTAGCCGCAGGAGCTGCCTTAGTTTTACCTTCTTCTACTCAATTGATAGGAGTGGAGCCGGCAGGAGCGCCATCGATGCAGCAGAGTTTGGAGGCTTCAAAAGTGGTTGTTCTGCCGGAAATTGATCGCTTTGTTGATGGTGCTTCCGTGAAGCAAGTGGGTGTAAAGACTTTTGCCATTTGTGCCAAAGGCTTAGCTCGCATGTTAACCGTAACGAAGAAAGCCCTTTGCCAAACCATGCTTGATCTCTATGCGTTACGAAGTATGATCGTGGAGCCAGCCGGCGCTTTAAGTGTGGCGGGGTTAGAAGAAATGGCGGATGAAATCAAGGGTAAAACGGTCGTTTGTGTCATCTCGGGTGGGAATTTCGATCCTAAGCGCTTCCCAGAGATAAAATCACTAGCCTTGGCTTAAAAAAGTACAAAATTTTTATTTTCTGGCTCTGCTTCTTATTTTAGATTATGTATCTAATTAAATTGAATAATATAGATTTTTTATAGTAAAATTATCTTTATTTAATTGATATTAAGATTTTTAATCTATACTTTATCCTCTCCAATCTCTCATCTCCTTGCTTGCAAAATGAATTAGGTGTAATTTCACATCGAAATAAAACACCTGAAGCAAGATGAGTAACCGCATTCAAATTTTTGATACTACCTTACGAGATGGCGAGCAAGTTCCCGGTTGTCAGTTAAACCGAGAAGAGAAAGTAGAAGTAGCCAAGCAACTTGAGCTCTTAGGTGTAGATATCATAGAAGCGGGTTTCCCTATTTCTTCTCCTGGAGATTTTGCTTCAGTTCAGGCTATTTGTGACGCAGTGACTGAACCTACCGTTTGCGCGCTGACACGTGCTAAAAAGGAAGATATTGACGCTGCCGTTGCAGCCTTGAAAACAGCTCGTAAGCCTCGTATTCACACAGGAATTGGTTCTTCAGATGTGCACATCAAGCATAAATTCAATTCGACTCGCGAAGAAATTATTGAGCGTGGTGTTTGGGCGGTTAAGTATGCCAAATCCTTTGTAGAAGATGTCGAGTTCTTCGCAGAAGATGCGGGTCGGGCTGACTTAGCTTTTTTGGCACAACTAACGCGTGAAGTTATCAAAGCTGGTGCAACCGTTGTTAACTTGCCAGATACCACTGGATATTTATTGCCACACGTGATGCACGATCGCATTAAGTATTTATACGAAAACGTTGATAATATTCATCAAGCGACGATTTCGATGCACAATCACAATGATTTAGGATTAGCTACAGCGAATACTATTGCTGGAATCCAGGCGGGAGCCCGCCAAGTTGAAGTAACGATTAATGGTATTGGAGAGCGGGCAGGAAATACTTCCTTAGAAGAAGTAGCTATGATTTTAAACGTGCACAAAGATTTAGGTTTTACAACGGGCATCAAGCCTAAATACCTATACCCTACGAGTACTTTAGTTTCTAACTTAATGGGCATGTACGTACAACCAAACAAGGCGGTTGTAGGGGCAAACGCTTTTGCTCACTCATCCGGAATTCACCAAGATGGGTTCTTAAAGCATGCACAAAACTATGAAATTATGAGTCCTGAAGACGTGGGAGTGTCTTCGTCTGCGATTTTATTAACCTCGCGTTCAGGTCGTGCTGCTTTGCGCCACCGTTTGACATTATTGGGGTTTGATTTTGATAAACCAGAATTGGATAAGATCTATACTCGCTTTTTGTTAATGGCTGATGAAAGGAAAATGATTCATGATGAAGATTTGAAAGAGCTTATTGGGTGATTATTTGTTATTTAAAATAGAAATCGTGCTGCGCCATGATTTCTAGTTTTAAACACCAATATAATCGCTACTCAATTCCTCCGGACTAATTTCCTTCGGACTTCTTAGCTCCTCGCCATCACAATCTTCTCCTTCTCTAACACCTTCAATATTCCTAAATTAATCGATTGTTTTGTTGCCTGAAACTTGGCGAAGTCTTTGGTTTGTACGAAATAAGTCACGGAAATATCAATGGAATAGGCTCCAAAACCTTCGAAAATCACCTTAGGCGCTTTTTTCTTACATAAAGGCTCTTCTTGGATGAATGCTTCAATAGCAGCGATTGCTGCTTCGATTTGTGCTGGCTTGGTATTCAATTCGCATTGAATAGTATATTTTGCGCGTCTATAATCACGTTCGCTCATGTTTTCGAGCGATTGTGATGTTAAAAGGCGATTAGGGACTAAAATTAAATTGCCATCTGCTCCGCGGATTCGGGTGCTTCTAAATCCTATTTTTTCGATATCCCCGCTGATGGATCCAATTTGGATATTATCACCTACGACAAATGGCAAGTCTAAAAAAATAGTAAAGGAAGCAAATAAATTTTCTAGTGTTTCACGTGCAGCTAAGGCTAGTGCTAAACCTCCAATCCCTAGTCCGGTAATGAGGGCAACCACATCCACCTCGAAAACCCGTCCTAGGAAAACAAATCCGGCGGCGGTAATAATAAAGACCATGGACAAATCGTTCAGGAAGGGAATGAATTGTTGTTTCGATTTTTGATCTGCGCCATTCCACTTTTCTTGAGCCACTAAAATAATAACCTTCATTAGGCGAACTATAACCCAAGTGACAGTGAAAATGACCGCTGATTCGAAGGCTTTTTCAATGAGGTAAAGTAGGCCAAAATTCTCCATCGGCTGAATATGCCAGGCAGATGGGACGTGGAGGTTTTGGACAGCAAAATACAAGAAGATCCAAAAGATCAGTAATTCAAATGGTTTGCGAATAAGTTGTACGCAATCTTGAATCGAGATGGATTCGTCTGGAAGAAAACGGTACACAATCTTCGAAAAGGAATTAGAGAAAAAACGTCTTAAGATAAAACTGATTAAAATAATTCCTCCGAAAAGGAGTAAATCCCATGCTGAATTATCTAAAAAGATCCCGTTTTTTAATTCCTCCATCATTCACTTTATTAATTTTGAGTTCAAATATAGCTAATAACTTAGTCGAATGTGAAATAAAATTACGACCTTTACACACTTGTATTCCCAAAAGGGAGGATTTTAATTTTATGAATTTTATTTCTTTGAATCAGCCTACAACCCTTCCGAAAACACTTCGTTCTCTATTCATCGTATTATTTTTAATGGTGAGCCCTGCACTTTGGGCACAGACGATTCTGAATTCGCCTTATTCCTATTTAGGTATGGGGGAAATTCAATCAGGAAATAATGTTACCCAAATGATGATGGGAGGTATCGGTGTTTCTAGTTCAAATGGAATCTATACGAATGTTGTTAATCCAGCTTTATTAGCGAGAAATCGCTGGACGAATTTAGAAGTAGGTATTAACACAGAATACAAAACCTTGCAGGATTACCGTCAACAGCAAAAGGTTTTTGGAGGTAATTACCAATCTCTAAATTTGACTTTACCTGTGACAAGTCGTTGGACTATGTCTGTGGGTATTCGCCCACATTCGGCAGTAGAGTATGAAACTAGGTCTTATCGTCGCCTTAATTTATTAGGAGTAGACAGTTTAATTTACAGTTACAAGGGTAGTGGTGGAGTGAGTAAAGTGTCCATTTCAAATGGGGTACGCCTATTTAAGGAGCTCTATGTAGGTCTGCAAATGGATTATTTATTTGGTCAAGTAAACCGGAATGTATCAACCCAAAATATGTCAGATGGCCAGTACTATAGAGTACAGCTAGAGGATTTAACTTCTTACTCAGACTTTCAATTTAAGGCTGGATTCGCCTATCGATTTAAATTGAAGAATGATATGTTTATCAATGCAGGGGCCACATTGGATTTGAATTCAACTTTGGACGCAAATCAAGTCAAGCGATTCGCAACCATGGATCTATCCGGTCTAACTGTGATTAATGCTGATACACTAGAAAAATCTTCGAAATTCATTCAACAAATTCCTGTTGCCAAGCGTTTTGGATTGAGTATTGAAAAAGCAGCCAAATGGATGGCCGGAATCGATTATAGCTATACGGATTGGAGTAAGGTGAATAATAATTTAGGTCGTACAACGGCTTTGCCTGCTTCTCACAAGGTTTCAATTGGTGGAGAATATACGCCCGATATTGAGTCTATCTCCAGTTACCTTAAACGTACTACTTACCGATTAGGCGCGTCCTATGAAAAAACAGCCTATGACTTTTTGGGGAATGGAAAGTTTGCAGTGGATAAGAACCTAAGTTTTGGTGTTGCGTTGCCGCTTCGCAATCTTTCTTTCTTGAATATTGCCTACCAGGTGGGTCGCCGTGGTTTGATCACAGATAACGGAATGGAAGAACAATACCACCGGTTGACTTTAGGTCTGACCTTTAGTGATTTATGGTTCCAAAAGCAGAAAATCAACTAATTTTCTCCCATGCGCAATTCGAGTTTCCTCTTTTTGCTCTTCATTACTAGCACTATTTTTTCTTGTCGCGAAAAAGCGGACGATTCGAAAGCGGTCTATGTGGGACCTAAATCGGAATTGTACGGAATCGATATGGTGTACTCTGATTCAGCCAGGAAGGTGGTTAGAATGGTGACAGCCACTCAACTCACTTTAGCCTCAGAAGATCGGATTTACCCAAAGGAAATGAAGCTATGGTTTTATGATAAAACAGGGAAAATTACCTCCGAGGTGCGCGGCGATTCAGCCCATTTCTATCGCCAAAAAAACACCTACAAACTCATTGGTCACGTGGTTATCCATAACATTGAAAAGGGGGAAACGTTAAAAACCGATGAATTCAACTGGTTGCCGGTTGAAAAGAGAATCTTTACAGACAAGGCTGTTCAATTAAGAACACGAACGGAATTGGTCAATGGAGTAGGCCTAGATGCGGCACAAGATTTTTCCTCGTATTCTTTGCGTAAAGTTCGTAATTCAGTAGTAGCCGTCGAAGGCATGCCAACGAATTAGGGGCAGTTTTGTAAGGCCAAACGGACACTGTCTACAGAGTAAATTTGTTTTTTACCTCCCCATTTTTCTCGCATATAGGTCACAAGCTCAGCGATATCCAATGCCTGTAGTTTGGGATTAGCGGGCATGAACCCATTTCCTTTTTTGCCTTTCTTCACTAAGCAGGCCAAAGCCTCAGGACTTAAATGGGTCTTTTGAATGGAAGGGTATAAATCTCTTAAACCACCTCCATCTGCCTGGTGGCAATTCTCGCAATTTGCTTTATACAAAGCCATTCCTTCCACGGAATACTGTTGTTGTGTAATTTCCTCTTTGCTTTGACAAGAGAAAAAAATAGGGACGAATAGTAGCAGTATATATTTCATATTTCAAAGTTCAAAGTTCAAAGCAAAAAGTTCAAAGTGTTGTATTTGATCTTTGCTCTTTGAACTTTGGTATTTATCATTCTTTTAAAAGCACTTCCATGTCCTCCAGCAAGTGATTAACCTCTGATTCCAGCGTACCATCGTAAATACCCCGAACATGCCTATTTTTATCGACTAAAATGAAGGCGCCGCTGTGGACGAAACCACCTGCTTCATTTGGATCTTGCTGGGCGGAGACCATGTAACTTTTTTGTCCAATCCTATAAATCGCAGCTTTATCTCCGGTCAATAGATTCCATTTAGGGGCTTGCACCTGTAAACGCGTGGCATAATCCTTTAGAACGGAGGTGTTATCAAAATCCGGGTCTATGCTATGGGAAATGATTCGTACCTCATCACGCTCTTTGTAACGCTCATAAATGCGCAGCATTTGCGTTTTCATTTTAGGGCAAATGGTTGGACAGGTGGTGAAGAAAAAGTCGGCCACATATACTTTGCCTGCCACATCTTTCTCTGTAACCAGAACTGAATCTTGATTTAGAAATTGAAAAGCAGGTATCTGGTGATATACCGTATCCCCACTCGCATTTACCGATTTAGGGCCCAGGAATGGTAATTTTTTCTCTTGTGAACAGGAGAAAGCTAAAACAGCTAATGCGAAACTAAGGATGATATTTTTGAGCTGCATTTAGAGTGGAATCAGTTAATTTTTGAAGTTCAGTTAATTTAGTGTATTGATCCTTCAGGTAGATCACCTTGGTATTCACATCCATTTTCCCCAAACTATCGATCGAGAACTGATGCATCCAATCCATCATCGATTTATCCGCTTTATCTAAAGAACTAATCAATTGGCGGACGTGAGTTGAATCTGCGCCTGTTGAAAGGCTGTCTAATTTTGATTTCAAGGAAACGATTTGTTCCGTCTTAGGCATTAACACATCGTGCAGCCCGAGGACTTTAGCTTGTAATTCCTCGCTGAGTTTTTCCTCTGCCTGTGAGCAGCCTACAAAAAGTAGACTAAGTGCGATCCATTTGTTCATTCGTGGGATTGGATTAAATTTCGAACATTATCGAGTAAATCTTTGTAGCCTTGTTGTCCACCTATCATTTTAGCGATTTCTTCCACGCGTTCCACTTCTCTTAACTCGCGAAGGTTAGAAACAGTTTTCGATCCCGCGTGGTCTTTGTAGACAAACCAGTGTTTCGATCCTGCCGCAGCGATTTGGGGAAGGTGAGTAATGGCGATGATTTGGTGTCCTTGACTCATTTGGCTGAGCATCTGGCCCATTTTGATAGCGATTTCCCCGGAAACCCCCGTGTCAATCTCATCCAAAATTAAAGTAGGCAAGGCTCTCTTCTTCGCTAACAAATGCTTAATCGAAAGCATTAAGCGACTCATCTCACCTCCTGAAGCAATTTGCTTAAATGGTTTAGGGGCTAAACCTTTATTCGCTGAGAAAAGGAGTTGGATTTTATCTGAGCCATTTGCTGCTAACTCTTTGGCCGTCATCTCCCAGGCTAAATTCGCGTTCGGAATGCCTAATGATTGTAAGGAAATCACAAGTGTAGTAGATATGGCATCTAAAACCGCAGTGCGAGACGAAGATAAATCAGCAGCGGCTGAAGTAGCGACGATAAAATCAGCGTCTACCCGTGCACGTGCATCGGCTAACAACGTGTCCATCGAAGAGAATTGTGATAAGCGCAAATCGAGTGAATCAACTAAATTGATCAATTCTGTGACGGTGGACGCCTGGTATTTTTGCAATAAACGATTGAGCAAGTCTAATCGCTTCTGTTTTTGTTCTAATTCCAAGGGATCATAAACGAAATCTTCCGCCTCGACTTCGACTTCAGCTCCAAGGTCCTTCAATTCAATCCAAATCGATTCGATGCGTGTTTTCCAATCCGCAAAATGCTCATCCCATTTACTCAAAGCACTGGCTTGTTGTAATGCAACGCGACTTTGATGCAAAGCAGACATTTCTGAAACGCTAAGCGCTTGAGCTAAAATGGCCAATTTCTCCTGGATTAGTTCGGCGTTTTGCAGTTTTTGAACGGCCGTATCTAAAGCTTCGTATTCGCCCTCTTTTAATTGAGCTTTACTTAATTCATCAAATTGAAATTGGATGAAATCTAATTCCTGAGTCCCTTTAGTGGATTCTTGTTCCAGTTTGCGTAGTGCAGAAACACTAGATGACCAGGTGGAGAATGCTGAAAAATACGTTTTTCTTAAGGCTTCATTTTGCGCATAGGCGTCTACCATATCCAGTGTAAAATCCGGATGGGACATCCACCAGGTATCTTGCTGGGAGTGTATATCGACTAATTCGTTTCCGATTCGTTTTAACGTTTCTAATGTGACTGGTGTGTCGTTGACGAAACTGCGCGATTTTCCTTGTGGGTTGATTTCCCTTCGAATGAGGCAAGGCTCTTCGAAATCAATTTCCTCTTCTTCGAATACTGCCTGTAAATGAGGAAAATTTAGGAGCGAAAATTGACCTTCAATAATGCATTTTTTGGAGGAATCGAAGAGGCTTTTGCTGTCTGCTCTTTGGCCCAATAACAAGGAAATAGCTCCTAATAAGATGGATTTCCCCGCACCCGTCTCCCCTGTAATTACAGTCAATCCACCTGTCAAGTGCAGGTCGAGCTGTTCGATTAACGAGTAGTTTTGAATGTGAAGGTGCTTCAACATAGGAAAGGCATCAAAGTTCGAATTTACGCAAAAAAAATTGTTCGCATTTTTATTTCGTCTATCAATCAGGATTTTGATAATTTTTATCAATATTTTGTACCTTTGGAAAAATTTTTCGCCTACGTTATTATAACCCCTACGAAATGAGTGTTTTAGTAAATAAGAATTCAAAAATTATTGTTCAAGGTTTCACAGGTACTGAGGGAACTTTTCACGCGGAACAAATGATCGCGTATGGAACCCAAGTGGTAGGGGGAGTTACCCCAGGTAAAGGTGGTGCTAAGCACTTAGATCGCCCTATTTTCAACACAGTAGCGGATGCGGTGGCTTCTACAGGAGCAGATACATCGATCATTTTCGTTCCACCCGCTTTTGCGGCTGATGCGATTATGGAAGCGGCGGATGCAGGAATTAAAGTCATTATTTGTATCACAGAGGGTATTCCTACGAAAGATATGATCGTGGCAAAAGAATATATCTCGAACTACGATACCCGTTTAATCGGACCTAACTGCCCAGGCGTTATGACGGCAGACGAGTGTAAAGTAGGTATTATGCCAGGTTTTATCTTCAAAAAAGGTCGTGTAGGAATTGTTTCTAAATCAGGAACTTTGACTTATGAGGCAGTAGATCAGTTAACGAAAGCTGGATTAGGTCAAACAACGGCCATCGGTATCGGAGGTGACCCTATCATTGGGACAACAACGAAAGAAGCAGTTGAATTGTTAATGAACGACCCAGAAACTGAAGGTATCGTGATGATTGGTGAGATTGGTGGCGGTATGGAAGCGGAAGCGGCTCGTTGGATTAAAGCAGATGGTAATCGCAAGCCAGTGGTTGGTTTTATTGCAGGCCAAACAGCTCCTAAGGGACGTCGTATGGGTCACGCGGGTGCGATCATCGGTGGTGCTGATGATACAGCAGAAGCAAAGATGAAGATCATGCAAGAGTGTGGAATCCACGTAGTTTACTCACCAGCTGATATTGGAGAGACAATGATCAAAGCATTAGCTGCGAAATAAGTTGAATTAATTTCAAGGAATGATTCCTTTCTTTTTAAAATCTGCTCATGTGATTCCTTCTCGGAAAACGATGAGCAGATTTTTTTTATGGGCTTTATTATTAATAGCAGGCACCACCCAGGCAGCTTGGAAGAAGGTGTATTCTTTTGATCGCGATTGGTTAGTGTACCAAGAGGCCTGGAAAAGTTTCTTGCCTTATGTTTCCTCGAAACATTATAATTATCATTCCAAGTCCTTGGAATTGCATCCACAGGACTTTCCCAAAGCCTATTTAGCTATTCACCCTACTGAAAACTACCATCTGTTCTTACAGGGAACCCTATTCAAGGCTGTAAAAAAGGGAGAAACTTTTCGAATGCCACTGGATAGCCTACCAGAAAAGGTCATTCTGACAGTTTATGCTGAAAATTTAGAAGGCCTGCCTGCAGAATTTGTTATAGAACGGGATGAGCTCCTAGCAGCTAAAGAAAAAGCGGACTTTTTTTCTTTAAAAACGCGCTCGGGATCGGTGTATTCTAATTTCTTCCTACTGAGTATTGTATCCCTGATTTTTTGCCTTGGCGTATTATATGCAGCTTATCCTCGGGTTTTTGGCGCTTTTTTTCGCTATTCGGATTGGATCAGGTGGGAGGTAAAAGATGAAGTCTGGATGCGGCGTCCTTTTGCTATGCCTAATCTCTTGGTGTTATTTACGCTGAGTTTGCTGACTAGCTGTTTGGCCTTCTTAACTGGGATGAAAACGGGCGTAAAAGACGAATTCTTTAGTAACCCGGATAATTTTGTTAAAATTTGGCCCAGCCTGTTTTTCATTTTCTCCAAATTAGGTCTTTCTTTCCTACTTTTCATTTCACGTTTCTTCGTGTATTACCTATTTACGGATCTTTTCAAGTTAAAAGGGTTAGCGAACGTCCATTATTTTAAGTCACTTCAGACAAATCTGCAATTTTTTGTGATCTTGTTTTCGGTACTTTGTTTTTATTCGGTCTATCTAGGTCCAGCCACGACGATTGATTTTAGTGTTTTTAGTTACATCGTCGACGCTTATTTCGTCATTCGTTTTTTCTATTTTTTCCAATCTTTCCGCCGGAGTTTTTCTTACAATCAACTCTTCCTATTTACCTACCTTGTTTTAATCGAAGGACAGATTATCTTGTTTGGTATCAGGGAATTAATTTTTCCAGGTTAACATTTAGTGCAGGATAATCTTCTGTGAAAAAATGTCGTATATTTGCACTCTGAATTAAAGGCTGGTGTTTTCCCGGTCCAAATTGATAGATTATGAGTAAAACTGCAACCGAAGAAACGAGTCGTTTAAAAAAAGTAAAGAGTATTCTAGTAACACAATCTGCTCCTGCAGATGCAAAATCACCTTACTTTGAGATTGAAAAAAAGTACAATGTGAAGGTTGATTTTAGACCTTTCATCGAAGTTAAAGGTATTGCTTACAAGGACTTTAGAAAGCAAAAGATTGAAATTCTTCAACACACGGCTATCATTTTTACCAGTCGTCACGCGATTGATCACTTCTTCCGTATGTGTAAGGAGGCTAAAATCGAAGTGCCTACTGATATGAAATACTTCTGTATTACTGAACAGACGGCTAATTACCTACAGAAATACATCGTTATCCGTAAGCGTAAAGTATTTACGGGAACGAAAACAGCTTTAGATCTTTTGGAAATTATTAAGAAACACAAGACTGAGAAATTCTTGTTCCCTTGTTCTAATAAACGCCAAAAAGACCTTCCGGACTACATGGGTACGAACGACTTTCAGTTAACGGAAGCGGTCATGTACGAAACCGTTTCTGCAGACTTATCGGATTTAGAAAATGTGTTTTATGATGTGATTGCTTTTTTCAGCCCATCAGGAATTACGTCTCTATTCCATAATTTCCCTGACTTCAAGCAAAATAACACTCGTTTAGCAGCTTTTGGCCCTACCACTGCCCAAGCAGTGGTCGATGCGGGGCTAATCGTAGACATTCAGGCACCTATGCCGAATGCGCCATCGATGACCGGTGCCCTCGAGCATTACATTAAGCAAGTAAATAAATAATAAAAAAGCCTCCTTCGTTGAGGCTTTTTTATTATTTTTAGCCCACTTATTATTCATCCAACGAATGACGCGTACAACAAGTCTAGTTAAGTGGTGCTTTTCCCTGTCAGTAGGGATGTTCTTGCTTTCCATAGCAACCGCCTCATTTGCTCAGCAAAGTCCACAATTCAGCATCTTTTCGGCGAATTCGAATATTGTTAATCCAGCATTTTCAGGTTGGAAAACGAATAATTACGTCGCTTTGCAAATCAGAGATCAATGGTCTGGCTATACTACATCGATCGATGGATCAGGAAGGTTAGGGACCACTTGGCTTTCTGGTTCTTTTGGTATTAGTTCTAATGGAGGCTTAGGTGTTCAGTTTTATTCAGACAAAACACCCTCTGGTGTTTCTCAGCAGTTGATTCAATTTCAAGGAGCTTATCATTTAAAGAAGGGAAATGGACTTTGGTCCTTTGGTTTATCGCTTGGATTACAAACGAAAGCCTTTGATGGACGTGTTTTCCGAGTGCGAGATCCTAATGACCCATTGGCAACGCTATTATCTGGATCTGCTGTGAGTCAAACTCAGCCTGATTTTGGTTTCGGAGCAGTGTATTCTACCGAGTCTTGGCAGGTAGGAGTGACAGCAGATCACCTGACAGCACCTAAATTCGATTTTAATGGCGGCACAGCATCTATGCCCTTAGACCGCGTCTTTGCCATTCATGGAAGTGCTGAAATCCCTTTGAGTGATTATTTTGACCTATTGCCTTATGCACTTGTTCGCTATTATTCTGGGCAAATCGTACCGGAGGGAGGAGCTAGAGTTTACTATAATAAGTTAATTTATGCAGGGGCGGCCTATCGAAATGGGGATGCCGCTATGGGTTTATTAGGGGTTTCGATTCTTCAAAACAAGTTAGATATCGGTTATTCAATGGATATCACCACTTCTAACACGCTGAATAAGAAGCCCTTGTCCCATGAAGTGTTTTTGCGGTTTAGAATTCCCGAAAGAACCATTCGGCAGAAGCCAATACCTATTCGAACGCCTAGGTTTAGGATTTTGTAGAAGGGTCGAGTAAAATTATGTTGAAACCTATCCAATTGTTAGAATATTCCTTTAAATTTGAGGAATTTGTTAATTCTGTGAGGGGATTATTTTTGATTAAAGGCAATTTTTAATGTGCCATAACGTTTAGAAAAACAGAAATTTTAAAAGGTATATGAATTTTCATAATCTGAATAAGAAAGTAGTCTGGCTTTTGTCCCTGGTAGTCTTAACCAGTGTGTTAGCCAGTTGCGGTTCTAAAAGTAATACAGGTGGAAAGACGTTGAGTTCATCTAAGAGTTCGTCTAAGTCATCTAAATCGAAAGGTCTAAAAGGTTTATTCTTCAAGCCTGCCACAGAAGATCCGGGTGTATTTAATGGAGAAATTGTTGCTGTAAACCGTAAAGGGTGGTCTCAGCCTACCCCATTTGGGATGGTATTAGTGCCTTCTGGAAGTTACTTAATGGGTCAAGGTGATGAAGACCCATCTCGTTCTGCTATCAACTTTCCGCGTCGTGTGACCGTGTCAGCCTTTTTTATGGATGATACCGAAATTACGAATTATGAATACCGTCAATTCGTAGAATCACTTTTACGCGATTCATTATCGGTTTTAGGAGAGACCAAAATTATGTCAGATTACTATCCTGACACGACGCGTTGGTCTGAAGATTTAAAAATGCCAGGTTACCAGACTCGTGACTTTACGTATGGTGATCCGATGACGGAGAACTATTTCTCTAGCCCTGCTTTTGATATGTATCCTGTGGTGGGGGTGAATTGGTCCGCAGCGAAGTATTTCTGTGATTGGCGTTCTAAATTGATGAATAGCTACCGTAGATCACAAGGTTTAGCTAATCTTCCTCGTTTCACCCTACCTACGGAGTCAGAGTGGGAGTGGGCGGCTCGTGGTGGACGTGCTTCTGCTAAATACCCTTGGGGTAATCCGTATTTGTCAAATGCAAAAGGCTGTTTATTAGCTAATTTCAAACCGCATCGCGGAAATTACGATGCAGATGGATACGAATATACAGCACCAGCAAATGCGTATAGTCCTAATGATTATGGCTTGTACAATATGGCTGGTAATGTGGCAGAGTGGTGCGAAGATGCATTTGAAGAAAATGCTTCTGCGGTGACCTGGGATTTGAACTCCATTAATAGGGATGCTAATAATCCACGAAAAGTAGTTCGTGGTGGTTCTTGGAAGGACATTGGCTACTATTTAGAAACGGGTACTCGTACCTTTGAATTTGAGAAAAATAAAAGATCCTATGTGGGATTCCGATGTGTGATGCGTTACTTAGGACGCCCTGCATCTAGATAATTTAAACCGAAATCTATTATTAAGAATTAACAAAATGGAAAAGTCGATTAATGTAATTGCCAGTTTTGGTGCCGCTATCGTAATTGTAGGAGCGCTTTTTAAAATTTTACACTGGTCTGGTGCGAATGAGATGTTGATGGTGGGTATGTTTACGGAGGCCGCTATCTTTATTTTGTTTGGCGTTCTTTACTTGAAATCGAAAGAAGAAAAACACTACGAATGGGAAAAGGTGTATCCAGAATTAATGGGAGAAGCGCCACGTCCGGCTGCCGCTCGTCATACAGGTGATGTTCCGGGCTTAGATGCGGAGGCAGTGGCTCATTTAACAAAGAGTTTGAAGTCGTTAACGGATACAGCGAACAGCCTGTCTGAGATTTCTAAGGCAACAGGTGCAACACAAGATTTTGTTAAATCATTGAACTCTTCTGCAGAATCATTAGGTGGTTTGAATAAGTCAGTTTCTGAAGCATCTCAATCGTTAGCCACTATTTCAGCTTCTTCATCAGAAGCCGCTAAATACACGCAGAATTATGCAAAGGCTGGAGAATCTTTGGAAAAATTAAACGCCGTGTACGAAGCGGAAATCCAAGAGGCAAGCAAGCATTTGAAAGCCATCAACGGATTCTATGGTAACGTGAATGCGAGCGTAGAGCACATCGCAGCAACCCAAAAAGATGCAGAATTATTCAAGGCAGAATTAGCGAAATTAAACGCAAACATTCAATCCTTGAACCAAGTATATGGTAGTATGTTAACAGCTATGAAAGGCTAATTATGGCAAGTTTAAAAGAGACCCCCCGGCAGAAAATGATCGGGATGATGTATTTGGTATTGACGGCCTTGCTCGCTTTGCAGGTTAGTGATGCCTTATTACAGAAATTTGCCCTTTTGAATAGTAGTTTGGAAATGGCAAATCAATCATCCCTGAACAAAAGTAAAGGTATGGTGCAAGGAATTGAGGAGCGAATTAAAGATCTCCCTAATCCCGCAGCCTATGCAGATGTATTGAGAAAAGCGAATGAAGTGCGTCGTATCACCGATGCGCTAGTAGGCCATATTGAAAATGTCAAAGGCAAAGTATTAGAAGCAGCAGGTGGTATTGACCCAGAAACAGGTAATATTAAAAATCCGAAAGAAGAGGAAAAGATTTATGAAATCATGGTGGGTGGAAACAAACAAGGAGAGGCATATAAGCTTATTCCTATGTTAGACAAATACCTGAAGGATTTAACACTTGCGGCTGACCCCGGCACTAAATTCTCCTCATTAGCTTTATCTGCGAAAGAAGATCCCATCGCTAGCAAAGACGCTAATCAAGCGAATAAGGATTTTGCTGAATTAAATTTTGAGCATACACCGGTAGCAGCGGCTTTAGCCACCTTATCTCAAAAACAATCAGAAATTCGCCGTTATGAGTCAGAAGTATTGAATCAATTAGCGGCTAAAGTAGGAGCGAAGGAAATTAAATTTGATAAAGTCTTTGCTCAAGTATCTGCTAATGCAAATACGGTGGTAGCGGGGATGGAATACCAAGCGGAAGTGTTTATTGCCGCTACTTCTAGTGGATTTACTCCGCGCATGAGTTACAATGGTTCTCCATTACAAGTTGTCGATGGACGTGGCCAAATCAAATTCAAGACCTCAGGTGGCGGATACGATGCAAATGGCTTAGCGAAAAAGACGTATACAGCTTCGGTTTCGTATATGAGCCCTTCTGGTCCTAAGACGGAATCGATTACGAAAGAATACTTTGTGTTAAAACCGACTTATAATATTGAAACGGGGACATTGCCTGCACTTTATTTAGGCTGTGCTAACCGTTTGAGTGTGGCGAGTGCTGGTTTAGGAGCGCTTTGGAACCCAAGCTTTACAGCGGAAGGTGGTGAAGCAATTGCGGGTTCTAATAAAGGAAAAGTGACCATTGTTCCTACTGCTGCTAGTGTAACACTGAATGTAAACAATGCAGGGACATTATTAGGTAAAGAGACCTTTAGAGTTCGCCGTGTGCCAAGACCTGAAATTAAAATTGTAGGTAGTTCTGGTTCAGAATTGAATGACAAGAGTGGTGAAAATGCCGCTAGTTTACGTTTTGTAAATGCTAAAGCGATTGCAGATGAGTCATTTGCAGCCACGAATCCAGAAGATGCAAATTACCGCGTTTCTGAAATCGAGGTAGCCTTAGCTCGCGGTACAAAGCGTGTAGCATCGATTACTTTGCCAGGAGGAGGTTCTATATCTTCTTTAGCTGGTCAAGCGCAAGCTGGTGATCGCTACCGTATTGAAGTGAAAGGTGTACAACGTAAGAATTTCAAAGGGACCATAGAGACGATACCTTTCTCATTTGTCAAAGTGATTCCATTGAATTAACCGTATTGAGTTATGAAGTTGAAATATAGTTTATGGGTTGTGATTTGCTTCGTGTCTTTCGGTGCTTGGGCACAGGAAACGTCGACTAACCCTAATCCCAATTCGGCACATCCAATTGATGAGGCGGATATTCAATACCGTGCGCAAATTTGGCGTCGAATGGATTTGAATGAGAAGATTAACCAACCTTTCTTTGCGGAGAACAACCAAATCTCTAAGTTCTTAATTGACGGTGTGAAGGCGGGTTTGTTGACTCCTTATTCTAATGATTCCCTAAATACGAAATTAAGTCTGGAGCAGTTTTTGGACCGCTTGAAATTGAAAGGTAAATTAGAAAACGGCGGATTAACAGCGGAGGAAATTGCCGCTGGTTTCGGTGGAGATGCAAAGCCTGCTGCTGCGCCTGCTTCAGGTGATGGAGCAGATGATGGCTGGGGTGGCACAAAGAAAACGGAAACTTCCAAAGCGGAAAAGCCAGCAGTAGACGATTTTGATAAAGGTCCCGTTGTGGCTGGCGTTGAATACTACATTCCTAAGCAACTATCTATTTTAGAAATTAAAGAAGATGCCATTATTGATCGCAAGCGTTCTCGTTTGTATTTCGATATCCAAGCGATTACGTTGAAAATTCCGGCATCACAATCTGACGCTGGTTTGGAAGATATAGTAGCTTCTTTCCGTTTCAAGGATGTGTATAAGTACTTCAAGAGTAACCCGAATTGTATTTGGTTTAATTCCACGAATGAAATGCAACATCGCAATATGGCAGATGCCTTTGACTTACGCTTTTTCAGTGCTCGCATAATCAAAAAAGGAAATGCGGCAAATAAAGATATTTTCGATCAGTTTGGGGATGGAAAAGAGGCATTGAAAAAATCGCAAAAATTAGAGCAACAGCTGCAAGATAAAGAAGCTGAAATGTGGGAGAATTAATCCTCATAATCTTATTTTAATACAATTTAAACCACCTTTTGGTGGTTTTTTTTGTGTAATAGATGTAACTTGCAATGTTAATAGAATCTAATCCATATTATGTCGTATCAACGCAAGACAAAAATTGTAGCCACAGTAGGTCCCACATCAGAATCAAGAGAAGCATTAATCCAATTAGCCAAGGCAGGCGTTAACGTTTTCCGCTTAAATTTTTCCCATGGAACACATGAGGATCATTTAGAGCGTTTAAAAACGATTCGTTCTATCTCAGATGAGTTGGGTTTGAACTTAACCATCCTTCAGGATTTGCAAGGACCTAAAATTCGTACACAACTAGTGGAGAATAATGGGGTTCCTTTGGTTGCGGGTCAACAATTGATCTTTGCGATGGACGAAAACTTGCTAGGTACCTCAGAAAAAGTAGGTACTACCTACACGTCGATGTACTTAGACGTGAATCCAGGTGAGCGTATTTTGATGGATGATGGTAATCTAGAAGTGAAGGTACTTGCAGTAGATAAAGTGAAGAAAGAAGTAGTGACTGAGGTAATCTATGGTGGTATTTTGAAATCAAAAAAAGGAATTAACCTACCAGGTACAAAGGTTTCTTTACCTTGTTTGACTCCTAAGGATGAAGCAGATTTGTATTTTGGCCTTGATCACGGAGTGGATTGGGTAGCATTATCTTTCGTTCGTAAGGCGAGCGATATTTGGGATATTAAAGAGAAAATTAAAGCATACGGTAAGAATACGCGCGTAATTGCGAAAATTGAAAAGCCTGAAGCGATTGAAAATTTAGATGAGATTATCGCAGCAACAGATGCCATCATGGTAGCTCGTGGTGATCTAGGCGTGGAGATGGATGGTGCGGTAGTTCCTTACTTGCAAAAAGTAATGGTGGAGAAGTGCACGGCAGCAGGTAAGCCTGTCATCGTTGCTACGCAGATGTTAGAGTCCATGATTACTAATCCGGTTCCTACGCGTGCGGAAACATCTGACGTGGCTAATGCGGTTTTACAAGGGGCTTCTGCGACCATGCTTTCTGGTGAATCAGCATCAGGAGCTTATCCGGTAAAGGCCGTTGAGACGATGGCTCACATTCACGAAGTGGTGGAGCAACAACAAAATGAAATTGAAATTGTACAAGGTAACGAAGCAGCGATCTATTTTAAGAATCACTCGTTAAGTGCGTCTACTTCTGAAAACGTAGGATTACAAGATCGCCTAATCGCAGGTGCGTGTCGTTTAGCGCGTGACTCGAAAGCGAAAGCGATTTTATGTATCACTAATTCAGGTTATACGGCATTCCGTCTATCGGCTCACCGCCCTAAGGCAGATTTATTTGTATTTACGTCGAATAAAGAATTGATGTCTACGATGGGTTTACTGTGGGGAGCACGTGTGTTCTTCTACGATCCAGGTACAGGTAATGCAGAGAAAACAGTAGCTGCTATGGTAGATAAATTAAAGCAGGATAACTTATTGTCTAAAGGAGATATCTTCGTAACTACTTTATCTGTTCCCGCAAATCAAGACAAGAAAACAAATACAGTTCAATTAGGTGTAGTAGAGTAAACCCTTTCATCAGGGCGCGCTCGTTTAGATTATGAAAAACAAAAGTTCTTTGCTTTCAACTGGTTTAAAGGGGCTTTACACTTTCTGGGCGGGATTGGTTTTTGTAGTCATATTCTTGTTATTATATCCATTGATTTTTATTTGTCTTCAAAGAAGATCTTGGAAAAGAGTTGCTCATCGGCTTGTCGGGCTGTGGGGGCAACTCTTTTTTCTTTTTGCAGGTATTCGCGTCAAGGTAACGCATCATTTTAAGCCTGATCCGAAGCAAATCTATGTGTTTTGTGCGAACCACTTTTCGTATGTAGACATTGCAGTGGTGGTAGTCATTATTCGCCATTATTTCTCCTTTGTAGGAAAGAATGCAATGAAGAAGATTCCACTTTTTGGCTACCTCTATTCCCGTTTGAATATTCTAGTGGATCGGAGTGATAAGAACAGTAGGGCGAATTCATTGAGTCGTTCGATTCGTGCCTTGCAGTCAGGAAGAAGTATTGTTATTTTTCCGGAAGGAGGAATTGTTTCCAAAAATTTTCCACATATGGCCTCTCCATTGAAAGATGGAGCATTTATTATGGCTATTCAGCAGCAGGTGCCTATTGTCCCAATGAGTTTTCATAATAACCATCAAATGATGGATGATGATACCTTGATGATGCGTCCAGGTACTTTGCACGTGGAGATTCATCCACCCTTTGACACCAAGGGTTTGACAATGGAAGATTTACCTGTTTTACGGGAAAAAGTGTTTGAATCCATACAAAATCCTATCTTAGCGTATTACGGTTTAAAATAAGCGAATATGCGACTTTTTCTCCTAGGTTTTATCTTGACCTTGTTTTCCTGCGGATCGGTATCCCAGGAGGAGAACACCGCCATGCCACGACCTAAGGGTTTTCCGGCTATGGATATTCCGGCGCATCAATACCAGGCATTAGAAAATAGCCATCCGTTTAGCTTTGAATTTTCTAAACAAGCAGTGATGAAAAAAGATACGTTCGCTTTTGCAGAACCGCATTGGATGTACCTCTATTATCCACGTTGGGATGCATTTATCCAGTTAACGTATAAATCAGTAGGAGGAGATCGAAAACGATTGAATAAGATGATTCGAGATTCCTATGTTTTGGCCTCTAAACACCAAATGAAGGCGAACCGAATTGAGGATGCGTTATTAACGACTCTTGATGGTCGTAAGGCCACGATTATCGAATTAGAGGGGGAAGTGGCCACCCCATTTCAGTTTTTTGCCACCGATAGCACGTCGCATTTTTTACGCGGAGCGGTCTATTTAAACACGGCGATGAAAAATGATTCGCTTGCCCCCGTTATTCGGTATCTAAAACAGGATGCGATTCACCTGATTCAGACATTGCGATGGAAATAGGGGAGGAAAGAACGGTTTTTGTGGATGCTTTGCTTCCACTTCCTATCCCTCGGTATTTTACGTATCGAGTACCTCGGGAATGGGCGGAATTTGTGCAAGCAGGATTACGGGTGGTGTTGCCTTTTGGGACGAAGAAAGTCCTAACGGGTGTGATCGTTACGGTCCATCATACCCCGCCTAAGGAATACCAAGCGAAATATGTTTTGGAGATTTTAGATGACGTTCCTCTCGTAACCTCTTCTCAAATCGCTCTATTTCAATGGGTGGCAGATTATTATATGTGCTATCCTGGCGAGGTTTTTCAGGTCGCTTTACCGGCTGGCTTGAAGATATCAAGTCAGTCAAAAGTGCAAGCGAATCCGGAGTTTTCAAGCCCTGAGACGCTGACTGATAAGGAGTTAGCTATCTATGTGGAGATACGCGATAAAGGAGCATTGACCTATGATGAGTTGGCTAAATTCGCAGAAGTCAAAAGCCCTTATCACCTCATCAAAGCCTTAGTGGGCAAGGATGCGGTGATCATTTTTGATGAGCTAAAAGACCGCTACACGCCTAAAGTGCAGCGAAAAGTCCGATTAGTGGCCTCTTTTGAGGACAAATTCGTATTGACGGATTTGATTCAATCGCTAGAGGATAAGCCAAAGCAGCTGGCGATATTGTTGCACTATCTGCAGTATATTCCAGTGCTCAGAAGTCCAGAGACGAATCTAAAAGGCCTAGCTAAGAACAGTTTTAGTCAAGCCGGATTGTCGGAGAGTTCTTTGCAGACCTTAGTAAAGAACCAGGTATTCGAGATTTTCGATGTCGTGGTTTCGCGCTTCGATGAAACAGACGAGAATTTTATCCCTTCTACTTTTACCTTGAACTCCCCCCAGCAAAAGGCCTACCAGTCTATTTTGAATCAATTTCAGGAGAAAGATGTCGTGCTCCTTCACGGTATTACTGGCTCGGGAAAGACAGAGATATATATTAAGCTGATTCAGGAGGCTTTAGCGAATGGAGATCAGGTTTTGTATTTGCTGCCTGAAATTGCGTTGACGACTCAGATAGTGGTTCGATTGAAGCGGATTTTTGGGGAGCAAGTAGGGATTTACCATTCTAAATTTTCGGATAATGAGCGGGTGGAAGTTTGGAAATCCATCGTAGAAGGGAAGTATCCTTTCGTCGTGGGTGTACGTTCTTCCGTGTTTCTTCCTTTCAAAAATTTAGGCCTGATTATTATCGATGAGGAACATGAAACCTCCTTTAAGCAAGTAGATCCCGCACCCCGCTACCATGCGCGGGATGTGGCGATTGTCTTAGCGCATCAGCAAAAGGCGAAAGTATTACTTGGCTCAGCAACGCCTTCGATAGAGACCTATTACCAGGCTAAACAAGATAAGTATGGCCTTGTAGTCTTGAAAGAGCGCTTTGGGGCCGCACAACTGCCAGCAATGCATTTGATCGATACGAAATATGCCAACCGGATGAAACAGATGAAAGGCGGATTCTCGGTGGATTTGATCGAAGTATTGTCAGAGAATTTGAAGCAAGGTAAGCAAAGCCTCTTGTTCCAAAATCGCCGTGGCTATTCCCCATACCTTCAATGCCAGGATTGTGACTGGATAGCGACTTGTCACCAGTGTGATGTTTCGTTAACCTACCATGCCCGCGAGCAAGAATTACGTTGCCATTATTGTGGTCACCATGAATCTTTGCTACATCGTTGCGGGGCTTGTGGTTCTGCCCAGCTGAAAACGATGGGTTATGGCACAGAAAAACTAGAGGAAGAATTGCAATTACATCTACCGAATGCACGTGTAGCCCGGATGGACTTAGATACGACGCGTTCAAAGACCGCTTTTACGAGTTTGATCACCGAAATCCAAAAAGGTCAGGTAGACATTTTAGTGGGTACTCAAATGGTCGCGAAAGGCCTCGATTTCGACGGATTATCACTTGTAGCCATCTTTGATGCAGATAAGATTATAAATTTTCCAGACTTCAGAGCGCACGAACGTGGCTTTCAATTGATCACACAGGTAGCCGGTCGTGCCGGTCGCCGAGAAGTACAAGGGAGAGTGTATATTCAAACAAATCAACCCACTCATCGTCTATTTAACTATATTCAAGAAGGAAATTACGAGCAATTGTATGCTGACGAAATGATCGAGCGGGAGGGTTACCATTATCCTCCATTTACACGCTTGATTAAAATCGTGATGCGGCATTACGAAGCACGCAATGTCGAAACGGCAGCCAAAGAGTTAGGGCAATTGTTGAAAGCCAAATTTGGTAATGGACGCGTGCTAGGGCCTGAAAAGCCTTTGATTGAACGCATTCGGAATCAATATGCGATGGAAATCCTCATTAAGCTAGAGAAAGGCGTGGCTTTAGCTGCCTTCAAAAAGCAGCTTCGGGAGGAATTAGATACCCTCAGTACGAAGCCCGCTTTTAAAGGCGTTCAAATTATTGTAGACGTAGATTGCAATTAGCGGACGTGCACCACTTCCTCGTAAGGAACTCTAAAGCGTGGTCCCCACACCCCTTCTTCTGTTCCCTTACCCACCGAAATCACCATATTGATTTCCGCTCCTGCAGGAAGATTTAAGTGTTTCTTCACACGCTTTGCATCAAATCCTTCCATAGGGCAAGATTCAAATCCCTCAGCAGCAATAGAAAGCATAAATGTTTGCGCGGCAAGGGCACACGATTTGTGTACCATGACGCGTTGATCCGCTTTACCTCCAAAACGCATCATGGGTTTTCGTAAACCCATCCAGAAACAGATGTTCCATCGAATGAAGGTAGAAATGCCAAAAATGTCATTCCGGTATAAGAGTGGAATAAGCTTGCCATAATATTCAAGGCCTCTCTTTTGCATTTTAGTGGGTTCCCCTTCGATGGAATCTTGGACTAATTTCAAGTTCCATGCGGCTCTTTGTTTCCAAAGGTCTTGGCGAGTGACGAAAACCACTAAATGCGCTGTATCTTTTGCTGCGGATTGTCCCAGACATAGCTGGTGAAATGCTTTCTTTTCCTCTTCACTTTTGATCCAATAAAACTCCCAAAGCTGCATATTGCTACTGTTAGGCGATAAAATGGAACGTTGTAAGCTGCGTTCTATGACGGCATCGTCCACTTTAACGGTGGGGTCGTAGCGTCTATTAGAACGTCTTTTTTGAATTATCTCTTCGAATTGGGTGGAAAGCATCTCTCTTTTTTTTATGCCAAATATAGCAGAAAATCCCTGCTTTTGCCTCTGATTTGATTACCTTTGTGGTTCGAAATTATAAACCCACATTTATATGCTTAATCTTGTTTTATTTGGGCCTCCAGGGGCAGGCAAAGGCACTCAGTCCGCAAAATTAATTGCGAAATACGGTTTAATCCATTTGTCTACAGGTGATTTATTACGTGCGGAAATTTCTGCAGGTACGACTTTAGGCTTGGAAGCGAAGAAATTGATGGATCAAGGAATCTTGGTGCCGGATGCAGTCGTGATCGGAATGATCGAGAATAAATTGAACGAGAACAAGGAGGCAGCGGGTTTTATTTTTGATGGTTTTCCTAGAACGGAAGCGCAAGCTCAAGCTTTGGACAATTTATTAGCTGGTCATCAATTAGCAATTAATCACATGATCGCTTTAGAGGTGAGCGAAGAAGAATTAACGCAGCGTCTATTAGAGCGCGGTAAGACTTCAGGTCGTCCAGATGACCAAAACGAAGAATTAATTCGTAAACGCGTACAAGAATACGGCGAAAAAACGGCTCCAGTGGCCGGTTATTATGCCGCACAACATAAATTCTCAGGAATCAATGGTATAGGTGAAATTGAGGAGATTTTCTCCCAAATCGTCACTATTATCGAGGCCTAATTAACACACAAGAATGACATCTAACTTCATCGACTACGTCAAAATCAATCTCCGTTCCGGCCGAGGAGGAAGCGGTTCATCCCATTTTAGGAGGGAAAAACACGTGCCTAAAGGAGGACCGGATGGTGGCGATGGCGGTCGTGGAGGTCACGTCTATATCGTGGGAAGTACCCAGCTATGGACCCTAATTCACTTAAAATACCAAAAGCATATTATTGCGGAAAACGGTAAAGGGGGTGAAGGGGGACGTCGTTCCGGTGCAGAAGGGGAAGATGTCTTCATCGAAGTGCCTTTAGGAACCATCGTACGGGATGCTGAGACCAACGAATTTATTGCGGAGGTTACTGAAGAAGGCCAAAAAATCATGGTTTTGGCCGGTGGCCGCGGAGGATTGGGGAATCATAATTTCAAATCCTCTACCAATCAGTCACCCCGTCATGCACAGCCAGGAGAACCGGGTCAAGATCTGTGGGTGGTGATGGAGCTAAAAGTATTAGCTGATGTGGGTTTGGTAGGTTTTCCGAATGCTGGTAAATCGACACTTTTATCGGTACTTTCTGCGGCAACTCCAGAGATTGCAGATTATCCCTTCACTACCTTAGTGCCCCAATTAGGTGTTGTGGAATACCGCGATTATAAATCCTTTGTAGTAGCTGACATTCCAGGAATTATTGAGGGGGCATCAGAAGGCAAAGGTTTGGGATTGAGATTTTTACGCCATATTGAGCGTAACTCGATTTTGTGCTTCTTGATTCCATCGGATGCGGAAAATTGGGGAGAAGAATACCGAATCTTAACGGGAGAATTAGAGAAATACAATCCGGAATTATTGGGTAAACGCCGGGTAATTGTGGTCTCTAAAATGGACCTTTCGATTCCTGAAATGGAAGAAGAAATGCGCGAAAGTTTGCCTAAAGATATCCCCGTATTATTGATTTCTTCCGTTACTCAGGAGGGAATTCAGTCCTTGAAGGATTTGCTTTGGAATACTTTATTGGATGAGAATAAAGACTTCGCGAAGCCGAAAGAAGCTCCTGTTATCATCGATCTACCCGTGGTGAATCCATTGGCGGATCAATTAATGGAAGATCCGGAAGAATTAGATTAAATCAGCCACTTGCTGTGCCATTAAGGCAATACCTTCTTGAAAAGTTCTAGGTGTGTAACCTAGGACTTTTTTTGCTTTATCGAGCACAAATCCAGTACGAGCTGGTCTTTTAGCCGTTTGTTGGAAGGTGGATGAATCCGCTTTCTGTAACAAGGATTTATCCAAACCGTAATATTCTGCCGTCATCACCGCCATCTCATATGGCGTTAAGAAATCGGATCCAGAGATGTTGAATATACCTTCCACTTCATCCTTAGCGAGTAGCCAACAGCCCATGGCCAAATCCTCTGCAAGAGTAGGGGTGCGGAATTGATCAGTCACTACCTGTATCGTTTTTCCCTCTTCAAGTGATTTTTTCACCCAAAGCACGATATTCGATCGGCTCATATCGGGCACGATTCCATACACTAAAACGGTGCGTGCAATACTCCATCGAATGGAAGAATCAAACAATAATTGTTCGGCCTTTAATTTGCTTTCGCCATAATAGGAAATGGGATTGGCCACACCTTCTTCCGTATAAGGACCATCCGCTCCGTCAAAAATAAAGTCCGTCGATAAATGACATAAATAGGAACCATGTTTTTCGCAGGCCTGAATGATAAAGGCAACCGAATCTACATTCAATAGGTCACAACCTGCCCGATCCGTTTCGCAGGTATCCACATTGGTCATGGCTGCCGTGTGAATAACCACCTCAGGCTTGAATTGATCGAAAACGTTGTTTACTTCCTCTTGAACGGTAATATCTAAAGACGCATAGGTATACCCATCCGTCACGGGCAAACGATTATTCCCACGAGCGGTGGCGATTAAATCGACATTTGCCTGTGTGCGTAATAGTTCAACCAGTTTTTGGCCTAATAAACCATTCGACCCAGTGATTAATATGCGTTTTTTCATGAACCTAATTGCTGTCTGATTTTGCGTAATAATTGATGTGCTCCTAAATGGATGAGCTCCATCGCGACTTCTTTACCAAGGATGGCGGGATCTGATCCCTCTGCTGAATGGGAGATATTTTCTATTCCATCTAAGCTGAGAACTCCTGCTTGTAGCTTTAATTTCCCCCCTTCTAAATGCGCGTGTCCATAAACAGGAACGCTACAGCCGCCTTCTAAATGGGCTAATAAATGGCGTTCTGCTACTAATGCAGCTTCCGTCGAGGGGTGGTTGCAAGCTTTACGTACTAAAGCTTTAATGCTGGAGTCTAAAGAAACCGCACACTGAATCGCTACGGACCCTTGACCCACTGCTGGGACAAAATGGTCAAGGCCTAGATGCTGTGTGATATAGGATTCCATTTCCATGCGATGAACGCCGGCAAAAGCGAGTAGCATCGCATCGCAATCCCCCTTTTTCAATTTTTCCAAACGGGTCTGAAGATTGCCCCGCATCTCCACTGCCGTATGTTGTGGGTAGAAATGGCTTAAGAAGGCACGTCTGCGCGTCGATGAGGTGCCCACACGTAAAGGTTCGTTGGAGGCTAGGGTTTTCGCCGGATCCAGGCTTAAAACAACGTCTTGCGCCGCTTCTCGCTGAGTGAAAGCAATTAATTCTAGTTCTGCAGGAATATGAGAGGGTAAATCTTTCGCAGAATGCTGTGCGATATCGATTTCTCCCGCGCACAACATCGCCTCTAATTCTTCTGTAAACACTCCTTTTGAGCCTATTTTAGACAGGGAACGGTCTAAAATTTGATCCCCTTTGGTTGTTATCGATACGATTTCGTAGGCTAAACCCTGCGTTGCGAGCAATGCGCCTACATGGTGTGCTTGCCACAGTGCCAAAGCCGAATTTCGAGTACCAATGCGAATCGTTTTCATATTAGGAGTTTTTCGCGTGGAAAACGCGCAATAAATACAAAGATAAATCGAGGTGAACCATCTTTGCTCGCGCATTGCGTTCTAAATGGTAATGAACCTCTGATATTTTTTCGGTCATTGCCGCGATCTTTTCGGTATTCAATGTCTTCGAGAAATTATTCACAAAGGCTTTCTCTTTTTCGAGTGATTTGATCAAGGCACTTGCATCCGAAATTTGGTACAAGCATTGTCTGAAAATATGGAGACTATAACTTAAAATACCTTTTTGGTTTTCTTTCGCTAAGCCGTCGAATTGGTCTGCTAATTGTACTAATTTGGATAGATTGCGGGCATATATCGCGCGCATCCATTCCGCAAACCAGGTTGTTGTACTAAGGTTATCGGAGTTAGATTTCTCCAAAGCTTCCGAGATGTTTCCTTCACAATTTACTGCGATTTGATGGGCCTTTTCCGTATCAATTTCCGCTTTTTGGACTAAATAATCAGCTAAATCTTCTACCTCCACAGCACCCACACTGACGCGTTGAGTTCTAGAGAGAATGGTCGTCAATAATTTATCTGGTTCTGCACAAACTAAGATGAATAAGGTAGAACTAGGCGGTTCCTCCAAAGTCTTCAATAAGGCATTACCGGCAGAAGCATTCAGCGTCTCTGGGTTCCAAAGCATCACCACCTTAAACGGCGCTTCAAACGGCTTTAAGCTGATTTTTTGCACTAGTTTACGGGTCTCCTCCACGGGAATATTCCCCTGGCGATTCCCTTCGGCTCCCATGTGAACCAGCCATTCTGGTAAGGTTCTGAAATAGGATTCTTGAATAAATTTTCTCCAATCAGGCAGGAAAACATCCGATTCCGCATCTTTGATTTTCTTGGTGATAACGGTAGGGTAGACATAGACTAAATCTGGGTGAACGCCGCGTTGCAATTTCTGGCAACTAGGACAGACGCCACAGGAATCTGTTTCTGATCTATTCGTGCAAAATAAGTAGCTAACAAATGCATGCGCCATTGCGAGTTGAGCTCCTCCGGGAGGACCCACAAATAATTGGGCATGTGCGATGTGTTGATTTTGCACCGCTTGCGACAACGTCTTCTTGGTTTTAGGTAGACCTGGAATGTCTTGAAATCGCATGAATGGGGCTTTATTTTAAGAAAGAACTAATTTCGGAAAGATGTATCCGCTTTCCAAATTTCTTCCATGCTTTGGCGCAGATTTTCGGGGATTTTCTGATTTTTCAATGCTATCCAAGCGCAGGCTGAAGCGAATGCTTTCTCCAAGTCAAATGCGCGTAATGCAGGATACTCGCCATAACTAAAAGAAGGAATGAATCGCGGAGGAAATCCTATACTCGAAAGGTTGCAGTGACTCCCAATGACGGTACCGGTATTCAGATTTGTTCCTACACCGGTGGTGACAAAATCGCCAAAGATTTGGCCTAAAGACGTTAAACCCGTATTTCGAGGACCCTTTACAGTATAATCATAGAGGGAAATAGGTTGAATATCATTACGTAGGTTAGAACCGTTTGTGAGTGCGCCTAAATTCGAATAGGATCCCACAATCGAATTGCCTAAATACCCTTCATGGGCCTTATTGCTAAAAGGAAAGAAGATGCAGTGGTTAATTTCGCCACCTACTTTGCAGCCTGGGCCGATGGTGGTATTTGGTCGAATCTTTGCCCCTATATTCGTTGTTGCGCCAGTTAGGAGCGCTGCTGGGCCCTGTATCAATGTCCCTATTTGTATAGTAACATCCTCTCCAATGTAAATAGGTCCTTTGCTAGCATCTAAGATACTTCCCTGCACCTGCGCGCTGGGGTGAACGTAGATGTATTCCGGAGCGATGAAGGTATTGTTTCCTGAATCAGGATGGTTTCCTTTGATTTCGGCATTTAAAAACACAGCTTGGTAGGCTAGCAAATCTTCCGGATGCTGTAGAAAAGGGAGGTGTTGTTCTATGCGATGAGTGCCTTGTCCTTTTTGGGCCAAAACCTGACCATTATATACATAGGAACTATCTGCCGGAAGCTGGTCTAAAAGGGTGAATGTGGAAGGCAATGGAAGGAGAGCGCTGAGTACTCGAATATCCGCTTGATCAGCGTTTGAAACGCGGTTCAGCCATTTACTTTCTAAGGTACTGGTGCCCACCCACAATTCAGCGACTTTGCGGTGCTGAGTTAGGGGTTGAAGGGCATTTTTTAATGCCAAATCCTCAAATAAATAAACCTTGGACTGCATAGGACAAATCTAGGATAAAAAAAGCCTTCCCCCAAAAGATGGAAGAAGGCTTTTTGTATAGGCGCAAGGAAAATTACTTCGCGTAACGCTTGTTGAATTTGTCCACACGTCCTGTTGTATCTAACAATACGTTCTTACCTGTATAGAATGGGTGAGATTGGGATGAAACCTCTAATTTGTATACTGGGTAAGTAGCTCCTTCGAATTCTGTTGTCTCTGTGGTAGCAACACATGAACGAGTTAAAAACTTGTAATCAGCTGATAGATCGTGAAATACAACTTCTTTGTATTCTGGGTGGATATCTTTTTTCATGATAATGGATAATAGACGATTCCCTGCCGTCCTGTTTAAATAATGTTTTCCAAAGGGGGATATTTGGACCTTATAATAAGGGATGCAAAATTACAGAATGTATTTTATTTTCCAACTATTTACCTTAACAAAATTTCAGATATTTCCACGCGATTTTTCAGCTGATTTTTTTTTAAAAATAATTTTATAGCACTTTTCTAAGAAGCGATACGGCTAATGAATTGAGTTGCGGGGATTTGAATGTGGTATTTCAAATACAGCCCTTTTTTATATTTTTTTTGGCCAAAAAATTGTTTGCACAGAGCCTGCTTTTTTTCTAATTTTACCAAGAGCACAATCAGCCAAAGATGCTTCAATTTTTGGTTTAGGAAAGCATAAAAACAAAACCGCCACGCACTCAATTTGTTAACGCAAAAAGAGGCAAAAAGCTAAGAAAAAAATTCTCTTAACACGGGAAATCTTTTGCCTAAATGTAGGTGTTTGGTTTTTGCATTTTGTTTCGCATTTATATTGAATTAGAAGTTTTAAATTATAATAGATAGATACACATGTACGTAGTAAAAAGAGACGGTCGTCGCGAATCAGTAAAGTTTGACAAAATCACCGCCAGAATTGAAAAGCTGAGTTACAGCTTGGATCCATTTTTTGTTCAGCCTTTAGAGGTTGCTAGAAAGGTGATCACTGGTTTGTTTGATGGCGTTAAAACAACTGAACTGGATAATTTAGCGGCTGAAACAGCTGCCTCTTTGACAACAAAACACCCTGATTATGCAGTTCTAGCAGCTCGTATCGCTGTTTCTAACTTGCACAAGAATACATTGAAGTCCTTCTCGGCTACAATGAAACGTTTGTACACGTACATCGATCCTAAGACAGGGCAGAACGCAGCACTTCTTTCTAAGGAGGTGTATGATATCATTAAAAACAATGCCGTTGAATTAGATGAAGCCATCATCTATGACCGTGACTTTGGTTATGATTATTTCGGATTCAAGACCCTAGAGAAATCGTATCTATTAAAGCTAGATGGACAAATCGCAGAACGCCCTCAACACATGTTAATGCGTGTTGCGGTAGGTATCCATAAAGCAGACATTGCAGCTGCCATTGAGACCTATAATTTATTATCTGAGCGTTGGTTCACTCACGCGACTCCAACTCTCTTCAATGCTGGTACTCCGAAGCCTCAACTTTCGTCTTGTTTCTTGTTAACAATGCAGGACGATTCGATCGAAGGAATCTACGATACCTTGAAGCAAACAGCTAAGATTTCACAGTCTGCCGGAGGTATTGGATTAAGCATCCATAACATCCGTGCTACAGGCTCTTATATCAAGGGTACAAATGGTACTTCGAATGGTATTATCCCAATGTTACGCGTATTCAACGATACAGCTCGTTACGTGGATCAAGGGGGTGGAAAGCGTAAAGGAAGCTTTGCGATTTACTTAGAACCATGGCACGCGGATGTATTCGAATTCTTAGAATTGAAGAAGAACCACGGTAAGGAAGAAATGCGTGCGCGTGATTTATTCTATGCCCTTTGGATTCCGGATTTATTCATGAAGCGTGTTGAAAGTAATGAGGAGTGGTCCTTATTCTGCCCACATGAGTGTCCAGGTTTAGCAGATACGCATGGAGCTGAATTCGAAGCTTTGTATGAGAAATACGAACTTGCGGGTAAAGCTCGTACGGTGGTGAAGGCACAGGAGTTGTGGTTTAAAATCCTAGAATCTCAAACAGAGACAGGAACACCGTACATGCTGTTTAAAGATCATGCGAACAACAAATCAAACCAAAAGAATTTAGGTACCATTAAGTCTTCGAACCTATGTACGGAGATCATTGAGTACACAGCGAAAGACGAAGTAGCGGTTTGTAACCTAGCTTCTTTAGCCTTGCCTAAATATGTGAACGTAGACGAAAACGGCGTTTTACGTTTTGATCACAAGAAGTTATATGAGGTGACGAAAATTGCGACACGCAATTTGAATAAGATTATCGATGTTAACTATTACCCAGTTAAAGAGGCTGAGAATTCGAACTTACGTCACCGTCCTATCGGTTTAGGGGTTCAAGGTTTAGCTGACGTGTTCATCTTGTTACGTATGCCATTCGAGTCAGAAGAAGCGAAACAATTGAACAAGGATATCTTCGAAACCATCTATTTCGCGGCAATGGAAACTTCCATGGAATTAGCGAAAGTAGAAGGCCCTTACTCTACTTGGGAAGGTTCACCTATTTCGAAAGGGGTATTCCAATTCGATATGTGGAATGTAACTCCATCTTCAGGAAACTGGGATTGGGAGGATTTACGTACGAAAGTAGTTGAGCACGGAGTACGTAACTCACTATTAGTTGCTCCAATGCCTACGGCTTCTACGAGTCAGATCTTAGGAAATAACGAGTGTTTCGAGCCTTACACATCTAATATTTACGCACGTCGCGTATTATCAGGTGAGTTTGCGATCGTTAACAAGCACCTATTGAAAGATTTGATCAAGTTAAACTTGTGGAATGATTCCATGAAGAATAAATTGATCATCGCGAATGGATCCGTTCAAAACATTCCGGAAATTCCTCAAAACCTGAAGGATTTATATAAAACGGTTTGGGAGATCAAGCAAAAGACCATCTTAGAGATGGCTGCTGATCGTGGAGCCTACATCTGTCAATCTCAAAGTTTAAATATCCACATCCAAGATGTGAACTTTGGAAAATTAACATCGATGCACTTCCACGCTTGGAAGCTGGGCTTGAAAACAGGTATGTATTACCTACGTACGAAAGCGGCAACAGATGCGATTAAGTTCACCGTTGAGAAACAAGCAGAACCAGCGATTGAGCAAACCAATTTAGTAAACGAAACTGAATTAGTATACTCAGAGGCAGCAGCGAAAGCAGCGGCAGCTAGTTTTGATAATAGTGTAGAACAAAATAAAGCGGATATGACTTGTTCTTTGGATAATCCAGAGGCATGTGAGGCTTGCGGATCTTGATCCCCATACCTAAGCTGAAATAAAAAGAATCACTTAACCATTTGCGTTGAGTGATTTTTTTTTGGTAGACCAAATTACTAAACATGAAAAATATCTTTTTGAAATTGTTTTGGCTAGATGCTATCTTAGAATTAGTATCCCCTCTCTTATTTTCGGATTGCCCTGAGATTAGATATGTGACGAAGCCATTATTAATGATCCTCTTAATGGGTCACATAGCACAAGAAAACCCAAGCCCTGCGCTATTCCTAACGTCCATTTTTGCCTTGTTAGGTGATGTGTTTCTAATGCTTCCAGGTGACAGTTCCCTCTATTTTCAGCTCGGACTAGGATCCTTTTTGATGATGCAGTTGTGCTATATTCGTCTGTTCGCTAAACAAGCCTCAGACCAGGCTTGGGTGCCTACCTTTGCACGAAAACCTCTAGTAGGGTTGTTTATTTATGTGTTCTCCTTTTTAGCTTTTTTAAACCCCTATTTAGCGGGAGGAATGAAGATTCCGGTGACCCTTTATGCGTTTGCACTCGGTTCGATGCTGTACTTTGCTATTCGCTTAAGGAATCGATCAATCGTTCTAGGGGCATTTTTCTTTGTGGTTTCGGATAGTGTTTTGGCTTTTGGAAAGTTTTATTATTCTTTTCCGGGGATATCGACCCTAGTGATGAGTACTTATATTGTGGCTCAATTGCTACTAATCAGCGCTTTGTGTAAATTGCAGCTTAAGAAATAAACCATGGCGACGCAAATCATTGAATCTCTTCTCTCTTCTTTAGGCAGTACCTTGCAAGGAGCGCTTTACACGGATACCGTGATGAAGACGTTGTATGCGACGGATGCATCGGCTTATCGGGAGATGCCTTTAGGGGTGGTGATTCCAGAGACGAAAGATGACCTAGAGAAAATTATTCGATTTGCGGACCAAAATTCGATTCCCTTGATTCCCCGAACAGCTGGAACCTCTTTAGCAGGACAGGTAGTGGGTAAAGCTTTGGTGGTAGATGTGTCTAAATTTTTCAATCGGATCCTAGAAATTAACAAGGAGGAATCCTATGTTTGGGTAGAACCAGGTGTAGTGCGTGATGTGTTGAACGTGGAGTTGAAGAAGCATGGTTTGTTCTTTGGTCCAGAAACATCAACTGCAAATCGCGCGATGATAGGTGGAATGGTGGGGAATAATTCCTGTGGTTCGAATTCGGTAGTGTATGGTTCCACCAGGGACCATGTATTAGAAATAGAAGGGTATTTATCGGATGGAACGCCAGTTCACTTTACAGCAGAAGATCCCTTTGAGACGATTAAATCATTAGAAAAAGGTACTCGTTTGCATGGAATTTATGAGAAGACTTTAGCTGCCTTGTCTGATCCAAAGCATCAACAAAATATTACGGAAGAATTTCCCAAACCAAGTATAGATCGTAGAAACACGGGTTATGCGGTAGATATGCTATTGCACACAAAGGCCTTTGAAAAAACGGAGGCGCCCTTTAATTTCTGTTCACTAATCAGTGGATCTGAAGGGACATTGTGCTTTGCTACTCGAATTAAACTGCATGTGGATCCTTTACCGCCGGCACACTTAGGTCTGGTCTGTGGACACTTTAATACCATTGACGAAGCATTAAGAGCTAATTTAATTGCCTTGCAATTCAATCCGTCTGCCTCTGAGTTGATGGATCATTATATTTTAGAGTGTACAAAGGCGAATCCGGAACAACGCTTGAATCGTTTCTTTGTAGAAGGGGATCCAGGGGCCATTTTAGTAGTTGAATTACGTTCTGATTCGGCAGAAGACTTAGCCTCTCAAGCAAAAGCCTGCGAGGCAGCGATGCGTAAGGCAGGATTAGGTTACCATTTCCCATTTGTGACGGGTGGCGATGTGAAGAAGGTTTGGGACTTGAGAAAAGCAGGTTTAGGATTACTTTCTAATTTACCTGGAGACGAAAAAGCGGTAGCCGTAATAGAGGATACGGCAGTAGACGTAGCTGATTTGCCGGCATTCATTGCTGAATTCAACGAAATCTTACAAGCTAATAATTTGTATTGCGTGCACTACGCACACGCAGGATCAGGTGAATTGCACTTGCGTCCAATCATTAACTTGAAGACAAAAGAAGGGCACCAGCAATTCCGTCACATTGCGGAGGAGATTGCACGATTAGTGAAGAAATTTAAGGGTTCTCTTTCAGGGGAGCATGGAGATGGCCGTCTAAGAGGGGAGTTTATTCCTTGGATGGTGGGAGAGGAGAATTACCAATTGATGCGGGAATTGAAGTCTTGGTGGGATCCTAAGGGGATATTTAATCCTAATAAGATTGTGGATACGCCTCCTATGGACACGTTCTTGCGCTATGAGGCGGGTCAGCAAACACCTGAATTTAAGACGGCTTTCCGTTTCAAGGATCAAGATGTATTGCAACACGCGGAACAGTGCAACGGCTCCGGTGATTGCCGTAAAACGCCTATATCAGGAGGGACAATGTGTCCATCTTTCATGGCGACCAGAAATGAAAAAGAGACTACCAGAGCTCGTGCTAATATTCTTCGCGAGTTTTTAACACGCTCTCAACAGCCTAATCGCTTCGCTCATGAGGAGATTAAAGAGGTGATGGATCTTTGTTTGGCATGTAAAGGCTGTAAGGCGGAGTGTCCTTCGAATGTCGATGTGGCGAAATTAAAGATGGAGTTCTTGTACCAATACCAGAAAGAAAAGGGTCTTCCTTTGCGTTCTTGGTTAGTAGGCAACTTTGCGAAGTTATCTAACTTGGCTTCTCATGTGCCTTACTTGTACAATTGGGTAATGGGTACGCCGGCCATCCGTCGTATCTCTAACGCCCTGGTAGGGTTCCATCCGGATCGCACGATGCCCTTAATGGCAAAGCAAACACTTTGGTCTTGGTTAAAGGCGCGCATGAGTCCAGTTCAATCGAAATCAGTTTACCTATTCGTTGATGAGTTTACGAATTTTAATGATGCTGAAATTGGTCGCACCGCCGTATTATTGCTAGAGCGCTTAGGTTATGAGGTGAAGACAATTCCACATCCCATTTCAGGAAGAGCCTATTTGTCCAAAGGAATGCTGGATGAAGCACGCATACTAGCCATGCAGAATGTGCGACTTTGGTCCTCTTTAATTTCCGAAAATACACCATTAGTGGGTATTGAGCCTTCAGCTATCTTGACTTTCCGCGATGAGTATCCAGATTTAGTTTCGGATGAATGGGTAGAAAAGGCGCAGGAATTGGCGAAAAACACCTTGTTGCTGGAAGAATTTATCGCTCGAGAAGCGGATGCTAAGCGAATTACATCGGCAGCATTCCGCTCTGAGAAGAAGCTACTGAAATTACATGGTCATTGCCAGCAGAAGGCAATTTCCTCGCTAGTAGCGGCGAAAAAGGCCCTCTCTTTGCCGGAGAACTTTGAAGTGCAATTAATCCCATCTGGATGTTGTGGTATGGCTGGTTCTTTTGGGTATGAAAAAGAGCATTATGATCTTTCGATGCAGATTGGGGAATTAGTCTTGTTCCCTACGGTTCGTGCTCAGCCGGAAGAGGTCGATATAGTAGCTTCAGGAACGAGTTGCCGTCACCAAATCCACGACGGAACCCAGCGACACGCTAAGCATGCCGCAGAGATCCTTTTTGCCGCTTTAAAATAAGATTAGAATTTCCAGCGCACGAAAGCTTCCATGGCTTCGTATTCAGCTAGGCCTAGGGCGTTGTAGATGGAAGCCGTAGCGCGGTTTCTTTCTTCAGCACGCTGCCAAAACTCTCTTGAATCGTCTCCCTGGAATACAACCCCATCTTTTTGAGACTGGTGCTTGAAAATACCCATTCTCTTTTTGAATACTTGGTCTGGAGACATGGGAACCGCCATTTCGATTTGGTCGATATCCCATTCCGCCCAAGCACCTTTGTATAGCCACACCCAACAGTTCTTCATGTATTCCCGGTGTTTTAGGCGTGTTACCGCCTCCATGATGGCATCTAAACATACTTTGTGTGTCCCGTGTGGGTCAGCTAAGTCGCCTGCCGCATAAATTTGGTGTGGTTGAATCTCCTCGATGAGATCCATCACAATTTGAATATCTTTCTCGCCTATAGGCTTCTTGCGAATGGTTCCCGTTTCATAGAATGGCATTTCTAAGAAGTGTGCATTTTCTTTTTTGATCCCCACGAAGCGGCAGGTATTTTTAGCCTCCCCTTTACGGATTAACCCTTTGATCTCCCGAACGGCTTGAATATCAATTTCAGAGTCCGGTTTGTTCTTTAGGAATTTGATAGCTTCTTTGTAGATGCGGTTTGCTTTCGCATTAGGGCTTTCGAATTTTTCATTGAAGTCAACGACGAATTCAGCGAAACGAAGGGCTTCGTCATCCGCAACCGCAATATTCCCCGTCGTTTGGTAAGCCACATGGACGTCATGTCCTTGGTCGTGTAAACGTTGGAAAGTGCCACCCATGGAAATTATATCATCATCTGGATGTGGACTGAAGATCAATACCTTCTTTTTTGCGGGGAAGGCGCGTTCTGGGCGGTGGGTATCATCTGCATTCGGTTTTCCACCTGGCCAACCTGTGATGGTATGTTGTAGATAATTGAAAACTTCAATATTGATCTCGTAAGCCTGTCCATATAAGGAAAGAAGATCAGATAACCCGTTTTCATTATAGTCCTTAGAAGTTAATTTGAGTACTGGTTTATGTAAGGTCAATGACAGGTGTGTAACCGCTTTTTTAATCATATTGCGATCCCATTTTACCGTATCTACAATCCATGGCGTTTTAATTCGGGTCAGCATGGAAGCAGCCGTTTCATCCAGGATGAAGGTAGCATTAGGATGTAATTGCAGATAAGAAGCAGGAATGTCTGAAGTCACGCTTCCCTCGACGGCTTTAGCGACACTGTTCGCTTTATGTTCTCCCCATGCAAGCAGAACGATCTTCTTGGACTTCATAATGCTATCTATCCCGAGGGTAATCGCTTTTTTAGGTACTTTTTGTAGTCCTCCAAAATCGGGTGAAGCATCAATCTTCGTGGCAATATCGAGCGTCATTAAACGCGTTTTGGAATTGATTGTTGATCCAGGTTCGTTGAATCCGATGTGTCCATTGCGGCCAATACCCAATAGATAGTAATCGAATCCGCCTAATCGCTCAATCTTTGCCTCGTAATCCCTACAAAACTCAGGGATCTTATCTAAAGACAATGTTCCATCGGGTAAGTGGTAATTTGTTACCGGTATGTCAATGTGGTCAAAGAGTTGTTCTTTCATAAATCGAACATAACTCTGGATGGAATCAGGTTCCATAGGATGGTATTCATCAAGATTAAACGTGATGACATCTTTGAAACTTAAGCCTTCCTCTCGGTGAATACGGATCAATTCTTGGTAGACTTTTTTAGGGGATGATCCAGTCGCAAGTCCTAGAATGGTGGGCTTGCTAGCTTGATTGTTTTTGCGAATAAGTTCCGCAATTTCTCTCGCAACTGACTTAGATGCAGCATCAGAGTCTGAAAAAATATGTGTTGGAATGCGTTCAAAGCTAATTTCTTGTTCCATTGTCTTATTTTTTTGCGTTTTTAGCCGCTACAATTAAAAGGTCGAGTGAAAGGGCGTCGAAGATGCGTAGAATGGTTTTGATGGCGGGATTTCCCTTGCCTAATTCAATACTGTGAATCGTTTTAATGGCAACGCCACTTTTTTGACTGAGTTCTTCTTGTTTTAATCCGATGGCATTTCTTTTCTCTCGTACGATTTGCCCGAATATGACTAAATCCATGTTTGCTAGGTTTTTGACAAATGTAAGTAAAAATACAATATAAATCATAAATCGGAAATATGTTACTGATCATGTAAAAAAATCATCAATTTCCGTTTATCATATTTTAACATACAGGGAAAAACAATTCCCGTATCTTTGGGTTTTTATACTGATGCGTAAACTCTTATTATTTCTTTTTCTGCTCTTATCTGGGTTATTGCATGCCCAAAAATCAACTATTAGTGGCTACGTAAAAGAGGCATCTAGTGGGGAAGGTCTCATTGGAGCTAGTGTCTATGTAAAAGAACTGAAGACGGGTAATGTGACTAATACTTATGGTTTCTACAGCTTGACACTTCCTTTAGGCAAATACACACTTGTTTTCTCCTCTTCAGGGTTTAAAAAGAAAGAGCAAGAGATTCTAGTATCCGCAAAAGCTCAAGAAATCTCAGTTGAATTATCTGCTGACTCACAGGAATTAGCTGAAGTCATCGTAAAAGCACGCGCAAACGATGAGAACGTCAGAGGTATAGAAATGTCCGTCAATAAAGTGGATATTAAAACGATTCGTAAAATACCTGCCTTGTTAGGAGAAGTTGATTTAGTCCGCGCAATTCAATTGCTTCCAGGTGTTTCTACCGTAGGAGAGGGTGCTTCTGGGTTTAATGTTCGGGGTGGAGGCGTCGATCAAAATTTAGTTCTTTTAGATGATGCCCCAGTTTATAATTCATCTCATCTATTTGGTTTCTTCTCTGTCTTTAATCCAGATGCCGTGAAGGATGTGAAGCTGTTTAAAGGCGGTATCCCTTCCATGTATGGTGGACGTGCTTCATCCATTTTGGATGTGAAAATGAAGGAAGGAAATGCGAAAAAGTTAGAAGTCAACGGCGGGATTGGAGTTATTTTTTCTCGCTTATCGATTGAGGCTCCTATTGTGAAAGATAAAGCTTCGTTCATCGTGGCAGCTCGCCGTTCGTACATTGATATTTTAGCTAAACCCTTTCTAACGGGTAACAACGCGAATTCTAAATTTAGTTTTTATGATTTAACTGCCAAAGTCAATTATACAATTAACACGAAGAATACTGTGTTCATTTCAGGATATTTTGGACGGGATGTGTTCGGGACAGGATTTGGGTTTGACTGGGGTAATACTACCTTGACTACTCGCTGGAATCACGTTTTCTCGAATAAATTGTTTTTGAATGCGACGGCCTTCTATAGTAATTACGATTACATGTTGGATTCGGATATTGAGAACAAACGCCCTAATGATGCGTTTAAATGGACTTCGAATATTGAAAATTTAAGTATTAAGCCTGATTTCACCTATTATTGGAGACCTGATAATACGATCACTTTTGGAGGTCAACTTTTATCCTATGACTTTACTCCGGGGAAAGCGAATGCGACATCAAATGGGGAAAAAAGAGAATTTGGTCAAGCGAATAAACGAGGGGTAGAAGCGTCAGCCTATTTTGGTCATGATTGGAAACTTAATTCACGTTTGACCATTCAATATGGTATTCGTTATTCGCATTATGATTACAAGAGTTTAAATGGCGAGTATTACGATCGAATTCCTGTGGCCTTGAGTACGGAAAATCCTTCAGGTTATGTGTTGAAAATTAACCAAACAGATCCTGATGCCATTGTGGCATCCTATGGTAATTGGGAACCGCGTTTTGCTCTGAATGTAACAGGCAATGAATCCACTTCCTTGAAATTAAGCTATAATCGCTTGGCTCAGTATATCCATTTAATGTCTAATACAGCTGCTTCAACTCCTTTAGATGTGTGGACATCATCCACGAATAACATCAAACCTCAAATGGTGGATCAATTGGCTTTGGGTCTATTTAAGAATTTTGGCGCAGATGGCAATAATTATGAATCCTCGATTGAGGTGTATTACAAGGATATGCAAAATCAAATCGATTATGCGGATCGCGCGAATCTTTTCCTGAATCCTTATTTTGAAAAGGATTTGCTCTTTGGAAAGGGGCGTGCCTATGGTATCGAGTTTTTCTTAAAGAAAAATGTAGGGAAGTTAACGGGTTGGGCGAGCTACACCTTAGCAAGGACAGAACGCAAAATAGAAGGATTAAACAATAATGAATGGTATGCTAATCGGTATGACCGCACACATACCTTGAATTTAGTAGGACAATATGCCCTTTCTGATAAATGGTCCTTTGGGGCAAATTTTGCCTACATCACGGGAGTCCCTTACACTGTTCCCGCCCAAAAATACATTTTCGACGGAATTGCTTACCCACAAACCATTCCTGGAACGCGGGGAAACATTCGCGTACCAGATTACCATCGTTTAGATATTTCAGCGACGAAGAAAAACAAGAAAGCCTTGTTTGGTAAAGGAAGTTCGGAATGGGTATTCTCGGTCTATAATGTTTACAACCGAAAAAATCCGTTCTCTATTTATACGCGTCCGAACGAAGACAATTCAGTTCAAACCGAGGCCGTTCAATTATCCATTATCGGTTCCTTTGTTCCGGCTGTCACCTATAATTTCTCCTTTTAAGATGAAGCCGATCTACTGTTTTTTATTTTTTTTTGTATTGTTAACGTCTTGTGAAGAGGTAGTTACTTTGCCTAGTCCGGCTTCTGATCATTATTTGGTGGTGGAAGCAAATTTGACGAATCAAAACACGGCACAGCAAATCATTTTATCACGTTCTCAGGACTATTTTGATCAAAGTACATCGCCTAAAATTACGGGTGCTCAGGTGACTGTATCAGATACCTTGGGGAATCAATTTAAATTTGTAGAGAAAGTGGCTCAAAGTGGGATCTATGAGTGGGAACCCAGCGTTCAACATCCTACGATCGGAAAGGTAGGTACGAGCTTCAAGTTGAATGTGAAATGGCAAAATGAAACCCTCACCGCAAAAGCTAAAATGAATCGCGTCCCACCCATCGATTCTATTTTATACCAATATGACGAAGCAACTGGCCGACAAGGAGCAAACGATGGTCCAAAAAATGGGTATGATGCCCAGTTTTATGCACGCGATTTTCGTGGGGCTGGAGATTGCTATCGGGTGAAGACCTATCGCAATGGAGTGTTGTTTAATGACCCCATCAATTTAACCTTAGTCTACGATGCAGGGTTCCAAAAAGGGGCCATGACCGATGGTCTAATGTTTATTTTGCCTATCCGCCGTTCGATTTCTCCATCTCTTTATGTTGATAAAGATAAGATACGTGTGGAAATTTGGTCGATTTCTGAGGATCAATTTAATTTTTATTCGCAAGCACGTTTAGAACTAAACAATGCTGGATTATTTTCACGACCAGCCGCGAATATCCCCACCAATATTAAGAATACGAATCCAGCTTCCAAATTACAAGGTACAGGTTGGTTCGGTGTTTCAGCTGTGAGTTCATTTGAAACGGTGATAGATCCTAAAAAGGCGAGAACTGGATTGAAATAATTACTCGAAATTGAAAATTAAGCTAATCGTATGTGAATTTAATTGGCTTAATTTAGAGTAACTATTGACTGTTCCTGGAGCTACAAATAGGTTATTCAATCCGTGTGAAATGCGAATCTCAGGAGAGAATTTAAAGTAACGGTAAAAGCGTTCAAAACCGATTCCGTATTCCAACGATAATTCAGAGGTATTTGCCGTTACTGCCGTATTTTTTTTCTTTACATTTGCTTCTAAACCTAATTTTAGGCCAGAGATCAAGTACATGCGGTGGTTTTGGCGACGCACCGAACGGAATTTCAATAACATCGGTATTTCTAACCACGTAGACTCTCTCGAGATCAGATCTTCATTAGCGAATTGAATTTGACGATCGTACAAGGCGATATTTAAGCCTGATTTTACTTCTACGTGTTTACTGAGGGCATAATTCACAATCCCACCTATTTGAAATCCAAAGGTGCGAGGTGAAGTAAGTGATAGTGGTTCTCCTGTCACATCGTTTACTAGAACGCTTGGAAATCCATTCGCGTAGTAATTGCTAGACGTTAAGCCAAACATAAAACCAAAATGCACTGGTTTTTCATCGTAAAACTCATCGTGCAGCTGAATGTATTTCTTCCCTTGTCCTAAGGCGTTAAAGCCCAGTAAGAAAGCGATAGCAAAACCAATTAAGTGACCTTTTTTCACGCGTTTTTAGCTTTTTTATGTCCTAAATAAATGGAGCAAATGCCTCCCGTCATCGGGATCCATTGGGTATTGATAAATCCACATTCCTCATAAATTTTCAAGAAGTCTTTGCCATCAGGAAAAGCTTGAACTGATTCAGGAAGGTAGGTATAGGCGGCTGGGTCTTTGGAAATTAATTTTCCTAAAATGGGTAGACAAAAAGTAGAATAGAAAGAATACAACTGCTTCATAGGGAAGCTTTTCGGGTTCGAGAATTCCAAAATCAAGCAATGACCGCCTGGCTTTAACACGCGGTACATTTCTTTCAATCCTTTGTCCAATGTTTCGTAGTTTCTCACCCCAAAACTAACGGTAATGGCATCAAAACTATTGTCCGAGAAGGGTATTTTTTCTGAATCCCCTTTTTGTAAGGTAATGATGTTATCTAAGCCTAATTTCTTGATTTTTTCCACACCGAAGGCTAACATACCTTCAGATATATCAATCCCCACAATTTTTTCAGGCTTGATTTTTAAGGCTTCAATGGCGAAATCGCCGGTACCTGTCGCAATGTCCAATACGGACTTGATACCCTTGTTTTGGAGTAATTTAATCGCTTTTTTACGCCAAATAATATCAATCCCACCACTCAATAAATGATTTAGGAAATCATATTTGTGGGAGATGGAATTGAACATGTCAGCGACTTGTTCTTTTTTTCCTTTGGACTGATTTTTGTAAGGGACTACCATAATTTTAGCGAATTGATTACGAACTAAACCAGTTCAGTAAACCAATGTTTCATAAAATTACCAAAAAAAATTGTTTAAATCGCGCTCATGTGGAAAACACTCACCATGATCCACATGATGGCAAAGCTGATGACGAGCGAAATGTTCACTAAAGAAGCAGCAAGCGGGGTATTTAAATTCAATTCATCGGAATAGGTAATGACTGTCATACCCACGGGCAGAATGAGGCAAAGCAGTAAAAGGTTGCGAAAACCTACATCAAAGGGCAGCAGATAAAAACAGATTCCTCCCACAAAAAAGCCCATTGCATAGCGTAAGCTCAACACTTGAAATACCCGAAAATAGGTTTTTTTAGATAAGCGAACGCTAAAATAGATGCCCATCAACAGCAGTACAATGGATTTGTTGCCAGAGGCAATCGTGGAAATCAAGTCTAAAGCGAAGGTGGGGAACTTAATTCCCCATAGATTGACAACCACACCCAGCACCATCGCTTGTAGGGGAGGAAGCGAAATAATCCGTTTGAATATATGGGCAGCGATGTGGTCTTTTTTAGGTCCACGACTGAAATAATTCCCCATTCCGTAATTCACAAAAAAGTTGACCACGGAATTTCCCAAGTCGAACATAATCGCATAGGTCAGTCCTTGTATGCCAAAAATTCCTTCAATCAGCGGATAGGCAAATATCCCTAGATTAAATCCAGCACTCCCTATGGTCATTACACCGCGATTCTCTGGCTCGGTATTTTTGAATAGATGGAAAGCAATAAAGGATAGAAACATCCCAAAAAACATCGCAATTAACGGGAGGTAAATCAAGTTCCAGGTGATATTCACTCGAATCATCGTAGAGAATACTAAGGCTGGGAAAGTCGTATGCATCAGAAATTTGGACAAAGACTTTCCGTCCTGCTCCTGAATAAAGCCTGCACTTTTCAGCGCATATCCAATTGCAATAATGCAAAGCGCGGAACCAAAAACGATATTAGGATCAGTCATCTATTCAGGCTTTGGTAGTGTAATGCGAAAAGTGGATCCCTTGTTTATTTCTGTGGACTTTAAAATCAATTTACCCTGGTGGTAATTTTCGATGATCCGCTTCGCTAATGTTAATCCTAATCCCCAGCCACGCTTTTTGGTCGAAAACCCGGGCGAGAAGATTTTGGACGTATTGCTAGGCAAAATGCCTTTCCCTGTATCCGAAATATCGATGTGAATAACTTGGTTCTTTCCTTCTTTTAACTCAATTCGCAATTGTCCATGGCCACCCATCGCATCCACCCCATTTTTGCAAATGTTCTCTATGACCCATTCAAACAGGTATTTGTTCAAATTAGCCGTTTGATTAGCAGCCAGAGAGGAGTGTATTTCGATGTTGACTTTGGACGAAATACGTATTTTTAGGTAGCTGATGAAGCTTTGAATTACTGCTTCGATGTCCTCTAATTTTAAGACAGGCGTGGATCCAATATTGGAGAAACGGGTCGTAATTGTTTCTAATCGTTGAATATCTTTCGATAATTCGACTACAATATCCGGGTTAATATGTGGCTCATTTCGGAGTAATTCAACCCAGGCTGTCAAAGATGAAAGGGGGGTACCTAATTGATGAGCGGTCTCTTTTGCTAATCCCACCCAAACTCGATTCTGCTCTGCTCTACGAGAATAGGAAAGAAAAATGTAGCCTAAAAATCCGATAATGAGAACTACTAAAAGTTGCGATAAGGGGTAATAGCGCAGCAATTTTAACAGTTTTGAATTCCCATAATAGATGTATTCTTTCTGAAAACCCATATCCATTTCGATGGGTTTATTATTTTCCGCAATAATCTCCAGTAGCTTTTGCTGTAAAATTTCTTGTTTTTTCTCTGTACTAAGTGTTTCCGGCAAAGGAATATTAATCGAGTTTAGATGACCTGAGCCATCTTTCCAAATCACTGGAATCGTATTATTCTCATTGATTTTCTTAATTCGTTCGAAAAAGAAATTAATATCTGCATTATTATCACTCGTTAACGCATAGCGAATGGTTTCAGCATACAATTCGATTTGTTGCTTTTCGCGTTCTTCCAGTTTGTTAACAAGACCGTCTGTAAAGTACAAGGAGAAGCCCGCCATCACCACGCTGACCGCAAAAAAAGCTACTTTCAACCAAGTATCTCGGTTGTAAAAGGCTAATGGGATGGAGATGTTTTTAAAGATCATAATCATTATTACCCTCAAAAGGGTACGTTCATCACAAATTACCTACCGTTTATCCAAATTCACAAATAAATTTTATAAGGTACTTTGTATTACATAGTACCTTGTCTATATTTGCATTGTCAAATAAAAACAAAGAACCCATGGATATTGAAAATGCCAAGGTACAAATGAGGAAAGGGATTTTAGAATTCTGTATTCTCAAAATTATCTCAAAGGGAGAGGTATACGCCTCTACGATGCTATCAGAACTAACTTCCGCTAAAATTATGGTGGTGGAAGGGACTTTATACCCTCTACTAACTCGCCTAAAAAATGCTGGATTTTTAGACTATCGCTGGGTCGAATCAGCGTCAGGTCCTCCTAGAAAGTATTATTTATTAACAGACAAAGGCCAGGAGTTTCTAGCTGAAATGTCCTCGACTTGGGATGAACTTCAAGCATCCGTTAATCAAATCTCTAACGCTTCTCCACAGGCTTAACCCTTACCCCAAATGAAAAAGACTTTATCAATTAATATCGCTGGATTTGTCTTCCACATCGAAGAGGATGCTTTTGCTACCTTAGATGCTTATTTAAAATCCATCCATGCGTATTTCGCATCTTTCGAAGGATCGAAAGAAATAATTGCCGATATCGAATCGAGCATAGCGGAAAAATTCTGGAACATTAGAGAGACAGAAAAGACGGAAGCTATTTCTCAGGCACATGTAGATGCGCTAATAGCCTCTTTAGGAACCATTGCAGATTTCAAGCAAGTGGAAGAGGAGGAAGATAAAAAAGAGGGTTATACGGCTCCTAAATCGGGTGATGGGCCTAAGGTTTTCCGCCGAGATATCACGCGTAAAAAATTAGGCGGGGTAGCTGCGGGGATTGCGCGCTATTTTGAAGTAGATCCGATCTGGGTTAGATTGGTTTTATTAGCCCTGTTAAGTGCAAGTTTCCCTTTATTCCATTTAGGGAACATTGTTTTCTGGGCCTATATTATTCTTTGGGCTGCCATTCCAGGTGAAATGAATTTGGATGATGATAAATCCTATCGCAAATTCTACCGAGATCCCGAGAAAAAAGTGATTGGTGGTGTGATGGCTGGTATCGCCGCTTATACGGGTTGGGATGTAGGATTATTGCGTGTATTGGCAGTTTTGTCTGTAGGTCTATTTGGTTCAGGTGTGATTGCCTATATCATTATTTTAGCGATTACCCCAGAGGCAAAAACGATGAAAGATAAGATGGAAATGACGGGTGAGCCTATCACATTGGAAAACATTGAGAACAATATAAAGAAAAGTATCCAGCCAGATGAAACAGAAGAAAAAGCTTTAACGAAAGTATTGTTATTTCCTTTTAGAATTTTTGCTACCGTTTTCTCTGCCTTGAAAGGGCCATTGAATGTGATACGTTGGTTCATTCAAATACTACTGGGTGTCATTTTATTGATTTTGGGAATCGCATTTATTATTGCAATAGGCGCTTTATGTGCGGTAGGATTTACGGGAATTGACCAGGGTCAACTTGTGCATATGGGTCCTTTGCCTTTGTATTTAATCGCAAAAGACTTTCCTTTCTGGACGGTACCAGCATTGGTTTTAGCTTTCTTACCTATGTTTGTGTCTATTGTCATTGCAGGTGTTTCCTTGCTAGCCAATCGTAAATTCTATAATAAGACCTATAAAATTGTTTCTACTTCGATGGTAATCGTGGGATGGATCGGATTATTTGCGGCGGTTCCCTTTGTGGGACGTAACTTCCAACGTTCAGCTTCCTATAATCAGGTGAATGATATCGCAGTTTCGGATTCGACGACTTATGTGTTAGACATTGACAAAAAAGACAATGAGACCATTTGGCAAATGATGTTAGGGGAAAAAGTCGAAGAATTTACCTTTGATTTTGAGGATGATGAGGATAACCACGATTATAATGAGGAGCGCTTTAACCGGGCGAATATCGAAATCGAGGGCTATGATGGGAAAACAATTCAGGTAATTACGTATGCTAAATCGCAGGGTTTGACGCGTAAAGAGGCGGAGACGAATGCTAAAATGATTCAGTACAATTACCTTCAAAAGGGTAAAGATTTACGTTTTGACACCCATTTTGGCCTTAAGAATTCTAAATTCCGAGCACAACGCCTGAAGGTGAAAATTATGATTCCATATGGCAAATCGTTTAGTATGACGCGTGATTTTGCTTACTATATAGATAATGTCCTTGAATCTGGCTATTTCCATGAGGAAGGGCAGGATTTATTTATCGGTTCACTGTGGACATTCTCAGCTGATAAGGGCTTGATTTGCCTAAATAGAACTCCTCACAAAGAGGATGAGTTGAATAACGAGGACTTTTCAAACGAAAAGGTAGGATTTACCATCACGAAAGACTTAGTTAATTTCAACTCTATTTCAGGATTGAACACAGAGTCTTCTCAAATCAAGATTACGAGAGGCGATCTTCCTAAGATAACTTACCGGGGTAATCAAACCTTAGAGAGTTCGGTTCATGTGGAAAATAAGGTGTTGGTATTGGATAAAATTCAGCCTGGGATTCAGGTGGAAATTGTAGTGCCTGAATTGACAAAAGTAGAATTAGGGGGTAATGCAAGCACGGAAATAGAAGGTTTTACCTCGACTAAAATGGATGTGATTCTACGCGGTTTTCATTCCTTAACTTTAAAGGGTGGTGGAGATCAATTGAATGCAGGCATTTTTGATTCAGCAGAATTAAATGCAGGAGATTTCGCCGTAGAAAAAGCCTTTGTTTCCATCGATAAATATGCCAAAATGGAAGCAAATGTGTCTAAAATGGTGCAAGGAAAGAAATTTGAAAATTCGAAATTTTCAAACAAAATGAGCAGTGGAGTAAGTTACAAATGGAATGTAGTAAAATAGGATGCAACCTTTTTTAAAACGTCAGCATCTTGCAACAAAATAATTATGCCATGAAAAAAATCTTGTCTTTATTCGCCGCCTTAGTAGTTGTTTTTAGTTCCTTCGCAGATCCTGTAGTGGTGACTAAAAAATTCAAAGTGGCTAATTTCAAATCCATCGAATTAGGGAGTGCCTTCGAGGTGCATATTCACAAGGGAAATGTCTATGCCGTTTCTGTCACTGGAAGGGAAAAAGATATTGACGATTTAGAGGTTACAACATCTGCTGGTAAATTGGAAATTGGATATGGGACTAATTGGACCTGGAGTTGGAACAACAGACGTTCAAAAGTAGTCCTTAATATCACCCTACCTCGCCTTGAAAGTGGTGAATTCGCGGGTGCTTGTAAAGTCGATTTGCAAGGATTTACAAATGAAGAGGAAATGCGTTTGTTATTTTCAGGTGCGGCGAAAGGATCAGCAGAAGGCCTTAGAACGGATAAATTGAAGATTGAATTAAGTGGTGCCTCCGATTGCAGAATTACTGGACAATCAGATTACTTAAAGGTAGAGGCTTCTGGTGCGAGTCACTTAAAGGCTTTGGAGTTTTTATCACGTCATGTAGATGTAGAAGCTTCTGGTGCAAGTAGTGCGCTGGTACACGTACAAAAATCCTTGCAAGTAGATGCTTCAGGCGCTTCTCATGTGAAATACAAAGGAAGTCCGAATATCACCAAAGACCTGACTGGAGCAGCTTCCTTACACCAGGTTAATTAAAGATTTTTTCACCTGCCTCGATGCGAATCGGAAGGGTGTTTTCTGCGGGAGGAATGGGACAAGCGAAATCTTCATTGTATGCACAATAGGGATTATAGGCTAGATTAAAGTCCACTCGCAACCGATTGTTTTTTACATTTGTTAGGGGTAAATCTAAAAAACGTCCGCCTCCATAGGTTTCTGTGGGGGCGGTTTTGTCTTTAAAGGGGAGGAAAAAATTCCCATCCTCATGTTGGTATAAGAGTAGGGAAAGGGTAAAGCCGCCGATCTCTCCTTTTAATTTTCCAAACAAAATTAACTTTTCCGTCGTCCCATCGGTCATTTTTAATTCCACCGTTTTCGCTTTCTCTGCTTTTTCTAAAACGAAGTCCACGATGTAATCTTTGTTAAAAGAGTAGTATTTTAGTCCTTGGAAGGCTGATTTATCTTTAATGGGGGATTCCTCTCCATTTTTAAAGGCTTCATCTTTATCGCGGCGTATTTTCAGCACATCCGCTCCCGTTTCTTCGACCGGTTTCGCTGTGGGGATACTAAAATAAGCGAGGATAGCGATGATGGGAATCAGAAAGAGGAACCATTTATTGAATTTCATAGGAATGGGTGTAATTTTGGGTACGTAAAATTAGCAAATAATTCAGATGTTTACAGGAATTGTGGAGGCGATGGGATCGCTAGTTAAGACAGAATCAAAAGGGACGAATGTGGAATTTTGGTTCACCTGTCCATTCACGCAGGAATTGAAAGTGGATCAATCGCTAGCGCATAATGGGGTCTGTCTTACTGTTGTGGAGATTCAAGGGTCACAATACCGCGTAACTGCGATAGATGAGACGTTACAGAAGACGAATTTGGGTGATTTGAAGATAGGCCAAAAAGTAAACCTAGAACGTTGCATGGCCGCTAATGCTCGCTTCGATGGACACATTGTTCAAGGACACGTGGATTTAACAGGTATTTGCACGGAAATAACGGATCAGAATGGAAGCTGGGAATACCGCTTTAGCTATCCCAAAAGCAGTGGCCATGTCACCGTTGAAAAAGGATCAATCTGTGTGAATGGCACTAGCCTAACGGTGGTGGATTCTCAAGACGATTCCTTTACTGTTTGCATTATTCCCTATACCTACGAACACACCGTTTTTCATCAACTAAGCGTAGGTGACCGAGTAAACTTAGAATTCGATATTCTAGGAAAGTATATTAAGAAATTAATGCAGCGATAGCCTTGTTGACTTTTTCAAAGCCAAAACGCTTCCAAGCGATTTCTTTTTGGTCTTGAATTTCTGCCAAACCTAACTGACCAATGCTGCCTAAATGCGAGTGGTTGATTTCGCGTGTACTTCCGTCGAATGCACCGTCTTCGATCTTTTTACCTACGATTTGGTAAGCCTCTCTGAACGGTACCCCTTGCACGACTAATTTATTCACCTCTTCTACCGAGAATAGTAAATCGTATTTAGAGTCCGCTAACAGATTTTTCTTTACTTTCATATGGCTCACCATATAGTGTGTGATCTCTAATCCGTCCAAAATCTCTTCGATTGCCGGCATCAACAATTCCTTCGTTAATTGGAATTCACGGTGGTATCCTGAAGGTAGATTGCTCGTTAATAATTGTAGTTGATTAGGTAAAGCCTTTAATTTGTTTGCTTTTCCACGCAATAATTCCGCGACGTCCGGATTTTTTTTATGTGGCATGATGGAGCTTCCTGTCGTTAAAGAGCTAGGGAGTTCGATGAAGCCGAAGTTTTGGGAATTGTACAAACATACATCCATCGCTAATTTGCTTAGCGTGGTAGCGATCTGTGCGATGGCCGTTAAGACAAATAATTCGGTTTTTCCACGCGATAATTGTGCATTCACGACGTTCACATGCGGCGATTCGAAGCCTAATAGTTCAGTTGTGTATTTTCTGTCCAAAGGAAAGGAAGATCCATATCCTGCGCCTGAACCCAGCGGATTCTTGTTTGCCAGCCGGAACGCCGCTTCCAATAATTCAATATCTTCTACTAGACTCTCTGCGTATGCTCCGAACCATAATCCGAAAGACGAGGGCATTGCAATTTGCAAGTGGGTGTAGCCGGGTAGTAAATCGTTTTTATGCGCTTCGCTTTTGGCGATTAACAAGTCAAATAACCGCTCCACCGCATCAGCGATGTGTTGGATTTCAGCCCGCATAAATAATTTCAAATCCACTAACACTTGGTCGTTTCTAGAACGTCCGGCATGAATTTTCTTTCCTTGATCACCTAATTTTTGCGTTAATAAGTATTCGATTTGGGAGTGTATATCTTCCATTCCGTCTTCGATGGTGAAATCGCCGGATTCGATTTGAGCATATATAGCCTTCAATTCAGCGCACAAAGGGCCTAATTCGTCCGCGCCTAGCAAACCTACTTGCTCTAACATCGTGATGTGAGCCAAGGAACCCAGCACATCATAGCGCGCTAATTGCAAGTCATACACGGGGTCGTTACCAATCGTGAATTTCTCGATTTTAGTGTCTGTCGTCTGATTTTCTTTTTGCCAAAGTTTTGCCACAATCTTATAAGCTTAGGGTTGTAAGGAGATTTTGATAGGTTTGGATGCCTTGTTTCAGTTCATCCAAGAAAATATATTCGTCAGCCGTGTGCGATCTGCCGGAATGTCCAGGACCGATTTTGACTGATGGTATTGTTAATAGCGCTTGATCGGAAAGAGTAGGAGAACCGAACAAGGGTATTTCAAGGCCTTTTGCTGCCTTTACTATGGGATGTGTTTCCTCCATTCTGCTGGAGTTTAACCGCATGGATCTGGGTGTTAATTCAGCCTGAACAATGGTTTTTAATTGGGCCAAAACTTCTTCCAGCGAATAGCATTCATTTACCCGGCAATCAATCACGTAATCACAGGTATCTGGAACGACGTTATGTTGTTTCCCAGAATTAATAACAGTAACGGTCGTTTTTACAGGACCTAATAAGTCCGAAACCTTCGCAAAAGAATGGTTCTGAATGTTTTGTATGTCCTCCAATGCTAAGTAAATCGCATTCACTCCCTCGTTTCTAGCTGCATGTCCGGCAATTCCTTTTACTTTCGCATCGATAACCATCAGGCCTTTTTCTGCTATCGCCATTGCACAATCCGTAGGTTCGCCTACGATGGCAAAATCAATTTTAGGTAAATTCCCTGAATTCAAAAGGGCTTCTATTCCACCTGTTCCCGATATTTCTTCCTCCGCGGTGGCAGCCATAACTAGGTTAAAATCCAGGTTTTCAGCCGAGTAAAAAGAAACGAAAGTGGCAATCAAACAAACCAAACTAGCGCCAGCATCATTCGATCCCAAGCCGATCAGTTTCCCCTCTTGTTCCGTCGCTTGGAATGGATCAAAGGTCCAAGACGCATTTGCTTTCACGGTATCGTGGTGGGAATTCAGCAGAATCGTGGGCTTAGACGCATCAAAATGCAAATTCGTTGCCCACACATTATTGCCCAAACGATTCGCAAGAATACCTTGCGCCGCAAAAAAGTCCAACAAAATCTGCGCCGTCCCTTGCTCCTCCTTACTCATAGAAGGGCAAGCTATTAGCTGGGCTAATAGGTCTTTCGCGGCTAAAAATTGACTTTCTTGGTACATGTTAAGCACTTATTTTTGTTCCGATGTCCGTTTTCTGCAAGTTATCTGCGTGGCATAATCTGACCACCGACACACCGGCAGAGATGGCCTTCAGTGCATTCTCTAATTTAGGGATCATCCCCGCAGAGACGATTCCTTTTTCTTTTAAATCTAAAAAGGAGGCTGGATTGATGGAGCTAATGACAGAATCATCGTCTGTCGGGTCCAGTAAAACGCCTTTCTTTTCAAAGCAATACGTTAACGTAACCTCGTATGTTGAACTAAGAGCTATGGCCAAAGCCTGTGCCATCGTATCCGCATTCGTATTCAATAATTGACCAGCTGAATCGGCCGTAATTGGTGCAAAAACGGGAGCAAAACCTGCCTGAACTAATCCGGAAAGCGATGCTGTGTTAACCGAAACAATATCGCCTACAAAACCATAATCAATGGGTTTTGCAGCTCTTTTTTTCGATAGTACGATTCTTCCATCCGGCCCTGTTAATCCTAAGGCATTACAAGATAGGCTTTGTAATTCAGCCACAATTGATTTATTAATCCATCCAGCATAAACCATCGTCACAATACGAAGGGTTTCCTCGTCTGTTACGCGTCTACCTTCGATCATTTGACTCTCGATGCCCATCGAAGCCGCCATTTGAGTGGCAATCTTACCGCCACCATGAACCAGCAATTTAGGCCCAGTTAAAGAGGCAAAATCCTGCAAAAAGCTAGCTAGGGCAGAAGGATTGTCGATGACATTTCCGCCTATTTTAACTACTTGAAGGGTAGGTTTAGCTGACATTAGAATAAATACGGGCTTTCGGTTCTCATCAGGGTCAAAATCATCTCTTTTAAAACGACCTGTGCCGCCCAAACCCGGTTACCCGCTTGTGGAATTACAATCGAATTAGGGGAATCAATGACTTCGTCAGCAACGACTAAATTCCGTCTTACCGGAAGGCAGTGCATGAATTTTGCATTGTTTGTTAGGCTCATTTTCGCGGCATCCACCATCCAAGCGGGATCGGAAGAAAGTATTTTTCCGTAGTCTTGGTAGGATGACCAGTTTTTGGCATAAATAAAATCAGCACCCTCGTAAGCTTCTTTAGGATCGTAGCAAATCTTCGCATTTCCAGCGAATTCAGGGGCTAATTCATAGCCTTTTGGGTGAGCAATTGTAAAATCCACGTCCGCATGATTCATCCACTCCGCGAAGGAATTAGGTACACATTGAGGTAAAGCTTTCACGTGTGGAGCCCATGTCAACACCACTTTAGGACGTTCCACTTTCTTATACTCGTTTATGGTTATGAGATCTGTTAAGGATTGCAAGGGATGGCGAGTAGCTGACTCCAAGCTAATCAAGGGACGACCTGTATATTTCAAAAACTGGTTCAAAACCTGTTCACTATAATCTAATTCTCTATCCACTAAGCCTGGGAAACTCCGTACCCCTACGATATCACAATAGGAACCTACGACAGCCGCAGCTTCTGAAATGTGTTCCGCTTTGTCGCCATTCATAATGACGCCCTCGTTCATTTCTAATTGCCACGAATCAGCCCCCACATTCATAATCATTACCTCCATTCCGAGGTTCTGAGCTGCTTTTTGGGTAGAAAGGCGCGTGCGAAGACTAGAATTGAAGAACAATAAACCAAGCGTACGGTTTTTACCTATATGCTTGTCCGCAAAGGGGGTCTTCTTCATTAACAAAGCCTCATTGACTAAGTTTTGAATATTGTAAGCGTCTTTAACCGAAGTGAAATTTTGCATGCTTTTAGCTGTCTAACATTGGCAATTCAGTAAAATTACTGAAAAAGATCAGTATCGAAGGCGTTCCCAGGTGAAAACTTGCATGGGCTTTTCGAGGGCTAGCGTTTTCTCCCCCGTTTTTTGGAAGTTATTTTTTTCTAAAACCCGCTGGGATCCGAAATTGTCTACGGGAGTTTCTGCCCGTAAAATACGCACGTCTACATCTTTAAAAACCCATTCGGATAAGGCCTGAACCGCCTCCGTTGCGATGCCTTGTCCTTTGAATTTATTATCAATGGCATACCCAATTTCGGTCGTGCCCTCATTATCAGGTAATCCTGCAAGTCCAATTCCCCCTACAGAGCAGGACGAGGCTTTCAGAATTATTTCCCAATTTGTGTACCAATAATAATCCAGAGGGAATTTTGCCGTTTGTGGAATCCAGTAATCGCTTAAAGCTTGAAGCATTTCCTCCTCATAAAACGATTCTAATTCCCAAGGGTTAGGTTGCAGACCTAGTAATTTTTCTAGATCTTCGCGCCCTGATTGCTCCCAAACCTGTAAATGTCGGTTGGGTAAAGGGATTAAGGTCAGTCTTGGGGTTTGAACTTGAATACTCATATTGGACTACAAATTACCCTTTTTGGTCGCAAAAAAGAAGGCCTATAAATAGAATGTACAAATTTTGCATTCGTTACATACGATTTTAAACAACAAACAATGAAACAAATTATTACGCTATTTGCACTGATGAGTTTATCATTTTCCGCTATTTCTCAGATTCCTGGTGGAATGATGGGTGGTTTCGGTGCAGCGCCTAAGAAAGAAGCAGTGATTCCTGGTACAGCACAAGCTGCGCCTAAAGGAAGTGCAAAAATCATCGGATTCTTATTGGATTCTACGGATTCAAAGCCAGTAGAATTTGCCACTTTGGCCCTAATCAATACCAAGACAAATAAACCTGTAGACGGTACTGTGGCAGATGGTGTAGGTAAATTTACCTTGAATAAAGTCGCTGTGGGATCGTATAAAATTGTTGTTTCGTTTATCGGTTATGAAAGCAAAACAGTTTTTGTGACAGTGAATGAAAAGAATGATGACCACGATTTAGGAGTTATCAGATTACAACAAAGTTCCAAGATGCTTTCTGAAGTAACGGTAGAAGGACAACGTGCTTTGATTGAGGAGCGCGTCGATCGCACTGTTTACAACGCAGAAAAAGATGCATCAAACCGTGGCGGAGATGCAACGGATGTATTGAAAAAAGTGCCTATGCTTTCGGTTGACTTAGATGGTAACCCTTCTTTACGTGGTTCTACTAACGTGAAGGTATTAATCAATAACAAGCCTTCTACGATTATGGCTTCTAGTATCACAGATGCCTTAAAGCAGATCCCTGCGGATATGATTAAGACGGTAGAAGTCATTACGTCTCCATCTGCAAAATACGACGCAGAAGGATCAGCGGGTATCATTAATATCGTAACTAAGAAAAATACCCTACAAGGTTTAACGCTTTCAATTGATAATTCGGTAGGTGTACGTGGTTCGAACTTAGCCTTGAATGGTAACTTTAGAAATAAGACTTGGGGATTGTCTCTAGGCGGTTTTGGCCGTTCTGAATACAATGTGAATGGTAAATTTGAAAGTACACAAATCACAACTAGTAATGGTTTACAGACAACCAATATTCAAACGGCAGAAACACGTCGCCAAGGTTTGTTTGGTAACTACCAATTAGGTTTTGACTGGGATATCAATAAATATAATTCGATCACGTCAAATGTGCGTTTTGGTGTTCGTAACGGGAATAACTGGCAAGATGGTTTGAAGCAGATTCGTAATAATGTTGTTTCATCGCTTCGGAACACGAACTCCTTAGATGAGTCTGCAAACGTAGATATTAACGTGGATTACACCCACACATTTGAGAAACCACAAAAGGAGTTCTCTATTTTATCAATGTATAGCCGCAACAACCGCGCGAATGATTTCTTTAACTTGATTATGAATCCGAATTCGACGATGAGCGAAATTACGAATTCAATTAAGAATGAGAATACGTCTTACAATGAGGAGGCGACCTTCCAAATGGATTACCAAACACCAATTGCAAAGAATCAATTATTTGAATTTGGTGGAAAAGGTATTTTACGAAATGTAACGTCAGATTATAAATCGTTTATTGCAGGAGCTGATGGTATTTATTCGCCAGCAAATACGGCTACCTTACCTACTAACGTATTTGACTATAACCAAAATATTTGGGGAACATATGGTTCATATACCTTGACGACGAAAAATAAATGGAGCATTAAGGCGGGAGCACGTTATGAGCATACGGATATCACAGCTAGTTTCCTAAAGAAGGAAGGCCAAAACACCGTAATTCCTCCTTATGGCGTTTTAGTTCCTAGTTTCAATATGTCGAAGACCTTCAAATCAGGCACATGGAGATTCTCTTACAACCGTCGTATCCAACGTCCAGGGATTGAAAACTTGAACCCGAACGTCAATGCAACAAATCCATTGAATATTTCGATGGGTAATCCAAATCTGGCTCCAGAATACACAAATAACTATGAGATTTCTTACAGCAAGTTTGTGAAGCAAACCTATATTTCCACTTCATTCTTTGTCAGAAATACAACAGGATCTATTAATCGTATCCGCGAAGTAAAAGGAGATACCGTAAAAACAACGACACGTAACATAGGTAACGAAGATGCATACGGTATGAATATTAACATCAATATGAATTTGTCTAACAAATTGATGATTGGTGGGGGTGGAGACCTTTCTTACATGGTTTTAGCCAATAATGTTCCTGATCCATTATTGAATGCGAAGAATGAAGGCTTACAATCCAACTTCCGTATTTTTGGAAACTACAATATGGGCAATGGTTGGGGTGCTCAAATCTTCTCTTTCTACCGCGTGAATCAAATTCAATTACAAGGTTCACAAGGTGGTTTTGGGATGTATAGCTTGAGCTTCAAGAAAGACTTTAAAAATAAGAAAGGAAGTATCGGTTTTGGAGCAGAGAATTTCTTAACGCCGCAAGGATTTGTCATTCGTAATGAGACTAAAACAGCCTCTATCTCTCAGGTAAGCGAAAACACCATGCGCAATATGAACTTCAAGATCAACTTCAATTACCGTATTGGTAAAATGAGCTTCGGTCCTACGAAGAAAAAGAAATCAGTGAATAACGACGATACGAAAGGCGAAAGTGATGCAGCGCCGGCACAACCAATGCAACAACCTATGGGCATGCCAGGCATGCGTATGGGAGGCGGTGGCGGAGGCTTCGGTGGGCCTCGTTAATTGAAACATTAATTGAAAGAAGGGGAATCAGAAATGGTTCCCTTTTTTATTTATTGCGTTCTATTGTGTAGCTAATCAGATCGCCCAATGAGTTGCGGTACTCAGAAGCAGGGAAAGTTGCTAAGATGGCGCGAGCATCCTCCGCGATTTCATTCATCTTTTGATTAGCGTAAGCAAGGCCGCCAGTTGATTTAACAAATTCAATCACCTCACGTACTTTATTGGAATCTTCAGACTCTTTCTTAATTAGTTGAATAATGCGCTTTTTAGTGGAGTTATCCGTGTTCTGAAGGGCATATATCAGCGGCAAGGTCATCTTTTTTTCTTTAATGTCGATTCCCAAAGGTTTCCCAATTTCCGCATCCCCGTAATCAAACAAGTCATCCTTGATTTGGAAAGCGATACCTACTTTTTCGCCAAACAAACGAGCCTTCTCAACCATTTCTGCATCTGCACCAGCCGATTGAAATCCAACCGCGCAACAAGCTGCGATTAAAGTAGCCGTTTTCTTCGTAATAATATCGAAATAGACATCTTCTGTGATGTCCAGTTTACGGGCTTTCTCTATCTGTAATAATTCCCCCTCGGACATCTCGCGAACAGCCGTAGAGACAGATTTCAAGAGATCGAAATCTTCGTGTTCTACGGAAAGTAATAAACCTTTAGATAGTAAATAGTCCCCTACTAAAACGGCAATTTTATTCTTCCAAATCGCATTGATCGAAAAGAATCCTCTTCTATAGTTTGAGTCATCCACGACGTCATCGTGAACAAGTGTTGCAGTATGTAATAATTCGATGAGTGCGGCACCCCTGAATGTTTTCTCCGTAATTTCTCCCATGCAACCTGCCGTTAAAAAAACGAACATGGGGCGCATCTGTTTTCCCTTTCTTTGGACAATGTAATGCATGATGGTGTCGAGCAACATCACTTTAGTCTTCATGAAAGCTTTGAACTTCCCTTCGAATGCCTTCATCGAATCATCGATGGGAGCCTGAATGGAAGAAATGGAGTAGGACATGCGGATTGTTTGAATCAGTAAATTGCGTAAATTTAATCAGAATTGTGGATATAAAGGTATTATGAGTCAGATTTTAGTCTTAGCAGGGGGGTCTGTAAAAGGCGCGTTTCAAGCGGGCGTTATAAAAGCACTTTTTGAGAAAGGGTACAAGCCAGATGCCATTTATGGTGTTTCAGCAGGAAGTCTAAATGCGGCTTATTTAGTAAACCAGTTTGGCCAACAAGTAAATACAGGAATGCCCATTTCCTATCCGCAGGCGGCGCAGGATTTATGGGATTTTTGGGAGAGACGCATTACGCGCCCAGAATGCTTATCTAAACCTTTTAACATTTTTCAGCTAGGCTGGACGGCATTGACTAAGAAGTTCAAGGGATTAGTGGATACGAGTCCATTGCGGGATTTGATGTCAGACGTTTTGCAGGATCGCCATTTACAAGCGAGTCCGGTGGCTTTAAAGGTAGGTGCAGTGAATATCATGGATGGAGCGATGCATTATGTAGACCCTAGTTTTGAAAACTTTCAAGACTATTTAATGGCCTCCTCTGCAGTGCCCATCTTAATGCCTGTCGTGAAGATTCAGGGCGAGAAGCGTAGATCCTACCTTGATGGAGGTTTGCGTGACGTGGCGCCTCTGCACAAGGCTATCCAAGATGGTGCCACTGAAGTCGTGGTTATCGCCTGTCATACGGAGATGATTGAAGGAGGCGACTTTGACTCAGGGGATCTATTAGCCTTAGTCGATCGGGTGATGGATATTGCGGTGAATGAGATTTTGAATGCGGATCTGCGTGAGTCTTCAGCTGACGTTCAACTTAAAATCATTAGACCCTTGCAGCCCTTAAGCATCGACATTCAGCGTTTTACGAAAATGGATATTCGTCGTATGTTGGAAACGGGTTATGCCCGAGGCATGAGTGAATAAAAAAGCCTCGAATTTCGAGGCTTTCTATTTAAACGGACATGATGTCTTTTTCCTTTTCGACAAAGATTTGGTCGATCTTGGCGATGTAGGCATCTGTTTTCTTTTGGATCTTGTCTTCTGCATCTTTGATAGCATCTTCTGATACGCCATCTCCTTTTAGCTTCTTGATGCTGTTATTTCCGTCTTGACGTGCATTGCGGATATTAATCTTAGCCACTTCGATTTCTTGTTTCACTCGCTTGACTAATTCACGGCGACGCTCTTCTGTCAATGGAGGAATTGATAAGCGAATAATTTCGCCATCATTCATTGGATTCAAACCTAAACTTGAATTACGAATAGACTTCTCGATTTCCGCAAAAATACCTTTCTCAAATGGTTTGATAGCAATCGTGCGTGCATCTGGTGTGGTCACTGAAGCGGCCCCCGAGATGGGCGTCTGCATGCCGTAATAATCAATGGTTAAGCCATCTAACATCGATGTATGTGCTTTCCCTGCTCTAATTTTAGACAATTCAATGTTTAAGTGCTTGATCGCACCGTCCATGGTTTCGACAGCTGCGTCAATGTAGAATTCGATTTCTTCCATTTTATTAATTAACTAATTAATGTTCCAACATCCTCACCAGCTACTAAGGCGGCTAAATTCCCTTCTTTGTTCATGTCGAATACGATGATGGGAACGTTATTTTCTTGGCATAAAGTGAATGCCGTGGTATCCATAATTTTCAAGCCTTTCGAAATCGCTTCTGTGAAACTCAAGTTTGTGTAGCGAGTGGCTGAGGCATCTTTTTCTGGGTCAGCAGTGTAGACACCATCTACACGCGTTCCTTTTAAGACAACATCTGCTTCGATTTCAATCGCACGCAATGAGGCAGTAGAATCTGTAGTGAAGTACGGGTTACCGGTTCCTGCACCAAAGATCACAATACGACCTTTTTCTAAGTGACGCATCGCTCGACGGCGAATGAATGGTTCGCAAACGGCTTCTACTTTAATGGCTGTCATCATGCGTGTGTACAATCCTTGTTTTTCCAAAGAAGCTTGTACCGCCATCCCGTTAATTACGGTCGCTAACATGCCCATATAATCGCCTTGGACGCGGTCAATGCCCGCTTTTGCAGCACTTGCACCACGGAAGATATTTCCTCCACCAATAACAATTGCCACTTCCACTCCTAAATCATGCACTTTTTTGATTTCAGCTGCATATTGACCTAAAATAGTAGGGTCAATCACTTCTCCATCTGTCGAAAGAGATTCGCCTGAAAGTTTTAATAAAATGCGTTTGTATTTAGGTTCTTTCATGAGAGCTCGTTTATGTCGATTTTGTGCGATGCAAATTTAGGAAAAATATAGGTCTAGGCAAGGCTTTCGTCCTTGGCTTTGGGTAATTTATACCAAGGCAAATAGGGATGCGCATGGTGTTCATAATGATAGCCAAAAAAGTAGCACGAAATAAAAGCCCAAAGATGGTTTTTGCGTTGACTTCTCGACTGTTGTTTGTTCTCCTCCGCGTGTTCCCCTCGATGAGGTAGGTAGGTACCAAAAATGAATAATTGTAGCGTACTCAAAATGGCAGGCACTTCCCAAAACAAGATCAAATTCCACATGGGAAACCAGATTTTCAGAACATTATACGTGATCGCCATCGCAAGTACTTGTTTCCAGGTGACATATTGCCAAATGAATTGGAACCACCAAAACAAAAAAGGCCCTTGGTGTACGTCTGGATCAGAATCCGTATTAACGTGGGCATGATGCAAATGGTGTTTTTTACGTAGAGTATTGTAATCGTTAAAGGCAAACAGGATGGTACAGAATCGTCCAATGGCGTGATTGATGCGAGGGTTCTCTGCATAAACTACACCGTGAATGGCATCGTGCGAGGTGATGAATAAGCCGGTATATAGGTGAGTCTGGATTAACACGGCGATATAGATCCACGGATTTGACCAGCTGAAATCAGCCTCTATCCAATAGGCTAAATTTGCGCTCCAGAGGGTAATCAATACGATCGCCCAAATAATTCCCTGAAATTTACTTACTTTGTCCATCTAAAATGAGCCGGATATATCTGGCACCTATATGACCTCAAAACTATGAAAATTGTTCCAGCATTGTTGCTTTTTATTTTGTCTTTTGCTTTTTCATCCAGCGCGCAAATTCTTTCATCACCAGCGCAATCTACTTATTGTAATCCGATGAATCTGGATTATGGGTTTACACCCATCCCTAATTTTTCTGAACAAGGGCGCCACAGGGCTACCGCCGACCCAGTCATTTCGTATTTCAAAGGAAAGTATTACTTGTTTTCGACGAATCAATGGGGCTATTGGTGGAGTAAGGATATGCTGAAATGGAACTTTGTCTCCCGCCGTTTCTTGCAACCCTATCACAAAGTATTTGATGAATTGTGCGCACCTGCCACGATTACCCTAGGGGACAGTTTATTAGTGATTGGTTCTACCTATGCGAAGGATTTCACGCTTTGGTACTCCCAAAAACCAGAAACAGATACCTGGAAAGAGGCAGTTCATGCTTTCACAGCCGGTGCTTGGGATCCCGCCTTCTTTTTAGATGATGATAATCGCTTGTATTTATACCATGGTTCGAGTAATACCTATCCCATGTATGGGCAGGAAATCGATCGAAAGACCTTGCAGCCCATTGGGGAGCGTAAAGATCTGATTAAGTTGAACGATGAGTTGCATGGTTGGGAGCGTTTTGGGGAATACCAGGATAATACCTTCTTGAAGCCTTTTATGGAAGGTGCTTGGATGAATAAATACAAGGGTAAATACTATTTGCAATACGGAGCTCCAGGGACTGAATTCTCGGCTTACGGCGATGGAGTTTATACTTCAGATCACCCTATGGGGCCGTTTACCTACCAAGCGCATAATCCGTTTTCGTTTAAGCCTGGTGGTTTTACGCGAGGTGCAGGACACGGGGCCACTTTTGAAGGACAATATGGCAATTGGTGGCATGTATCTACGATTACCATTGCGGTGAAGAATAGTTTTGAACGTCGTTTGGGACTATGGCCTACGTATTTTGATCAGGATGGCATTTTGTATACGAATACGGCCTATGGCGATTATCCGCACTATATGCCTACGAAAAAAGTGGACAAGCCATCAGAATTATTTACGGGTTGGATGTTGTTGAATTACAATAAACCGGTGCGCGTTTCTTCGAGTTTGCCAGGTTATTCTGCGAATTTTGCCGTAGATGAGCAGATGAAAACCTATTGGTCTGCGGCCTCATCAAAGAAGGGGGAATGGATCGAAACGGATTTAGGAGAGGTGTCTACTTTGAAAGCCTTGCAAATCAATTATGCGGATCAAGATGTCGATTCCAGTTTTTTAGGGAAGATCAACGGCATTTATCATCAATACCAGGTTTTAGGTAGTAAGGATGGGAAAAAATGGGAGTTGATTATTGATAAGTCATCGAACAAAACCGACATTCCACACGATTATGTTGAGCTTCAGAAGGCGGTAGAGGTGCGTTATCTTAAACTGGTGAATCACCACATGGCGGCAGGAAAATTTGCTATTTCGGGTATTCGGGCCTTTGGTTTTGGTCATGGCCAAAAGCCAGGTGTCATCAAGGATCTATTGGTATTACGAGGGGATCACGATTCACGCAGTGCCTGGTTAAAATGGGGGCATAAGCCCAATGCGACGGGTTATGTCATTTATGCAGGCATCTCACCGGATAAAATGTATACCTCCGTACAGGTTTTTGGGTCAAATGAATATTATTTCAAGTCCATGGACCGTGGCAAGACGTATTATTTCCAAATAGAAGCCTTTAACGAAAACGGCATTGGAGAACGCGGACCTATTATTGAGTCAAAATCAAGCCTTTGATCGGTTAATTTCGTAAACGCCAATTAACAGGACAATCATGGCAATGAATTGTGACAGATACACCTGCTCGCCATCGAAAACACCCCAACCTACGGCTACTATCGGAATGATGTAGGTCACGGAACTGGCCACAATCGCGTTTGTCCACTTGATCAATTGGTTGAATAACACCATCGCAATTGCTGACCCAAAAACGCCTAAGGAACAAGCCGCTAAAAACGGCCACCATTGAATCGGTTGAGCGAAAAATCCGGTATAGGCTAACAATAGCAAGGACAAAGGTCCTATGGCCATGAAGATGCCTGAGGTGGAGGTAAACGGATTTAATCCGGATAATTTCGTCTTAATGATATGTAAATTAATTCCGTACAAAAAGGTTGCTAACACTACCCAAAGTGCGTGGTAATTAAAATCCATGTTAAATCCTTCACCACCCACAATCAAGCCGAAACAACCGGCGATTCCTAGGATAATTCCCAGCATTTGGCGCCATTGGAAACCTTGCTTAAATAAAAGGATTCCTACAATCAAGGTAAACAGTGGAGTGAAGGCGTTTAACATCCCGGATAAAGCAGAAGTCAAATGTTTCCCAGCTATGGAAAATAAGATGGCAGGTACTAAATTTCCTGTTAATCCAGCCAACAAAAAGCTTTTCCAATGCTCCTTTTTTACTTCCTGTCTTTGTTTCAAAAAGACTGGAATAAAAAAAATGAAGGCGGCAAAAATTCGCAAGGCACCCACTTGTGGAGAACTGTAATAGTCCAAACTTTTCTTCACTAAAATAAAGGAGCTACCCCAAATCAATGACAGCGCTGAAAAGGCCAAAATAACAAGTAATACGGGGGATTTTTGTTTATTCTCCATTAGGCGTGTAAGGGTTCTCCAGCGTAGTGTGCTGATATTTCGTTGAGAATTCCTTTGATCTCTTCGAAATCATAAGTTGTTACTAAACGGGTTCTGAAAGGTTTGAAATGATCCATTCCGCGGAAATAATTCGCGTAATGACGGCGCATCTCGACGATTCCTCCATGATTTCCTTTCCAGCGGATGGAGAATTCGAGGTGATCGAGGCAAACTTGTAGGCGTTGTTGTAGGGTAGGAGGTGCTAGATGCTCTCCTGTGGCTAAATAATGCTTTATTTCATTGAAAATCCAGGGATAGCCAATGGATGCGCGCCCTATCATAATGCCATCTACTTCGTAGCGATCACGGTATTCTTTGGCTTTTTCAGGCGAGTCAATATCGCCATTCCCGAAAATAGGAATCTTGATGCGCGGATTTTTCTTCACCTTCGAAATCAATTCCCAATCCGCAGCGCCTTTGTACATCTGTACGCGGGTTCTGCCGTGAATGGTCAATGCCTGAATCCCGATGTCTTGAAGTCTCTCGGCTACATCTTCAATGTTTTTCGTGGAATCATCCCAGCCTAAGCGTGTTTTAACGGTCACCGGTAAGTGAGTGGCGTCGACAACGGCTTTAGTCATCGCTACCATTTTAGGGATATCTTGCAGTAAAGCGGCCCCAGCTCCTTTGCAGGCCACTTGCTTTACAGGGCAACCGTAATTAATGTCAATTAAATCGGGTCCCGCTTTCGTGGCGATTTCCGCACAAGAAGCCATCGTTTCGATGGAACTGCCAAAAAGTTGTATTCCAATGGGACGTTCGTATTCAAAAATATCGAGTTTTTGAACACTTTTTGCAGCATCGCGAATCAGTCCTTCAGAGGAAATAAATTCAGTATACATCAAATCAGCGCCATTCGCCTTACAGACCGCACGGAAAGGCGGATCTGAGACGTCCTCCATAGGGGCTAAAAGCAATGGGAATGAGCCTAGCTCGATGTTACCTATCTTTACCATTCTGATTAAAAATTGCGTAAATTTACGAGCATTATGGTAGATAACAATTTTCAAGGACCCGAACGTTACATCGGATTACTATCCAAAACCCTGATTTTATTTGGATTTTTCCTGTTAGGAGGCTTCATAGGTCAATTTATTGGTTTATTATCTGTGGTTTTAATTGTCGGATTTCCCACTCAAGATGTAAATCAATTCCAAAAATCAGTGTTGGATTTTATGGCCCATCCTCAAAATTATGAGGGAGCCTTCCGCGCGATGATGGCTTTACAATGGTTTTCCGCTTTGTTTACTTTTGTAGCTAGTTCCTGGGCTTATTTGCGCTGGTCTGAGAAGCGTGATTTAAATTCCCTTTCTAGCAATCCTAGTCCTGATTATCGAGTCTTTTTATGGTCAATCATCACCATATTAGTGGGAATGCCACTTTTAGAATACATTATTCAATGGAATGAATCCTTGGTACTGCCAGCTGGATTCGAGGAGACAGAGAAATGGATGCGTGCCTCGGAAACGCAGTTAGCTGAATTGACCAAGTTTTTAATCGATTTCCACAGTCCCATGGACTTTGCGATCGGTTTAGCTGTCATTGCTGGATTAGCGGCGTTAGGTGAGGAATTATTCTTTAGAGGAGTTCTTCAGTCGCTTTTTGAGCGGTATACCGGGAATTACCATGTGGCGATTTGGGTCTCTGCTGGGATTTTTAGTTTTATCCACTTTCAGTTTTTTGGCTTTTTCCCGCGCTTATTTTTAGGAGCCTTTTTTGGGTATTTATATGTATGGAATCGCAACATTTGGATTCCGATAGTTGCCCATTTATTCAATAATGGCTGGACACTGACAATGCAGTATATGTACCAACAAAAGCAAATTACAGTGGATCCGGAGAAATTGGGAGAAATAACACCGTGGTGGTCTGTGGTGATTTCTTTGGTTTTAGTGGTGTTTTACATACGTCGGCTTTATACTTACCGATTAGAAAAATAAATGATGGGATTAAGAGAGATGTCTAATTTGCAACAGCGTGTAATCGCAGCGATTATTGCGGTGCCGTTTTTGCTTTTCTGTGTGCTGTTCAGCGATTATACGTTTTTGGGTTTATTCCTGTTAATCGGTGTCGCGGCACAGTTAGAATTTTACAAATTAGTAGGCAGCATCAGTGATAATTTACCCTTAACCTTTTACGGTACCTTTTGTGGCGTTGTGCTACATCTGTTAACCTTTTTCATTGAAAAGGGGGAGATTGCTTATTCCAATTATTACATATTGTCGCCTCTTTTGGCGTTGATTTTCTTCATTAAATTATACAATGCCAAGGACGAAAAGCCCTTCAAAAACATTGCCTACACATTTCTAGGTATTATTTATGTGGCATTACCCTTTGCACTGTTAACGGTTTTGGCTTTTCTGAAAAACGAAACCTACGATCCTCAAATCATTTTAGGGTGCCTTTTTTTATTGTGGGCGAGTGATTCCGGAGCGTATTTTGCTGGCACGAAATTTGGCAAAACGAAACTCTTCGAACGTGTTTCCCCGAAGAAATCCTGGGAGGGAAGTATAGGAGGTTTAATCACAGCTATGATCGTGGCTTACGTTTTATCGATGTATTATACGAATTATGAGTCCTGGCAATGGTTTGGTATTGGCATCATTATCGTGGTGGCTGGTACATACGGGGACCTAGTTGAATCCTTGTTCAAGCGAAGCATTAATATCAAAGACTCTGCGGACACCATTCCTGGACACGGTGGATTTTTAGATCGTTTTGATGGGCTGTTATTGTCCATTCCGTTTATTATTACCTTCTTGAAATTATTTCCAAAACACTAAGCATTAACAGGCTTTAACAGCAACGAATTCTTTTTTTGCTTAATTTCGGCTTTATGAAAAAACGAGTAGCTGTTCGTGTTTTAGGTATACTGGTTTTATGTCTAGTATCGCTTGCTTCCTTTTCACAAGGACAGGACAAAACAGTCTTGTTTCAGGCTAGAGTAGTGGCCTCTTCGAATGCCGAATTCCTTCCTTTAGCCTATGTATTTAATCCACAAGCTGGACGAGGTGCCTTGAGTGATAATTTTGGCCAAGTAGATATGTATGTTTTTCCAGGGGATAGTTTGGTGATTTCCTATATTGGGTATAAGAAGAAATACTATATTGTGCCACGCGATACGGAATTAGTGCATCAAGTGATTATTCCTATGGAGGAAATGACAACGATGTTGCGTGAAGTGAAAGTATTCCCGCATTCCAGCGAAGAAGAATTTAAAAAGGCATTTTTAGCGATGCAATTGCGCGACGCGCAACAGCGTGATAATGCTAGAAATAATCTAGAGCAATCGAAATTAAACGTTTTTGCCTTGCAGGCTGGGATGGGTGCCTCTTCGAATTTTAGAAATTTCTCTGACATGATGATTTCGTCTCAAGCTAATAAAAACTTCTTTAGTGATCCTACCCTCGCCTTAACCAATCCATTTGCTTGGATTAATTTTATCAAATCGATAAAGAATGGGGATCTAAAACGCAAAGATTATAAAAAGGCCTACGAATTCTTACCTAAAGAGAATTTGAATCGCCAAATGTTCTTACGTAGCTTGAAATCCAATTAAAGCTAACATTCTGCCCGTCATTCCCTTTTCTGTTCTGTGCGAAAAGAAGTCTGCATTATTTTCCACCGTACAGCTAGGATCCACTTCTATTTGTTGAATTCCTAAAGATTCTAATTGGGCCTTATTAGCAGCTTTTAAATCCACCTGCCATTTGGTTCCTTTGCGTGATTTAAAGGCTTCGTCAAACTGCTCTGCCACCTCATCTCCCACTTCAAAATGAGCAGAACTAATGCATGGCCCTATGTAGGCGAGTATGTCAGCTGGATTGGAACCTCGGTTCTCAATCATTCGTTTGGCCGTTTTATGCACAATTTGGGCAACAGTTCCTTTCCAGCCCGCATGTATAGCCGCACAAACCCGAGTAACAGGGTCAGCTAATAAGATGGGCGTGCAATCCGCAATCCCCACACCCGCAAAAACACCAGGTTGAATAGAAATCATTGCATCGAATCCGGATTGATATCCGGCTCTCCCTGTCACCCAAATTTTTTCACCATGAACCTGGTAGGAGCGAGCTAAATCGGCTTTTGAAATACCTAAATCAGCACAAAAAAGCGCAAGATTTTGTTCGATGACGGCTGGGTCATCATCGGTATGTACACCTAAATTCAAAGAGGTATAAGGCGTTTTACTTAAGCCGCCGTGGCGGGTGCTAACACCCGCCACGAGGCCTGGAATGGTTTGAAAGATGGCTGGTCGAACGACACGACTAGGCGTCATAACTCAAACCATATTGTTTTAGAACTTCGTCAGGAACTCCTGCCCATTGATTAGGCGTATTTCCTTTGTATTCGAGGTCTTCGATTCCCATTTTAGAGGTGAAGAATCCGGTTGCCGTTAAATTACGCATTAACGTGAAAAAAGACTCTCCCTGCGATAAATGCTTAGGTGTTTTGCCGGGATAGGCAATGTCATCTACAATGTTGATGCGCTGTGCATGCGTTAGATCGACGAAATTCTTCTTGAATCGCTTATTTGATTCGACATCTAACCAACGTAATCCGCCGCGCATGGGCGTCTTGAATTCAGGTTTGTCTTTCACGATAAATTCGATGAAAGCAGTGACGCCTGATTGCGAGGCGCTGCCTGATTTTTTATCCGCAGGGATAATAATATCGGAAAGAACTGTAATCGTGGCTAATTCGTGGGCGTTTAAGAAGACTTCAGCCTTTAATTTCGCTTCTAACTTTGCTTCATCTTGGGTACGACCATTAGGTCTTTTGACCGGAACGTTACCCAAATTTAAATTTTCAATCGCTTTTTCATCTGGATTGAAAACGGCTAAGCCCAGTGAACTTAAGCCCATATTTTTCAAATAGTCTCTTCTTTTCATCTTACAGGTTGCCTTTTTTGCGTTGATCTACAATATATTCTGACGTACGTAGTGATAGGGCTAAAATGGTCCAAGTCGCGTTTTTGTCCCCTTGAGACACGAATGGAGCGGCATCTGCTACGAATAAATTCTTCACGTCGTGGGCTTGGCAGTTCGAGTTAAGGACCGACGTATTTTTGTCGTTACCCATACGCGCTGTTCCTACTTCGTGAATAATTCTACCAGGATCCGCTAATCCATAATTGTTTTCAGCGCCCGGTTTCTTTCCTAAAGCCTCACCACCCATGGCGTGGATAATCTCCTCGAAGGTATCTTGCATGTGTTTAGCCTGCTTCACTTCGTAATCGCTCCATTTGTAGTGGAAACGTAGTACGGGAATTCCATATTTATCTACTACGTTTGGATCAATTTCGCAGTAATTGTCTTCGCGTGGAACCGGTTCTCCGCGACCCGCAAAACCTACGTAAGCTCCATAGAAACGGCGGTAATCCTCTTTCAAGGTCGCTCCATATCCACCAGCTGCTTTCTTGATACCATCGCGGCTAAAGTTTTCTTTGCCATTCAAGCCTTCGATACCCCAGCCAAAGCCGTAGTTAGGCATACCCATCCCTCCACCGTATTCGATGTGGTATCCGCGAGGGAAGTCTAGTTTTGCGTTATCTAACCACCAGGGAGTATAAATGTGCATTCCCCCTACACCGTCTTCATTATAGCGTTTCCGGTCAAATAAGGACGGGATAATCGCTGAGCGAGAGGCACCCGTGGAGTCATTGATGTATTTACCTACGACACCGCTGGAATTTGCAATCCCGTTCGGGAAGCGAGAACTTTTCGAATTCAACAATAAACGAGCTGTTTCACCCGCAGAAGCGGCTAGTACAACGATTTTTCCTTTCACGGAATACTCTTGCATCGTACCTGTGTGAACGTAGGAAACGCCTGTAGCTAAGCCGGTGATAGGATCTGTCATTACCTCACGCGCCATGGCGAAGGGGAGTAAAGTAGTATTTCCTGTTTGGACTGCAGGTTTAATTAAAACAGATGACGATGAGAAATCGGCATAAGCAGAGCAACCGCGGTTACATTGGCCGCAATAGAAACAAGATCCTCGCTCGCTGTTGATTGGTTTCGTTAACATTGACATTCGCGACGGATAAGTCGGAATGCCTAAGGCTTTGTTCGCCTTTTTGATCATTAATTCATGTAGACGGGGTTTAGGTGGAGGTAAGAAATAGCCGTCTGGATCATTTCTTAGACCTTCATTGGTTCCGAATACCCCAATCATTTTATCCACCTTATCGTAATAAGGCTTCATGTCATCATATCCGATAGGCCAGTCATCGCCTAGACCATCGATACTTTTTCGTTTAAAATCATCTGGACCAAAACGTAGAGAAATACGTCCCCAGTGGTTCGTGCGGCCACCCACCATTCTGGAGCGGAACCAGTCAAACTTCGTTCCATCTTTTCGGGTATAAGGTTCCCCTTCGATATCCCAGCCGCCATAGGCTGCATCGAAATCGCCAAAATTACGTAGCGAAGAACTCGCTCCACGACGAAGCGATTCGTAAGGCCACTTTAATTGGGTCATGTCTTTCGGATCTGCGGGGTCAAAAGGCTGTCCAGCCTCCAGCACGCACACTTTTGCTCCAGCTTTTGCCAGCGTGTGTGCAGCCATACCGCCACCCGCACCGGAACCTACAATGACTACATCGAAAACCTCTTGTTGAGATTTAATGTAAATAGAGGAGTTAATCATTTTGTTAATCTGGTTTAGAGAAATCAAAAATAGAAAAATTGGTTTATTTTTGTCATTATTAGATCAGAATTATTTGGCACGGAAAGCAGACAACGGAGAGGAGCCATTGAAAAAAGGGGAAACCCCTCTTTCACGGCAGTTTAATCAAATCAAGGCGAAATACCCGGGGGCAATTTTATTGTTTCGGGTGGGTGACTTTTATGAGACCTTTGGCCAAGATGCGGTGAAAGCCTCGAAAATCTTAGGAATTGTATTAACGCGCCGTAATAATGGAAACGCCGATGCAGAATTAGCCGGTTTCCCACACCATTCCTTAGATACCTATTTGCCTAAATTAGTGCGCGCAGGTGAGCGTGTAGCTATTTGTGATCAACTAGAAGATCCTGCCACCGTCAAGGGAATTGTGAAACGTGGAGTAACGGAATTAGTAACGCCAGGGGTTTCTTTTAACGACCAAGTACTCGATAATAAACGCAATAATTACGTGGCGGCCATTTCGGTAGAAGAAAAATCGGCCATGTATGGAATTGCCCTACTGGATATTTCCACAGGTGAATTTATGTGCTCTCAGGGGCCTTTGGCTTATATTCAGAAATTAGTCCAAAGTTTCATACCGGCCGAGATTTTGTATCCCAAAAAACATCGTAGCGCTTTCATAGATGCGTTTGGAGAACAATTTCACAGCTTTACGTTGGAGGAGTGGATTTTTACGCACGAATTCGCTTATCCGCTGTTAACACAACATTTTAAGACCCAAAATCTGAAGGGTTTTGGGATCGAAAATAGTCCTCTGGGTATTATTTCTGCCGGGGTCATTTTACATTATTTAGCCGAAACAGAGCACCGTGCGATTGGCCACATTTCTTCGATTCAACGTATTGAAGAAGATAAATATGTTTGGTTAGATCGGTTTACCATCCGAAATCTGGAATTAATTCATCCGACTCAAGAAGGTGGAGTTCCTTTAATCGCGCTAATCGACCAAACCTTAACCGCGATGGGTGGACGTTTGCTGCGAAAATGGCTCGTATTGCCCTTAAAGGAATTGAAAACCATCGAGCAACGCCAAGAGGGTGTAGCTGGTTTACTTGCTTCTGAAACGTTATTAGATCAGGTATCGGAGTTGTTAAAGCCCATCGGGGATTTGGAAAGGATGATTTCCAAAGTGGCCGCCGGTCGTATCAATCCGCGGGAATTAAATGCGCTGAAAAAAGCATTACAACAGATTCCTGAAATTAAAACGCTGTTATCAGCATCTTCATCGCTTAGCCTTTCTAGTTTAGCGAATAGCTTGGATACCTGCGCGGATTTAGTAGAAAAAATCGACTTGATTTTGCGCGAAGATCCTCCCGTTTTGATGCACCAAGGGGGAATGATTAAAAGTGGCTATTTAGCGGAATTAGATGAATTACATGGGCTTTCAAGCTCTGGAAAGAACTACTTAGCCGATATCCAAAAGCGGGAAATTGAACGCACGGGTATCAGCTCGCTGAAGGTCTCTTATAACAAGGTTTTTGGCTATTATTTAGAAGTAACTAATGCTCACAAAGACCGTGTACCACCTGAATGGATTCGCAAGCAGACGTTAGTCAATGCGGAACGGTATATCACCGAAGAATTAAAGGTATACGAGGAGAAAATTCTGAGTGCGGAAGATAAAATAGCTGTTATTGAATTCCGTCTATTTCAAGAATTGGTCGAAACAGCTTTAGGGTTTTTGACTCAAATTCAACAGAATGCGCTGGGAATTGCGACACTTGATGTGTTGACTTCCTTTGCTTATGTGGCGAAGAAGAATAACTATGTTCGTCCAACGTTGAACGAAACGGAGATAATCGATATCAAGGGTGGACGTCACCCGGTGATCGAAAAACAGTTGCCAGCCGGGGAAAATTATGTTCCTAACGACATTTATTTAGATGATCAGACCCAGCAAATCATGATGATTACGGGCCCTAACATGGCTGGAAAATCAGCCTTATTGCGGCAAACAGCACTGATTGTTTTGCTTGCTCAAATGGGATCTTATGTTCCGGCTGAATCTGCGACCTTGGGTTTAGTGGACAAAGTTTTCACACGAGTAGGGGCCTCTGATAATTTATCCAAAGGCGAATCCACCTTCATGGTCGAAATGACTGAAACGGCGGCGATTCTGAATAATCTTTCGTCTCGCTCCCTCGTTTTATTGGACGAAATCGGTCGTGGAACCTCGACCTATGATGGCGTTTCCATGGCTTGGGCGATCGCAGAACACTTGCATAATCATCCTTCCTATAAGGCTAAAACGCTTTTTGCCACCCACTACCACGAGTTAAACGAATTAACGCAAGACTTCCCGCGCATCCAAAACTTCCATGTTTCGGTAAAAGAAGTGGGGAATAAAATCATCTTCTTGCGCAAATTATTGCCGGGAGGAAGTGCACACAGTTTTGGTATACATGTGGCTCAATTAGCAGGGATGCCTACCTCTCTCGTATTACGTGCTCATGAAATTCTGCAAAATCTCGAAAAAGATCATGTTTTGGAAGAGAATATCGACAAGCTGAAAGAGATGCCGAAGGCTAATTACCAGATGAGTCTTTTCGGCGCTGAAATTCCGGAGGGTCTCCAAAAAATCGAGGATCAATTAAAGGAATTGGATGTGAATTCCTTGTCGCCGATTGAGGCGTTGCTGAAGCTCAATGAATTAAAGCGATTGCTTTAGTTTTCTAATTCTAAAATTGTGCTGCGCAATAATTTTGTGAATTAGAAATCTAAAGCAACTCTAAATCGCAATAAGAGTAATTCATTTTGTTCATTTGAAAAATATCGCGCAGCGCATTTTTGAATGAATAAAATGAATTAGGCACGTTTTTTAATGAATAAAATCAATTACGGACATCTAGCCCCCAATTCAACTTACTCCTTAGCGTCTGCAAGAAATCATCCCCGGGAATCTTGATTAATTTCGCGGAGAAAGGTGCTTTTTTGACTTCAATTTTGAAATGACTGTCGATTACTTTGGAACGGGAATCCAATGAGATTAGGAAGTTTTTGCTTCTTGAACTTACTTCAAAAGTTAATACCGCGGAACTAGAAACGAGGAGCGGGCGCACATTTAAATTATGCGGGCTCATGGGTGCGATGATGAATATGTCGGAACTTGGGATAACTAAAGGACCTCCCACCGCTAAGGAATAACCGGTGGATCCAGTGGCGGTGGAAACGATCAAGCCATCCGCCCAATACGAGTTTAAATAATTGCCGTCTACAAATGCTTTTATGGTAATCATGGAGGACGTATCAGTCTTCATAATACCCACTTCATTTAGGCCAAATCCTTTGCCATCAAAAAAGTCAACCTCGGACTCTACGGAAACCAAGCTTCTATTTTCAATCCGGTAATTTCCTTGTAAAACCGTATCTAATGCGGCACTTATTTCTGGAGGTGATAAGGTGGCTAAAAAGCCTAATCGGCCGGTGTTAATACCTAAGATGGGGATTTCTTTTGCCCCTATTTGAGTCAATGTTTCTAACAGCGTTCCATCACCTCCGATACTCCAAGCCATATCCGCTGACTCTAACCCTTTTTCTATGGAATAGCTAGGTACTTCCGCCACCGAGAAACCATGTTCCCGGAGGTGATTTTTGAAGAAGTCGGAGAGGATAGGTTGGCAGTTTTTGGCACAAATATCCGCCCACATTTTTTCCATTAAGGGCTTGGTTTCAGCCGAAAAGGTTTTTCCGTGAATGGCTAATTGTACGCTCATTATAGGTCAATATAACGCATTAAATGATCAAAACGATCTTGATCTATTTCTAGTTGCTCCCCAAAAACAAAGGCCTTTTCAATGAAAATTCCGTGTCTTTCCAGGTTGGTTATCATCTTGCCAAAAGCCTCCGTTTGTACTTGGAGTACCACATTCGGTTCTTGGAAAAAACTACGCACGATAAACCCATTTTCCTCCTCAATAATCCGAATAATTGTGCTAAGGCTATCTCGTGATGCTTGAAAAGGGACACGGATAATTCCTCCATTTTTATTTTCTAGACCTGAATGTAACAGGAGATTTCCTACTTCATTTTTGGTCAAATAACCTCTAAAGGAGCCTTCCCCATTAGTAATGGCAATGACATCTAAGCTAGGTTCATCAAACCAAGGTAGACTGGCTAACACATCCTCCTCCTCTTCCATTCGGAAGGTAGAAAAATGGTTTCTTAGATCTTTAAGGGTTTGTTCAGGCGAGAAAGCCTGACCTAAAATTTCGGAGGAAACAAGTCCAATGAAATCCTTATTTTCTACTACCGCTAATGCATTTACACCCTGAGCTCGGATTGTTTTCGACGCTTTTGCGACTGAATCTGTCAAGCGCAACACCGGTAAATCATTATTTAGGTGTGAAAGCATTAACATGTTAGACGGGGTTCTGATTTAACCATTCGGTTAAAATTTCGTTGAATTCTGTCGGCCTTTCCATCATAGGAGCATGGCAGCATTTATCAATAAATCGAAGAGTGGATCCTTGAATTAATCGATTAAACTCGTGTCCTACTTCTGGTGGTGTTATCGTGTCGTTTAAACCCCAAATTAATAGGGTAGGAGCCTTGATATGAACTATATCTTTGGCCATATTATTACGCTGCGCAGACTTCGCTATAGCGATAATGCGCATTACTTTAGGGATACTATTTGTTATTTCAAACACCTCATCCACTAATTCTTTGCTCGCCGTTTTAGGATCATAAAAGGTGTATTCAACGCGCTCTTTAATGAATTCGTAATTTCCGCGCTTCGGATACGAACCGCCCATCGAGTTTTCAAAGAGCCCTGAAGAACCGGTTAAAATCAATCGTTGGATCTTTTCAGGGTGACGAAGTGTGTAAATAAGCGCAACGTGGCCACCTAATGAATTGCCTATAACGCTAAAGGTATCCAAGCCTATGTAGTCCACAAAACCTTCAATGAATACAGTTAATCCTTCGCAACCAGCCTCTTTAATAGGCATATCATGAATGGGCATCAGCGGAATGATGACTCTATACTTTGACTTAAAGTGATTAATCACTCCAGCCCAATTGCTCAATGCGCCAAACAATCCGTGAAGTAATAAAAGGGTTTCACCTTGTCCTTCATCGATGTAACGGTACTCTCCTTCTTCCTTAATTAGGTACTCCATTCAGGATTTTTGTATTTATAAACTGCAATTTAATAAAAAGAATGTTAAACAATTTTAATTTTGCTGTGTTTTAAAAAATATAATTTATCTATGAAACCGATCTTAATTGTAGGTGGTGGAATTGCCGGTTTGCAAGCAGCCAATATTTTACATCAAAACAACACAGACTTCATTTTGTTTGAAAAGCAAGCCAGTTTAGGAGGGCGAGTTTCATCCACTAAGAAAGATGGATTTATTTTAGACCGCGGTTTCCAAGTGCTGCAAACCTCTTATTCGGAAGTGCAACGGTCTTTAGATCTAGCTAAATTACAATTGCATTTTTTTGAATCGGGAGCGATGATTAAAGACCAAGTGTTTTTTAATCCACTTCGCCGCCCTTTTGATTTGTTTTCAACGGATTTTATTACCTTAAAGGACGCCTATTCATTAGCCAAAATCTGGTTCAAATTACAAGGTGACGTGCCAGCGCTAGATGGAAATAAGCAAACAACACAGGAGCTAATCGAATCCTATTCCTTCTCTGATCGGTTCAAGAACGAGTTTCTGATTCCGTTTTTTCAGGGCGTTTTTTTGCAAGAAACGCTGACCCAACCTGCCTCCTTATTTTTCTATTATTTGCAGCAGTTTTTGTATGGAAATGCGGCGGTTCCGGCAGGCGGAATGCAGGCTATCCCAGATCAAATGGCCTCCTTTTTGCCTACAGATAAAGTGAATTTAAATCAAGAAATTGTCGCTATTACAGACAAAAGTATAACCCTGAAATCGGGAGAAATAATAGAAGGAGAGGCTGTTATTTTAGCGGTGGATTTATTAGTGGCTGCCAAGATGTTGGGTTTGCAGATGCCGGAAACCTTGGGCTCTAAAACGTTTTATTTTTCAGCCAAAAAGACTGAAAAAGAACCGGCATTATTGCGCTTAGTGGGAGAGCAACATCTACTTCATTTTACTTGTTTGACTGATGTGAATCCTAATTTAGCGCCCAAAGGAAAAGCGTTGTATTCTGCGACAAGCCTACAAGGTAGTTCGGAAAAAGAAGTTAAAGAGGTATTAGGGAAACAATTGCCTGGCATAAAATTAACCCTAATTCAAAGCATTGATATTCCCCACTCCTTGCAAAAGGTGGATACATATGAGGCTTTAAAAAAGGCCGCCAAGGGAATTGTTTTAGCTGGCGATTATTTGGAATTTCCATCCTTGCAAGGAGCCCTTTTATCAGGGAGGAAAGCGGCGGAAGAAATTTTGGCTAGAACCTGATTTTCGTCAGCCAATTTATGTATGATTTTCGTACCTTTGTTAGGTTAATCAAACCCTACATGAGAAAAATAATTTTCATTTTCGCTGTCTTGTTAGTAGCTTCTTGTTCTAGCTCGAATAAAGACTATCAAAAAGCTGCTTCTAATCCTGAGTTTTTAATTCGTGCGGAAGTGATGTTAACCGAAAGTATCATTCACGATATTTTTGCTCCACCTGTTTCTTCTCGTATTTACATGTATGCCAGTATTGCGGGTTATGAGGCAGCTATTCATGGAGAAAAAGGATATAAATCCCTGGTAGGTCAAATTAATGGTTTTGAAAAAGTAGCGCAACCAGAAAAAGGGAAAGAATATTGCTATCCATTAGCTTCTACTCGGGCCTTTCTAACGATGGGAAAGAAGTTAACATTCGCCCAAGAATTATACGAAGAATTCGATAAGAAATTAGAAGAAGATTACAAAGCAACGGGTATTCCGGATGACGTATATGAGCGTTCGATTGCTTTAGGGGATTCGATTGCAGAATCTGTTTTTAAATATGCAGCAAAAGATAATTACAAACAAACACGAGGTTTCCGTTTCACGGTGACTAATGAACCAGGTACATGGACACCCACTCCTCCCGCCTACATGGATGCAGTAGAGCCATTCTGGACTAAAATTCGTCCAGTAGGGCTTGATTCATCAGCTCAGTTTCAGGCTCCAGTTCCGGCTAAGTTTGATTTGACACCAGGTTCACCTTACTACAAAGAGGTAATGGAATCTTATAATACGGTGAAAAATTTGACGGATGAGCAGCGTAATATTGCTAATTTCTGGGATTGCAATCCATTTAAAATGAACATTACAGGTCACGCGATGTTTGCCACGAAAAAGATGTCACCGGGTGGACACTGGATGGGGATTGTGGGACAAGTTTCGCGTCAATTAAAGAAAACACATGTTCAAGTGGCTGAGGCTTTCGTGATGACTTCGATGTCGATTTTCGATGGATTTATTTCATGCTGGGATGAGAAATACCGCTCGGTAAGAATTCGTCCAGAGACCGTCATAAATAACAGCATCGATAAGAAATGGATCCCGATTTTGCAGACACCTCCCTTCCCAGAATATACCTCAGGGCATAGTACTATTTCAAGTGCGGCTGCTACCGTGCTGACGAAATTATATGGAGACAATGTAGCCTTTAATGATTCTACAGAGATTCCTTATGGGTTGCCGCCACGTAAATTTACATCCTTTAAACAAGCGGCAGATGAGGCATCTATTTCGCGATTATATGGAGGTATTCACTTCCGCCCTGCGTTAGATCAAGGTGTGATCCAAGGAGCTAAAGTGGCGAATCATCTGCTGTCAAAAGTGAAAATTAAGTAATGAAAAGCGACATCACTTCGAAAGCCGATATAAAGACATTTGTCGATGCATTTTATGCGAAAATGCCCTCAGATGATTTAGTTGGAAAGGTTTTTATGGAAGTGATGCACGTGGATTTTTCGGCACATCTCCCTAAAATGTATGATTTTTGGGAGATGTTGTTGTTTCAGGGTACATCCTATCAAGGAGCTCCCATGCGACCTCATTTGCAGATCAATCAGATTCATCCGATTACACCTGCCCATTTTGAGCGGTGGCTAGGAATGTTCCGTGAAACAGTTCGCGATTTGTTCGAAGGACCTAAGGCGGAAGAGGCGATTACCAAGGCAGAAAACATCGCTGCTACTTGGGCGTACAAATTGGATTATTTAACGAAACACGCTGGAGAATAATGATCGTATCTACCCCGGGCCGCATTTGTCTTTTTGGCGAGCACCAAGATTATTTGGGATTACCTGTCATTGCGGCTGCCATATCGAAACGTATTCAGATTGAAGGGAATTTTAGGGAGGACTCCATCGTGCATTTTTCGTTGCCCGATATTGGGGCGGAAGAAACATTTGAACTAAACTACCCAATAGCCTACACGAAAGAACGAGACTATTTCAAAAGTGTATTAAATGTGTTGCACCGGAAAGGACATCACCTAAACAAAGGGTTAGCATTAACGGTAAGTGGAAATATTCCCATTAATTCTGGAACGTCCAGTTCATCCGCCTTGCTGGTGTCTTGGGTGAATTTTTTAAATGAAATCTACGAATTAGGGTATACCCAAAAGCAGGTGGGAGAAATCACCTACGAAGCAGAAGTGCTCGAATTTTCAGAACCCGGAGGGATGATGGACCAGTACTCTACGGCGGTAGGAAATGTGATTTATTTAGCTTCTGTGCCGGAAATACATATCGAAACCTATGCCAGAGAATTAGGCACTTTTGTTCTAGGAGATTCGATGGAGCCTAAAGATACGTTGGGGATTTTGAATCATGTGAAGTTTGGAATGTTAGGCGGGATGAAAAAAATTCAGGCGAAATATCCCGCATTTGATTTAACGACTGAAAAAGATCCAGCGAAATACCGTGATTTATTAACGGAAGTTGAATGGGTGCTTTTGCAGGCAAATATGAGTGATCGTGATTTATTGCTTGAGGCAAAAGCGATGTTTGAAGGGAAAATTGCTTGGTCAGATGAAAAATTAGGTTCGTTATTAAATGAACATCAAGTAAATTTGCGCGATCACAAGCGGATTTCCACGCCTAAAATTAATCGAATGATTCAAGCCGCTTTGGATGCGGGAGCATTAGGAGGGAAAATAAATGGATCTGGTGGTGGTGGCTGTATGTTTGCCTATGCACCCAGAAATCCTGAAAAAGTGGTGGAGGCGATTGAAAAAGAAGGCGGGAAAGCCTACATTATTACAGTAGATAAAGGAACAACGAAAATAGCATGAAGAAAAGATTATTGATTTTAGCGGGTGGTATGGCCTCTCGCATGAAGAAAGCCTTAGCGGAAGAGAACAGTGATTTAGATCCAAAATTAGTAGCGCAAGCCAATGCGGTGACTAAAGGGATGATTCAAGTAGGGAAGAATGGCAAGACCTTGATTGATTACCAATTATACAACGCGCATTTAGCCGGCATCGAGGAGGTAATGTTGTTATTGCATCCCACAGATTCGGTTTCTCAGGAATATTGTGAGTCTTTAATGTCGAAAGACGCGACATGGGGGATGAAAATCGTTTTTGCGCGTCAACAGATTGCGGCAGATCGAGAAAAACCAGCTGGGACTGCAGATGCCGTTTATCAAGCTTTATCACAGCATGCAGATTGGCAAACGGGTCGCGTAATTGTATGTAATTCAGATAATTTGTATTCAGTGAATGCGCTGAAGACGCTTTGGGCTTCACCTGTTCCTCAGGCTTTAATCTCGTATCACCGGGATAGTTTATTGTATCCTGAAGAGCGAATTTCTGCATTTGCCCTGATCCGCACGGACGCAGAGGGTTATTTACTAGAGATTATTGAGAAGCCTACGAAAGAGCAGGCAGATGAATTGATGGCGAAACAAGGTCGTTTAGGCGTGAGCATGAACGTGTTTGTGTTTGAGGCGAGTACGTTCTTACCTTATTTGGCCAAAACACCATTTCACCCTGTCCGCAACGAAAAAGAATTGCCTACCTCCGTCGTGATGTTTGGTGAAGGGGAGGGCAAAGGCTTCTTCGCGATTCCATTAGCAGAAAATGTGCCTGACTTGACTTCTAAAGAGGATATCTTAGTGATGCAGAAATATTTAGAGGAAACCTATGGCGATTTCTAAACCATAATGCTAAATTGTGAGTGAAAACCTATTCACTCTATGACTTTATTGATTGTAATTGCTAGTCTTGGCCTTTTAGTACTGTTAATCACGTACTGGAGGGTCAATTCGTTTATATCCTTTTTGCTCGTGAGTATTTTTGCGGGCGTTTGTTTCGGTTTACCGCTGCCTGATATTGCCAAATCTATCCAGAAAGGCCTAGGTGATACACTTGGATCTTTGGTTGTTATTCTTGTGCTAGGCGCTATGCTGGGTAAATTAGTGGCTGCCTCTGGGGCCGCAAAACAGATTTCTAGTACTTTAATTGATCTTTTTGGGCTTTCGAATATTACCTGGGGATTGATGTTGACAGGTTTTGTGATCGGAATCCCCCTGTTCTATAATGTGGGATTTGTATTAATGATTCCGCTCATCTTTTCTCTCGTTCAGCAATACAAGATTCCACCATTGATGGCAGGAGTTCCTATGATGGCCTCTTTGTCCGTGGCGCATGGATTTTTGCCACCGCATCCATCTCCTGCTGCCTTAGTCGCGCAGTTTCACGCGAATATGGGGGAGACATTGATGTTGGGAATTATGGTAGCCATTCCGGCGATTGTATTGGCTGGTCCTATTTTTGCCAAAACCTTAGCCCATCTACCCGTCAAACCTTTAAAAACATTTGCTTCAGTGGAGATAGATGAGACTAACTTGCCTAGTAAAGCGGCTAGCTTCATCGCAGCCTTATTTCCCGTATTCCTATTAGTAGGTACTACCATTGCCGAAGTGCAAATGCCTGATTCGCCACTTGTTAAATTTATAGCAGATCCAGCTATGGTTATGTTAGTGGCTATTGTAGTAGCAACCTACATGCTAGGGATTCGACGCGGCAAGAATATCGAAGAGGTGATGAGCGTGTATGGGGAGGCTGTAAAAGACGTAGCGATGATTTTATTGATTATTGCGGGTGCAGGTACCTTGAAAGAGATTCTGTTGGTTTCTGGCGTAAGTAAAGAAATAGCCTCTTATTTAGGGGGTTTACCTATTCATCCACTTGTTTTAGGTTGGATGATGGCGGCAATTATCCGAGTTTGCTTGGGTTCAGCCACGATTGCGGGCTTAACAGCAGCGGGGATGATATACCCTTTAGTGGCTGACGGTGGAGTAAACACAAACTTAATGGTTTTAAGCATAGGCGCAGGGAGTCTGATGTTTTCTCATGTGAACGATACGGGCTTTTGGTTATTCAAAGAATACTTCAATTTAACCGTGAAAGAGACGTTGCGTTCTTGGTCTTTAATGGAAACTATCGTGTCTATCACCGGACTTATAGGGGTGATGATCTTAAATCAATTCTTGTAATTATTCTATTGTATCAGAAAAATACAAAATTTATCACTTTGTAGATAATTTGTATTTATCCAAATGTTATACGCTTAATCAATTGTTTTTCAGTATAAATGACTGATTATTCTCATTTTTTCAATCGAAAATTTGCCATTTCGGATCTTTTTTTTGTTTGTTTATTAACATTTTGTTAATATTACCACAATTGATTTTTTTATCAACAAATTTTTTCAACCCTAACTTAAATGTTCATGAAAAAAAATTTACTCATGACTTTTCTGTTTACCCTATTATCAGTAGCAAGTTTATTTGCTCAGGATAAGAAAGTTTCAGGAAAGGTGACCTCAGCCGAGGACGGTTCAGGTCTTCCAGGTGTTACTGTTCAAATTAAAGGAACAGGTAAAGGAACTCAGTCAGATGTGAATGGTAACTATTCATTATCTGTACCAAGTTCAGCTACATTAGTTTTCTCCTTTGTAGGATTAAACCCAAAAACAGTGGCAGTAGGTAACCAATCGGTAATCGATGTTAAATTGACGACAGATACGCGTCAATTGTCAGAGGTTGTCGTAACGGGTACAGGTTCTGCGATCGATAAGCGTTCAACGGCTATCGATGTTCAAGCGATTACCGCTAAAAATTTACCTTCAGTTCCTACTGCATCAGTAGATCAAGCGTTAGTAGGTAAAATTGCGGGTGCTCAAATCTCTTCTGGAAATGGTATGCCGGGTCAACCAGTTAGTATCGTTTTACGTGGTATTAACACGATTAACCGCGGAACTTCTCCAATGATCTTATTAGATGGAGTTGAGGTAGGTTCAACAGATCTTAACTCAATCGATTTAAATATCATTGAGAAAGTAGAGGTTATTCAAGGTGCCGCTGCTGCAACAATTTATGGTGCGCAAGGTGCGAACGGGGTAATTCAATTATTCTCGAAGAAGGGAAAAGCAGGTAAAGTGAATATTGATTTTGCTTCATCTGTTATTAACTCTACTCCATTAAATGTAGGTGGTTTGCGTAAAGCAGATAAGCACGGTTTCAAAACCAATGCTAACAATGAGGTAATTGGTGGTTCTGGCCAACCTTTGGCATTAGATCCTATCTATGGTTCATACGGTGAAAACGTAATTTTTGCTTCGACTGACCCTACGGTTCAGATCAACAAGCCTTACGACAAGAACTTGAAGTATTATGATCACTTCGCTATGTTCTTTACGCCTACAACGAACTACAATAATTCATTATCTATTTCAGGTGGTTCTGAGAAAAGTGATTTCAACTTCTCATTATCGAACTCAGATAACGCAGGTCCTTTCAAAAATGTGGGTGGTTTAAACCGTACAAACATGACAGCTAACTTAGGTTTCGAATTAGCAAAAGGATTGAAATTGCGTTCTATCACTCAATTAGTGTATACAAAGAATACGATTAATGATGGTACTGGTCGTTCAATCATCTATTCTGTATTCAACTCTCGTCCATTTGTAGATTATGATTGGAAAGATGCTGACGGAAACTACCCAGGTTACATGGGAGATGCAGTAGGTGTGAATGGTTACAACCCGAATGCGGTTAACTACTACACGAAGACTAATTCTGATCGTATTGATATCGTTCAAAGTTTGAACTTAAACTACGAGATTAACAAGTTTGTGTCTTTAGACGCGAAATATGGTATTAACTACCAAACGGACAAGACGATTTATACGTACTTGAACCAAACGGGTAACAAGAATATCATGGATCAACAATACTGGTATTATAACTTTAACGGTAATGATGCAACAGGTGAGTTAAACCGTTATGAGTATGCTAGTTCATTGCAAAACTTCTTGGGTTCTGCGATTTTCAAAACAGATTTCCAAAAAGATTTCAATATTAACATTCCATTGCGTACAACTACGCAAGTGGCATTTGATTATAGAAATCGTTTGAACACATCCTATGTTTCTTATGGTATCGGTATGCCGAACTATACGCCAGTGAATACATCACAAGCAGCTGAAACAAAAGTATACCGTGATTACAAAGAGCCATTCATTACGTATGGTTACTTAGCGACACAACGCTTTGACTATGGTACGATTGGTGGTATCTCAGGTGGTTTCCGTACGGACTTCTCGTCAGCTTTCGGTGCTGCGTCTACTCCGCAAACGTTCCCTCGTGGAGATGCGTACTTACGTGTATCTGAATTAGGAATTTTCAAGAACTCTGCAATCAGCACGACGGTTGAAGATTTCAAATTACGTGCAGCATATGGTGAGGCGGGTATTCAGCCAAGAGCATTTGATCGTTACATTACTTTAAATACAGGTGTTATAGGTGGTGGAAATGCATTCTTCTTCCCATTAACACAATCTAATCCAAACTTGAACGTAGAGATTTCTAAAGAATTAGAAATTGGTACGGATATCGGTTTGAACTTAGGTAAAAATTCAGCTTGGTTAAACAACGTGAATTTATCAGCTTCTTACTGGAAGCGTTCGACAGACAACGCGATTTTTGAAGTAGATGCTGCGCCTTCTACAGGTATCGGTACAGTAAAAGATAACGCGTTCTCTTTAGGATCAAATGGTATTCAAGCAAGCTTGAGCGCTCAAATCTATAAAGATGCGGATTGGACTTGGAATTTCACTACAAACTTTGGAAAGCAAACTTCAGAAATCACAGCGGTTCGTGGTGGTGCTGAGGTAGTTGTGACTTCGGGTGCAGGTTCTACAGGTTATGTATTGCGTGCTGGTGAGAAAATTGGTCAATTATATGGTTTCTTGGGGATCCATAGTGTGGATGCGTTATTGCCAGATGGTACTCCTGCGATTGCTGAAGCTAATCGTGGCTTATACGAAGTTGCTAGTAATGGCTGGGTAGTTAAGAAGTCGACAAAGGCTCCTTATTTTTCTTCGAAACAATTTAGTTTTGGAGATCCTAATCCAGCTTTCAATGCTTCATTCATTACAGATTTAACTTGGAAAGGAATCGTTTCATTTAACTTACAAGTTGATTTGATACAAGGTGCACACGTATATAACCAGACTAAAGAATGGATGTACCGTGATGGTATTCACTCTGATTACCAACAACCTATCACAATTAATGGTGAAACAGGTGCTTGGTCTGCCTTCTACCGTGGGGTATATGCTGAGGTTTCACGTAACGGTACGAAGAACTACTTTTACGAAGATGCTTCATTCGCGCGTTTGCGTAACCTTTCTGTAGGTGTGGATTTAGTGAAAGCATTTGGTTTGAAATCGTTCCGTAAGTTACAATTAGTAGCTTCAGGACGTAACTTGTATACGTTAACTAACTATACTGGTTTAGATCCAGAGATCTCTTCTGGTGGAGTTAACTCTGCATGGGATCGTGGAACAGATCATAATACGATGCCAAACTTACGTTCATACCAAGTACAGTTGAACATTGGTTTCTAATTCAGAATTGAGAAAAAGGTATCATTTAAATTTGAAAAAAATGAAAAACATAAAAATAACCGCGCTTTCCTTTCTGGTTTTAGCTGGATCGGTTATGTCGTGCAAGGATCAATTGGACATCCAAAATCCTAATCAGCCTACGCCTGCGACGGCTGCTTCTGAGGCAGGTATCGTAGCATTAGCTCAAGGATCTGTTTATAAAAACGGATTTACTTCTGCGGGTAATAAATATTATGATGGTGTTGTAGGAGCTTTCTACAATGGTGT
>DLPD01000034.1:96794-127083 GCA_002479785.1 Cytophagaceae bacterium UBA7467
TTAGATAATGGAACTCAAGTTCCAAATCCGAATAGCCCTGCATTGCAGAAAAACTTATTGCGTGCAGTGAACACGAACTCTCAACAAGGGGGTAACCCAGGTTGGCATGAGTGGGCGATGATGTACCAATTAAACAATGCGTGTAACACCATTTTAGATGCAGTGGATAAGACTACGTTTACAGGTGATGCTACAGCGAAGAAAAATGCAATCAAAGCATGGGCTTATACTTGGAAAGGTTTAGCGTATGCGCGTCTTGGTTCATTATATTATGCTGGTTTAATTGTTAACACCCCGTCTGTTACAAACAATGTTTATGTTTCGAAAGAAGCGATGATTGCTGAATCAAATGCTAATTTTGATAAAGCAGCAACAGCTGTGAACGCATCAGGCGCATCATCGGATTTTTCGGAAATCGTTTCGGCTTTAATTCCGGATTTCTTCCAAAATGATAAAGGTGCGGTTCCTACAGCTGGTCAGTGGATCAAAAACTTGAACACTATGAAGGCGCGTAATATTTTAGTTAATACTCCTGCAGCTACGATGACTGCTGCTCAATGGGATGCTATTCTTACGTTGACTAATGCAGGTGTAGGTGCTTCTGATCCAGTATTTGCTGGTAACACGAACGCAAATGGAGATATCTTTGGATCTTCTAACTACTCTGTTGCTGCGCGTGCAGTAGGATCTAATGCATCAGGAGGAACCTATAAAATCTCTGAGCGTTTAATTCAAGATTTCAATGCAGGTGACCAGCGTTTAGCGCAAAACTTTAAGGTATACACTGTATGGGTAGGTAACTCTGACCGTGGTAATGCATTTAACACACGTTATGCAATTAAAGATGGTGGTAATGGTTTAGCCGGAGTTTACACGTATGTTAACCGTACTGCTGGGAATGCTGAAATCTTCTTATTAGGTTCTTATGAAGAAAATGAGTTGATGAAAGCAGAAGCTAAATTGTGGAAAGGTGATGTAGCAGGTGCTGCTGCAAGCATTAATGCAGTTCGTGCTTACCAAGGTGCTGGAATTGCAGCGATCACTTCTACGAATGCGGCAGTAGTGAAAGAAGAATTACGTAAAGAACGTCGTGTGGCTTTAGCTTTCCGTGGCTTATCATTCTACGATGCGCGCCGTTGGGGAGTATTAGAAAACGGTCGCACAGGTGCGGTGGTTATTTCTAAAGATGGTTCATCTATCTCTACTAACGCAACCATTAAATATGGTTATTTGGATTACTGGGATGTTCCTAACAATGAATTAGCGAATAATCCAGCTGGCGCGGGTTCTGCACCTACGACAAATCCTAAATAAGAATTTTTAATTTTTATTGAAAGAGGCACTATCCTTAGATAGTGCCTCTTTTTTTGTGCCAAATGTTTGGCGGTATATCGGAAAATTCCTAATTTGCCAGACGTTTTATATTATTTTTTCATTAATTAAACTCAACAACATGAAAAAACTATTACTCCTTGGGGTATTGGTGTTAGCTGTATTCAGCACATCGATGGCTCAAACAAGGCAAGTAACCGGTAAGGTTACAGCCTCAGAGGATGGTGCAGCTCTTCCGGGAGTTAGTGTCAGCCTAAAAGGTTCATCTCGTGGTACTACCACAGCAGCAGATGGTACCTACAAAATTACAGTAGGTGATGGTGCTGCAATCACGTTCAGCTTTGTGGGTTACAAACCACAAACGGTTTCAGTAGGAAGCCAAAGTTCAATCAACGTAGTGTTAGTTTCAGATGCTTCTGAATTAAACGAAGTGGTTGTTACGGCATTAGGTCTTACACGTACTAAGAACTCGCTACCTTATGCTGCTCAGCAGGTAAAAGGGGAGGAATTAACGCGTGTTCGCTCTGGTAATGCATTCTCACAACTTTCTGGTAAGGTGTCTGGGGTGCAAATTACACAAGGTAACGCCATCGGTGGTTCTACAAACGTAGTAATTCGTGGTTCTAAGTCCTTGACAGGTAATAACCAAGCGCTATTCGTTGTAGATGGTGTACCGGTTGATAACTCGGTAACGAACTCTTCTAACCAACGTACTGGTCGTGGTGGTTATGATTATGGTAATGCAGCTGCGGATATTAACCCAGATGATATCGAGTCAATGACTGTATTAAAGGGTGCTGCGGCTACCGCTTTATATGGTTCTCGTGCTTCGAATGGTGTGATTATGATCACTTCTAAAAAAGCAAAGAAAGGTTTAGGTTTGACGATTAATACAGGTTTGTCTGTAGGAACAATTGATCGCTCTACTTTCCCTAAATACCAAAATCAATATGGTGCTGGTTATTCAGATCCATATCAAAAAGATGGTTTCTTCTATTTTGATGCAAATGGTGATGGACAAGATGATTTAGTTGTACCAACTTCTGAAGATGCTTCGTATGGTACGAAATTTGATCCTAGCTTGAAGGTTTATCATTGGGATGCATTTGATCCTGCTGGTCCTAACTACCAAAAAGCGAAACCTTGGGTTGCAGCAGCAAATACTCCAGATAAATTCTATGAGACAGCTATTTCTAACAATACAAATATCTCATTAGATGGCGCTACAGATAAGGGTACATTTAAATTAGGATTTACGCGTAATGAAGATCGTGGTACTTTGCCAAATTCTAAGGTGTCTAAAAACATCATGAACTTATCAGGTACGTATGCAATCTCCTCTAAATTAACAGCTTCTGCGGCGGCTAACTTCTCAGTTGTAGATGGTTTAGGTCGTTATGGTACAGGTTATGATGGATTGAACGTGAATCAAAACTTCCGTCAGTGGTATCAAACGAACGTAGATATCTTAGAGCAAAAAGAAGCTTATTTCCGTAACAACAAAAACGTTACATGGAACTGGTCAGATCCTTCTACAGCGGCTGGTTTGAAGCCAATCTACACAGATAACTACTATTGGACTCGTTACCAAAATTATGAGAACGATACACGTACACGTATGTTTGGAAACGCCATGTTGAATTACAAAGCCACTGATTACTTAAATGTAATGGGTCGTATCACCATGGATACTTATGATGAATTCCAAGAGGAGCGTATCGCTGTAGGTTCTACAGACGTAGCAGAGTATTCTCGTTATGATCGTCACTTCGAGGAAATCAACTATGATTTAATTACGAATTTTGACAAAAACTTAACAAAAGATTTAAACTTAAAAGCATTAGCTGGTTTAAACTTACGTAAGTCATTAAATCGTTCGATTTATGCTATCACAAATGGTGGTTTGATCGTACCTGGTTTGTATTCGATTGCTAACTCAAAAGGAACTGTTTCAGCTCCATCTGAGTCGTACAATCCACGCGAAGTGTTTGGTTTGTTCGGTGGTGCTACATTAACGTACAAAGATTTCTTAACTTTAGATGGTACAATTCGTCAGGATAAGTCTTCTACATTACCAGTAGCTAATAATGCATACTTATACTATGCTGGTTCTGCTTCTTGGTTATTCTCTCACCACATTGAAGATTTACCTTGGTTAACTTCTGGTAAGTTGCGTGCTAACTACGCTACAGTAGGTAATGATGCTCCTTGGGGATCCATCTCAAATGTATATGATCAACCAGCGCCGTTCGGTTCTACGATCTTATTCTCAGTTCCAGGAACTCAAAACAATCCAAACTTGAAGCCTGAGCAAACTATCTCTAAAGAGATTGGTTTAGAAATGGCATTCTTGCAAAATCGTTTAGGTTTTGACGCGACTTACTACCACACAAATACCTTAGATCAAATTTTACCTGCTTCTGTTACAACATCAACAGGTTATAATTCTACGTATGTAAATGCGGGTAATATTGAGAATAATGGTATTGAGTTTAGTCTTTATGGAACACCGATTAAGACAGCTGATTTCTCTTGGAATGTAAACGTAAACTTTACGCGTAACCGTAACAAAGTATTAAGCCTCTATAATGAAAGCCAAAACTTACAATTAGCTTCATTCCAAGGAGGTGTTACATTAAACGCAACAGTTGGTGAGCCTTATGGAATTTTAAAGGGTAGAACTTGGAAGACATTGAATGGCGAGAAATTAGTGAAAGCAAATGGACGTTATGATGTGACGACAACAACAACCAATATCATTGGTAATGTAAATCCTAACTGGATTGGCGGGGTTAACAACTCATTCCGTTATAAGAATGTAACATTTAGTTTCTTGATTGATGTGAAATCTGGTGGTTCTGTATTCTCATTAGACCAGTACTATGGTGCTGCTACGGGTGTATTAGAAGAGTCAGCTTTATTGAATGATAAAGGAAATCCATCTCGTAATGAAATTTCTGCTGGCGGTGGTGTAATTATGCCAGGTGTGAAAGCAGATGGTACGCCTAATGACATCCGTGTTGAAAACTGGTACGGTACGTATGGTTATGCTTACAATCCACAACACGCATTTGTGTATGATGCAAGTTATGTGAAATTACGTGAGGCTAACCTTACTTATTCTTTACCTCGTGCGCTTGTAGCGAAATTAGGTGGAATAAAAGGAGTTGATTTATCAGTGTATGGACGTAATTTGTGGTTAATCTACAAAAACATCCCTCACTCTGATCCTGAGGAGAATCTTTCTGCAGGTAACTTGCAAGGATATCAATCAGGTGCGTATCCTACGACACGTTCGATTGGATTTAACGTGAAATTGTTGTTTTAATCATCCTTAATTTGATACAGATGAAAAGAATATTTTTAGTATTTGTACCGCTTTTGTTTCTTGCATCAGCTTGTACAGAGGATCTTGCATCCTTAAACGTAGAGACTAAGAAGCCAGCAGCTATTCCTGCACCTACTTTGTTCTCGAATGCAGTTAAGTCTCTTGCAGGGAACTTAGCTACCGCTAGTGTGAACACAAATGTGTTCCGTTTTACGACCAGCCAATGGGCAATGGCCGTATACCAAGATGAGGCTCAATATGATTTCCAAACACGTGCTATTCCTAACCAATGGTGGAATGGTATGTACCGTGATGTATTAGCTGATTTACGTGAATCATCTCGTTTAATCAATGCAGATGCGTCTTTGCTTCCAAAGGAGAAAGCGAATAAATTAGCCATCTTGGATATCATGGAAGTATATACTTTCGGAATTTTAGTGAACTCTTTTGGAAACATTCCTTACACAGAGGCTTTAAATGCAGCTAAGTTGTTCCCTAAATACGATGATGCTAAAACGGTATCTGCTGATTTAATCACTCGATTAAATGCAGACATTGCGAAGTTAGATGCTTCTGCCGCTGGTTTTACTTCTAGCGAGGATGTAGTCTACAAAGGCTCAGTATCGAAGTGGGTTAAATTTGCTAACACATTGCGTATGAAATTAGCAATGATCGTAGCAGATGAAAACGCAAGTGCAGCTAAAACGGCTGTTGAGGCATCTGATGCAGGCGCTATCTCCGCGTCTTCTGATAATGGTTTATTTACTTATTTATCAGCTTCACCTAATCAAAATCCATTACATGTGGATATTGTATTAGGAGGTCGTCAAGATTATATCGCGGCGAAAGATTTAATGGACAAATTAATCGGATGGAATGATCCACGTAAATCGGCTTACTTCTCTACAAACAATGCGGGTAACTATGCGGGTGGTATTGTAGGTAAAGTGAACACGTACGTAGATTTCTCACGTGCAGGTGCAAAAGTAATTGCAGCAGATGCTCCTTACGTATTAGCAGATTACGTTGAAACTGAATTCTTACGCGCAGAAGCAAAGGAAAGAGGATTTAATGTAGCTGGTACTGCAGAGCAGCACTACAATAATGCGATCACTGCTTCTATCCTATATTGGGGTGGTTCTGCAGCGGATGCGGCGGCCTATTTAGCTCAGCCAGAAGTGGCTTACACAACGGCTGCAGGTAACTGGAAGCAAAAAATTGGTACACAAAAATGGATTGCTCTTTACAACCGCTCATACGAGACTTGGACGGAGTTACGTCGTTTAGACTATCCAGTAATCACTGCACCAGTAAATGCAAAATCTGGATTCCCTACACGTTTAACATATCCAAATACAGAGCAAACTTTAAATGGTACTTCTTACACAGCGGCTGCAGCAGCAATCGGTGGAGACGTATTAACTACGAAGTTATTCTGGGATAAAAACTAATTCTAGTTTTTAGAATGAATTTTAAAGGGCAACCCGAAAGGGTTGCCCTTTTTTTGTTTTCTTTAAAATAATCTGTATTAATCATTTTTTCATTCATCATTCACCATTTAGGACGATTTTTGATTGGCATAAATATTTTTTATGAATATCATATAATTGTTTAATTATTATGACCAAAACTTAAACAATATATTTGAGGTTCATAACATTATCCTTCATTTTAAAAATGTTCATTATGAAAAAAACGCTACTAGTAAGTATGGTCTTGTGGCTGACGGCAATGGTTCCATTGTTTGCACAGGACAGATCAATCACAGGAAAGGTGACCGGAGATGACGGTTCTACTTTGCCGGGGGTTAACATCGCAGTAAAAGGTACTAATAAAGGAACTAACACGGATGTGGATGGTGCTTTTAAGTTAACGGTACCTTCGAATGCCGTGTTAATTGTTAGTTCAGTGGGTTATGCTCCACAAGAAATTAAAGTTGGAAATAGAACGGTGATTAATATTTCACTTGCATCTACTTCTTCTACATTAGACGAAGTGGTTATCACGACGTTCGGAACCGCTAAGAAAGCATCCTTTACGGGTTCTTCTGCGAAGGTAAGTGCAGAGAAATTAGGCGTTAGACCCATTACTAACATTGGTCAAGCTCTAGAAGGTATTGCACCAGGTATTACGACTACGTCGACTTCTGGTCAGCCAGGTTCCGCTCCAGCGGTGCGTATTCGTGGTTTTGGTTCGATTTCCTCTTCGAATGACCCATTATATGTAGTGGATGGTGTGCCCTACTCAGCTAGTATCGCGAATTTAAATAATGATGATATTGAGTCGATTACGGTATTGAAAGATGCGGCTTCCACTGCACTTTATGGTGCGCGTGCTGCGAATGGGGTTGTGATGGTAACCACTAAAAAGGGTACCAAAGGTAAAAATACGATCAACATTAAGTATACGAAAGGTTTTAACACGCGTGCGCTTCCTGAATATGATCGTGTTGGTGCAGCTGATTATTATCCTTTAATGTGGGAAGGTTACCGTAATAGCTTAGCTTATAGAGCTTCAAATCCTGTTGCACTAGCCACAGCAAATGCAACAGCCTCATCAGGTTTAGGTGGAATTCTTGGTACGGGATATAACGTTTATAATGTACCGTTTGCGCAACTAGTGGGTACGGATGGTAAATTAAATTCGTCTGCTCAATTAATTTATAATCCAGATGATTTAAACTGGGAAAAAGCAGTATTGCGTCAGGGTATTCGTGACGAGGTTAATGCTAATTTCTCTGGTTCAAATGGAAAATCGGATTATTTTTTGTCTGTATCTTATCTGAATGATAAAGGATATCAAATTAAATCAGATTACGATCGTTTTACTGCTCGTTTAAACGTGAATTCCCAAATGAATAATTGGTTCAAAGTGGGTGCTAACATGAATACAACGGTAACGACTTCTAATCAGTCTACAGCGGATGGGGGAACTTCTTTTGTGAATCCATTCTTCTTTACACGCGGTATAGCGCCTATTTATCCCGTTTATGCTTATGATCCGGCAAGCCCTGGTTCATTCTTGACATTAGAAAATGGAAGACGTCGTTATGATTATGGTAACTTAAGTGCTTTGGGTTTATCTAACCGTCCTCAATATGGTGGTCGTCACGTAGTGGCAGAAACAGAGTTAAATGAAAACTTTTTCCGTAGAAATTTACTTGGAGGACGTGCTTATGGTGAGATTTCTTTCTTGAAAGACTTTAAATTCACTAATAGTGTAGGGGTAGATATCACGAATGCGAACTCGATCGTTTTTGGAAATCCAGAAATTGGTGACGGTGCTCCAGCGGGTCGTGCCTCTAACACATTTGAGAATATTACAAATTATAACTTATCTCAATTGTTAACCTATAATCACTCATTTGGAAAGCACAATTTGGATGCATTAGTAGGACATGAAAACTACAATTTAGTATCTAATAGCCTAGATGGTTCTCGTTCTCAGCAAATCCTAGATGGTAATTATGAGTTAATTAACTTCACAACTACAACGAACTTAACCTCTCAATACGATATCCGTCGTGTAGAAGGTTTCTTCTCTCGTTTAAACTATGATTATGATTCTAAGTACTTTGTTTCATTCTCTGCTCGTCGTGATGGTTCTTCGAAATTCTATCAAGATAAGCGTTGGGGTACATTCTACTCAGCTTCTGCAGCTTGGCGTTTAGATCAAGAGGACTTCATTAAGGAATTGACTTTTATCGATAACTTAAAATTGAGAAGTTCATGGGGCCAAACAGGTAACGATGGTGGTATCAGCAACTATGCATGGCAGCCATTGTATGCTTTAGGTTGGAACAATGCGACAGAGCCAGGTATTTTACAATCCTCTTTAGGAAGTAAATCATTAGAGTGGGAGACAAATACGGCATTCGATGTGGCCTTAGAATTCGGTTTATTTAAGAACCGCGTGTCAGGTACGATTGAATACTTTGATCGTCAGTCTACAAACTTGATTTTTGCAGTACCTCTTCCATTATCAGTAGGTATTGGTACAGAGACACGTAATATCGGTTCGATGTACAACCGTGGTATTGAGTTACAATTAGCAGGAGATTTAGTTCGTACGAAAGACTTCGTTTGGAATATTGATTTGAATGCGACAAAATTAGAGAATAAGATCACGAAGATGCCTGCTGAAAGCAAGGAAATCATCGATGGTACGAAGAAGTTAAAAGAAGGTAGCTCTTTATATGACTACTGGTTACGTGAGTACAAAGGGGTAAACCCAGAGACGGGTGTAGCGGAATACCGTGCGATCTCTTATGTAGCTTCTAACTCTCGAATTACGGCTAATGGTGATACATTAACGAATAACATTGCGAATGCACGTTATTGGTATAACGGTACTTCCATTCCTGATTTAACAGGTTCTGTGAATACCTCACTTCGTTACAAAGGTTTCACTTTATCTGCCTTGATGGTATACCAGTTAGGTGGAAAAATTTATGATGCAGCCTATGCAGGTTTAATGGGAGCGGGTTACCATAATGCGAAGCACGTGGATATCTTGAAGCGTTGGCAGAATCCTGGGGACATTACGAATGTTCCTCGTATGGATGCGGGTAGAACGGCGGATTTTGATGCTGCATCAGACCGTTGGTTAATTGATGGAAGCTTTATGAACATTCGTACGGTAACATTATCTTACCGTTTACCTAAGTCGGTGATGAATCGTTTGAAAATTGACAACGCACAGGTGTATGTGAGTGGTGAAAACTTCTTAATGTTATCACGTAGAAGTGGTATGAACGTTCAGCAGAACTTTGGAGGAACAACAAGTAATGTTTACAGTCCTGCGAAGTCATTAGTATTAGGTCTATCATTCTCTTTATAATATAGAATCATGAAAAAGAAATATTTAGGTTACTTTTCGCTTGTATTCGCATTATTACTTTCATCATGCGAGGAAGCTTATTTAGATACTACCCCTACGGCTAGTATTGATGCAGGGTCAGCTTACTCTACCACAAAGAATGCATCAGCTGCTATTAACGGTATTTACCGTTCGTTTATCGTACGTTATTTGAGTTCTCAGGGCCATTCAGGTCACCCAGCCATGATGATTATTTTAGATCATATGGGTGAGGACATGGTGATAGGAACTACAGCTGCATCGTGGCACGTAGGAGAGACACGTTGGACAGCACACCGTTCTGACGTTAACACGATGGTACAATTTCCATATGAAATGTATTACCGTATTATTGGTAATGCAAATATTGGAATTGCGAACATAGATAAAGCGGTAGGTCCGGCAGCTGATCGTAATAGATTAAAAGGTGAGGCGTTAGCTCTTCGTGCGTTTGGGTATTTTAATCTGGTTCAATTGTACGGTAAGCGTTATGATGCGACGGCTAAACCTAATTCACAATTAGGGGTACCTTTAGTATTAGAGCCTACAACAGAAGGAAAGCCACGTAATACCGTAGAAGAAGTGTATACACAAATTAATAAAGATTTAGCAGACGCTGCGGCTTTATTAACTACTTCACGTGTAAATAAATCGCACATCAATTTAAGTGTGGTAAAAGGTTTGCAAGCAAGAGTTGCATTAGTGCAACAAGATTGGGCTAACGCGGCTAAGTTTGCTGCAGAGGCACGTGCTGGTTACGCTCCAATGACGGCAACACAATACCAAGATGGATTCCAAGATTTAACAAACCCTGAGTGGATGTGGGGTTTTGATCACTTAGAAGATCAAACGGAATATTTTGGTGCTTATCACTCTTACATTTCGTGTAATTATAACTCTACGGTTATCAGAACCTATCCTAAGGTAATTAATAACCTGTTATATGCTCAGATTCCTACAACGGATATTCGTTCAAAAATGTGGGTAGAAAATCCAACTGCTGCGAACTCAATCGTTCCTCCAGGTGGTGTTCGTCCTAAATTCTTGAATCAGAAATTTAGATTGCCAGGTACGCCATCTACTTCTGCCCAAGGAGATGTTCCGTACATGCGTGCTGCTGAGATGTATTTGATTGAGGCAGAAGCTAAGGCACGTTTAAATGATGCAGCTGGAGCTTCTCAGGTATTATTTGATTTAGTTAAAACACGTGATGCAAGCTATGTAAAGTCAACTAATACGGGTGTAGCCTTGATTAATGAGATCTTATTGCAACGTCGCATTGAGCTTTGGGGTGAAGGACATCGTTTCTTAGACTTGAAGCGTACAAATGCAGCATTGAATAGAAATGGTACAAATGCGATTGCTTCGGTTGCCTTGTTATTTGATGTGGCGCCTGGTGATGTACGTTGGGAATTCTTAATTCCTCGTCGTGAGATTAATGCAAATCCAGCGATCGTACAAAATCCATTATAATTTATTTTGTAATTTAAAGGTGGCTAATTTATTAGCCACCTTTTTTTGTTTAAATCTATCCTATGAAAAAAACATGGCTTATTGCGGCGCTGAGCGTCCTATCTTTATCTCCTACGTTCGCACAGGACGATTCCTATCAGTTACCTCCTAAAGCAATAGCGGACTTATTGCTGGCGAAACCTACTCCTTTAGTTCGTATTGATTCGAAAGCATCCTATTTGTTATTATTAGGTCGTAATTCCTACCCGACAGTAGAGGAATTAGGTCAGCCAGAAATGAAAATAGCGGGTCTTCGCTTGAATCCCTTAAATTTTTCTCCTTCTCGCCAAAGTTCTATCAGCAGCATTACCCTGCAATCCATTCGTACTGGAGCGAAAGTAGAAATCGCAGGTTTACCTAAAAGCTTAGCAGCTGGATCAATCGCATGGAATCCGTCGGAAACGAAGATTGCGTTTACCCAAACTCAGGTGAATGGAGTGGATTTATACGTGATTGATTTGGCATCCAAAAATGCCACCCGTGTTAATAATGCTCCCTTAAATCTAGTATTAGGAAATGCCTTTACTTGGGTAGATGATCAGACCCTTCTCTACAAGGTGACTACGCACCATGCAGACGGTGCTCCTAAGCGTCCTATCACACCTAAAGGGCCTACTATTCAACAAAATGCAGGAAAGGCGGCACCAAGACCGACGTTCCAGGATTTGATTAAATCGCCTTACGATGAGAGTTTATTCTCCTATTATGCAGAGTCCCAATTAGTGTTGTATAAAAACGGTGTGAACAAGAAAATTGGGGAGCCTGCTTTATTTAATTCATTCCAATTGTCGCCGGACAGAAAGTATATATTAACACGTACCTTGGTTAAGCCCTTCTCTTATGCCGTACCGGCTTATGGTTTTCCTACGTCGGTGAAAGTCTTGGATTTGGACGGAAAAACCATCAAAGAAATTGCTAAACTTCCCTCTGCTGAGAGCGCACCGGCTGGGAATGATAATGTGCAAAATGTTCCGCGTGGATTTGATTGGAGGGATGATGAGCCTGCTTCCTTAGTGTATGCGATGCCATTAGATAGTGGTTTTATTAAAAAGCAAGTAGCATTTCACGATGCCGTTTATTCCTTGTCAGCCCCATTTACGCAAGAGGCTAAAGAATTATTTAAGACAAAGACTCGTTTTGCTGGGGTGATTTGGGGAAATAACCAAGTGGCTCTAGTAACGGAAGTGTTACGTGGCAAGCAAACTTCCAAAGTGAGTCGCTATTCTCCAGCAGATGGAACGATGGAGGTATTATACGAACGGAATTTGACGGATGCCTACAAAAATCCAGGCAGTCCGGTTATGACAAAAAATGCCTTAGGTCGTGAGGTGATTCAATTAACGGATAACGGGACTAAAATTTTGATGAACAATCCGGTGGGTTCTTCTGATCAAGGTGATCTTCCGTTTATCTCTAAGTTTGATTTAGCGACGAAGAAGAATGAGATTATTTGGCGTGCGAAACCAGGTTATTTCGAACAAGTAGAGGAAGTAATTGATGCGGATAAATTGATCGTTTTAAGTAGAAAGGAATCTCAGACAGAGGTGCCTAATTACTACATCAAGCACTTATTAAACCCATCTCAGGATATGGCTTTGACTCAATTTGAAAATCCCTATCCGAATTTAGTGGGAATCACTAAGGAGAAAATCAAATACAAGCGTGCGGATGGCGTGGACTTAACGGGCGATTTGTATTTGCCTAAAGGCTACAATAAAGAGAAAGATGGTCCCTTACCCGTATTGATTTGGGCTTATCCTCGTGAATTTAATTCTGCAGCAGATGCGGCGCAGATTCGAGGTAGCAAAGATCGTTTCACAACCTTAAGCTGGGCTTCTCCTATTTTTTATGCGACACAAGGCTATGCCATTTTAGACAATGCAGAGATGCCAATAGTGTCAACGGATGTTTCTAAAAAGCCAAATGATAATTTCGTTGATCAGTTACGTTTAAATGCTTCGGCGGCAATTGACCATTTAGTGCAATTAGGGGTGGGCGATCGTAAACGGATGGCCGTAGGTGGCCATAGCTATGGTGCCTTTATGACAGCAAATTTATTAGCGCATACGGATTTATTTAAAGCAGGTATCGCACGTAGTGGGGCATACAATCGTACATTGACTCCTTTCGGTTTCCAAAACGAAGACCGAACGTACTGGCAAGCTCCGCAATTATACTATGAAATGAGTCCATTCAGCTTCGCAGATAAAATCAAAGAACCGATTTTATTAGTGCACGGCGAGCAAGATGATAACACCGGTACATTCCCGATCAACTCCGAGCGTTTATATGCAGCTTTGAAAGGTAACGGAGGAACGGCTCGTTTTGTCTACTTACCTTACGAAGCGCATAGCTACAGAGGAAAAGAAAACGTATTACACTTACTATGGGAGCAATTCCAATGGTTAGAGAAATACGTAAAGTAAGGCGTAAAAAAGGAAATAGGGTTAAACAAAAAAGAGGCAGCCATTTGGCTGCCTCTTTTTTGTTTGTTTAAGAAGTCCGGAGGGAAAGAGTCCGGACTAAATTCCTTCGGACCTCGGACTAAATTCCTCCGGACTAATTTTACCAAATCTTAATGCGATCTTCTGGTTTCTTATACAGCTTATCGCCTGGTTTCACATCAAATGCCTTGTACCAAGCATCCATATTCACTGGAGCACCGATCGTCCGGTATTGGTTAGGCGAGTGTGGATCTGTTAATACTTGTTGTGCCTCTGTTTCAGGAAGAGAAGAGCCTCTCCAAACCTGAGCCCACGCTAGGAAGAAACGTTGATCTGGAGTGAAGCCGTCGATTTTCTTGTTAGACTTTCCTTGTTTCGTCATTTTGAACGCTTCGTAGGCCATATTTAGACCACCTAAGTCACCGATGTTCTCGCCCATCGTTAATTTACCATTCACGTGTATGGTGTCCTGAACGGTATAAGCATCAAATTGCTTGCCTAATAGTTCTGTTCTCGCTTTGAACTTCGCTAAGTCGTCTTTTGTCCACCAGTTACGTAATGTTCCGTCTTTGTCGTATTGGCTACCAGAATCATCGAATCCGTGTGACATTTCGTGACCGATTACAGCACCAATTCCACCATAGTTAATCGCGTCATCTGCGTCAGCTGCGAAGAACGGGAATTGTAAGATACCAGCAGGGAAAACGATCTCGTTCATTACTGGGCTGTAATAAGCGTTCACAGTAGGTGGCGTCATACCCCAACGGCTTCTGTCCACCGGTTTCCCTAATTGGGCTAAGTTTTCTTGGAAGCCCCAAGCACCTGCCCGACGAATGTTGCCGTAGTATTCTGTAGCAGATATCTCTAAACCATCATAGTTTTTCCATTTATCAGGATAACCGATTTTAGGCGTGAACGCGTTTAATTTTGCCAAAGCCTTTTCTTTCGTCTCCGCGCTCATCCAATCTAATTTGTTGATACGAACAGCGAAAGCCTTACGTAGGTTAGCCACTAATTCCACCATTCGCGCTTTCGCCTCTGGCTTGAAGTATTTAGCCACATACAATTGACCTAGTAATTCACCTAACGTTCCGTCCGTCATCGCTGACATACGTTGCCATCTTGGTGCTTGTACTTTTTGGCCTGATAATACTTGAGAATAAGCGAAGCTTGCTTTCACAAATGGAGAACTCAAATAGCCTGCGCTACTGCGTAACACATTCCAGGCTAAATAGGTCTTCCATGTCTCTACCGGCGTTTCGATCAATAATTTGTTCGCTGCCTCGAAGAATTTAGGGGCACCTACTAGAATAGAATCTGGAGCCGTTGTACCAAAATCTTGGAAAGTCAACGCCCAGTTAAAGGCAGGTGTCTTTTGATTAAAATCGGCAAAGGCAAATTTGTTATAAGTCTTATACGGATCACGCATTTCAACACGTGCCATCTGTGCTTCTGCTAATTTTTTCTCTAATTGGAAGACCGTTTCGGCATTCGCTTTCGCTTGTGCCTCAGGTGTTCCTGTTAGTGTAAATAGTGTCGCTACATATTTCTTGAATGCCTCTTGGATTTTTAGGCTACGTGCGTCATTTTTTAAATAGTAATCGCGATCTGGTAATGAAGTTCCCCCTTGGCCTAATTGCGGTACCATTTTTTCTACATTCTTTCGGTCTTGACCGATATAGAAACCAAACAAGGGTGACGCAATGCCTGAAGAACGTAGTCGAGCGATTTCCGTTACCACTTGTGACTTAAATTGTAATCCTGCGATGTGTTGTAGGTCCGCTTGGATTGGTGTATAGCCTAATTTTTCGATGGCTAAACTGTCCATAGCTGCGGCATAGAAATCAGCGACTCTTCTTTCAACGGAACCTGGGGCAGCTTTCGTGCCTTTGGTTTCCTCTAAAATCGTTTTAATGGCATTAATGTTGAAATCACGCAATTGATTGAAAGCACCCCACCGTGTTTCTTTGGCTGGGATTGGGTTTTTTCTAACCCAAGGTCCATTCGAATATTCCACGAAATCGTCCCCCGCTTTTACGCTTAGGTTCATATTGTCGCGATCAATAAATTTCCCAGGTTTTTCTTGAGCAAAAAGGCTGCCGCTGACTAAAAGCGAACCAGCCATAAGTAATTGATAGTATTTATTTTTCATTTGAAAAAGGTTGATGTGACATTAAATTAATTAATTTACTGTATCTAAACTACCGATATGAAAAAATTGTTACTAATCCTGTCCTGCTTTTTAGCATTTAGCCTCTCTATCCACGCTCAAAAGTCTATGTCACATGAGATCATGATCAAGCTGAAGAAAGTAGGTGCCCCTAAAATTTCCCCAGATGGCCGCCATGTCATCTATTCCCGTATCGAAACTTCCTATAATCTAGATGAGCAAACATCTGATCTTTGGATTGCTTCAACGGATGGATCTTCAGAGCCTAGAAAATTAACTAATTCAAAGGGAGGCGAGGACAATTACCAATGGTCAGCTGCTTCAGATAAGATTTATTTCATTGCTAAACGAGACGGCGACGAAGCCCCTCAACTGTACGTTTTACCGCTTTCGGGGGGAGAGGCCCAACGTTTAACCACACTTTCTACCGGGGTAAGTGACGTTAAATTCTCATCAGACGGCTCACGCATTATTTTCTCCAGCCGCGTTTTCCCTACCGCTTTCACGGACTCTGCTAGTAAGAAATTAGCAGAGGAAAAGAAGAAAATTAAAACCAAAGCACGTGTCTATCAATCGTTCCCGGTTCGCTATTGGGACTCTTGGTTAGACGAAAAACAAGGTCATATCTTCACTATGGACTTAAAGTCAGGTTCAAAGCCGGTGAATTTAATGGCGAATGTATCACTGGTTAATTCCCCTGGTTTCCGTTTAGGTTCCTATCATTTCAGTGCTGATGGTAAATCAGTCGTATTTACAGCGACCACGGACTATAACACAACTGCCTATCAATCGGCAAAATCGAATATTTATTCGGTCAATCTAAGTGGAGGCAAAGAAACGACGCTCGTTAATGATCAGACGGATTACTCCTCTGTTAAATATACCGAGGATGGTAAATACCTGATTGCGACGGGTTCTGCCATCGGTACTAAATTGTATTACCTGAATCGCATTTACCGTTTTGATGCGAATACGTTTTCTGCCAAAACAGAGTTAGCCGCCTCCCTCGATCGCCCCATCAATGATATGGAACTTTCTGGTTCCTCCATCTTCGCGAGTATTGAAGACCAAGGGGTGGATCGCATCGTTGAAATTTCAGTTTCCGATGGTTCGGTCAAGTCTGTTTTAGGTGCAGAAACGGGATCTTTTGCTGGATTAAGCTTATCCGCTAATTCTCGTGTTTTTGCTTACCAATACCAAAATGTAGCGACTCCACCTGAGGTTTGGGTATCATCCAATGGTTCATTGAAAGCCATTTCTAAAGCAAATGATGTGGTACTTGCAGGCTTAGATTTGCAAAAACCGGAGGTGATTTGGACCAAATCATCTAGAGGTAAAATGATCCGTTCAGTCGTTTTAAAACCAAGCGGTTTTGATGCCTCTAAGAAATACCCACTCTTTGTTCTCATGCATGGGGGTCCAGCAAGTTCGTTCAAAGATGTTTTTGGGTACCGCTGGAATCCCTATATTTTAGGATCAGCAGGCTATGTCATCGTGATGACTGACTACACTGGATCTGTGGGATATGGTGAGAAATTTGCCCAAGATATACAGTTTGATCCATTCAAAGGCCCAGGCCAAGAAATTCAAGAAGCAGCTGCAGATGCCATCAAGCGTTTTTCGTATATCGATGGTACTAAACAAGCCGCGGGTGGTGCTTCCTACGGTGGTCACCTTGCTAACTGGATGCAAGCAACTACCTCTCATTATAAATGCTTAATCTCACACGCAGGTTTAGTCAATTCAGAGGCGCAATGGGGAACATCGGATGTGATTTGGGGTAGAGAATTGATGAATGGAGGAGCTCCATGGGTGCCTACTAAAACCTGGAAGGAACAAAATCCGATGCGCTACGCGGCAAATTTCAAAACTCCCATGCTGTTAACGGTAGGAGAAAACGATTACCGTGTTCCCATTAACAATACGTTGGAAAATTGGAGCATCCACCAACGTCTACAAATTCCAAGCAAACTAATTGTTTTCCCAGGCGAGAACCACTGGATTCTAAATCCGGATAACTCGAAGTTTCATTATTCGGAAATTCAGAATTGGTTAGCAACGTATTTAAAGTAGTCAGTGGACAGTAGCCAGTGGGCAGTGGATACTGATTACTGGGTAGTCCACTTACTATTTAGTTACCGACTACTGTCCACTGTCCACTGCCCACTGTTAACTAGAGCCTAACCATCTCCCCAGTCCTTACCGACTCATCACACGCAAAAGCGATGCGTAAACTGTTTACAGCATCCTCTACGTGATCCGTTAGGTCAATGTTTTCGTTGATAGCCTGTAAGAAATAAGCCTGTTCTCGATCGCAAAGACCTTGGTGGTCCGGTTCATCTGTCAGGTTAACCCATTCGTCTTCTTTGGTAAATTCGTTATTAGCATCGATGTCCGCGTGGTGAACACGAAGGGATTCTGTTTTCGTGTGAGATTCCACGTCATCAGATTTACCTTCACCTCCGGCATTTTTAGCCACAATGGAAACGGAGCCTTTGGGTCCAAAAACATCCTTCACAAAATAGGCATTCTGCGAGATCATCGGACCCCATCCGGCTTCATACCAGCCCACGGAGCCATCTTCGAAGTGAATTTGTAATTGACCGTAATTATAATTCCCAGCCGGAATATCTTCTGTCATTCGTGCGCCAATGGCCGAAACGCGAAGTGGTTTGGAACGTGTCATTTGGCACATCACATCGATATAGTGAACCCCACAATCAACGATGGGGCTGAGCGATTTCATCAAGTTGCGGTGTACATCCCACATATAGCCGTGGGATTGTTGGTTCAGATTCATGCGCATCACTAATGGTTTTCCCATCGTCTTTGCGATTTCAATGAACTTAATCCAAGAGGGGTGGTGGCGCAAAATATAGCCCACAACGAGTTTTTTGCCACTTTTTTGGACGGCTTCAGCCACCCGAATGGCGCCAGCAAGTGAATCGGCAATTGGTTTCTCCAAGAATACGTGACAGCCTGCTTCTAATGCAGCAATGGCATAGGCTTCATGGGTATCTGGGTAAGTGGAAATGCAAACCGCATCTGGCTTAGAGTCCGTAAGGGCGGTGTAATAGTCGCTGTAGAGCTTTTGGCTCCCACCTAATGCTCCATTCAATACTTCTTTGCTATTTCCCGGGGAAACAAGTCCACAGATTTCGAATCCGGCTACATTTTGGTAGGCTTTTGCATGGGAGGCTCCCATGTTTCCGCAACCCACCACGAGCACGCGTATATATTTCATGTTAATCGATTTAGACCTGTAAATTAGGAAGAATGATTAGAATAATTGAAACTTCGCCTTTACAAATTATGCGCTATATCCTTATTTTCTTGCTACTAGGTTCCATAGGTCTTCAAGCCCAAAACAAATCAGGGATCACCGGAAAACCAGATACGTCCTTTGCGAATTATTCTGCTTGGAAAAACCTGCTGAAAGAAGATCCTACGGTTCGCCTAGCCAGCTATCAAAGTACAAAGAGCAAAGTGCAAAGTTCAGTGTACAAAGTCATAGGATCTAGGAAACTTGTCGTGGATGAATATGCGAATTCTTCCACTCGAATTCTGCCTACTCTCGTATTTTTTCATGGAGGAGGCTGGAGGACGGGGCATCGTTCACAGCATATTCCTTTGGCTAAGGCTTTGGCGGATCGTGGATACCGGGTTTTTTTAGTGGAATACCGCTTATCCACCGAGGCTTTGTATCCAGCTGCCATGCTAGACGCTCAAGCAGCGTTGCAATGGGTTTCAAAACGTAAAAATGTAGGCGAAATCTATGTGGCGGGTTATTCAGCTGGAGGCCAAATGGCTGCGCTACTCGGTTCTGTTCAAGATGAAAATACCTATGGTAGGGGAGTTATAGTTGCAGGGGTGATTGATATCGATGGAATACTTGCCTTTATTCACCCAGAATCAGGCGAGGGAGATGATAGCAAGCGGACGTCAGCAGCGACTTATTATTTTGGATATAATAAGATCGACGGAGAAGCAATCTGGAAGGAAGGTTCCGCATTAAGTCACGTTACCAAAAGCGATCCGCCAGTCTTATTTCTGAATTCAGGTGTGGAGCGCATGCACGCCGGTCGAACTGATTTTAGGCAAAAAATGGCCGAAATGGGTATTCACACAGAGTTTCATACCTTTGAAAATTCCCCACATACCTTTGTGTTAATGAACCATTGGTTTGATCAAGTGGTCGATCGCATGGATCGCTTCATGCGCAAGCGACTACTAGTAGGAGTCGATTTTAAAACGATACAGTCAGCTGTAGATGCCGCACGACCAGGGCAAGAAATCTTTATTAAAAATGGCGACTACCGCGAGAAAGTATTCATCGATTCATTGAAGCATCACTTGTCTTTTGTGGGTGAAAGCAGGGATGGTGTTGTTTTGCGGGAGACGATTGCGCGGGATATTTGGCGATGTGCTAATCCAGATGATTATGGTGCAGGCGTGTTGAATATTAAAGGGCACGATTTGTCATTTCGAAATATGACCATCCTGAATGAATATGGATTTACGGCTACAAAAGATGTGACGATCCCTTGTTTGAATGAGGCAGGAAAGGAGACTACTACGACCGTCCAAAAATATGCCTTACCTAGGGAAAAAGGGGAGAAAGAGGGAGAGAAAATCGTACGCGTAGACGGTCACCAATTCGCCATTCGCACGATGCCTGGCGCAACTCGCTTGTCTTTTGAGCATTGTACAATACGTTCTGGTGGAGGAGACACGGTGAGTCCCTGGGATGTGAACACGGGAATGTATTATTTAAATGATTGTTTAATCGAAGGGGGAGTGGATTTGTATTGCCCGAGAGGCTACGCCTTAGCAGAGAATTGTACCTTTGTCTGTCATAATACGAGTGCAGCGATTTGGCATGATGGATCAGGGGAGCAAGGTGCGAAGACGGTTTTGAAAAATTGTCGTTTTGTAGGTGACCCTGGATATAAATTAGGTCGATACCACCGCGAGGCACAGTTTTATCTTTTGAATTGTTCTTTTGATAAGAATATGGCCGATGCACCTATTTACCAGTCGGGCGATCGAGTGCTTAACTGGGGTCATCGCGTTTATTATAGTGATTGCCACAAGGACGGAGGCGATTTTGCTTGGCATAAAAATAATAGTCCTCTGAAGGCTAGCGAGTTGACATTCAAGACGATTTTTGGAGAAAAATGGAAAAAATAATTTATTGTATCATTAAAATACATTAACTTTGTTCCGTTACCTCTAAACTTATTAAAATGAATTCGAGAAGAAAGTTTCTTCAGCAGTCGAGCGCTTTTGTGGCCGCTAGCCTGCTAGCCCCTCGTTTTTTATCAGCACAATCCTTTACCAATCGTCCGGTCGGTATTCAGTTATTTACTTTTTTTGGAAAGTTTGACCAAGATGTAAAGGGAAATCTCCAGAAAATTGCGGAGCTAGGTTACACTGAAATCGAATCAGCCTTCTCGATGTTGCCCGGTTTTTACGGGATGAAAGGCAAAGAGTTTATGGCCTTGAATAATGATTTAGGTCTAAATTGGGTTTCACATCACGTGGTGGGAGCTCCATTGAAACCTCGTCCTGGGATGGATATGTCACGTTTTCCTAAGATGATTAATTTGCGGGATGATGCGCAACAAGCGGTGGATAATGCAGCGGAGGCAGGTGTGAAATACTTGGTTTGTGCGAACACACCGATTGAGACGAAGGATGAGGTGTCTGCCTCGGTGGCTTCGATGTACAAGGCGGCAGAATTAGCGAAGAAAGCCGGGCTTACTTTCTGTTACCATAACCACGATGCAGAATTTAAATTAGTAGATGGCCAAAAAGCTTTTGACGTATTCGCCTCTCAAATACCTGCAGATCTATTGAAATTTGAATTGGATTTGGGTTGGGCTTCAAAAGCTGGAGTGGATGTCGTGGAATTGTTCAAACAACATCCAGGACGTTTCCCTTTGTGCCATATCAAAGATTTTGACTCAGCATTTAAAAATATTCTCCCGGTGGGAGAGGGTGTAGTGAACTACAAGCGCATTTTTGATGCAGCTAAATCAGGAGGCCTAGAGCACTTCTTTGTAGAGCACGATTTCCCGAAAGACGCTTTCGAAAGCCTTCGAATCAGCAAGAAGGCTTTGGACGCAATTTTATAATCCGCCTAACGGTTTTTTAGTGTTTAATGATTGAATTTTGATTCTGGAAAAACATCCCCTTTTGGGGGATGTTTTTTTATTTTAAAACGTAGAACTGGTACGGTGCAATGGCTAAATGGTCATGATCCATTCCTATCTGAATCGTTTTTCCTGACCACAGATCTTTCATGCTTGTTGCGCGCTCACCATATGCTCCTAACACGTAATAAGTCACCTCTTGTGGCTCTGTGCTGAAGTTGAATAAGAAATATACTTTTTCGCCGTTCAAATAACGCTCAAAACCTATGATTGAATGGTTGTGTACCTCTAGCCAGTGGATATTTTTCAAATCAGCCACCACTTTCAATGATTTACGCAACTTAATTAATTTCTGTAGGTTTGCGAATACCTTGTTTTCAATTGACCCCGCTTTATCTACCGCCTCATTCTTTTTCCAATCAATGATAGGACGGTGCATCCATCGGTTATCATATGATTTTCCTGGATCCTGTAAGTAGGTATAATCATTCGTATAAGCTGCTTCATCGCCATAAAATAACATCGGAACTCCGCCCACAAACATACTTTGCGCTTGCATCATCGTGATTTTATCGATGGATGTTTGGATTGCTGCCGCATTTTTAGAGGCGATGGCCTTTTCTAAACCGCATAGAGAGGCCAAAGAACCGGATAGACGTGCGTCCTGTGTTTTCGGATTCACAGCGAAAAGAGCACCAGTGGCAGGGGATTCGATACCGCCACTGTAATAGTTTTTAATGTAGGAACGGTGATCATAGGGATTAAATCCAGCGTGCTGGATCATCCAATCGTCATAGCCTAAACCGATGTCATCATGGCAACGGGTGTAGGTTAACCAGGTGGCTCCTTTTGGTTTACGCAATAATTCATTTTGTGCTGTACGCATAATCCGAATATCTCCAGTGGCTAGTGCATCCCATTGGACGGCCATTTGAGTGGCATTATATGCAAAATCACATTCGTGTGTTGCGAAACGACCCGTGCCAAAGTATTCCATAATCTGCGCTGGCGCGACAATGGCCTCGCCTAAAATAGCCATTCCTGGGGTAGCGACCTCCACACACATTTTGATCAATTGCAATAATTGATGGGCCTCGGGTAGGTTTTGGCACGATGTTCCCATCTGTTTCCAAATAAAGGCCGGCGCATCAATACGCACCACGTCCACGCCTAAGTTCGCATAGTATAAAACATTAGCGAGCATTTCTACGAAGACCTTGGGATTCCTGTAATTCAAATCCCATTGGTAATGATGGAAAACCGTCATCACCCATTTGTCCATTTTTTCGTCGTAGGTAAAACTTCCAGGAGAACTTTCTGGGAAAATTTCCGGCATGGTTTCCTCCATCGCATCCGGAATGCGACGGTCATCGTATAGGTAGAAATAATCTTGGTATTCTTTGATTCCCGCTTTTGCAAGCTTGGCCCATTCATGGTGATGCGACGTGTGGTTTAACACGATGTCGATCATCAAGTACATGTCTTTTTGTTGCAGGGCCTTTTGGAACTCGCGCAAATCTTCAATCGTCCCTAATTTCTCTTCCACCACACGGAAATCTTCCACTGCATATCCACCATCACTTTCGCCCTCAGGGCTTTTGAACAGTGGCATTAAGTGTAGGAAATTCACGCCTAATTTCTCAAGATAAGGCAGTTTGGAAGGTAAATCGGTGATTTTTCCCGCAAAACGATCTACGTATAAACTCATCCCCACCAGATCTTGGCTCAAAAACCAATTCTCCTCTTTCTTTGCTTTCGCCTCATCCCGCTTTTTGAGTTCAGGGCTGCGATCCGTATGGGCTTGAAAAATAGTTTGAATTAAATCTGTGAATAAAGGACTATCCCCATAGATTGTTCTAAAATGGGTGTGGATATCATCAAGGTTAGCTGTCAATCGTTCTTGAAAGCCTGCGTCATTTATTTTATACGTTTTTACAAGCGCATTCGCCTGTTTTTGAAGAGCGGAATTGTACACAATGAATTAATTAAAAATGCTATTATTTAAGTTCTTGAAGGCTTCCATGGCACCTAGGTATTCACAGGTTCTAGCGCCGGCCTTATTCGCGTTTTCTACGATCTTCCTCCATGCGGCAAAATCAAGGTCCTGGATTTTTAATCCATCTAATTGATAAAGTACCGCACCTACAAAAGCATCGCCAGCACCCGTCGTATCAACAGGTTTCACGGGAATGCTTGGAATGATGTACGTTTTGCCTGCTAATCCTAATAAAGTCCCTTCTTTTCCTAGGGTAATGGCAAATACGCCAGGACAAATGTCCAATAAGGCGTCTGTCGCTTCTTCTAAAGTCTCCGTTTCCGTGATTAACATCGCTTCCTCATCTGAAAGTTTTGTAAAGTCTGCTTCTTTTAAGAAAATCAAACTTTGTTTAATGAAGGACGGTATTTTATCGCCAAACAATAAATGGCGGTAATTGGGGTCGAAGCTGATGATTTTGCCGTCTTTTTTCGCCCGATCTTTCAAGGAGTAATAGGCCGCATTTAAAGGTCCTGATAAGAATGCAGTGGCTGATCCGAAGTGAACAATGTTTACGCCCTTTAAATCAATTGCAGCCACTTCGGCTTCTGTTAATTCTGCGTCAGCGCCACGGTTGAACACGAAATCGCGTTCGCCATCTAATAGTAACGAAACGAAGGCAAAAGTCGTAAATGATTGTGAATCTAAATGAACATGTTTCGTGTTCACGTTGAATTCTTCCATCACGGAGATCATTTGGCGTCCAAAAGGATCATTTCCCACTTTCGCACTCAAGCTCACTTCGCCTCCTAAGGCGCCTATGGCGGCTGCTACGTTTGTGGGAGCTCCTCCCGGTTTCTTCAAGAAATTTTGACCGTCTGATAGGCTGGAACCCTTGTCAGTACAAATCATATCAATCAAGGCTTCGCCTATACAAATGACACTCATGCGGATTGTTTAGATGGGGATGATTTAATAAAAGCAGTTGCTATGGCTGCTATGGCCAGCAAAGCTCCTGCAAAGGTAATGGCATTTCTGGGATCGTTGTCTAAAAAATGCTTTAAAATAAAGCCAAATGAAAGATTTTGTAGAATCATTGGGATCACAATCATCATGTTGATGATACCCATGTAGACGCCATAACGCTCCTTAGGAATATCGCTAACGACCAGTAAGTAAGGGATTCCCATCATACTTGCCCAACCAATTCCGAATCCTGAAATCGCGAAAAATAAAAGGTTCTTATTCTCAATGTGAGGGAAGGCTAAAAATCCAGCTGCCGCTAGCATCAGGCAGATCATGTGCACGGATTTGGCACCATATTTCTTGGCAAAACCTGCTAAGGCTAAGGCAGAAAGGAATGTCACAATGTTATACCAACCATTTACTAAACCGGTCCAAGAAACAGCTTTTTCGTATAATTCCGGATTATCCTTAGGTGTCGCATTCCAAACAGAAAGAGCGATACTCTTCGAAGAATTTTGCCAATAACAGAACAAGGCATACCACTGGAATAAGTAGACTAGCGCTAATTGCCACATCACTTTAGGCATTTCACCTATCGCGTGGAAGATTTCGAATAGGGATTCTAAAACATTTGATTTGCGAGAGCGAATCTCGGCTAATTCTTCTGCAGTAGGTTCGATTTCTGAGGTAGTGTGCATACTCCACCAGATGGAACCGATGGAACAAACCGCGCCTAAAAAGAAAGATGCATATACCCAGGTGGGTAGAGAACCCGTTTTTCCGATAAAGATCATAGGAAAGATGAAAAGGGAAAGATTGGCTAAAGTTTGGCCAAAACCCGTGAAAAAACTCTGCATCTGAAAGCCGGTAGGCTGTTGCTCTTCATTCAATTTATCAGCGACAAATGCGCGATAGGGTTCCATGGCGGTATTATTTCCGGCATCTAATATCCACAATAAACTCGCTGCCATCCACAAGGAGGAAGAGAAAGGATACAGTAGCAGACAAATGCTACAAAGAAGTGCGCCTATAAAGAAATAGGGCTTGCGGCGGCCCCACTTAGGATGCCAGGTGCTATCACTCATCGCACCAATGAATGGTTGTATTAATAAACCAGTAACAGGTCCAGCTAGGTTTAGTAGAGGTATTTCATCAGGACTTGCCCCTAAGAAATCATAGATGGGATTTACAGCACTTTGCTGTAATCCGAAACTGTATTGAATGCCAAAAAATCCAACGTTCATGTTGACGATTTGGCTAAAACTTAAAGAGGGTTTCCAATTGGACATGTCGGATAGGTTTATAAGTAGATTAAATTTAATTATTCTACTCAAGACCTACAAACTGTCCTACACTGTTGACCTACAATTCTTGATTAATATTCTTGGATTAAAGGATGGATCATCAGTTCATCGATCACTACATGTGCCGGTTGATTCATTACATAATAGATGCTATTGGCCATATCTTCTGGGCTCAACCAGCCAGCGTGTGAAGGGTCTCCCGCAGGATCCGCATGAAAATGGGAGTCCACCAAGCCGGAATAAATCGTACTCACTTTGATTCCATCTCGTCTGACCTCTTTTCTCAAGGCTTCAGTGAATGCGTGCTGTGCATATTTAGAAGCGCAATAAAGTGATCCTCCATCAAAAACGCGTTTGGCCACGTCAGAGGCTATCGTGATGAGGTGGCCTTTTTTAGCGGCTTTTAGGTGGGGAAGGGCTTTTTGGCAAAATAAAAAGGTGCCTTTTACATTCGTGTCAAACACTTGATCCCATTGGTTAGCTGAATAGGATTCCGTAGGACCAAAAGCTCCGATTCCCGCATTATTTATGACAAAATCAATATGTCCAAACGTATGCACCGTTTTCTCTACAGCGTCTGTGACAAATGCCTCGTCAGAAACGTCTCCATCGAAATAGAGTGGTCGGTGGCCAATCTCCGTAATTTCTGCCGCTAGGTCTTTTAATTCCCCTTTATTACGTGCCACCAAACTTAATTGGAAGTTATGTTGAGCGAGCAATAATGCGAGGGAACGGCCAATTCCGCGAGAAGCTCCTGTAATGATGGCGGTAGGAAGTGAATTTGACATATTGATTTATTTTATGTTAAATTTAAACAATTCTATGATTATGAGTCAAAAAATAGCCTTTCTTATCAATCCTCTAAAGAAGACCGTTGCGATAGCTAACTATTTTTCTTGGGTAATCGAGACCGTAAAGGTAGAGAAATCAGATTGGGATTTGACCTTGTTTACTAAAGAATGGCCTGCTCATTTTTCTGATTTTGATCAAGTATGGGTGATGGGAGGCGACGGTACGTTTAATTATTTTGTGAATAAATACCCTTCAGTCGATATTCCGATTGCTTTATTTAAAGGCGGTACGGGGAATGATTTTTATTGGAAATTATTTGGGGATAGATCGAGGCTTGCACATTTAGAGGCGGTGATGGCTGGCCATGTGGAAGCTTTCGATGCCGGAGACTGCAATGGGCAACTTTTCTTGAATGGCGTGGGTATTGGAATTGAAGGAGAAGTGCTGAAGTCGATGGACTCCATTCGCTACTTTAAAGGCGGTTTGGGTTATTATTTAGCCGCTATTCCGAATTTATTGAAATTTAAGACCTATGAAATTCTAGGCGGCCGGGAGGTATTTCTCTGCATGGTTTTCAATTCTTCCCGTGCAGGCGGAGGCTTTCATTTCTTCCCCAATGCTTCCCTTCAGGATGGCTTACTTGATGTTTTATACTGTGACCCGATACCTGTTTGGAAACGCTTGTATTATATGCCCATTATTCAGTCAGGAAAGCACGTAAACCTACGGATTGTGGAATTTTCTCAAACCAAAAAGATCAGCATTAAAACTAATCGCGTACTAAGAGCCCAAGTAGACGGAGAAGTCCAAACCTCAAACCAGTTTGATTTCCAAGTTCTTCCTGCTAAATTTAGGTTCATTGTACCTAAATTATGAAAAAAACACTTCTATTCCTTTTGGTTTCCTTACACGTTTTAGCCCAAGATGCTGACAAAAAGAGGGTGCTAGCCAGAATTCAACAACAAGAATCACATTACAGTGCCATCGCACAGAAAATTTGGAACTTCGCCGAAGTCGGATACAAAGAAAAGCAATCTTCAGCACTCCTACAGGAAACCCTGAAGCAAGCTGGTTTTACCATTGAAAGCGGCGTGGCAGGTATTCCTACCGCCTTCGTGGCGACCTATGGACAAGGAAAACCGGTGATAGGTATCATGGCTGAATATGATGCATTGCCAGGACTGTCGCAAGATTCGATTCCGACGAAACGCTCTTTGGGTGGTGCTTCTGGACATGCCTGTGGCCACCATTTATTTGGCACGGGTTCTTCTGCAGCGGCTATTGCCGTAAAAGAATGGTTGAAGGAAACTGGTGGAAAAGGTACGATTAAATTATACGGATGCCCTGCAGAAGAGGGTGGGTCTGGAAAAGTATACATGGTGCGGGAGGGTTTATTTAATGACGCAGATATCATGTTACATTGGCATCCGAGTGATGCGAATTCGGTTTCTACCGGTTCTTCTTTGGCAAACAAAACAGGCAAATTCCGCTTCTATGGTCTTTCTTCACATGCGGCGGCTTCACCAGAAAGAGGACGTTCGGCCTTAGATGCAGTGGAAGCAATGGACTTTATGGCTAACATGATGCGTGAACATGTGCCGTCTTCTACCCGTATTCACTATGTGATTACAAATGGGGGAAAAGCGCCAAATATCGTCCCTGATTATGCAGAGGTATATTATTATGTGCGTTCTCCGCAGCGCGATATTGTCATGGACGTTTGGAATCGCTTAGAAAAAGCGGCAGAAGGCGCAGCTTTAGGTACGGGAACGCGCTATGAATTAGAGGTAATAGGTGGGGTATATGAGATTTTGCCCAATGAAAAGTTAGCAGCACTCATGAGTTCAAACTTGCAAACGGTAGGAGGATATACCTTGAATCCAACTGAATTAGCGTTTGCAAAGCAAATTCAGCAGACGCCGGGCATGTTACAGACGGATTTAGCATCGACGGCTTCTGTCGTTCCGGGTCGTCCAGATCCAAGCGGTGGAGGCTCGACGGATGTGGGAGATGTGAGTTGGGTGGTTCCTACCATTGGATTAGGAACTGCAACGTGGGTACCTGGAACAACGGCTCATAGCTGGCAAGCAGTAGCCGCAGGTGGTACGAGTATTGGTAAAAAAGGGATGATGGTGGCTGCCAAAACCTTAGCGGGAACTGCCTTAGATTTATTTAAAAATCCTGCGTTAATAGAAGCCGCAAAAGCAGAATGGTCGAAGCGCAAAGGAGCTGAGTTTAAATACAAGGCACTTTTAGGGGATCGTAAGCCTGCTTTGAATTACAGGGATTAAAATAAAATAGGCTTCGGCCTTTTTTATTTTTTTTATTCATTGTAATATTGCAATGTAATAATAGAAGACATGGGAATTACCAAAACAGACCTTTTTACAGAGGAGCAAAATGCAATCGCTCAAATGGCCAAAGTACTAGGCCATCCCGCTCGTGTGGCTATATTGCAGTATTTGGTAAAATCCATCACCTGTATTAACGGAGATTTAGTTCAAGAATTAGGTTTGGCCCAAGCCACCATTTCCCAGCATCTTCGCGAATTGAAGGAGGTGGGTTTTATTCAAGGAACGATTGAAGGTGTTTCTGTCTGTTATTGTATTAACCCAGAAAAATGGGCAGAGTTTAGCCAGCTTTTTGGGGAATTTTTTGAACATTATTTCGTTGCACAAAAATCCAACTGTTGTTAATATGTCCACTTTTCCACGAATGCACGTCTCCCTCTATGTCAGCAATTTAGCGGCATCAGTGAATTTTTACTCAACTTTTTTCGGGCAGCCTGCCACAAAAGTGAAGCCTGGCTACGCAAAATACGTGTTAGACAGCCCTTCATTAATTATCTCATTCATTGAAAATGCAGAACGCGTTCAAGCGAATTTTGGACATCTAGGTTTCCAAGTCGAAACGGCTGAGCAAATGCATGCACGTTTAGAATTGGCTAGAAAACAAGGGATTGTCTCGAAGGAAGAGATCGGTACGGCCTGTTGCTATGCCGTACAAGATAAATTTTGGGCTACGGATCCTGATGGTGTTCAATGGGAAGTTTATTATTTCCATGAAGATGCAGAATTCAATGACCCACATTATGCGCTACAAGATACATCAGCTTGTTGTATGCCGTTTGGAGCGGTTGAAGTACAAAAACCAAAATTGAAAATCGCTGAAGTCCAAGCCGCAAACGCTTGCACCCCAGGCACTGGATGTTGCTAATATGAAGGATACGTTAAACCAAAATTTGGAACAAATTCTAGCCCTTGAAATCCCAAACGAGCGGCGAGAAATACTGCAAGTCTTGATCGATTACATCAAAGACAAACGCAAAAAAGAACAACCGATACGCCTGAATTTCATCTGCACCCACAATTCACGTCGCTCCCAATTTTCGCAAGTTTGGGCTCAAACTGCCGCGGACTATTTTCAAATCCCCGCACAATGTTATTCAGGTGGG
>DLPD01000020.1:0-862 GCA_002479785.1 Cytophagaceae bacterium UBA7467
TTATGACGTCTCAAAAGACCTCCCAAAATCTCTTCACTCTTACCTTCCGCATAGCCCCAAGCCGTGTCAAAAAAATTGCAGCCTAGCTCGACCGATCTATCTAAGGATCGATTCACTTCTTCAATATCAGAACCGGTCCACCCGGCTAATCCCCACATGCCATACCCCACTTCACTCACCTGCCAGTTCGTCCGGCCAAATCGTCTTGTTTTCATCGTATTTCGTTAATGCCCAAAAATAAGCAAAATATTCACTTTGTCTGTCCCTTAAACTAGGTGAATGGGGACTTCATTTTAAATGATTTATTGTGAATAGAATGGTATAAGCGTTAAAAAATATATGTAAACAATCTTTTATCTACCGGTAAATAAACGAAATAATGTCAATAATAGTAAATAACGCAAATAACCTAATTATTGTTACATACGTCTTCGCAAGGATGTAGTTTTGTCTCACTATCTGTTCCAAATTATGACTATAAGCATTAGAAAAGAGCAAAACTGCACACTCACCTTAGGAGATCAAACCATCTGCATTAAAGATATCCTTCGCGTAGAAGGGGAGGGAAACTATTCCAAGTTTCACATGGGCGATGGTTCTAAGATCATTTCTTGTCGAACGCTTAAATACTTCGAGTCTTACCTGGTAGAACGCGGATTTATCCGTCCATCTAAATCTGCGATCGTGAATATGAATGCGATTCAAGCGATCGATTTTAATATTAATAAGAGTATCCGATTAGTTAACCAACACCAAGTCACGATTTCTCGTAGACAAATTAAACCGCTGAAGGATTTGTTTAAAGCGGCTGTGCAGCAGGCGTAGCCATTGTCGCCCTACGGGCTTAGTCGACTTAGTCGCG
>DLPD01000020.1:932-9982 GCA_002479785.1 Cytophagaceae bacterium UBA7467
GCGATTTAGTCAATGCTTCGCATTTTAGTCGTCACTGCGTGACCTAATCTCAGATGCGTATATCTTATAAATTGTAAAAAAACCTCGAGGTAATTAGGGCACTTTCCAGGTATTGACAGAATCTGTCAAGATGCTCAAAGAGCAAAGTTCAAAGTCTAAGTCCAAAAGTCGACTAAACGGCAACGCCGTGACTAAATCGCGAAGCGATGACTAAACGACGCAGTCGTGACTAGGCCGCAACGCGGCGACTAAACGACGCAGTCGTGACTAGGCCCGCAGGGCCGCTAAACCGGTACATGCACTAACTTCTTCGTCTCGAAAAAGTCCTCCTTGAAGTTTTTAGAGAGATGATACACCTTGTGCTTGCGGCCAAACTCCTGTAATTCCTCCTGCAAGTCACCTCCTTTAAGGCACAGCAATCCATTTTTCACATCGTGGTAGCTGTTCAAGCTAATCTTATCCTTTACCCAACCGAAGAAAGGCAAAAGACGCGTCACAGCACGAGATACGACAAACTCAAATTCGCCTTCGACGTCCTCGGCGCGACCGTGAGTGGCTTGGACGTTTTTCAAGCCTAAGGCTTCTGCGACACCTTGAACGACTTTGATCTTCTTGCCGATGCTATCGACTAAATGAAAGTTGACTTCCGGAAATAAGATAGCCAAAGGGATGCCGGGGAATCCGCCGCCGGTGCCTACGTCTAGAATTTCGGTGCCGGGTTTGAAATCGACGAATTTGGCGATGGCTAAGGAGTGTAAGACGTGGTGCAGCATCAAATTATCAATGTCTTTGCGGGAAATGACATTGATTTTCTCATTCCATTCCGAGTATAAGGGGAACAACTGCTCGAATTGGGCTAATTGTTGGTCGGTGATGAAAGGAAAATACTGTTTGATGATGGCTGCTTTCATGTTATCGTTTTTTGCGTCTGGCTTTCTTGGATTCAGAAAGCAGTTTTTTGGCCTCGGTGTGTTGAGGCGATTTTTTTTCGGCGTGCTCGAGCACTTCTTTGCAGAAGTCGACGGCTTCGTCGTAATGTTGCTGTTGGTAGGAGATGCGGGCTAGACCTAAAACAGAGGCCCAATAATACCCGGAATCCGTGGCGTCGGTCTCCTTCGTGAAGGCCATGCACTGCTTGAAATAACGCATCGCTTCCGCGTGATCGCGGTTCAAATACAAGGCATAATAGCCTAAAATATAGCTAGCATAGCGACCTGAGGTAGCTTCGTAACCGATTTGATGTATCTCTATGCGACGCAAGATTTCCTTACAAAGCGAGGTGGCTTCCTGAATATTTCCGTTCATATAGGCTGAACGGGCATAGGCACGGTGGAAATAGGGATTGTCCGGAAAGGTTTCGGAAGTGTATTTGGCCATTCCATAAGCCTTCTCGTTCATATTTTCGATACCGTAAATCTGCAAAAGGAAATAGCGGGCTTCCGTTCGAGTGTAGAAAGCTTGGTAGCTAACCTTTTCTAGTTGAGCAATTCCTTGGGATTTGTCTGCCTTCGGGAAAAGCCACAAGACGGGGCGCAAAAGGGGAAAGTTTTGCTTGATGAAGAAGTAATAGTAGTTATACAGACCATCGCCGAACATCAATTCCGGGCTGAAATCAGCAAAATTGCGGGAATATTCGAGGTATTTGAGGGCGTTTTTGGCGGCCAACGTGGCGCGGGTCCAGTGCTTGCGCTCTGCGTGCAGGCGGCCTTTGAAGGCGTAGGCGGCGGCCATGAAAAAGGCGGCTTCTGGGTTTTCAGTTTCGTCGTAGATCTTTTCGGCCTTTTCGATACTTTGGTCCATATATTCGATCAAACGATCGTCATAGACTTCATTCTTCGTATTAGGCACGATTTTCCACCATTGCATCAGGCCTAAAAGAAAATCAGGCAGCGGGTGCTGGGGGTATTTGATCTTTAAATAATTGAATTCACGTTCAGCTTCCGGGAAATGGAAGTTATACATCTGGTTGATGGCCACGGTGGCCTCCGTCTGAACTTCGGTGGTGAGCAACAGCATTCCTTTGGAACGCTCCTTCTCTGCCTCATCCGCCTTCTTCCACCATTGGGCATTCGAGTTAAATGCGGGTAGAAGAAGGCCGAAAAAGAAGGCTACAATACTAAGATGATATCTCAATTTGATCTCCATTTTGGTTTAAGAATTTAAATTCTGTAATGCCAAATGAGGAATCTTCCATGATCGTAATCCAGGTCTTGTACTTCAAGAACCAGTTCATGCGAATAGAAGGGAAACCTTTCGTGAAATAAGCGCTCAAGAAGGGATGTACCAAAATGGTCAATTTCTTCTCGTTTTGCTTTGTCACTAAGTGTTCCAAATGCTGTTCAACAATGTCAGAGACCGCGATACTCGCCGTGATACTCCCTGTTCCTCCGCAGCTTGGGCACGTTTCGTGCGTGGCTACGTTCATCTCAGGACGAACACGCTGGCGGGTAATTTGCATCAAGCCAAACTTCGTTAAGGGCAAAATGGTGTACTTCGAACGATCCCCGCGCATTTCATCGCGCATGATGTCCTGAATTAACTTGCGGTTATCCGCCTTCTTCATATCAATGAAGTCGATCACGATAATACCGCCCATATCGCGTAAACGCAATTGGCGAGCTACTTCTTTCGCCGCTTCTCGGTTCACACTTAATGCCGTTGCTTCCTGATCTTCTTCTGAATTCGACTTATTTCCCGAATTCACGTCAATCACGTGCAAAGCTTCCGTGTGTTCCACGATTAAATAACCTCCACCAGGCAAAGAAACCGAACGGCCAAAAAGCATTTTCAATTGCTTTTCAATGCCTAATTGCTCGAATAACTTGGTTTTGCTTTGGTGTAGCTTAACAATCTTCTCCTTTTCAGGAGCCACATTGTGTACATAGCCTTTTGCCTCATTGTACAATTCTGGTGTATCAACGATGACATTATCAAAATCATTGTTCAACAAGTCACGTAACATCGAAGTGGCACGGCTCATTTCTCCAATAATGCGGTCCCCAGCTTTGGCATCCACTAATTTCGCTAAACCGTCCTCCCATTTCGCAATGGAATCTTTCAGGTCACGCTCCATTTCTTCCACGGCTTTGCCTTCCGCCACGGTACGCACGATCACTCCGTAATTCTTAGGCTTAATCGAGCTCATCAGCTTTTGCAAGCGATTGCGTTCCGCCTTAGACGTGATCTTTTTCGAGATATTCACGCCATTCGCGAAAGGAACTAAAACGAGGAAACGACCCGCAATGGAAATATCGCAAGATAAACGAGGGCCTTTCGTGGAAATAGGCTCTTTAACGACTTGAACTAAAGCTAAATGTCCTTTTTGAACCGCTTTCTCGATCTTACCTAATTTGTCAATTTCGGGCTCAAGCTTGAAGTTCTCTAAACGAATAACTTTGTTTTTCTTCGTCATCACCTCCCGCGTAAACTTCTGCAGGGTAGGCAAATTAGGTCCTAGGTCATGGTAATGCAAGAATGCATCCTTTTCATAACCGATGTCAATAAAAGCGGCATTCAGTCCTGAAACTAATTTCTTTACTGTACCGAGGTAAATATCCCCTACAGAGAATTGAGGTTCCGACTGTTCAATGTGGTACTCTACGATCCTTTTGTCTTGCAAAAGGGCGATTCGATCCCCCTTGGGAGTCGAATTAATGATTAATTCATTGCTCACAATTTATGTCAAGAAGAAGGGTACAAGGCCTTAAGGCCTATATAGTCTAAATATACAGGAAATTAAACACCAAAAACAGGCCATTTCGAAAAATGCCTGTTCCTGGGTTACCTAAATACAAATTCCAAAAGGGAAAATGGATTTATGAAGACTATTTCTTCTTGTGACGATTCTTGCGAAGACGCTTCTTTCTTTTGTGAGTAGAGATCTTGTGACGTTTTCTTTTTTTACCGCAAGGCATAATGTTAAGAATTAATGTGTTAAATACTTTACGAGATTGACTTTCAACCTCAATGCTCCTGCATTTCTGCAAGCAACTCTTTCGCGGCCTTCTGCTCCTGCGCGTCCTTAGATTGCTCTAAAACACGCTTCAGAACCTTCTGAGCCTCTTCTTTTTTATCTAACTGGGCTAAACAAAAACCGAGATTTAACGCGGCTTTGTGGTTATTCGGCTCCAGCTTCAATATCTGGGTGAATCGTTCTTGGCCTTTGCCAAACTGATTCGATTTAATCGATAATATCCCTAAATTAAACAGCGCCGGCACAAACGTGGGCTCTTGTTCAATCACCTCGCGAAGCAGGGTAATGCCCTTCATCGGAGTGGGTGTATCTACGTAAGTCATCGCCATGTTCGATTTCACCAGCAAGTTGTTCGGGTCGATGGCCAACGCCTTCGAGAAGTACAATCTCGCTTTTTCGCCCATTTTACCGCCCTTCTGTGCATTCAAAGCATAGGTTTGTGCTTCGAAATACAGCTGACCGGCCCGCAAAACGTTCGTCAAACTGGGATGCTGATCCGCATAATTCGCCGCGTAAACCGCAGCAGAATCATAATGACTCGCATTCATAAAAGCGCGCATCAAATTCTCTAAAGCTTTCACCTGAGAGGCATCTGTCTTCGCAGCGGCAAAGGTCGACTTCAAGGCTGAAATCTCTTTTAGCTGCGCCGGAGTCAAAGGAGCAGCATGCTCTTCTTTCTCTGCGACTTTTTCTGTCTTTTCGCTACCCGCGTCTCGGTTAGCTCCCCCCGAAGGAGTATTTTGTGTCTTTCCCGCCACATTACCTTTCGGTAATTGAAACAATAGGGCAGTTATCCCTAGGCCTACCAGAAGAATGATCAAAAGGTTTTTTTTCATTTTTCTAGACCCTTTTTAGCTCTAAAGCCTATTTAGTGGGGTCAGTACTCGTTTTTACTTGCTCAACAAACACTTTCGCTGGCTTAAAGCTAGGCACATAATGTGCATCGATCGTGATCGCTGTATTCTTTGAAATGTTGCGAGCAATCTTCTGCGCGCGTTTTTTGTTGATGAAGCTACCAAAACCACGAACATAAATATTCTCTTGGTTTGCTAGGTTGTTTTTAACTACTTCGAAAAATGACTCTAACGTTTCCGATACATCTTTCTTATCAATCCCTGTTTTGCTGGCAATCTCAGCAATTACATCTGCCTTAGTCACGTTTTTAATTTATTAAATGATGATTCTTAGGTAATTACAATTTCCCTTCCGTAAAAGGGACACAAAAGTAACGTTTTTCTCCCAATTCTCTAAAAAATCTTTCGATTTCGGGCTGATTTTTTTCGTAAATTTGATTTCATCCATGCAAAAAAGCCCATTACATCCATTTTCGGCCACAATTATGGCCTGGTACGCGAAACACCAGCGCGAGCTGCCTTGGCGGCAAACCAAGGACCCCTATGCGATATGGCTGTCGGAAATCATCTTGCAACAGACACGGGTGGCGCAGGGGCTACCCTATTTTGACCGATTAATCACCGCTTTTCCTACTGTTCGCGATTTAGCGGAAGCGCCTGAAGCTTCTCTTTTACGATTATGGCAAGGCCTAGGCTATTATTCCCGCGCTCGAAATCTCCAAAAAGCAGCCCAAATGGTCATGCGGGATTTTAAGGGTTCGTTCCCACCAACATACGATGAGATCATTTTGCTTCCGGGTGTGGGACCCTACACCGCAGCGGCAATCGCCTCGTTTGCTTTTAATGAAGCCAAAGCCGTGGTGGACGGCAATGTATACCGGGTTTTGTCTCGTGTATTTGCAATAGAAACGGATATTGCTTCCTCTGCAGCGCGTGGCGTTTTTACCTCCCTGGCGCAGTCTCTGATTCCCAGCCAGGATCCAGCGACCTTTAATCAGGCGATCATGGAGTTTGGCGCTTTGCAATGCACCCCAGCGCCTGACTGCTCGGATTGTCCCTTGCGGGTCTCTTGTGAGGCTTTAAGTTTAGGTCGTGTAGCCGAATTACCCTTTAAGTCGAAAAAGACGAAGGTCAAAGAGATAGAAATGAATTACCTGGTCATCGAGCAAAAGGGTCAAGTATTAGTCCGAGAACGGACGGAAAAGGGTATTTGGAAAGGGTTGTGGGAGTTTTATTTAATCGAAAATTCGACCGAATGGTTGCCTTTTCAGCGCCGAGCCTTGAAATCCCCTCCCGTTCACCTGTTAAGTCACCGAAAAATCCATTGCGAGGCTTGGCACGTTCAAGTTCCTGATAATTTTACATTGGAAATTCCGGAGGGATACAGCTGGATGAGCCCCTCAGACTTCGAGAGTAAAGGAAAACCTGTTTTGCTTTTGAACCTAATATCTGATAATTTAGATTGTCCTATTTTACAAGACATATCGCCCACGTACCTTTAGGCAATGCAAGGAGCCTTGCTGAGCTAACCCTTTAAACGACAAATCATTATGGCTGGAGTAAACAAAGTTATTTTACTAGGAAATTTAGGTGCTGATCCAGAGGTTCGCGCCCTACCTAGTGGTGTAAAAGTGGCAAACATTAACATTGCGACCTCTGAGTCGTATACCGGAAAGGACGGACAGCGCGTAGACCAAACGGAATGGCACCGCGTAGAGCTATGGGATAACCTAGCGAACATCGCCGAGCAATACTTGAAGAAAGGAAACCAGGTTTATATCGAGGGGAAAATTCGTTCCGAAGAATGGCAAGATAAAAACGGCGCAACCGTTCGAGGCTATAAAGTGCGGGCGACTTCGATGAATTTAATCGGGGGCCGTAACGAGGGCTCGGCAGCGTCTGCTCCGGCAGCTGAAAGACCCAAGCCTGAGGCGGTTTTAGCCGGTGCCTCGAAGGCTGATCCATTCCCGCCAATGATGGAAGAAGGGGACGATCTGCCGTTTTAAATTTTTGTTACAAAAAAGGGGATATCGCATTTCGTATTCCCTTTTTTGTAAATTTGCATCGATCAGTTCACCCAAATATGGACCCAGACCCCTTACCCAATCTGTTATTACTCGCCGTGGAGCCCTCCATTAGTGTGAGTTCAGTTGCGCTTATTTCCTTCGTTTTAGTGGCTCTATTGTTCCTTTCAGCTGTTTTAGCTGGATCGGAGGTAGCTTTCTTTTCCCTGAACGCAGATCAGCGTATCAGCCTTCGTGAAAGTGAGGTGAGCAGCGAGAAAAAGGTAAGTCAATTACTAGATAAACCCCAACAATTACTAGCTACTTTGTTGATTTCCATCAACTTTGTCAATATTATTTTCATTACCCTCGCGAATTATTTAACCTCGATGGTGCTGGGTCAGCAGTCGATGGAGACCTTGCTTGTGACCTTGTTTTTGTTGTTCGGAGTGACGTTTATCATTACGTTTTTTGGGGAATTGATTCCCAAAGTTTGGGCGCAGCAGAATAACCTCAACTTCGCCCGCTATTCTGCTCCGCTGATTAGCTTTTTAAATTTTGTCTTTTCTCCGCTTTCTAAGGCCCTTTTAGGCATTTCTGGCTTAATCGAGAAACGCGTCAAGAAGAAATCCTACACGCTGACTTCGCAGGAATTGAATCAGGCGCTGGAGATAACGACAGATGAGAACACGAGCGATCGAGAGAAAGATATTTTGCGAGGGATTTTGAATTTTGGCAATATCTCCGTGAAGTCTGTGATGCAGGCAAGACGGGACATTGTGGCCTTCGATACAAGCATGAATTTCCACGAATTGATGGACCTGATCAATAAGAATGGCTATTCCCGCGTTCCGGTATACAACGAGACCATCGACAAAATCGAAGGGATTTTGTACATCAAAGACTTACTGAAACACATCGATCAGGACGAGAAATTCGACTGGTTGCCGCTTTTACATACTCCGTTCTTCGTGCCAGAAAACAAGAAAATCGACGATTTACTCTACGATTTTCAAGAGAAAAGGGTGCACATGGCCATCATCGTGAATGAATACGGCGAAACGGAAGGACTTGTGACCATGGAGGACATCATCGAGGAAATCGTAGGGGAGATCAATGACGAATTTGATGAAGTCGAAGCCGATTACAAGAAAATTGCCGACAATATTTACGTGTTCGAGGCCAAGACCTCTTTGAACGATTTCTGCCGTGTGTTTGAGATCGAGGCAGCCTATTTCGAGAAGGCCAAAGGCGAAAGTGAAACCCTAGCTGGCTTGATTATCGAGCTTTTTGGCCGAATTCCGAGTGCCGGTGAGGAAATCGAATTCGAAGACTTTACGTTCAAGGTGCAATCCGTGGATACGCGCCGCATTAAGAAAGTGCGCGTGACACAGCGTATGTCAGCGGATCAAGACGATTCCCAAAACTAAGTAACGATCATTAATTTCGCGAAGCTCAACAAGAGCGTCTTCTCGCCTACGCCTTTTTCAAAATCAATTACCGCTTTGCGTTCCGCGCCATTGACCTCGATTCGCTTGATGAGGCCGAAACCGAATTTAGCGTGTTCGACTTTTTGGCCAGCTGCTAAGGCTAAAGCATCCGTAGCCTGGAAGTTCGCAGAAACCACGTGCTGGTAATTCGTATTCGTCGTTGGTTTTTGAATCAACTGTGCTGCTGATGGAGCTGGTTTTGCAGTAAAGCCCGTCTTTTGCACCGGACGGAAGCTGGAAACTTCTTTGCGCGCACCAGCGGGTTTCGCCATTTTCACAAAGTTCGGATCTAATTCATTCAAGAAGCGACTCGGTTCGCAGGCTTTCAAACGGCCAAACTGGTAGCGGGATTCCGCATACGAGATTTGCAATTTCTTTTCTGCCCGCGTCACGGCCACATAGAACAAACGGCGTTCCTCTTCGAGGTCCTGCTGGGATTGCAACATCATTTGGGAAGGAAATAAATCTTCTTCCAGTCCCACTAAAAAAACGCGGTTGAATTCCAGACCCTTCGCCGAGTGAATCGTCATCAAGGTCACCTTATCGCGGTCCGCCGGGTCTTCGTCCGCATCCGCGTTCGTTAACAAGGAAACGGATTGCAAGAAGGTCGCTAGCGATTTGTCCTCATTCTCGGGATTATCCACGAAGGACTTGATGGCATTCAGTAATTCCTGTAAGTTTTGGTAGCGCGCAAGGCCTTCTACCGTCTTGTCTTCATATAATTCGCGCA
>DLPD01000020.1:10044-14405 GCA_002479785.1 Cytophagaceae bacterium UBA7467
ACCTCCACCATCAATTTGAAAGACTTAATCAAATCAGCGAAAGCCTCGATGCCCGCACTTCCTCGAGCGGCTTGAAACTGCGAAATATTAGAAACGATATCCCAAACCGGCACGTTATTTTCTGCCGCCGTCACCACGATTTTTGCAATGGTCGTATCACCAATCCCGCGCTTAGGCAAGTTAATAATACGTTTAAATGCCTCCTCATCGTTCTGGTTCACGGTAAAACGCAAATAACCGAGCACGTCTTTGATCTCCTTGCGTTGATAGAATGAAAGTCCGCCAATGATGCGGTATTTAATATTCAACCGACGTAAGGCCTCCTCAAACGAGCGGGACTGGGCATTTGTGCGGTATAGAATGGCGAAATCCGACCAAGTGAGGTTTTCTTTTTGAGCGGCTTCGAAAATCGCAGAAGCAATCATGCGGCCTTCCTCGTTATCACTAGAGGCACGGATGATTTCAATGTCATCGCCAGCCTCATTCGAGGTGAAAACGTCTTTCTTTAATTGATTTTTATTGCGGGAGATAATCGAATTCGCCACGGCCACGATGGCCTTCGTGGAACGGTAATTCTCCTCTAACTTAATCGTTACTAAATCCGAATAATCCCTTTCAAAGTTCAAGATATTCTGGATATCCGCACCGCGGAAGGCATAAATGGACTGCGCATCATCCCCCACCACGCAGATGTTGCGGTTAACGGCAGATAATTTCTTGGTAATCAAATACTGAGAAACGTTCGTATCCTGAAACTCATCCACCATCACGTGTTTGAACTTGTGCTGGTACTTATTCAATACGTCCAAATGGTCACGGAAGAGGATGTTGGTCTGGAATAACAAATCATCGAAATCCATCGCGTTTGCAGCGAAGCAGCGCGCGCAATAGAGTTGGTATAATTCGCCCATCGCTGGAATGCGCGCGAGGCGATCTTCCTCGGCTAGAATGGAAGAGCCGGTGTATTGCGCCGGACCGATCAAACGGTTTTTCGCATTAGAGATTCGGTTCAAGACCAAATTCACCTTGTACACTTTATCGTCCAAATTCTTCTCCTTGATCAGCGCGCGGATCAGGGATTTAGAATCATCTGTATCGTAAATGGAGAAGTTCGAGGTGTAGCCGAGACGTTCGCCTTCGAAACGAAGAATTTTGGCAAAAATCGAGTGAAAAGTACCCATCCAAATGTTCTTCGCTGCACTCCCGATCACCGTCTCAATCCGGTGACGCATCTCTCCGGCCGCCTTGTTCGTAAAAGTTAGCAGCAAAATCGCAAAGGGATCCACGCCTTTCTCAATTAAATGCGCCGTACGATACGTCAGCACACGGGTCTTTCCAGATCCGGCACCGGCGATGATCATTAAAGGACCATCAATATGTTCGACTGCTTTTCGTTGAGGCTCGTTCAGGCCAGCTAGGTAATCCATCTGTTTTGGGCTAATCTTTTAGGGTTTCAAAAATACGAAATCTAGCCCGGATTTGCCCTATGAAATTAGACTTTGTAATATCTTTTTCGGGCGTCAAAAAAGAACAAAATCACCGCCCAAATCAGCACATAAATCAGCGCTCCAGCCAGCGAAGCGTTTATCTTTTCCGCAAAAAGCGGCTCTATCCCCCGTGAATAAATCCAAGATGTTAAGCCTTCATCACCTATTTTGATCATTCCTAAAACCCGAGGAATGATTCCCGAGAAGAAAAACACGAGCATCGGGTTCATCCCGAAGATCAACACCGGCTTCCAATACCGATCAGCCATCCTCCCCAAATGAACCGTCGCCTGCAAAAAGCCGAGCAACAACAGATCCCATCCCGCCGCCACGAGCACATACGAACTCGTCCACAACGCCTTGTTAATGGGAAAATACCATCCCCAAATGGTCCCTCCTACTAAGGCAAGGGCCCCAAAAGCAAACAACACTGAAGCCTTCGGACTCCCTCCCTCCGGACTTTCTCCCTTCGGACTCCCTCCCTCCAGACTCCCTCCCTCCGGACTCCCCTGCAAATACCTCCCCGCAAACAAGCCCGCTAGCCCCGTCGCCACCGCCGGTAAGGTACTAAGGATTCCCTCCGGATCCCAGGTTTTCGAAGTGGCCCACAGGTGACCTTCCAGTAGGTAATTATCTAACCAAGCAGCCAGGTTTTTATTCACTTCTAGATTCGCCACACCGATCCCCGGCACATCCACAAAGTTCATCAAGGCCCAATAACCTGCGAGACTCGCTATAAATACTCCGATCTGCACGCGCACAGAGGTGTAAGCATGCAATAAACCGACCAGCAAATACACCACCGCGATCCGCTGCAAGACTCCCGGAATGCGCACATGTTCGAAATCTTCCATACCAGAGAAACACAAACCGATCATCAGTCCAAAAGCGCCCACGGCTACCCAAAACTGCCTCCGCAAGGGATAGTCGCCTAGAAAGGCCACCGTGGCTAGTGCCATCGCGAGTAAGCGAACGACAAGAGTAAAGTCGCCGGCTTTGATTTTGGAGAAAAAACTCAGCGACAAGCCTAATAAAAAGATCCGCAAGGCGCGCTTACATATCTTCCATAATTGATCCTCCGAGGGCTTCGATAAAACCGTCGAAATCCCCACGATAAACAAAAAGGACGGAAAGACCAGATCCGTCAACGTGTAACCGTGCCACTCCGCATGTTCTAACGGGGCATAAATGTGACCCCAGTCCCCCGGATTGTTCACAATCGTCATCAGGATGACGGTGAGTCCTCTAAAAATGTCAATCGATAAAAGGCGTTTGTTCTCCATATTAATGATGACTCGCGTTTTTCTCGCCCGCCGGAATGGCCACAGGCAATTTGTTCTCCTTCGTAGGTAGCGGACAAGTCGCAAAAGGCGTGAACGCGCAAGGCGGATTGTAAGCCTTATTGAAATCCAAGGTCACGGTTCCATCTGGATTAAATCCTTGCGTGTCTAAGAAGCGGCCTCCGCCATAGGTCGTTGTTTTATTCGTAGCATCGCCAAAAACGACAAAGAAATCTTCCTTCGTCTCCCCCGGACCCGCTTCTAAGCGATAAGTCTTCCCGTCCACCTGGAACTCTAATAAACCCGGAGAATCCTCTTGGTAGGATCTGCCCGTAATGTCGATGATGGTCACTTTTTTGCCCGCAGTGGGGATGAATTTGGCCTTGATTTTCCATTTAGCATCTGCCGGAAAATGATCAATTCCGTGGAAGGCCTTCAGGTATTCTCCCTCTAGATCGCGGAGGCGAATCGCGTATTTATCGCCTCGTTTAATGATAAACCAGCGGAGCGATTGATGTGAAATAACGGTGGGCTTTGTGCCCTCATAAGGATAAATGACCTGATTATTATAAATGACTTGGTTATTTTTCAAGATGACCTTGCCTAAGGAAGCCTCCGCGTGGGGAAAGACAAAATCGTTTGTCTCCGCACCGCCGATGGTGTTTTCTCCCTCTTTCAACCAAAACAAACCCGCCAGGTTTAACCAGCCATTTTCGGATTTAAGACTGGCCTCTCTTTTAGTATAAAATTCCGAATAGTCCTCCTGAGAGCGCGCCGTGAACGCTAACAAGGTGAGGAACAAAAATAGGGTCTTTTTCATAGCAAGATATTTGCCTAAAAATACTAAATTACCTTAGAAATTTAACCCAATGAACCCGCAAATCTACGATCTAGGCGACAGCGCATTGACGATTGAATTCGGCAACGAAATCAGCGAAAGCGTGCACCAAGAGGTCATGAAGCGGTTTTATCAGTTTCAGTCCTTCCCTTTACCGGGAACCTTGGATTTAATTCCAGCCTACACGAGCTTAACGATAGTGTTTGATTTAGGGGTGGTGGCGAGCCGCTTTGAAGGTTTGGCAGGAATGAAAAACCTCATCGAAAAGAAATTAGCCGAAGATTTTACCGGCCACTTACCGGAGGGCCGCCTCCACGAAATTCCCTGCGAATACAAAGGTGCTGATTTAGCCTCCGTGGCCTCTCAATGCGGGCTTAGCGAAGCGGAAATCATTCGCATTCACAGCGAAAAAGAATACACCGTGTACTTCCTGGGCTTCCTACCGGGATTTGCTTACATTGGGACAACAGATGCACGCATTACCGTAGCTAGAAAAGCGACGCCCGTTCCCATTCAGAAGGGAGACATCGGGTTAGCCGGAAACCAAACGGGCATTTACCCTAATGCCTCTCCCGGCGGCTGGCAAATCATCGGTCGTACAACGGAAATTCCCCATTTCAAAGCGGGTGACCGCGTACGATTTATCCCCGTTACCGCATGAAACTGATCAAAAAAGGTTTATTGGATAGCTGGCAGGGCCTCCCCATCTACGGTTTGCAGCACGAGGGAATCCCTCCCGGGGGTGCGATGGATACG
>DLPD01000014.1:0-19797 GCA_002479785.1 Cytophagaceae bacterium UBA7467
CTAGCCTATACTGAAGCGATTTATACTTCCTTCAAAAATGCACCGGTCCCTCTAGAGGAAACAGGAGGAACCGCATTCTACAAAGATATTTCTGGTCAAGATTTACCAGGGGTTTCTAAATGGGCAGGTTCATTTGGCGGAGAATTTACTTCGGTAGCTAAATTATTAGGCCAAACGGGGGAATTCTATATCGCAGTAGATGAGTACTTCCGTTCAGGATTCTCTTCGAGCGCAACTCCTTCAAAATACTTGAATATTGATGGTTACTCCTTATTAAATGCTCGGATTGGATTTAGAACAGCAAAAGGGGTGAGCATTTCGATCTGGGGTAGAAATGTCTTAGACCAAAACTACTTCGAACAATTATTACCAGCCGGAGGTAACGCCGGCCAATACGCCGCAGTCTTAGGTGACCCTAGAACTTATGGCATTACGCTTCGCCACTCACTTTAAAATGGTTAATTAGTTTTTTGATTGAAAGCCGTTCAGGAGTCCTGGGCGGCTTTTTTATGCCAATCCCAAAGCACAATATTCCAGCCAATTCCACCATATTCCAAGGTGTCAATAACTTGGAATCCCCGTTTTTGATGCGCTTTTAGCGAACGGTGATTTGCATTAGCGACGTCTGTGACACAATACGTGTAACGATTAGCGTAATGATCGCGGAAACTTCCGTAGAGTTTTTGGACCAAATCCCGTCCCCTATACTCCTTCGAAACACAAAGCTGAGCCACAATCGCATAGTCCTTTACGGGCTTTCCATCAAAAACACAACGTTCGATATTTTCCACCAGATCGGCTAATAAAGGATGAAGACTCGCTGTTTCTGGCAAGGCAACTAAACTGTATCCCACGACCTTCTCCCCGTCCTTTGCAAGTATAGCGGGGCTTTGTTGGTTCAATAATTTCAGAAAATCAAGGTCATACTCTGCCATCAAAAAGCCTTGAGTCTCTGCTTCTTCCTGCGAAATATTTTTGCGCAAATTAGCTTGCTGCAAGGCTAAAACTTCTTTCATCTCCTCCTCAGAGCTAGCTAATTGTATCTTAATCATTATCCTTTTTAGGCTATTGTTATGACAATTCTCCTATACCGCGTCAGGGCCGGCGATCCCGTATCCGTTCCCTCCACCACAATGTGAAAGGTATCCCCTTTTTTTGCGTCGCTTGGTACTTTTACTTTTACGGTTGCGTTTTCTAAAGAAGCGTCCGCTTTTCCTGATCCCGGTTCTGGATAGGGCCAAACTTTCAGCTTCACTTCGTTTCCATCCGGATCTCTGGAAGTCACATGCAGAGTCAAAACATCTCCTGCTTTTGCATATACCTTCATTCCCTCTTTCACCGTAATTTGAGGAGCATGATTCGCGTCTTTGAACGATTTCACACACCAATCGGCCCTGGCCGCAAAGTCTTCTTGTGCGGCGATTAACCACCGAGTTTGGGAATAATTGATGTCTAATTTCCCTGTCTCCGGATTAAAATCCGCTGCCTTTTCATTGTCCTCGAAACGATACGTATTCCCCTCAGCCACTGCGAAGCGACCACCCCAACCTCCGTAGGATGGGTTGTTCAAGTTATTCAAACCCACGTCCACCAGGTGCAAAAAAGCGGGAGAATCACCCTCAGAAATGAAGTCAAAGGGAAGGAAGGATCCCCATTGCGCATTCTTCAACTTCGTAGGATCGCCGTGAATATGCTCGTCGTCGCCTGGCTGCTTTTGGCCATCTCCATAGGCATAGTACATCTTCAAAAGAGGTCCATGGTTTTGAATAATTTTAGGCCCCATATAACTTCCCTCGAAATAGGGTTGCGTCGCCTTAGGCATTACCCGCTTCCATGGATAGGCAAAACTAGCAAATTGGCGGGCGTTATAATACACCCGAATCTGCGGCCAATATTTACTGATGTAATTCTTCAAGGTCGCATCTTGATCCATCACGGTGTATATGATGGCTTTTTTAGAAATTTTTTCTTTGATGTTGGGCCAGTTTTTTTCACCGGCATACTGTTCCTCGATTGATTTCAAAGCTCTAGCAATCGTATTCGTTCCACCCCAAGCCTGCAAGTAGATGGGTTCTGGATCGTCGTTGTCTACTAATTTCGATTTAATCCACTCTGATCCCTCTGTTACCTGCTGCATTTCTCCCTCGAAATCGATATTCCCCACTTTCACCAAACTAGTTAAATAGGCTGGCGAGGGATAGTTTTTGTCATGCAATATCAAGTTCGGATGTACTGCTGCATAAGCTTTCAATAAATCCTGTATCCAGTGAACGCCTGGCCAGCGCAGATCCGTTTTTGCCCCGTACATTTTGCGCGTCATCTCCATTTCAGAGGTGAATTTTGTCCCTTTCCCATCGCCTTTGTAATGCCACATCGAACTCGAATAGACCAAGCCCTCCAGCTGGTATTCATTCGAATATAAGAGCATGCGGATAAAGGTATCTACATCATCGATTTCGCCATCTGTTGTGACGATAGTGCGAGGCAAGCGGCCCTTTGCAAATAGTGTGGTGCTCAGAAGCAGTAGAAATAAGATTTTTTTCATAATATGGTCAAGAGATATAAATGTCAAAGCCTTGTAATAAACCCGCTAAACCATCCTGTGAAAACTTCGCTTTCTTGATTTGATTTCCGCTCGGATGGATGCGGTAATTGAATGCGCTTCGGAAGTCTGCTTTGCTTACATTGGTCTGGTCAAAAAGGGCCCCTGCTAAATCGCAATCATCGAAAACGGCTTCGGAGAAATCTGCTTCCGTGAAGTCCACCTCGTGCATTGAACAGCCGGCAAACTGGGTCTTTTTCCCCTTGATTTGGTAGAAGGAAGACAGGTTTAACACACAGGATTCGAAGCTTACTTCGAATAAAAAAGGATTGCAGGCTTCGAAGCGAAGGCCCTGCATTTTACAGTCTTTGAAATGAACTTTTTGGAGTGCCGCGCCGCTGAGTTTGACTAGGCTGAGATTGCAAGATTCAAAGCAGCAGTCTACGAATTGAAAATTTTTAAAATCTGCTGATTCGAACTGACAGTTTTTGAAAACGCAATGTTCGTATTCGCCCATGGCGAGTGTGCTTTCTTTCTCGAATTTTTGGTCGACGATATAAGGCTTCTCCATACCGCAAATTACCATTTTTTCCCTATTTTGCTTTCTCTTAACCAGTACTATGAAAAAACTATTCCTTCTCCTCGCGCTGAGCACCACCCTTTTCGCTCAAGAAAAAATTGATTTAGGTACCCTGAAAGGGGGTGGCTATCAAGTTTTAATGCCTAAAAATTGGAACAAAAAACTCGTGATGTATGCCCACGGTTACCAGTTTATGGGAAGCCCAGCGGCAAGTGCCAATGCGGGATTAGACAAGCGTTTACAGGTGATATTAGATCGAGGTTTTGCGGTGGCGGCCTCCGATTATCCCATTCAAGGTTTTGCCTTGCCAGAGGGGGTGGACGCAACCGAAGAATTGCGCCAAGCTTTTGTGAAGAAAATGGGTCAACCGGACTCTACCTTTATGATGGGTCATTCGATGGGAGGCGGAATAACGTTCGCTACGTTGGAGAATTTTGGCCAATATTATAACGGCGGATTACCCTTATGTCCGCTTTCTTCGCGACCGTATTTACAGTGTAGAAAGGAATACGACATGTATGCCACGATAAATGGCTTGTTTCCCGGAATCGTACCCTCGTTAAAAGATATTTTCGATGTCAATAGCTCTGTCGGTTTTGTTTCTTTTGCCACGGCAGGTCAACGGATGGGGGAGATTAAAAAGGCTTTATTGCAGAAAGACTCTGTGTTAGCGGTAGCTTTTGCGAAACGTTTTGATTTGAAATTGGATGACCTTCCTGGCGCCTTATTCTTTAACCAAAACGTGTTACGCGACATCGCTCTCAAGCTAAAGGGCAACCCATTTGACAATACCGAAACCCTCTATACCGGTTTCCCAGATAACTTGAAAGTAAACGCGGTAGCAGAGCGCTTACCTGCGACGAAGGATCAGGCACAGCTTTTTGCGCGCTACGACCGCACGGGAAAAATTGACAAGCCAGTCGTTTTAATGCATACCATTTACGATCAATTAATTCCGGTCTCTTATGCCGTAACGAATATTGAAAATATGATTCACGCACAGGGACGCGATCCCTATTTTGCCGTTAAATACACAAGCGGTCAGGCACACTGTCAATTCACCGATGAACAAACAGCGAAAGCGTTCGATGCGATGCGTGCTTTTTCAAAGACGGGGAAGAAACCGGCGATCGAGTTTTTACCCTAGGCAATTTTGGCGTTCATTTACCGTTTAATCTAAGATTTTAGTAATTTTGCGGTATGAACAAAACCCTTCTTCTCCTGCTTTTGAGCGTCTCTGTATTCGCGCAAAAATCGTTCAAAGTAGCCTCTCCTTCTGATCAAATTTCGATTCAAGTGTCCCAGGGCGCTGATAGAGCTATAAAATACCAGGTTTTCTATAAAACGAAGGAAGTAATCGCAGCCTCAGACCTAGGTCTAAGTCTGAAAAAGCCCGCCTTAGAATTACGCAAATTCCAAATCCTAGGCGTGGATTCCACTGTCGTGGACGGTACATGGAAACCGGTCTGGGGGGAGGTAAAGGAGATCAGAAATAATTACAAAGAACTGACCCTGCATTTGAAGGAATCCGGAGTCTTGATGGATGTGATTTTCCGCGTTTTTGATGACGGAATAGGCTTCCGCTATTTCTTCCCTACCCAGGACAATTTCAAACATTTTATCGTTGATAACGAGTGGTCTTCTTTCACGATGACGGGCGACCACAATGCCTTCTGGATTCCAGGAGATTACGATACAAACGAGTATACGTATCAAAGAACCAAAATCTCTGAAATCGATGCCTTAGCCGCAGCAGCTAAGGAAAAAGACATCGCGGTAACGTCTTTAATGGGCAAAAATTTCGTCCAAACTCCCTTGATGTTGAAGTCTGCGGATGGCATCTACGTGAACGTGCACGAGGCGGCTTTAGTGAATTACCCGGCGATGCATTTGAAGCTGGAGGGATTGGAATTTACCTCGGCTTTAGTGCCGGATGCGGTAGGGAACAAGGCCTACGTGCAAACGCCATTTAATACCCCTTGGAGGACGCTGGTGATCTCGAATAAGGCGGAACAGATTTTGGCTTCTAAATTAATTTTGAACCTAAACGAACCCTCAAAAATCAAAGATTCTACCTGGATTAAACCCCAAAAATTCATGGGCATGTGGTGGGAAATGCACGTGGGAAAGGCAAACTGGCCTTTGGCAGGAGGAAAACATGGGGCAAACACCGAGAACGTGAAACGCTACATCGACTTTGCCGGCAAGCACGGATTCGACGGCGTGTTAGTGGAAGGCTGGAATACAGGTTGGGAAGATTGGTTCGGTAATTGGAAGGAAGAAGTGTTCGATTTCGTGTCCCCATACCCAGACTATCAAATCGACTCGCTTACAAAATATGCCGCTTCTAAAGGCTTGAAGTTAATCATGCACCACGAAACCTCGAGTTCAGTCACGAATTACGAGCGCAGAATGGACGCGGCCTACCAATACATGGTGGACAAGGGGATCAATACCGTTAAGACGGGATATGTGGGCAAAATCATCCCGCGTGGCGAGCACCACGATAGCCAATGGATGGTGAACCACTACAACCGCGTCGCAGAGAAAGCTGCGAAATACCACTTAATGGTCGATTCACACGAGTCGGTTCACCCTACGGGCTTGCACCGGACGTATCCAAACTGGATGGCTGCGGAAGCGGCCAGAGGCTCTGAATTTAACAACGCGCCTACACTCGGAATTAACGCCGAACACACGACCATTTTACCATTCACCCGTTTGATGGGAGGCCCAATGGACTATACGCCGGGACTTTTCCACATGAATTTGAATCAGTTCGATTCTACACGGACGACGAAGGTTCGGTCTACGTTAGCCAAACAATTAGCCCTCTACGTCACCATCTACAGCCCATTACAAATGGCGGCAGATTTACCGGAAAACTACGAGCCTAAGTTAGACGCCTTCCAATTCATCAAAGACGTCGCGGTGGATTGGGACGATACGAAAATCATCACGGCAGAACCGGGTGAATTCGTGACGATTGCCCGCAAGGCAAAAAACAAAGACACTTGGTTTATAGGCTCAATCACGAACGCGACGGCTCGCAATATGTCCTTCGATTTGGACTTTTTAGACCCGGACAAAACCTACGAAGCCCTGCTCTACCTTGATGCAGATGATGCCGATTTTGAGAAGAATCCGGAAGCCTACGTAGTCGAAAAACGCCTCGTTACAGCAAAGTCAAAAATGACTTTCCGCCTGCAACGCGGAGGCGGTTGTGCCATCAGTCTTAGACGCTTAAACTAGCATGGAGCTATTCGATTTTCCTGCGGACCCTGCTGTAAACCTGCTTCCAGGCGACGGAATCGTCCACTATTACGGAAAATTAATGTCCTCTACGGAGGCAGCCGACATGGCCTTGGCCTTACTAGAGCGCATCGACTGGCGAAACGACGAGGCGGTCATTTACGGAAAACGCATCATCACAAAACGCAAGGTGGCATGGTACGGCGAAGAGCCCTTTTCCTACACATACAGTAATATCACTAAGACCGCCTTACCTTGGACGCCGGAACTACTGACCTTAAAAGCACTTGCGGAAAAGTACTCAGGTGAGACCTATAATTCCTGTTTGTTGAACCTATACCATGACGGCTCCGAGGGAATGGCCTGGCACAGTGACGGAGAAAAGGATTTGAAAAAAAATGGGGCGATCGGTTCGCTTAGTTTTGGTGCAGAAAGAAAGTTCTGTTTCAAGCACAAACGAAGCGGCGAAAAAATAGATGTCTTTTTAGAAGCTGGAAGCCTTTTAGTCATGAAAGGCGAAACCCAAACGCATTGGCTGCATCGTCTGCCACCCACCACGAAAGTGCGTCAACCTAGAATCAATTTGACCTTTAGAACAATCGTTACCACAAGCGCCACGTAGACAGGAAAGGTGAAAAGTAACAGTGCAAAAAGCACTGAATCATAAAACACGGACCCCTTCGTTTTCGCGTAGGCAAATGCCCGCACCGGGATATACACAGGCAATGCAAAATAGTAGAGTAAGCCGCGCTGGAATCCCAAGTGCTGCGGCACCTCAATTAGACGCTCCATCTTCTCGAAAACAAGGGCATTAAACCTTACCCGATCCGCCGCTTCCACGATGGGTGTAGGCCAAGACATGTTTTCAAATGCCAGGTGAATACCCTTCCCAAAAGCTGTAAAACTCGAATACCCAATCCCCGCAATTTGAACGGTAGGGAAGATTCCCTCTGCGTGCGCACTCTCTAAAATGCGGCTCGCGCCTTTTTTAAATGGCTGCAACTCGTGCGTATTCAAGCAAATTCCTTCGATGAAAATTAACACAATCCCATCGTTGCGAAGACATTCCACTGCTTGGCGGAAGGTGTTTGCATTCAGGTGGAGGTGTTCTTTGCCTTCTCGTTGGCGAAACACCGGTAGCATGTTTAATTGCCTCAGTAAAAATCCGAAAACCGGGTTTCTGAACACATCTCCCCGCGCTAAATAGTTGATATTTCGCGGATATAAAGCACCTATGATGACCGCATCCAAAAAAGAATCCGGGTGGTTAACAACCAATAAAACGGGGCCTTTGGTTTTCATTAGTTCCGCATTTTTTACCACGATGGAAGGGCAATAGAGGCGAAGCGCTAAACGAACAAAGATTTTTAGGAGAAAGATCAAGTATTTCTTTAATTTTAACGACCGCAAGGTTTAAAAAAAATTGTATGCAAGCAAGCTTTCTCTCTGTGGTTTTAATGCCCATCGCTCTCGCTATCATTATGACAGGTCTGGGATTATCACTAACGATTGCGGATTTCAAGCGCGTATACGAATACCCGAAAGCAGTAATTGTGGGCCTAGTTACCCAAATGATTTTGTTGCCTATTATTTGTTTTTTCATCGCGAAAGTACTGACCTTACCCTCTGAATTAGCCGTCGGTTTAATGCTTTTAGCCGCTGCCCCAGGAGGTCCCTCCGCGAATTTATATTCCCACATTGCAAAAGGTGATGTCGCTCTGAATGTGACCCTTACCGCCCTAAATAGTATTTTATCAGTAGTTTCTATCGCTTTCATCGTCAATTTGTCGATGAAATTACTAATGCAGCAGGACGCCTACGTTCCTCTTCAATTTTCGAAAGTTTTAGAGGTTTGCCTAATCGTGATTTTACCCGTTTCGATCGGTATGTTGATCAGAAAAAAGGTCCCCGAATTCGCGCAAAAACTAGAGTCGCCGGTTAAAATTCTCTCAGCGATTTTCCTAGCCTTGATCATCGTTTTAGCCGGATGGAAAGTGCGAGATCATTTGATGCAGGATATTCAGACGGTGGGTTTAGCCTGTTTTTTGTTCAATGTGGCTTGCCTTTCGATCGGTTATTTTCTGCCGCGGTTACTGAATTTGGAGAAGAAACAAGCTATCGCGATAGGGATGGAGATCGGGATTCACAATGGCTCATTGGCCATATTTATTGCCTTGAATGTGATAGGAAATGGGACGATGACGATTCCAGCGGTGGTGTATAGCATCGTCATGTTTATGACGGCGGCTATCTTTGGCTGGTTGGTTAACCTGCCAAAATAATTTGCGAAACTAATCCGCAGAGGTTGCAATTGCCTTTTTCTTCTCGATCTTTTTGATATTCCAAATATACAGTGTCTCCACTTTCGCTCTCGCCCAAGGCGTCTTGCGCAAGAAAGTCAAACTTGATTTGATGCTCGGATTACTCGCAAAACAATTAATGCGGATTTTTCGAGCCATCTCATCCCAGCCCAATAAATCGACTAGATCCGTTAAGATTTTCTCTAAGGTTACACCGTGAAGTGGGTCGTTACTCATGTAGTAGGATTTGAAAACCAAGACGCGTATTCTACATAATGGTAGGCCGTGCGCTTGAAAACCTCAGCCGCTTCTGGGCTGACATCTTTTAAATATTTGGCAGGATTCCCCGCATAAATGGTGCCAGCCGGCACGCGTGTTCCTTGGGTTACCACTGCTCCAGCCGCCACAATACTGCCTTCTTCGATGTAGGCGTTGTCCATCACGATTGCTCCCATTCCGATGAGCACATTGTCCTCGATAGTACAACCGTGAACGATTGCATTATGGGCAATCGATACGTAATCGCCTATGGAAGTGACGGTTTTTTGGTAGGTGCAATGCACCACGGCACCGTCTTGAATATTCGAATAATTTCCGATTCGGATGGAATTCACATCCCCGCGAACGACCGCATTAAACCAGATCGTACATTGTTTTCCGGTCTGTACATCCCCCACAACCGTGGCGTTAGGTGCGACCCAATTGCCCTCTCCTAAAACGGGGGATATTCCTTTTACTGGCAAGATTAAGCCCATTTTCCTTGGAGTTTTAATACCTTTTCAATCACATCTCTCACAGCACCTCGGCCTCCATTAAAAGGCGAAACGTATTTCACGACTTGGTGTAATTCAGGAATCGCATCTGCCGGGCAGGTGCTTAAAATATCCGGGCGAGAAAGGATCTTCAGATCAGCCATATCGTCTCCCATATATAAGATTTCATGCTCTTTAACGCCTAATTTTGGCAATAATTCCAAATAGGTTTCCAGCTTATCTTTCCCTCCTAAACCGAAATAAATGTGTTGAAACTTCAGGTTTTCTAAGCGTTTTTTGACCCCTGGATGACTGCCACCTGTAATCACGCACAGTTGAAAATTTGCCTCCCTCGCCTTTTCGAGCGCATAGCCATCGCGGATGTAGAAGGTGCGGAAATGTTCGCCTGTTTCTAGAACGTGTACATTGCCATCCGTCATCACACCATCGATGTCAAAAATGAAGGCTTTTATATCTTTAAATAAGGAAAGTACGTTAGACATAGGGATTATTTTGACCCAAATATCTGAATATTTTATGTATTTTTATCCCTTTATGAAGAATACGATTTCATTCTTTCGCCTCCTGCTTTTCACCCTGGCCCTGAGCTTCAGCCTTTCTGCGCAAAAGATTCAGGTAGGACCTTATTCGCTGCGCGTGAATGGCGCTCAGAAAGAGAAAAACCAGTGGGGGCCTTCGGAAATCACGTATCGGGTCGCGAATGATAGTCTTGTTTTTCAAGTCACGGAATTTGCGTGGGATCCGAAGACGAATCAGGGTATAGCCAAAGGGGGAGAAATACCAGGCGAAAAATTAGGTCACAAGAACGCGCGTCTACAAATTGATGAGATGCAATTTCAACCGGCAAATGGAACGCTTCGATTCATTTCTGCGGACTGGATAGAGCAGGAAAAAGCACTAAATGGCGAGGGATCACTCACCTTACGGCGAAAAGATAAATACTTCCCCTTCGAATTTAAGGGAACAGAATCCACCGAAATGAAGGGGGATGTGTGGTCTGCGGAAGGGAAGCCTGTCTACAAGGATCTGCGTAAAGGATTACGGGACGGAGCTCTGCATTTCCAACAATTGGGAACGATGTCTGCTCCGCTGATTTGGTTTCTGCCAGACTCGTCCATCATCGTTCCACAAGGTCGCTGGAGCAGTCCTTTGAGTGAAAATGATTCGCTCTTTAGAGGAGATGTGGCGGGACAATGGTACCCGAAAAACCAGACCTTTCATTTCAAGAAAAATACCGGTGCAAAGAACCGCGCATTGTTTGAAGACACGTTCCATGAGATGCGGATGTCGGTGGATTTAGGGGTGCTACGGGTGAAAGAAAAGCGCATTGATTTTTACCAAATTTCTGGCCGAAACCAGGTCCCTGCCTGGCTTGAATCGAAGGATTATTATAACGGAGGCCGCATTCAGGAACTGCAGGGCTTATTGAATTATAGCCCTATGCGGATCTTGTACCGCTATTTAGTCGAAAATAAGGTGGAGGCGGCGACCATTGGTGACTTAGCGGTTCTAGTGAATCGCCGGCCGGAGCAGATTCAATCCGGTTTTCAGTCCTTTGTAGATGCGGGCTATATGCAAGTGGTGGACGATTTGTATTCTTTTACGGCTTTGGGGCGTCATTATGCGCGGGTGGCCTATGAGAAAAAGGATTTTGACACCTTTTATGCGGCATCGGTGGGCGAAAACCTCGATGCGGATTCTGCCTCGATTTCCCTCGATTTAGTGGACAAGAAATTGCGTATTCGGGGTATTCAGCAGGTGATGATTTCGGATTCTTTGAAGGCGGAATTTATTCCCTATGATGAGGCGTTAACTTTCCAAAAAGGGCGAGACTTTAATTTCCTAGGCGAAATCAAGATCGGTGATTACCGCTTCCGCGGCCCAGATTTTGCTTTTAAATTCAACGACTTTACGGCGCAATTCGCGCAGATTGATTCGATTACCTTTATTCCTAAAGGCCAATCCAAGGAATTTGGAGGAGCTTTTCGCTATGGATCTGGATCTCTGATTTTGAGTCCACCGGGAAATAAGTCGGGACGTTTTGGCGTAGCAGAATACCCTAAATTAATTATTCCCAAGGGCATGACCGCCCACTTTGACGAGCCATGGCGCGCGAAAGGGGTGTATGATTCGACCTACTATTTTAAAGTGCCTAGCATCGCTCTGGATAGTTTGACGCAAAAAGCGCCCGTTTTTGTGGGCGCCTTTCACTCGAAAGGTCTTTTACCTCCCATAAACACACAATTGATCTTGAAGCCGGACCAAAGTTTTGGCTTTACCTATACCCAGAAAACACCCCTGAAAATCTACCAAAACAAAGCTAACCTCATTCTGAGCGCACCGCTGGAAATGGATAAAAAGGGCCTTCATACGGCAGGATCTTTTGCGATGGAAAGTTTTCAGTCTACAATGAAAGAGGCCTTTCTTTACCCGGATTCACTGATTAGTGTGGGTTCGGAGGGGAAATTAGGGGAGATGGCAAACAAGAAAGGGCCCATTGCAAGCCTGCCAGGTCACCGATTCTCCTGGTTACCGCGCGAGGATTCCCTTGCTATTTATCCTGAGAAGAACTCCTTCGCGCTCTATGCGAATCAATTGCAATTAGAGGGGCCGGTTTGGATGCACAAGAAACAGGTTTTTGGGAAGGGCGACATTACCCTGGGCGATGGGAAATTGAAATCAGAACTGTTTTATTTCCAACCTGCGACGTGGAAATCGAAGGATGCTTCGCTGGCGATAGGTCTCAAGAAACCGGTTTTTAATGCAGAAAGAATTTCTATCGAAGCCGCACCCGGCGCTGTGAATCTGAATTTTAAACCAGTGGAGGAATCGCCAGCTTTATTACCTATTCAAGGATATAAAACCGCTTACACAGGGGCGGTTTGGGAGCAAAAAAACCAAAAGATAAAGTTACAGAAGCCCGTTTTACAAATTCTCGATTCCACTTCGAAAGCAGGGCCCATCACGGCGAAATCCGGCGTACTGGATCAAGTTTCTGAGGTCATTTCGCTAGAGGGTGTGAAGGAAATCGAGATTGGGCCAGCGACGGTTTATCCGGCAAAAGGCTTGCTTGCCATTGCAAAGGGTGGCCAATTTAAGGCACTCACCGGTGCGAGGGCAACGGTGAACGGCCATGTTTTGGCAAATATTAATACCGTCACGGCTAACGCGAGTCGATTTACGGGAACCGCGAACTACCTTTTGCCAGTAGAAGGAAGTGATAGCCTCGTTATTCCCATGAAAAATTTCGATTTTCTGCCGGAGGGAATCAGAGCTGAAGCACGCTACATCGAGAAAACACCTTTAAAATTAACTTCACACCAAGAATTCAAGGGCGATGTGTTTTTCTTATCGGAGAAGCCGAGCTTGGAATTCAAGGGATCGATTAGGCCATTATTAGGCACATTGAAGTTCAAAACGGCCTGGATTCCGTTCGCTAATTCGAAGGGAATTGTGGTGAATGACGAGTTAAAAGACGAACTCGGTCGCTCCGTCACTGCCGGTATTTTCGTCAATGCAGCGAATAAATTATACCCTTCTTTCTTAGGCCCTATGTCGAATGAGGACGACCCAGTTTTGTTTAAAGCGGCCGGCGAAGTGACGGAAGCCTCGGAAGTGTACAGCATTAAAAATGCGGAATCACAGATGCATTTATCGATTCCGAAAAAGCGCGTAGACACGGACGGGATGGTGCAATTATTCACAGGAAACAAGCTGGTTCGGTCATTTGGCAAGATTTCCATGTCCATCGACACGCTCATTCCGCGCATCGAATCTTGGCTGAGTTTACAGTTTCAAGTGCCGGTTCCTATACTCCAAAAAATGGGGGATCGCATTGTGAAATATAATTTAGAGGAAGGTTTACTAACGGCTGCGGCGGATGAACCGGCGGATCGAGATGAATATCTGAAGCGGGTAGAGCCCATATTAGGGAGAAAAATTCCGGAGGCTACGAAGGCACGCATGGATAGGGAGCATTTGGCCTTGGATAAAGTGGATCCGGAATTCGCGGGGATGATAAATTTTTCCTCCGTAAAATGGGCTTGGTCGCCTAATTTAAGTGCTTTTTATTCCATTGGAGATTTGCCTTTGATTAATGTGGGACCGGTCGATGTGAATGCAACGATTAAAGGTTTCATGGAGGTGGTGAAGAAGCCAAACAAAGAGGAGTTTTATGCCTATTGGGAATTATCCGAAGATCTTTGGTATTATTTCGCTTATTTTGAGGGAGAATTAGGCGTTTATTCCTCAGATAATGCTTTCCTAGCTACGGTGCGGGAGTCCCTGAAGACGCAGAAAAAAGGGGGAATAATGGTGGTAGAAGCGGCAGCAGAGGAGAAAAATGCCTTTATCAAGCGATTTACTTCCTATTACAAACCATTAATTCCGGTGAAGAAAGTGCCGGCGAAAAAAGAACCTACAAAAACAAAACCAGCCACAAAAGGCAAAGAAAAGAGCGGTGGATTTTAAGAGTATAACCTTTTTGAAGAAGTTTTTTGATTGCCTAGACCGCTGGGGTCTGGTCCGTCGCGATCCGTTTGGGAATCCCATCGGGATGAAACGAATCATTGTATTCGTATTAGGCTGGTTAACCTTTGCTCGCCTGAGTATTTACAATAAAACCGAGATTAAGGGGACGGAAAAGATTAAAGATTTACCGCTCGAAGGCGTTTTGTTCCTGTCAAATCACCAAACCTATTTCATGGACGTGATTTGCCTTTACCACATCTTTTTCTCCGTGAAATGGCGGATGAACAACAGCATTCGCTTCCCCTTTTACCTGTTAGCTCCGCGTTCTCGCCTGTTTTATGTGGCTGCCACGGAGACGATGAAGGAAGACGGTTTCTTACCTCGGATTTTCTCTTTAGCTGGGGCGATTTTAGTGAACCGTTCGTGGCGTGCGCATGGACAAGATGTGAAAAGAGAGGTAGATTTAGAAGCCCAAACGAAAGTAGGGCAAGGACTAAAATTTGGTTGGGTCATCAGTTTTCCGCAAGGTACCACCCGCGCTTTTGCCCCGATACGAAAAGGAACCGCGCACTTGATTAAGGCGGAAAATCCCATTGTCGTTCCTGTTCAAATCAACGGCTTCCGCCGCGCGTTTGACAAGAAAGGCTTCTTCTTAAAGAAACGTAACACGACCTTGAGCGTGGAATTCAAAGACCCGATTCGCTTCAAAGAATCAGATACAATCGAAGAAATTTTACAGCGAATTTCGGACGAAACCGGTATTCCGATGGTCGATAAGCATGCTAACTAAAACCCAAGGCATCGTCATTTCCTACCTGCGGTATCGGGAAACCTCGATCCTGGTGAATGTCTACACGGCTGAAATGGGCATCAGTTCCTACATTGAAAATGGGGTACGTTCCGCCAAAGCCAAGCACAAAATGGCCCTCTTCCAACCCCTCACTTTGTTGGATTTAGAAGTCTACCACAAGCCAGGCAAGGGTTTACACCGCATTTCGGAGGCTAAATGCTTCTTCCCTTACCAAGCCATTCCTTTCGATATCGCGAAATCGTCTTTAGCCTTATTCCTCTCTGAAGTTTTAAGTAAGGTATTAAAAGAAGAAGAAGCGAATCCTGCCTTATTCGATTTTTTATGCCAATCCATGCAATATTTGGATCGTGCGGAGGCCAATTTCGAAAACTTCCATTTGCAGTTTTTGTGGCAGCTAGCTGCATTTCTGGGTTTTGGGGCAGGCACAGCGGCGGAATTCTATCAGCAACTAAAGGCCGCTGGCTACATTGTGCCTAATTTTTCGGACTTAGACGCCTTGATTCAGGCGGATTATGGGCATCCCATCGTGCTTCACCGGGCTGAACGCAAAGAGTTATTGGCCGGAATGCTACATTATTACCAATTGCACATGGAAAATTTCGGAGAGATTCGTTCCTTGCAAATTCTACAAGAAGTATTAGCCTAATGCCAAACCTGTACTCTCTAAAACCGTCGGCGCAGCCGAACTATTTGGACATTATTTTTCAGTTTAGCCCTCGAAAACCGGGTAAACAAGTGATTCAATTGCCTATTTGGCGTCCTGGCCGCTACCAAGCGCAGCACTTTGCGAAAAATATTCCGGTTTTGAGTGCCTTTAGCGCTGGGCAAGCCATCGAGATCCGAAAAACCGCCTCTTCCACCTGGGAATTAGACGCATCAGAATCCGTCGAAATCCACTATAGTTATTATGCAAATCAGCCCGATGCCGGTGGTTCATTGGTCGAGGAAGATTTAATCTACATTAATTTCATTAACTGTCTTTTATATGTGAAGGGACGGGAAAACGAGCGTTGCGAAATTCAGGTTGAAAAACCAGCGGGTTGGCAGAGCGTATGCACCTTTAGAAAGGGGGGCAAATACCGCGAGTTAGTTGATTCGCCTTACATCGCCGCACCAGCCATCTTTCAGCACAAATGGAAATGCAATGGTGTGAAATTTTCTATCGATGTGGTGGGATCTCGCCACGCTTTGACGAAAAACCTAATAGAATCCTACGAAAAATTCACCCAAACCCAGCTAGACTGGATGGGTCATTTCCCAGTCAAAGAATACCATTATATGCTCTGGGTTTGTCCTAAACCCTATTACCACGGTGTGGAGCATACGAAATCCACCATGATGGTGATGGGTCCGCCGGACCGTGATGCCTATGAGGACTTGATCGGACTAGGCTCGCACGAACTCTTTCATGTTTGGAACATTGCGACGATTCGGCCTAGAGAACTATTCCCTTATTCTTACGATCGAGAAGTGCCTTTTTCTACCGGATGGATAGTAGAGGGAATCACAACCTATCTTGGGGATTGGTTCTTGTATAAATCAGGGGTTTGGACGCGCCCTGAATACTTGGCCGGTTTATTAGGGAACTTGAAATTGCATTTTGACCGCGATGCAAATGCGCAGCAGTCGTTAGAGGAAAGTTCGATTGATTTGTGGCTGGATGGTTATGGAGCGAGTCTGCCTAACAAGCGGGCATCGATTTATTACAAGGGAGCGGTGGTCGCTTTGGCTTTGGACCTGAAACTACAGGCAAAAAATGGCAAGTCGTTAAAAGAAGTAATGCTGGCTATGAACGCGGAGTTCGGCCAGCTGAAAAAAGGCTATATGAAAGCTGATTTCATCCGGATTTGCGAGCAGGTTTACGGCGGATCATTACAGGAATTCTTCCAAGACTTTGTCGAGAGACCAACGGATATTACGTCTCATTTACAAGAGATTATGGCAAAATCTGGCATGAGGTTCGAACATGTTAGTGCAAAAGGCTGGACACTAATGGATTATAACACACTTTAATTGCGCATTTTTTCTTTATAGTGTATATTTTGTCATTTTAGTAGCTACTATTTCTCCTTAGAGTTTAGGAATTTTACTGTGATGATTGAATTTCCTACTTTAATTCGAAAGGCTCGATTAGAAAAAGGCTATAGCCAAGATTACGTTTCTACTGAAATCGGGATTACGTTGTCAGCCTATTCTAAAATTGAACGTGGTTTGACAGATCCATCTTTGAGCCGAATGAAGCAAATTGCCGCTATTCTAGAAGTAGATTTATCGGTACTCTTTAAACCAAAAGAGTATCCCCATTTCTCTGGCGTCGCTGATCCTGGCGGTTCGACCGCTCCCGTTTCTCGCTATGAATTTGAAGCCTATGTAGGCATAGTTCGTGACCTACAAGAACAACTACGGAATTTGAACGATCGCCTCCTTTAATCCCCCTTTTTCATTGCGGAATCAGGGCTTATGCCTAAATTGCAGGTTCAAAATCAATTCCTATGTTGAATAGACCGCGTCGTAACCGTTCCAGTGCCGCTATCCGCACGATGGTGGAGGAAAATCGCCTTTCGGTGAAGGATTTACTTTTCCCTCTTTTTGTGATGGATGGGTCCGCTACTAAAACCGAAATCAAATCGATGCCGGGGATTTACCGCTACACGACGGACTTGTTATTGAAAGAAATCGAGGAGTGTTTAAACCTAGGAATCACGTCTTACGCACTTTTCCCACAGGTTGCTGAGGACCGCAAGGATTCCATGGCGACTGAATCGCACCGCCAAGGAAGTTTGTATTTAGAGGCCATACACGCCGTGACAAGTCGTTTTCCAGAGATTTCGATGCTAACGGATGTGGCGATGGACCCTTACAGTTCAGATGGACATGATGGAATCGTGAAGAATGGGGAGATTTTGAATGACGAGACTTTAGAGGTATTATCTAAAATGGCCGTAGCACAAGCTCAAGCCGGATCCAAACTAATTGGTCCATCGGATATGATGGATGGCCGCGTGGGTTATTTACGCGAAACGCTAGACGATGCCGGTTTCACGAATGTGGGTATTATGGCCTACACCGCGAAATATGCGTCTGCCTTTTACGGACCTTTCCGAGATGCGCTCGAGTCTGCGCCTAAATTTGGCGATAAAAAGACCTACCAAATGAACCCCGCGAACAGCCGCGAAGCCCTTCGCGAGGCCGAATTAGATGAATTAGAAGGCGCCGATTTCCTGATGGTCAAGCCAGCATTGGCTTATTTAGACATCATCTCGCTACTTCGTGATAATACACATTTACCTATCGCCGCCTACAATGTTTCAGGCGAATATGCGATGGTCAAAGCGGCCGCAGCAAACGGCTGGATCGATGGCGAAAAAGCGATGTTAGAAAGCTTGCTTTCGATGAAACGCGCCGGAGCGCAGGTCATTTTGACCTATTTTGCCAAAGAATTTGCCCAATTAAAACTATCCTAAAACTGATCCTACGATGTCGTCAGACCGTTACATGCAACGAGGCGTTTCTGCCTCGAAAGAAGATGTTCACAAAGCCATTGCGAACTTAGATAAAGGTCTTTTTCCACAGGCATTCTGCAAAATCTCCCCAGATATCTTGGGCGGCGATGCGGACTATTGCAACATTATGCACGCGGATGGGGCTGGGACGAAGTCTTCTTTGGCCTACCTCTACTGGAAAGAAACGGGTGACATCTCCGTCTGGCGTGGCATCGCACAAGACGCCGTAGTCATGAACACGGACGATTTAATCTGCGTGGGCGCCACAGACCAAATGTTGCTTTCCAGCACCATTGGTCGTAACAAAAACTTAATTCCAGGCGAGGTCATCGCCGAAATCATCAATGGGACCGAAGAAGTCCTGCAAATGCTACGCGATAACGGCATCGGCATTTATTCAACCGGCGGCGAAACCGCTGACGTGGGGGATTTAGTACGCACGATCATCGTGGACAGCACAGTCATTGGTCGCATGAAGCGTTCAGACGTGATTTCAAATGGTAATATCCAAGCAGGCGATGTGATCATCGGATTAGCTTCAGATGGCCAAGCAAACTATGAAAATACCTATAATGGCGGGATGGGGAGCAATGGTCTAACCTCCGCACGTCACGACGTGTTGGGAAAATACCTAGCGAACAAATACCCAGAAAGCTTTGACCCATCTGTTCCCTCTGATTTAGTGTATTCCGGCTCTCGCAACTTAACGGAAGCGGTTCCTGGAACTCCTTTAAATGTAGGTCAATTGATCCTTTCCCCTACACGTACCTACGCGCCAGTGGTGAAGGCATTATTAACGGAATTACGTCCTCATTTGCACGGAATGGTGCATTGTTCTGGTGGAGCGCAGACGAAAGTGATGCACTTTGTGAACAACGTCCATGTAATTAAGGACAATTTGTTCTCGATTCCACCGCTATTTGATTTGATCCAAAAAGAGAGCGGAACGAGCTTTAAAGAGATGTACCAAGTATTCAACATGGGCCATCGTTTAGAAGTCTATGCGAATCCAGCACACGCGGATGAAATCATCCGCATCTCCCAGTCTTTTGGTATTCCTGCCCAAATCGTGGGCCGCGTAGAAGCCTCAGCGACTAAGAAGCTGACCATCAGTAGCGAATACGGAGAATTTATTTATGAATAGTGTTTGCTATTAAGCGAATTAATTTTTAGATTTGCACCCCCATTTAAAAGGCTTTTAAAAGTTTTTCATTTGTCTTGAATCACTAGCCTCGTGGGATTGTTTCACTTAAATACAGTAAAAATGTACGCAATCGTAGAAATTGCCGGGCAGCAATTTAAAGTAGAAAAAGACCGTTCTGTATACACTCACCGTTTAGCGGGAGCAGAAGGCGCTGCACTGGTTATCGACAAGGTATTACTTGTTGACAATGACGGAAAAATTTCCGTAGGAGCTCCCACAGTAGCTGGAGCCACTGTTACAGCTAAAATTGTTGCACACGTTCGTGGCGAAAAAGTTTTAGTTTTCAAGAAAAAGCGTAGAAAGACCTACCAAAAAATGAATGGTCACCGTCAAGATTTGACGAAAGTATTGATTGAATCAAT
>DLPD01000014.1:19859-32613 GCA_002479785.1 Cytophagaceae bacterium UBA7467
GTAAAATAAGTCTTAAACGAAGCGATTCTTCGGAACGCATAAATAAATAATAACATGGCACATAAGAAAGGCGCCGGGTCATCCAAAAACGGTCGCGAATCACATTCAAAACGATTAGGCGTTAAGTTATTTGGAGGTCAAGCAATCATTGCAGGAAATATCATCGTTCGTCAACGTGGTACTGCTCACAACCCTGGCTTAAACGTAGGAATCGGAAAAGATCACACCTTATACGCTTTAGCGGATGGTGTTGTTAAGTTCCAAAAAGGATTCAAAGGACGTTCATTCGTTCACGTATTACCTATTTCAGCTAATGCAGCTCCTGCAGATGCACCAGCGAAAGCTCCAGCTAAGAAAGCAGCTCCAGCACCTAAAGCTGAGGCAGCAGTAGAAGCAGCTCCAGCAGCGGAGGCTCCAGCTAAGAAAGCTCCTGCTAAAAAAGCAGCAGCTCCAGCAGCAGAGAAAAAAGCACCAGCGAAGAAAGCAGCTAAGGCTGAGTAATTTTACTTGCTTAACATTGAAAACCCGGTATGAAAATGCCGGGTTTTTTTGTTTTTTGGAAACCAAATAGGCCTTACCTTTGTTCTAAATATTACAATACCCCTCCTTTTAAATACATTGGAATGAACACTTCGACTACTATCCATATTTATACCGAATCGACCCCTAATCCACATTCTATGAAGTTTGTCTTCAATATGGAATTGCTACCGGAAGGGATGTCATTCGATTATACCCAACCAGCAGACGGATTAACGAAGGAGAAAAACTCTCCATTGGCGGTTGCTTTATTTGGATTTGATTTCGTATCTCGCGTTTTCATCACAAACAACTTCATCACCTTAACAAAATCCGAGTCAGTGGCTTGGGAAGATGAGTTATTCGGGATCAAGACCTATTTAAAGAAGTATTTCGAGGAAAAACGCCCTGTTTTCTCCTTACCAGATGCAACGATTGCGGACGATCAGTCAAATGACACGCCAGCCATCAAGCAAATCAAGCAAGCCCTAGATGAATACGTTCGCCCTGCGGTGGAATCGGATGGCGGTGCGATTACCTTCCACTCATTTGACGAGGCAACTGGCCAAGTAAAGGTTTTATTACAAGGTTCTTGCTCTGGCTGCCCATCTTCTACGATGACCTTGAAGCAGGGAATCGAAGCGTTATTAACGCGTATGGTTCCGGGGGTGAAGGAAGTAGTGGCGGAAGGGGTTTAGCAAATACCAAAGACCAAAGTTCAAAGTTTAGAGGCAAATACCAAATAATAAAGTTGGAATAAAAAACGGGGCTCAGGCCCCGTTTTTTGTGGTTTATGAAATGCACTTAGTATTTCATGAAGATTATCGCCGCAGGCTATGCCACCTCAATACTTTGTGCTTTATTCTTTGTGCTTTAAATTACGATTAGTTTTAAATGAAATTTAAAATTAATCGTATATCCTCCACCTCTCTAAAATGCTCATGCTCTACCTTATGGGAGACCACCTCGTGAGCCCAAGTAGTGTGAAAAGGAACGTGAATCCCATGTCCGCCCACAGCGAGTACCGGAAGGATATCTGATTTCAATGAATTCCCAATCATGGTGAAATGGGCTGGATCGATATCAAGGTGTTTGATGAGCTTTAAATAATCGCTTTCCTTCTTATCCGACATGATTTCGATGTGGTGGAAATATTGTTCTAGGCCGGATTTAGCGAGTTTGCGCTGTTGGTCTAATAGGTCGCCTTTGGTGGCTACCACCAAGCGGTATTTGCCTTGTAAGGATTGTAAAACTTCCACTACCCCTGGAAGAATTTCGATATCTCTTTCGAGTAACTCTTTGCCTAAATTCAGAATCTTTTCGATTCCATCTAAGCCCATCGTTCCTCCAGAAACTTGAATCGCTGTTTCGACCATGGAAAGCATAAATCCCTTAACTCCGTAACCGTACAGTGCCAAGTTATTCATCTCAACTTTGAACAACTCTTGACCGGTAGTGTGTACTGGTAAATAATCCTCTAATAGCGCACAGAATTTATCTTCCGTCTCTCTAAAATAAGGTTCATTCACCCAAAGGGTGTCGTCTGCGTCGAATGCGATTACGTGGTTCATCTTTTCAAATATCAATGTTCAAAGAGCAAAGTTCAAAGACCAAAGTTCAGAGAGAAATATCAAATAGCAAAGAGCAAAACCCAAATAATATTATCGCCGCAGGCGATGCCACATTTGAACTTTGCTCTTTGAACTTTGGTCTTTGCTTCTTATAGGTAAAGCTCCGCTTTGCTAATAAGAAGTAGCTATCGTAATAAAATCAGCCGCCACTAACGAAGCGCCACCAATTAAACCACCGTCTACGTCTGGGCAAGCGAATAATTCTTTCGCGTTTTTCGCGTTGCAGCTTCCGCCGTACAGGATAGAAATGCTGTCAGCTACGCTTTGGCCATATTTCTTAGCAATGTGTGCACGCAAATAAGCGTGCATTTCTTGTGCTTGGTCTGAAGAGGCAGTTAAACCAGTTCCAATCGCCCAGATGGGTTCGTAAGCGATAACCACTTTGCTGAATTCTTCCGCTGAAAGGTGGAATAAGCTTTCTGTTAATTGTTGCGCTACGTGACCTAAGAAATCGGCGTTTTCACGCGTTTCTAAGCTTTCGCCGCAGCAGAATAAAGGTGTTAAGCCGTTTGCCAAAGCAGCGTCTGTTTTAGCCGCTAATTGCTCGTTCGATTCTGCAAAATATTGACGACGCTCAGAGTGTCCTAAAATAACATATTGTACGCCAGCAGAAGCTAACATGGGAGCAGAAATCTCTCCTGTGTAAGCGCCAGAGGCTTTTTCATGGCAGTTTTGGGCAGCAACTGCTAAATTAGGGATGCCCTCAATCACTTGATTTACACCCGTCAAATACAAAGCCGGTGTCGACATAATCACTTGAACATCCGCGGAAACGCTAGACTTCACTAATTCTGCTACTTCAGTAGCCAAAACGAATGCTTCTTGCGCCGTTTTGTTCATTTTCCAGTTACCTGCAACAATTTTTTTTCTCATACGTTCATCATTTAAGTCTTAAAATTACGAATGCTTTCTGTGGAATGAAAATTAGCACGAAAAATTAGGCCGGATATTTCAGAAGATTCCCACATTTAGCGTATTTTCACACCTTGTATGAATGTTAACCTTGCTATGAAAAAAATCAGCACCGGATTACTACTTTTCCTTTTCAGCTTCCAGGCCTTTTCTCAGGATTTATTTCCGCACACCCAGCAAAAATGGGTGGATTCCGTTTTCAATTCTTTGAGTGTGGACGAGAAGATCGGTCAATTGTTGATGCCCCGAGGAAACGTGGCAGACACCTATGATACAACTCGTCTGTACTCGATTGTGAAAGATTACCACGTGGGAGGTTTTGTTCTTTTTAAGGGACACCCGGTGAAGCAGGCTGTGTTAGTCAACGAATTGCAACGCCGAACCAAAGTGCCCCTATTTATTGGGATGGATTTAGAATGGGGGCTGGCGATGCGTTTGGATTCGACGTTCCGTTTTCCCTACCAAATGACTTTAGGCGCGATGCAAGGCAATACTTCCTTGATCGAGAAAATGGGGGTCCAAATAGGGGAGCAATGCCGGAGAATGGGCGTGCACATTAATTATGCGCCGGTGGTGGATGTGAACAATAATCCGTTAAATCCGGTGATTAATTTCCGTTCGTTTGGGGAGAATCGGGAGGATGTGACGGCGAAGGCTTTGGCCTATATGAGAGGACTTCAAAAAGCGGGAATTATTACTTCAGCGAAACATTTTCCAGGCCATGGCGACACAGGCGTAGATTCGCATTTGGATATTCCGGTGTTGAATCATTCGCGATCTCGCTTGGATAGTTTGGAATTGTATCCTTACAAAGAGCTTATATCCAATGGTTTGCAAGGGGTGATGGTGGGGCACTTGAATCTGCCGGCTTTGGACACCACAGCGTCTTTAGCTTCCACACTTTCGAAACCGATTGTGACGGGTTTGTTGCGCGATGAAATGAAGTTTCAGGGCCTCGTGTTTACGGATGCGATGGATATGAAAGGGGCGACGAAGATGTTTCCAGAAGGCACGGCGAACGTGAAGGCAATCCTGGCCGGGAATGATGTTTTAGAAACATTTGTGGATGTTCCAGCAGCATTTAATGCCATCAAAAAAGCCTTAGATAACAAGGAAATCACGCAAGAGGATATCGATAGCCGTGTGAAGCGCATTTTGAATGCCAAAGCCTGGGCGGGTCTTGCCCACTACGAACCCATCGTCGTGGAGAATTTAATCAAGGATTTGAACCCGCTGAAAAGTGAAGTGTTGAACCGCGAATTAGCGGAGAAGACGATCACGTTAATTAAAAATCCGGGCGAGTTAGTTCCTATTAAAGCGTTAGACAAAACGCGTATTGCGACCTTGGCGATAGGGAAGCCGTCTTATGGCTCTGTTTTCCCTACCGAGTTCCAAAAAATGGCCAACAACTACGTCGAGATGCCGCATTTTTACCTGGATGAGACGAGCGCAGATACGACGATTGCGCGCATTGAAAATACCCTGAAAAACTACGATGTAGTATTGATGGGGATTCACAGTATTTCAATTCGCCCGGCGAATAATTACAGTTTGAAGCCCGCGATTAAGACCTTGGTGAATCGTTTTACAACCCCTAAAACGGTGGCTATTCACTTTGCAAACGTAAATACGTTGACACAGTTTGATAGTTTAAAGAACGCTGGAGCCTTGATGACGGCTTATCAGGATGGTATTGCGCAGCAAGAAGCGGCGGCGGAGATTGTATTTGGGGCGATTCCGGCGACTGGGAAATTACCGGTTAGTTTAAATGCGCACTACAAGCAAGGAATGGGAGTAACGACAACGTCTTTAGCGCGTTTGCAATACAATTTGCTTCCGGAAGCGGTGGGCATTTCATCTGACTATTTACATGCGAAAGTGGATTCGATGGCGAAATTAGCAATTGCGGTAAAGGGCGCTCCAGGGGTAGTGGTGTTGATTGCCAAAGAAGGAAAGGTTATTTACCACAAAGCTTTTGGCAACCAAATCTATGAAACAACGGTTCCGTTAAAGACCTCTGATATTTTCGATTTAGCGTCCATTACGAAAATTTCCACTTCGGTTCCTGCCTTGATGAAATGGCAAGATGAGGGGAAATTCTCCTTGAAAACGACGATAGGACAACTGGTTCCTTCTTTTGCAAAATCGAATAAAGCACCACTTTTATACGAAGATGTGTTAACGCACCAAGCTAGATTAAAAGCTTGGATTCCGTTCTGGATGGATTATGTGGATAGCACGGATATGATTTTCCACAGCCAGAAATTCAAGCAAAAATTTACGAAGGACGATGTGAAGTACAATTATTTGGAACGCTTCTTTAGTCCAGCTTCAGGAGAAGCGCGTTTAAAGAAAAATATTACGGACCAAAAAGCGATGTGGAAAGAATACGTGGACATCACGAAAGAGGTGACGCGTTGGAAGCCATTTACCTTGTCCTATGCGCAATCGGAGGAATATCCCACGCAGGTTGCTCCCACCTTATGGGCACATAAGACCATGAAAGAGCGGATTATGACGGCGATTAAAGAAAGTCCGTTACGTGAGAAAAAAGAATATGTGTATTCTGATTTATCCTACTATTTGTTGCCATCGGAATCCCCTCGTTTGACGGGTAAACCGTGGACTGAATATTTAGCGGACACCTTCTATAAGCCTCTAGGCGCTTCTACGCTGGTATATCAAGCAGAAAAACATTTTCCTTTATCGCGCATTGTGCCGTCGGAATATGATTCACTTTTCAGAAAGACCTTGATTCATGGGAAGGTGCACGATGAGGGAGCGGCCTTATTGGATGGCATTTCAGGTCATGCGGGCTTGTTTGGGAATGCGAATGACTTAGCGAAATTAATGCAGATGTATCTCCAAAAAGGCTATTATGGTGGTCAGCAATTTATACAAGAATCCACCATCAAACAGTGGACTTCCTATCCTTTTAGTGCGGCAGAAAATGCGCGTCGCGGGGTAGGATTTGACAAAGTGGATCGCAACAAGGCAGGTATTTCTGCGGCGGCATCGGCGAGTCCGGAGAGCTTCGGCCACTCCGGTTTTACAGGAACCTATACGTGGATTGATCCGGCACAGGATTTAGTCTATGTTTTCTTATCAAATCGGGTGTATCCGACGCGGAATAATTCCAAAATTTCGGATATGAACATTCGCACCGGAATCAACGAAGTAATTTACCAAGCGATTAAAAAAGGAAACTAATATGCGCATTCTCATCACAGGAGGGACCGGTTTTGTGGGCAGCGCTCTGAAGCAATTTTTACTTGCTCAGGGGCATGAGGTGGTGATTTTATCGCGATCTGGCGGAGACTTCCAATGGGATGTTTCCTATGGCTACATCGATCCAGCCGCTTTCGAGGGCGTAGATGCGATCGTGCATTTAGCTGGGGCTGGCATCGCGGATGAGCGCTGGTCTGCCGCGCGCAAAAGAGAATTGATAAACAGCCGCGTGCGGAGCACCGCGGTGTTGTACCAGGCTTTATCCTCGATTCCTCATTCGATTAAAACGGTCGTTTCTGCCTCCGCCATTGGCTTCTATGGAGCGGATACGGGCGAGCAGGAATGTGTAGAAACTTCACCTGCTGGATCGGATTTTCTAGCGGATTGTACTAAGCAATGGGAGGAAGCAGTCGATTTAATCGCCACCTTGGGCATTCGCCTAGCTAAGGTCCGCATCGGCCTAGTGATGGGTGCAGCAGGGGGGATATTCCCAGTTATTTCAAAACCGATTCGGTATTACGTAGGCGCTAATCTAGGATCGGGGAAGCAATGGCAATCATGGATTCACATTACCGACTTAGTCAGCATTTTTAACGAGTTACTGATAAATTCGAGCCTATCAGGCGTCTATAATGGCGTAGCTCCGGAACCGATTCGATCGGGAGATATGAACAAGCAAATTGCCAAAGCATTACACAGACCCTTCTTCTTACCCGCTATTCCTGGGTTTTTACTTCGCTTGGTTTTAGGCGAGATGGCTTGCTTAGTGCTGGGAGGTAGCCGCGTGTCTTCGGCCAAAATAGAAAAAGACGCCGCCTTTTCCTTTACCTTTGTCCGCTTCGAGGAAGCATTAAAAGAACTAGTACATGTCTAAAAAAATATTGATTTATTGTGGGTCTTCGAAAGGCCATAATCCGGTTTATGCGGAACAGGTAGTGAAACTAGCGCAAGCTTTGCATGCCCATGGTTGCCAAGTCATTTTTGGTGCTGGCAGCGTAGGTTTAATGGGTGTATTAGCCGATGAGTTCTTGCGCTTAGGCGGTCACGCGATTGGTGTAATTCCCCAATTCATGGAGCCTTGGGAAGTAAAACACAAGGGCTTGCCAGAACTGCATGTGACGGATACGATGCACACGCGAAAAGCATTAATGGCAGATATGGCGGATGGGGTGATTGCCATGCCGGGCGGTTTTGGGACTTTGGACGAATTATTCGAAATCCTTACGTGGAAGCAATTGGATCTGCATGAAATGCCGGTTTCGGTGTTTAATATCAACGGTTATTTTGACCACCAATTGAAACAAATTCAACACATGGTGGATGAGGGATTCTTAAAACAACCGAATATGGATGCCTTACAAGTGGAATCTGATCCAGAAAAATTAGCGGATTGGATCATGGCCTATCAGCCGGAGAAGATGGAAAAGAAGTGGATTTACGTGGGATGAGAAAGCTCTTGTTCTTCTTATTGATGTCGGGATTTCTGATGGCCCAAAAAGCACCGGAGAACTTAGGTTCTGCCGTGAATTCAGAATTTTCGGAGCTAAATCCGGTGATCTCACCGGATGGAAGAACGCTTTATTTTGGTCGTAAAAACCACCCCGCTAATCGCTATGGGGTGAAAGGCTCTGAGACCATTTCAGGTTCCCAGGATATTTGGTTCTCTGAAAAAGTAGGAGATACCTGGAGCACCGCAAGACGGCTTTCCGAGGTCTTAAATCGCGATCAGTACAACACCATCTTATCGATTTCGCCGGACGGCCAAACAATCCTCTTAAAAGGCGCCTACGTCAATGGCACCTATGAAACACGTGGGTTCTCCATCTCGAATAAAACGACTGCCGGCTGGACCGTTCCCGTCAAAGTCGACATCCCGGGCTACGAACAAATGAGCAAAGGGAAGAACGAATACGGGTATTTGACCATGGATGGCAAGGCGATTTTACTGGCTTTTGCCCGCAAGAAAAACAGCGAAGATGACGATTTATATGTCAGCTTTTTCGAGGATGGCCGCTGGACGCGACCATTGGAATTAGGGGATGAGATTAATACGAAATATTCAGAGACAACGCCCTTTTTATCCGCGGATGGGAAGACCCTCTATTTTTCATCGGACCGTCCGGGTGGCCAAGGAAGTCAAGATATTTACTTGACACGGCGCTTAGACGATACATGGCAACATTGGCGTAAACCTCAAAACCTAGGGGCACCCATTAATACGGAAGAATACGATGCGTATTATTCCATCTCTGCAAAGGGGGATTATGCCTATTTCATGTCGGGGAAGGGATCGCTAGGGAAGAAGGATATTTTCAGGTTAGCTATCGAGTCGCCTCCTGGAGGAGGCTTAGTCAAAGAGTCCGAAGGAAAAGACTCTGGTGGGAAAATCATCAATGCGCCAGCGGATGCCGCGATGGCTGATAGTCGTTTTGATCCTTCATCTACGCGTTCAGTGACTTCTCAAGAATCTGACCCGGTGGTTTTATTGTCCGGCACGGTGTTAAATCAGCAAACAGGTAAGGTGCCTGAGGATGCTTATGTGACATACGAAGACCTGTCAAACGGAAAAGTGCTTGGTCAGGCGAAACCAGATCCTACGACGGGTAAATACAAATTAGTCCTTCCTTACGGTAAAAACTATGGAATTACGGCGAAGGCGAAAGGCCTAATTCCTACTTCGACAAACCTAGATTTAACGACGGTGCGTGGACGTTACTTAGAATTAGATGACCGCGATTTATCCATGGTACCACTTGTGAAAGGGAATACCGCTACGATTAATAACTTGTTCTTTGACTTAGGTAAGGCGACTTTAAAGCCTGAGTCCGAGCCGGAATTGAAGCGGATTCTACAGGTGATGAAAGAGAATACAGCTTTGGTCATCGAGATCAGTGGGCATACGGATAATACGGGATCGGATGAGATCAACAATAAATTGTCAATAGAACGCGCGAACGCGGTGAGGGAAAACCTACTGAAAGGGGGGATTGATCAAGCAAGGATTAAAACGAAAGGCTATGGTAAGTCTAAACCGAAGGCGGACAATGCCACCGAGGAAGGACGTCAAATCAACCGCCGCGTAGAGATCGAAATTTTATAAAATGGAGCCAAAAAAGAATTGGAAATACGTGCCCGCACCACCGGCAGCGGAGGTGGAGGCATTAGGGGAGGCTTTGGGATTAAAGAATCCGTATTTTTTGTCTTTACTCGTGTCACGCGGAATTAAGACTTTTCAAGAAGTGAAGGACTTCATGGTTCCAGAGATTAGCCAGCTGCACGACCCTTTCCTGATGAAGGACATGGATAAAGCGGTAGAGCGCCTCAGCCTAGCCCTTGAATCTGGTGAGAAAATCTTGATTTATGGGGATTATGATGTGGATGGTACGACGGCTGTTACTCTCGTTTATAGTTATTTAGCAGGTATTTTAGGGGCAGATTGCGACTACTATATTCCGGATCGTTATGCGGAAGGCTATGGTGTATCGCAGGCTGGCATTCAGTATGCAAAAGATAACGATTATACCCTCATCATCTCTCTTGACTGCGGTATTAAAGCACACGATCGCGTGGCTTGGTGTAATGAAAATGGAATTGATTTTATCATCTGTGATCACCATTTACCGGAGGCTACTATCCCTGAAGCGGTAGCCGTTTTAGATCCTAAAAGAAAGGATTGTCCTTATCCCTTTAAAGAATTAACGGGAGCTGGAGTGGGATTCAAACTCATGATGGCCTTTGCCATGGCGAATGACTTAGAACTCGACCCTTTATGGGAATCAGTGGATTTTTTAGCCTGCAGTATTGCTGCCGATATCGTTCCGATGAATGGGGAGAACCGCGTTTTGGCCTTTTTTGGCCTCGCTAAATTAGGGTCAAATCCAAGCCCCGGGCTGGCTTATCTGTTGAAAAAAGCCAAGAAGAAAGCGCCTATTCAAATCTCTGATATCGTATTCTCTATTTCACCGATCATTAATGCAGCCGGCCGAATGGATCATGCACACGGAGCGGTGAAATTAATGTTAGCCGCGGATGATCAAGAGGCTGAGGCATTAGCTGAGGCTGTGATTCAACAAAATTTGGATCGACGGGTGGTGGAGAAGGAGATTGTGGCGCAGGCATTGGCGATGTTCGAAGGGAATGATTTTCTGCTCTCAGCACGTAGCACGGTGTTATTTAATCCGAGTTGGCATAAAGGGGTGGTGGGTATTGTGGCCAGTAAAATCCAAGACCAGTATTTTAGACCCACGATTATTTTAACCGAATCACACGGTCAATTAGTGGGATCTGCACGTTCTGTTCGAGGTTTTGATGTGCACCATGCGTTAGAAGAATGTGCTGATTTGCTGGAACAGTTCGGTGGTCACACGCACGCAGCAGGTTTGCATTTGAAACCGGAGAATTTGCAGGCATTCATCGAAAAATTCGAACGAATCGCGCAGGAAGGTTTAGCGAATATCTCGCCTAAAGCGGATTTGCCGGTCGATATGCAGATTCCGTTAGAGGCCTTAAGTCTGTCCTTTCATGATAAGCTTTTGGTCCGTCTATCTCCTTATGGGCCAGGAAATATGTTGCCTAATTTTGTTTCTGGGCCTGTTTTTGTAACTAAAAGTCCTTTTGTGATGAAGGAGGAGCACATGAAAATTTATGTGGGGTCCACGCCTGACGAGCGAGGATTAGAGGTGGTTGGATTTGGGATGAAGGCTGATTTTTATGAGGGATTATGCGCCGCCTATGAGCAGCGATTACCTATCAAATTAGTTTATCACGTAGAAGTAAATGAATATTTAGGGAATCGAACTTTGCAATTACGTGCGCTAGATTTTGCATCATTCAATTAAAAATTATAATTTTAGCCATAACTAAAAAACTTACTTATGAAAAAAGTACTTGATTTGTTGCCCTCTGTTCTGGTGGGAGCCCTGTTCTTATTCGGAGGATTGAACTTCTTCTTTAATTTCGTTGCTCAGCCACCTATGACGGGAGATGCCGGCGCATTTATGGGAGTATTGTTCTCTTCAGGTATTCTGAAGGTGATTAAAGTATTAGAAGTAGTGGGTGGAGCCTTGATCTTATTTCCAGGCAAACGCGCATTAGGTCTGACGATTTTAGCTCCTATTACGGTGAATATCTTGTTATTTGAATTGTGCTTAGCACATCAACCAGGCGTGGGTATCGCATTAACGGTATTATCTGCCATAATTGCTTACCAAGAAAAAGATAAATTCAAGGCTTTATTGTAATAAATAGGCCTTGAATTCAGCGAAGTCCGTCCCCATGGGGATGGACTTTTTTGTTTTATCCAAAAGCTCTGCTAATCGCTCAGGAACTGGAACGGAAACGCCTAGGGTTTCCTCCACTGTAGGTAAGAACTTCGCATAGTGGGCCGTGGATAGAAGAATTCCCGTCATTTCGCCCGGAAATTCAGCGGCATATTGTTGTAATCCATCGTAGGCAACGGCCGTGTGTGGACACATCACATAACCAGTGCGCGCAAACACGTCAGCCATGATCTCCTGTGTTTTTTGATCATTGGTATAATAACCTTTAATAATTTCGCGCACTTGAGACCATTCATCACCTGCAAGCAGTCGCATGCGGATAAAGTTCGATGGACTCCCTACATCCATCGCATTGGATAACGTTTCAACAGAGGCAACAGGCTTATATTCGCCGGTACGCAGGTAATCGGCTACCGGGTGGTTCTCGTTACAAGAAGCAACGAATGCTTTTACTGGAAGACCCATTCTATAGGCCATTAATCCGGCGCTTAAGTTTCCAAAATTTCCAGATGGCACACTAAATACCACCTGGGCATTCAATCCTTTCTTTTTAGCTTGCGCATAAGCTGCGAAGTAGTAGAAAGACTGCGGAATTAACCGAGAAATGTTAATGGAATTAGCAGACGCTAAATCGAAAGCGGCGCGTAGTTCTTCGTCGAGGAAGGCTTGCTTGACTAATCTTTGGCAATCGTCAAAAGTACCATCTATTTCTAAGGCAGTTACATTCCCACCCAAGGTCGTCAATTGTTTCTCTTGAATATCGGACACCTTTCCGGTCGGATATAAAATCGTGACCGAGATGCCTGGCGTGTTATAAAAACCTTGCGCTACCGCACCGCCCGTGTCACCTGAAGTAGCCACCAATATGCGGATTTCTCGCTTCGATTTCAACAAATAATGGGACATGATCGCGGCCATAAAGCGCGCGCCAAAATCCTTAAAGGCCATCGAAGGACCATGAAATAATTCCAACACTTCCGTCCCCGGCTCTAGGGAGACGATAGGCGCCTCAAAAGTCATCGATTGATCAATGATCTTCTTAATCTCCGCAGACGAAAGGCTGTCTCCGAGCAAATTTTCACACACCGCCATCGCAATTTCTGGCAAGGTACGGTCTTGAATCGTTTCGAAAAACGAAGCCGGCAATGGGTTGATTTCGGTAGGCATATACAAGCCATTGTCCGG
>DLPD01000017.1:0-477 GCA_002479785.1 Cytophagaceae bacterium UBA7467
GGGACCTAGGTCCCCTTTTTGATGTATTCAGCAATGTTTCATAATCGTATCTCCGCAGGAGATTCCAACTTTATTCTTTATGCTTTATGCTCTATGCTTTAACCCTTCTAGTTTTTCTCTAAAGGCAATCGCGCGCATTTTCGCTTCCTGAATAAACTCATTCTCCTTCACATCACCTATCACGGCATCGAGCTCGTCAGCATTGCCAAACATCGCCAAGCGGAACGGGTCCTGGTAGTCTTTCGAGCGGGAACGTTCGATGCCTGCTGTTAAGAATGCTGAGGTAGCAATGGCACGATCTATCCAGGCTGGGATGTCTTGGAACGCTTGAGGGTTAATTTGCAATAAACCATTCAGCGCATTTTCGAATTTTTGTTCCGGATAAAGCGCTGCCTGTTTTTCGTAGAATGCGTGCACTTGTTTCCAACGGGTGATTTTGCCTGATTTGATCTCTTCTTTCATCTCGTGGATAACACC
>DLPD01000017.1:571-1773 GCA_002479785.1 Cytophagaceae bacterium UBA7467
AGTGCCGAGGGAGAAGTGGTTGGATGGCGCTCGGAAGTGGCTAACCATTCTTTGGCTGCATGGTAGTACAATAAATCATGGAAGATTTGGTAGGCCTTGTGGGCTTTAGCGATGCGAGTTCTTCGTTTCGAATTTTCGATGCCAGTAGCATAAACCGCTAGTGGATTTGTTGCATTCGCTGGGTCGTTTAACCAAGCTTTTCCATCACCACCGCCTAGCGATTCAGAAACCCATTTCTCCAATAAGTTGATCCCTTGTAAGATTTCCGATACCGTATCTGGCGCTAAGAAATCAAATTCGAGTAACATGTCTTTGTCGGTTCTTTGATCTCTGGCCGCAAATTTCCACGCATTGCGAGCTAGGGCATACATGTTGTATTGGAACCAATAGCCGGCGATGATTAATAATCCTCCTTCCGCATCATCGTTTCCGATTAGGGAGAAGGGAAGGGGATTGTGGATTTCGCCGGGGTAATTGCCTTTTGAAATCAAGTTAAAGGAAGCGAACTTAGAGTTGTGTTTTAGGGCTACTGATAAACCAGGCCAAAATCCACGTCCCGCCTGCAATTCCCCATCTGCTCCACGCGAATTGTGGTTAGAGCCTAGGGTCGCCCCTGCGGCCATATTGCTCTGGCCTTTGACGATCGCTGCGCACAAGAACGAGTTATTGTGGTGTTGTTCGTGAGCCGGGAAAATGAGGGCATTTAAAACTTCACAACAAGAGATGGTTGAGTTACTTCCTAAGAAGGAGTTGATCAAACGTGCGCCATATTTTAGTTGCGAGTGAGCTGCTAAAATAAAGCGAACCGCCTTTACGCCGTAGAAAATGCGGCAGCCTTCGTGTATGATACCGTTCACGATTTCGCAGCCTTCGCCTATTTGGGTGGAGGCCTGTGCGTTCGAGATGATCGTTAAGTTTTTTAATTTATTCGCGCCTTTGATATAGGTGTCGGTACCCATATGGACGTCTTTGATGATTCCGGTGTTTTTGATGACCGTTCGATCGCCAATTTGGCCATAGAATCCGCGCTTAGACGAGAACTCTTGGATGGTCATTTCTTTGTATTTCGCTTGCAATTCGCTGTCATCCCGGTCTTGGGTCCATAAAAAGGCGTCTGCCGGTTTCATCCCCACGAAAGGAATGACCTTGCGGCCACCATTTTCATTTCCTAATTCCATCCAAATTCGGATCCGCTCTTCCTC
>DLPD01000017.1:1886-6571 GCA_002479785.1 Cytophagaceae bacterium UBA7467
AGATTCACCCGATCAATCGCTATATTATCGCCAAAATCGCAGGAAATCAAGGTGCTATTATAAAGACCTACTGGCATACGCAGGTTTTTGAATTCTAGATAGCAGCTTTCTAAAATACCGATGCGGTTTATGCCAAAAAAGCGGCAATTTTTGACCAAATACGGATTGAAGCCCTCTTTCACCCACACGTCTTTCCAGTTTTCTGCCTCGTTCAAATTCGCCTCTAAAATGCTGATTTCACGCGGTGCTAAAGCCCGGTAAGCGCCTAAGTCGATGTTGGAGTTACGGTGGTCAAATTCGCTTTGGCCCTCTTCTAAGAAAGAGGGCGTTACGAAATCGAATCCGAGTTTTGAAAGTGGTTTTTTATCTATTCTATTCATATTTCATAAAATTCAAGGGGCAAATCATCCGGATCTGCGATAAAGGTAAATCGCTTCCCCGTGAATTCATCGATGCGAATGGGTTCCGACGTGATGCCTTTTTGGGTTAATTCCTGCACCGTAAAGTCCAGGTTGTTTACTTGAAAAGCCAAATGCCGCAAACCACAACTTTCTGGCCTCGACGGGCGAGAAGGAGGATTAGGGAAAGAGAACAATTCAATCACATACTGATCATTCAGTGCTAAATCTAATTTATAGGAATCGCGCTCCGCACGGTACACCTCTCTGATGATGCTAAGTCCTAAATCCTGTGTGTAAAAGGCTTTAGAACGCGCATAATCTGAACAGATGATGGCAATGTGGTGGACGCTATGTAATCCTAAAGTGTTCATTTTTTGATAGAAACAGCTATTTTAGAGTCTGCAGTTCCATAATACAGGAACCATTTTCCTTTAAAGGGTAAAAGGCCTTCCACGAAACAGACTTCGTTTACTTCACCCACTTTTTCATAGGGCTGATTAGGCCAAATAAAGGGTTCATTCGTTCTTGCCAAAACCTTGTACGGTTTTTGAGCATCAAACAAGACTTGTCCGGCTGCATAGGTAAATTTTGGAAAGCGTGTGTCATTAAAATTAGCCGCATTCGAGCTATTGTAGATTAACACAATTCCTTCTTTTCTAAGCAATGCATAGGGCCCTGGTTCTACTAAACGGCTGTCAAAATAGCCTGCACGTGGTTTTAAAACGGATAAACGAACTTGCGTCTCCGCATTCTCCAAGATCTCCCAATGGCGCAAATCTTTCGAAGTAGCTAGGAATAAATCAGTATCGCCAAAATACATGTAATACAGTCCATTGATCTTTTTTGCAACGATTCGCACACCATTTTGAACCGAAACAAGCGCTCCTGATTTAGACCACGTATTCAGGTATTTTTCTGAGCTAAAAAGAGGCCCTATTTTCTCCCAAGTTTGTAAGTCTTTCGAAAACGCCCCACAAAGACGTGCAACTCTGCCGTCGTAAGATGTGTAGGTCAAAAAGTACCCTCCGTCCTCCGTTTCCACTATTCGGGGATCTTCAATGCCACCTGGCCATTCAAAACCGCGGAATGCGTCATTTGAAGGGAATAATATGGGTTTAGCACTCTTCTTGAAATGAATGCCATCTGAACTGGTGGCTAAACCGATGCGAGAAGTACCTAAAGAATCTTGTGCACGGTACAATAAATGAATGAGGCCGTCCCGAACGAGGGCTGTTGGATTTAACACATTTTTGTTTTCCCAACCTACTTTTTTGCCAGAGATGGGATCAAGGAAATGTGCTTCAAGCGAGGGGGAAAGAATTGGATTTTCAGCGTCAACTTTTTTAAATCCAGTCAACTGCCAGCTTTGAGCAGTGGCCGAAAGCGATAAGCTCAAAAGTACCCAGCATAAAATTCGTTTCATTTTCGACTCGATTTAGAAATCTAAATTACGAAAAAAGAACGAAAGCTACCGGTAATATAGTACAACAAAGGAAGACTTAGTTTTTGAAGATTTTATCTTCGATTCCTTGGTTGATGACGTAGTTTGTTAATGACAAGCGAATTTGGCCAGTTTTACGCGTATTTACCGGTGCGACCGCGGTGCGGTTAATGTCGACTACGACGCCTTTCGGTATTTTGAATTTTTTTACGTCCACGGTAATATTTAACTCGGAGGGAAGGCCAAAGGCTTTCTCAGCACCATACACATAGCTGGAAAGGACAGTGCCATTCGTACGGGAAGTAATTTGGGATTTTAAAATCAAGTCTAAATTAGTGTCGACCCATAGTTTAGCTAATACAATTTCTCCAGAATCGTCCGTTGGAAGTAACGTGATGGACTCTGTTTTCACGCCTTCGATGATTTCGAAGCCCGTGAATAAAGCAGTGTAAGCGGCTTTATTTTTTAGAAGGGCAGTCAGGTCAGTGAAACCTTTTTTGGGCAAAATAGCAATCCCTTTTGTCATCATCCGGAATTTTTCTGGCTGTTTGAAATAAATCGTTGCCTTTGCAGGCATAATCTTAATTAACGGAATATCAGATGTAATCTGAGCATCCACTTTGTAATCATGCACTTTGTTCATGCGCGCTAACACCTGCAAAACGGTCTTGTTCGCATCTTGTGCAAAAAGAGAGAAAGAAAAGAATAACAGAATGATGCGAATCATGATTGAATGTCTTTGTAGTGGAAGGTGTACAGCGAAACTGAAATGAACACCACATTGTGGGCAACTAAAACCGCAATGGATCTCCAAATGGCCGTCAGCGGCAAGGGATCTTCAAAGAAAGACCGCCAAGAGGCCATGTGCGTGGTAAATAAATAGGGTTTTAGCGGGTCAAAAACACGTACGTCCAGGGTTCCGATAATCGTAAACAAGAGAATAATGGACATCGTGGCCACGATAGGTCCGATGGAATTATCCGTAAAACAAGATAGGCAAATCGATAAAGAACTGACCGTGAACAAGGCTAAAAATGCCACAGCAAACCCTCCTAAATACCGCCAATTCACATCTGCCTCCTGTAAAATGACTAATCCATCCGAATTCAGCACCATCATATCGCCAGTGCCAAAGAGTAATTTGCCTACTATGACAGACATTATACCCATCCACAAAATGACGGTTAGAGTGTAAATTCCTCCGGCAATAAACTTGGATAAAAGTAGTTGTACACGCGAGATGGGCTTAGTTGCTAGCATGCGAATCGTCCCCATTGCCGCCTCTCCAGAAACTAAATCGCCGGTAACTAAAGCGACCAACAGTGGAATCTGGACTAATAACATTTGCAAAATGATGAATGCAACTAGATTGCCATTCAGCACATTTCCTTCAAAGGTTAAGGTCTGCTCGAAAGAGGCAGTCACAAAAGAGATAATCGACATACCATCTGCTTTCAACGCAAATTGGATGACGCCCACGAGAACGGTAATGGCAGCCAACCCTAAATAGCTGCGGGGCTTCAGTGCAATCTTGATTATTTCGTTGTATATGCTGTTAATTAGGATCATTGGTTCACAATTTTAATGAAATAATCCTCCAGCGTGCGTTTCGCCTCTAGACTATAAATTTCAATGTCATGCTCGATTAAAAATTTCGTCAAACCAGGTATTTCCGATTTTTCGATCGGAAATTGTAGGGAAGAATCTCCTACATTATCCCATAAAAGTGATGGTTTCCAGGCTAAAAGAGCATTTTTTGCAGCCGGCATTGGACTCGCTTCAAGTCGCAAAATGAGGTTTTCTCCGTTCATCAGCTCACTCACATTGCCCTCCACGATGGATCTGCCTTTATTGATGATGACCATGCGATTGCAGATCAGTTCAATTTCAGCCAAATTATGAGAGGATAACAAAACCGTTTTATTTTGCTCGTTTTTCAACCGTAGAATTAAGTTCCGGATATCGATAATTCCTTGGGGATCTAAACCGGTTGTGGGCTCATCTAAAATAATGAGATCGGGATTATGCAAGAGGGTTTGGGCGATGCCTAAACGTTGTTTCATCCCGTGAGAAAAGCCGGCAAATTTGTCTCCTTCACGGCCGCCTAAGCCCACAAAGTCTAACATTTTGTAGATTTCTTGTTTGCTAGAGGGCTTTCCAGAGATGCGGGAGAAGATTTCTAGATTTCTGTACGCGGATAAGTACTTATAGAAATCCGGTTTTTCGATGATACTTCCAATGCGTCCTAAGATGGATTCACGGTGAGTGCTGATGGATTTGCCAAAAATCTCCACCGTACCACTGTCCGGTTGAATCAATGAATTCAAACAGCGAATACTAGTGCTTTTTCCGGCCCCATTCGGCCCTAAAAAGCCAAAAACATCGCCTTTGTAAACAGAAAAGCTGACGTCGGATACGGCTTGGAAAGATCCAAATTTTTTAGACAGGTGGTAAACCTCAATAATTTTATCAGGCATATCTTCCAAACACCTAAAAGCAGAAAAAGGTTTTATTTTTTAATTAAGGAGTGAGAGGTGCGGATGAATTCCAAGACTTTATTCTGCGGTAAATAGCGATTTAAGTACATCGTATTCCAATGCTTCTTGTTCATATGGTATCCTGGGAAGACAGAATCTGGAAATTCCTCTCTTTGGGCCAAAATATCTTCAGGAACTGCCTTGTAATTTATCGTCGTAGGGGAGGAAACTAAGTCTAAAAGCAAAAACATTTTCCCTTTAGTCTTAAAAACCAGGTGGTTAGGCCCAAATGGCTGGCATTCTTCCGTTTCCGGAAGGCTTAAAGCATAATCGCGTAGGTCTAAAATGTCCATTTTATTCCACCGT
>DLPD01000021.1:0-21899 GCA_002479785.1 Cytophagaceae bacterium UBA7467
GCTTGGGAATACACCATTCCGAAAGACGCAGACGCCTCCACTTGCGATTGGAATCGTTTCATCGAGGCTACCGCTAAAATGGAATTCGATGCGAAGAAGTTCTTCTGGTGGCGTGCCTTTAAAGAAGTAGGTACTGGCGTAGCGGGCGATTTATTCATCCACTTATTATCCGGGACCCACTTTATGACTAATTCGAAAGGGCCAGAAACGATTTTCTCTACCGGGCAATTTAGCCACTGGAATGACGGCCGAAACCTTCCGGATGTGATGTCAGGAGTCATGCAATATGGAAATACGGCAGAGCATCCAGCTTTCCAATTAACCTTGCAGGTAAACTTTGTCAGCGGAACGGGTGGACAAGAAGTCATTCGATTGATAGGATCTGAAGGAGTAATGGATGTGAAAGGAAATACGATTTCCGTGAAACACAGTATTATGCCGGAAGCACCTGGATTTGGTGGTTACGATTCGGTATTTACCTTCTCGAAAAGCATGCAGGAAGAAATGACTCGCGAGTACAATGCGAAATGGACGGAGGCACAACGCAAACGTCCTACAAAAGAGGATGTTATTTTCAGAGCACCTGCGGGATATGACGAGCATGTGGATCACTTTACACACTTCTTTGATGCCATTCGAAATGGGACGTCTGTAGTGGAAGATGCGGCCTTTGGATTTAGAGCAGCAGCCCCTGCCCTAGCTTGTAACGAAAGCTATTTCCAAAAGAAGATCATTCAATGGGATCCAGTGAATATGAAACTGAAATAAATTGAAAAAACCGGCCCAAAGAGCCGGTTTTTTTCATTAATTAAACTCAAAAATTTTACTTAAGTGTGATGTCAAAGCGATCTAGATTCATCACCTTAACCCAAGCCTTAACAAAATCATGGACGAACTTGTTTTGCGCATCTTTCGTCGCGTATACTTCAGCTAAAGCGCGAAGCTCAGAATTCGATCCAAAAATCAAGTCCGCACGTGTCGCCGTTGCGCGCACCGCTCCCGTTTTCTCATCTGTTCCTATGAACTCTTCTTTCGTTGCGTTCGCTGGCTTCCAAATCGTTCCCATCTCTAATAAGTTCACGAAGAAGTCATTTGTCAACGCCTCTTTTTTCGTAGTGAAGATACCATGCTTCGAACCATTGTAATTCGTGTTTAAGGCACGCATACCTCCAGTTAATACCGTCATTTCTGGTGCTGTCAAGGTTAATAATTGCGCTTTATCTACGAACAATTCTTCTGTCGATAAGGTGTATTGTGTTTTCAAGTAGTTGCGGAAACCATCAGCCATGGGCTCTAATAATCCAATGGAAGCGATGTCCGTTTGCTCTTGCGTTGCATCCATACGACCTGGAGTAAATGGCACTGTAGTCTTCACACCCGCATTTGCCGCTGCTTTCTCTACTGCTGCTGAGCCACCTAAGACGATTAAGTCCGCGATAGATACTTTTTTCTTGCCTGATTTCGCATTAAACTCTTGCTGAATTTTCTCTAAAACGGCTAGAACTTTCTCTAATTGCTTCGGATTATTTACCTCCCAGTTGCGTTGTGGCAACAAGCGGATACGTGCACCGTTCGCCCCACCACGGCGATCAGAGTGACGATACGTGGAAGCAGAAGCCCAAGCGGTCGAAACTAATTCGCTGATCGATAAACCCGAGTTTACTAATTTTACTTTTAAGGCAGCGATGTCCGTTGCGTTGATTACTTCGTGGTTTAAGGCCGGAATGGGATCTTGCCAAATCAGTTGCTCCTTAGGCACTTCCGGTCCTACATATGTCGAGCTTGGACCCATATCGCGGTGCGTTAATTTGAACCAGGCTTTGGCAAATGCCTTCGCATACACTTCTGGATTTTCTAAGAAATGGCGAGAGATTTTCTCGTAAGCTGGATCAACGCGCAATGCGATATCCGTTGTTAACATTGTAGGCTTGTGGAAGGTATTTTTATCAAATGCGTCTGGAATAATGTTTGCGCTATTTTTCGCAATCCATTGGTTCGCACCCGCTGGGCTTTTCTCTAACGACCACTCATTGTTGAACAATAGGTGCAAGTACCCGATTCCCCATTGCGTAGGAGTTGATGTCCATGTCACTTCTAAACCAGATGTGATCGCATCTTTTCCTTTGCCTGATTTGTAGGTGCTCTTCCAGCCTAAACCTTGCTCCTCAATGCCTGCTGCTTCTGGATCTGGTCCCACATGAGTGGCAGGACCTGCACCGTGGGTTTTACCAAATGTGTGGCCACCTGCGATTAACGCAACTGTCTCCTCATCATTCATTCCCATACGTCCAAAAGTCTCGCGAATATCTTTCGCAGAGGCGGCTGGATCTGGCACTCCATTAGGACCTTCTGGGTTTACATAAATCAAGCCCATTTGAACCGCCGCTAAAGGATTCTCTAATTTGCGACCTTCTGAATACCGGTTTTTATCGTCTAACCATTTCTTCTCAGATCCCCAATACACATTCGCCTCTGGCTCCCATACGTCTGTACGTCCACCTGCAAAACCAAATGTTTTGAAGCCCATTTGCTCCAGTGCAACGTTACCTGTTAGGACCATTAAGTCTGCCCAAGAAATTTTCTCCCCATATTTCTGCTTGATAGGCCATAACAACCGACGTGCCTTGTCTAAGTTCGTATTATCTGGCCAAGAGTTTAATGGAGAGAAACGTTGTTGACCCGCGCGCGAACCGCCACGGCCATCGCCTGTACGGTATGTTCCTGCGCTATGCCAGGCCATACGAATGAATAGTGGACCATAATTGCCGAAATCAGCTGGCCACCAATCTTGTGATTTAGTCAAGACCGCCGCGATGTCTTTTTTCAAGGCAAAGTAGTCAAGACTTTTAAATGCTTTGATGTAATTGAAGTCTGGGCCCATCGGGTTTGACTTCTCTGAGTTTTGGCGAAGCATACCCACGTTCAGTTGGTTAGGCCACCAGTCTTTGTTTGTCGTTGCAGACGGCTTCATTCCCGTGTGTGGGTTGATCCCCGCGTGTGGATTTACTCCACCTGCCGCATGAGGGTTAGTGCCATGAGGGTTAGCCCCTGCTCCACCGTGTGGGTTAGCGTAGTCTTGGGCAATGGTAGCAGTCGAAGCTAACATGCCGCAAAGGATAAGTAGTTTTTTCATGTTTATTGATATTTAGTGGCACCAAATTAGTGGCAAAAAATGAATAGAGAAAACTGAAATTTTCTATATTTGACATAGATAAAATCTATATCTATGAACATACATCAATTAGAATACATACTGGCCGTTGATCAATTTAAAAGCTTCTCTAAAGCAGCTGATTATTGCCATGTTACGCAAGCGACCTTGAGTGCAATGGTGAAAAAGCTAGAAGAGCAGCTGGACATCGTCATTTTCGATCGAAAGGCAAATCCCATTGCGACGACAGAAAATGGTCGAGAAATAGTATTTCAAGCCCAGCAGGTAGTGGCTCATGCGAATGCCCTTTTATCGTCCTCAAAAGCGATTAATCAAAAAGTAGAAGGCCGCGTAAAAATGGGGGTGATTCCTACGATCGCGAGTTCGATGTTGCCCCTAATTCTGAAGCATTTGGTAGAGAAATACCCACTTCTGCAATTAGAGGTGTACGAAGTGACGACGAATCAAATGATCAAGGATCTACGAGACGGGAAATTGGATGTAGGGATTTTAAGCACCCCTATTGCTTCTACAGAGGTAGAAACGGAGCTATTGTATGTGGAGGATTTATGCGTTTATGGTCATTTACCTGCCGGGAAACATTCCATTTCAAAAGGTGATCTAGCGAAACAACGGATGTTTTTATTGCAAGAGGGACATTGCCTGCGCGATCAAATTATACAGTTATGTGATTTAAAGAAGCATAAACCCTTGCCGTCTAATTTATCCGTTGAGTCAAACACCTTTGATACCTTAAAACTTAGTGGATGAATTCAATGGCTTTACGGTTTTACCAGCCTTATATGTAGGCCAAATGAGTGAAGTCAGAAAATCGCATTTAATGGAGTTGACGGATGGCGTTTTAACACGGGAGGTCAGTTTGGCGTATTACCGGCCCTATGCGAAATGGAATATTTTGAACCGCTTGAAAGCGGAAATTTCAGAAATTGTGCAAAAACGCTTAAAGGAAATTTGATTTTTTAAGTCGCCATATTAACTTTGTATTACAAAGTACTTTTTAATATGGAAAAACACGAAGAACAATTAGCCGCTATTCAAGAAATGCGGAACCTGATGGACCGAGCTTCTCGGTTTCGCTCCATTAGTGGTTTGTCCGCCATGGTAGCCGGTTTACTTGCCATACTCTGTGTGGTGTTTGTCAGTCAATTAACTGATGTTCAATTGACAGAATCAGCGTCTTTTGAGCGGATGCTAGGAACCAAGTTTGCCACAGAGGTGCAGCTTTCTTTCTTGGTGTTGTTATTAATCTCGATTTGTTTCGGAATCTATTTAGCAGCTAGAAATGCACAGGCTACGGGTCAAGCTGCCTGGGATTCTGTGGCGAAAAGATTAGCGTTACACTTGGCTATTCCTTTAGTGACAGGGGGTGTATTTTCTATGCTGTTAGCTCAATTAGGTTTATTAGGTTTGATTCCTGCTAGCACCTTACTTTTTTATGGCTTAGCCCTTGTTAATGCAAGTCATTACACGCTGGATGCCGTTCGTTTATTAGGTCTAGTTGAAATAGGCCTCGGCTTATTGGCTACAGCCATAGTGCCTTTTGGCCTCGTTTTCTGGTTGACAGGATTTGGGTTAATGCACGTGGGTTTTGGACTATACATTTATTTAAAATACGAACGTGTCTAGTTATTTAACAGATTTCAATAAGGTATTTGAAAGTCGTGTCCGCCTTGGGATGATGTCATTACTTGTCGTTCAGGAGCATGTGGATTTTGGCCAAATAAAAGAAAATCTCCAACTAAGCGATGGCAATTTAGCCAGTCATATGGCTGCCCTTGAGAAAATAGGTTATGTGGAAGTTCGTAAACAGTTTATAGGTAAGAAGCCTAATACGACTTATGCTATTACTATTGAGGGGAAAAAGGCATTTTCGGAACACTTAAACTCCCTTGAAAAACTCATCAAACAAATTCATTCATAATATGGAACAGCAAATTATTCAACATATCGCAGATCCGGTCGCTTTAGAGCAATTATACCGGTCTAATCCTAGTGCATTTAGCAGCGCTTTTCAATCGGTATATCCACAGATCTCTTCTGAAATTTCCGCTCAAGTTTGGCATGAACGCTTAGCTGTCTCGTCTACCTCTTGGGGCTCGAAGGGGGATTGGGTTTTACTTGCCGCTATTGCAACAATCGTTGCCTTTTTAATGCAAATGCCAGATCTGTTTTCGATATCACATGATCTCTATTTTCCTAGGAATATGTCCTTTATCGTGTTGCCTGGAATAGGGGCCTTTTTTGCCTATAAACAAGGATTAACACTACGTGAATTAGGTGCACCCTTGTTTGTATTAGTTGCTTCGATTGGTTTCATCAATTTTTTACCCGAAGGTAGCACAACACTTTTATTGACTTGCCTACATATTCCTATTTTAATTTGGTGGTGTGTAGGGTATGTTTTCGCTGGGAAAGAGGATAGGAAACGAATGGAATTTTTACGTTATCATGGAGATTTAGTAGTGATGACCGCCGTGATTGGATTAGCAGGAGGATTGTTTACTGCTTTGACGTTGAACTTATTTCAATTAATAGGTATCTCGATTGAGGACTTCTATTTTCGGTATTTAGTCCTGTCTATTTTGCCTTCAGTGCCACTTTTCGCTACATTTTTAGTGCGTACAAACGCGAGTCTTGTCAGTAAAATTTCCCCGGTGATCGCGCGTATTTTCACCCCTTTAGTCACGATCACGCTAGCGCTTTTTTTAGGGGCAGTTTTGTATACCGGAAAGGATCCTTATAATGACCGGGAATTTCTTTTAGTGTTTAATGGCATTTTGATAGGTGTGATGGCCTTGATATTGTTCTCTTTAGGCGAGGCTACGAAAACGAATGCGTCACGCGTGCATCAGTATTTTTTAGTTGTTTTGGCAGCATTAGCGATCATAGATAATGGGATAGCTTTGTCTGCGATTGGGTATCGGCTTTTTGAGTTCGGGATAACACCTAATCGTTTAGCGGTGTTAGGCAGCAATGCAATCGTAATGGTGCATTTGATGCTGGCTACGAAGAAGCTTTGGGAGTTTTTAAAGGGCCAAAAAACGATGGAAGAAGTCGAACTCAGTATCACCGATTACTTGCCCGTTTATGCCGTTTGGGCCGCAATAGTCAGCTTTTTGTTTCCGCTGCTATTCCAATTTAGTTAATAAAAAAGGCCCGAGATTCTCGGGCCTTTCGTTTTTCTATTGCATCTGCATGGCTTCCATTCCGCCACTTGAATTGTTCTTTTTCATTTGACTCATATCGAATTTACCGAAACGAAGTGAGAAGGTTAGACGAATCATTTGAGGGTTCGCTAAGCGATAAGAAGTCTGTGAGAAGCCCTCTCCAAAAGAAACGCGGGTATTACCACGAGAACGAGTCACATCATTAAAGGCTAGGGTTAAGGAAGCCATATCGTTTTTTAAGAACGTCTTTTTGATTGCTACATCAATGCCAAAGAAAGGCTCGATATATCCCTGCGACGAACTTTGCGCTTGCATCCCTGGAGGGCCTTGCATTCCTTGGTTTTGTGTGACAGGCACATTTGTCTTGCCTTGGTAATCGCCAGACAGCTGGATGCTCCATTTTTTGGGCAAAATAAAGGTGTTGTTTAACTTCCCAAAAACAGTCCACAAGGCCTCATTCACCTGTGTCGCATCAATGTTCGAAATGTTGATTTTGGAATTATACATATTCACGTTCGCCGTTAAATCCCACCAAGTTTGCAACTTGTTTGTATACGTAAATTCTAAGCCATAGTTGATGCTCGAATTCGCGTTCACAAAGGTGTTAATTAAATCTAGTTTACCGCTAATCGGGTTCGTCTCTTGTTTTAAATAACGTGTGATCAAATTGTCCGTGTATTTGTAATAACCAGAAACCAAGAAAGTGGCAGATCCTTGTGATTTGCTATACGAAAGTTCCCCAGAAGTCGTGAATTCTGGCACTAAATCTGCATTTCCGCGTTGGATATTTAAGCTATCGCTGTAGTCCACAAATGGAATGAGCTGGAAGAAATTAGGTCGATTCACACGACGAGTGATGCTCAATTGCAACTGGTCAGTCTTCGATAAATCTTTTTTCAAGAAGATCGATGGGAACAAGCTGAGTGGGTATTTATTGCTGAACGATTGGTTTGTATTCAATAATTTACCCTCGTATTCAGAGCTTTCACCGCGTAATCCGATCTTGTATGATAGGGTCTTATTTGCCTTTCCGGAGATGGAGAAATAGGCTGCGTACACATTATTAGAACTTTCGTAGTTTGTCGAAGCAGACGTAATGGTTCTGTACACATCTGAACCCACCGGCTTTAAAGTATTGGTATTTTCGTTCGCAATATCATTGATCTGAGCGCGTAAACCCGTTTCGATCGTGCCCTCGTTTTTAATCGGAGTCACGTAATCTAGTTGGACGGTCATAAAGGCATTTTTTCCTGTCCCGATGTTCTTTTGGATTTGCGTACCCGTGATAGCGTTATTCTTCAAATAATCAGTGGTGAAGGTTCCTTCTCCTTTATTTGTTCCGCCAAAGTAATTCAAATCCCCTGTTAATTCTCTTCCAGCTTTAGGATACGTATGTTTAAACCCAGCTTGAATTCCCGTTGGTTTAAATTCGCGGTAGTTTTCCGAAACACGCTGACTTAACGTTGTTACGCCATTCACCGTACTGGAAATTCGCGTGTCTTCACTCGGACGGAATTCCCCGCCACCGCCAAAGAAAGCCCCTAGAGATAAAGTCGTCCGATTGCTCGCCGCATAATCAGCAGACATACGCGGGAATAACATAAGGCCTTTGGTCTTGTTATCGGATTCTTGGCTTACGGAAGATAAAATACCACCTAAATCACTCGTACGCACACTATTTCCAATGGAATTATTGCGTACCCGCATATTCATTAGGGTTGCGGTGAAGTTCCATTTGTTTTGTTGGTAAGTGAAATTACCCATGATGTTAGAACCTCCAAAACGATCCGCTCCCACATTAACCATCCCGTTATAGCCGTTCTTTTTGTTCTTTTTCAAGACGATATTAATGATACCTGCCATGCTTCCAGATGCATCGTATTTCGCAGATGGATTCGTTATAACCTCTACTTTTTCGATGATGTCTGCCGGGATTTGATCCATCGAAAGACTGGTAGGACGACCATCGATAAACAAGGTTGGATTCGCGTTACGCACTTTTACGTTTCCGTCGATGTCTACTTGAACGGAAGGGATGTTGCGCATCACGTCGATCGCCGTTCCCCCAGTCGTTACTAGATTTTGCGCTACATTAAAGGACTTTTTATCGATGTCCATTTCGACTAAAGACTTCGTCCCCGTCACCACGACATTCTCTAATTCTTTCGAATCTTGTGTTAGTTTAATATTACCTAAATCTTTCTCAAACGCTGCCATCATTTTTGCCATATCAGGCTGAACCCCTGGCTCCATTTTAGGCATTTCAAAAGCAACGGCTGCCTCGTAATTCTTGAAACCTACAAAGGAAATCTTGATTTTAAGGCGAGCGTTTACAGGGATTTCTTTGAAGTTAAAGTCCCCATTTAGTTCGGCAGTTTGGGCTTTTACAAGGATGTCTTTGGCTTGTTTTGTCGCGGGATCGATGGTCGTTTTTAATAAAACAACTGACGCAAATTCCACTGGTTTGCCCATTTCATCCACGACTTTTCCGAAGACGTGACCTTGATTTAAATTAGCCCCCGGTCCTCTTGTACCCGCTGTTGGGTTACCAGGAACTTGTGCAGATAGGGAAAGGGATAGTAGCGCGATGAGCGCCGTTGCAAGTATTTTTTTCATTAGGTGGATTGATTTCAATAAAATGGTACCACAAAGGTACATTGATTTAAACGAATAGGGCATTTTTTCTGCTTGGCGGTCAAATGTTGAGATGAACGATAGATTTTGTGCGAGAAAAGGTTTTTCTTTACAGGATGAAAAAGCTTCTTTTATTCTTCTTGTTTTCATCTTTTGTGGCCGTTGCACAAACGAAGCCTGCGGGGAAATTAGATCCCACTAAACCTGTTTTAGTCCTTGAAACCTCTTGTGGATCCTGTAATTTCGAGATGCCAGGAAAAGACTGTTTCCTAGCGGTCAAATTTGAAGGTAAGGCCTATGCCGTGCAAGGAACTTCCATCGATGATCATGGGGACGCGCACGATGATAAGGGTTTTTGTAACGCAGTTCGTAAGGCTAAAGTGCAAGGCAGCCTCCAAGGTGACAAATTTGTTGTGACTTATTTTGAACTTTTGAAAACGGAATAGCCTATCTTTGCAACATGAAAAAAGCGTGGATTTTAAAGCTCATCTTTATATGTAGTTTGTTGCTACTAGGTGAGCGCATATCCAAGAATCCAGTATTTCAGGCCTCTTCCCACACTTTTATACAGGCATCAGACAAACATTCAGAAGCCATTGTAGCTATTGAATTAGAGGACGAAGTAGAAGATGCACTGACGGTATTTTTTGCCTCTAACTCTTTTGATTGGGTTCTCTTTAATCAATTATTTGTTGCGTTTAGTTTAGTCGTATTTTTCTCACGACCATTTTTTCACCCAATTCCCGAGTATTTACGTTTTCATAACTTAAGGCTGTAGAAAGTAGACTGATTTCTTTATTCAATTCGTCTATATTTTAAAGCATTATTTTATGAAAAAATACCTTTTGCTAATCTTAGCATTCAACACAATTGTGCCTGCTTGGGCACAAAATGATACGGAATCATTGAAGATGAAGTTAAATGAAAGTGGGTCTCATTATTTTCAGGCTACTTTTTTGAATCAAGTTTGGTTGCGTACTACTGAGAATAACACTGGCACCACGGTGGAAGGCAATTTAGAATCGCAATCTACAGACATCGGTTTGCGCAGAACTCGTATTCAAATGTTTGGTCAGATTACGGATCGGACGTTTATTTATTTTCAGTTTGGCCAAAATAATTTCAACGCACAATACAACTCCAAATCGAACCGTAAAATCGCGCCATTCTTTCACGACGCATTAGGGGAGTATCGAATTTCAGATAAAAATCAATTGAAAGTAGGGGGAGGCTTGAGCATTATTTCTGGGTTATCCCGTTTTTCGCAGCCGAGTATCGGGACGATTATGACCATGGATGTGCCGGTTTTTGCCCAAACAACAGTGGATCAAATTGATCAATTTTCCCGCAAATTGAGTGTCTATGCTAGGGGCCAAATAGGACATTGGGATTATCGATATATTCTAAGCGATCCATTCCCTATCACGTCGAACGGGCAAACACCACCGGCGCTCGCACCGGTTTCGAACTTTGCGTTAAAGGGTCATCACTTACAACACCAAGGGTATTTGATCTATCAGTTTTTTGACCATGACACACATACCACTCCGTATATGACCGGGACTTACCTTGGCACGAAAAAGGTCGTCAATATCGCAGGGGGCTTTATCTATCAGAAGAATGCGATGTGGAACAAAGCGGCTGCTGCTACCGATACGACGTATCAAAATATGGCGCATTGGGCAATTGAAAGCTTTGTAGACATTCCGTTAAACAAGGAAATGCACAGTGCGCTGAACGCTTACATAGGCTATTTTAATACGAATTACGGAACGAATTACCTGCGTTATAATGGCGTAATGAATCCGGCGAATGGAACCACTGCAACGGCGGTGAACTCGATCAACGGCCAGGGTCCGGTGTATGGAAATAGCTATCCGATGTTTGGAACAGGTTCCGTGGTGTATACCCAAATCGGGTATTTATTGCCCTCTAAAAATGCGCGTATGTCGAATCGTTGGATGCCTTATGCTTCTGCGACTTTAGCAAACCACGATAGACTAAATGGCTTCTCGAATAACACGTTCAATGCAGGAATCAATTACTTCATTCAAGGCCATAAATCGAAGCTGAGTTTGGACATCCAAAACCGACCAAGCTTCCAAGTGAACCAAGGCGAACTGGTGAAAGGCCAACGCCTAAATTCGGTAACGCTGCAATTTCAATTGTTTATCTAATGAAGAAAGCCCTCTTTTTACTACTCATTTCCTTTGCTGGTTTCAGTCAGCAGAACTTCTTTAATGTCCCCAGTTCAGATATTACGAAGGCGAAACACGTGTTTTTTCAACAGCAATTGAATTTTATCAGTGCCGGATTTCAGTCGTCTACGACCTTCTGTTATGGCCTGGGGAGGAACGCCGAAATTGGATTGAATGTGATCGGATTAACTGTTGATTATGCAGCCTCTTTAGCTGATAATGCGGGGACGATCATTGTTCTGAATGGGCAAAAGAAATGGGATGTTTCCCCTGTATTTTCTACTGCTCTGGGAGGCCAAGTTGGCTTAAGTTCCTTGGCGGATGGGGGCGCATATGCTTATTCGAACGGGGTATATAAACTGGAGAATACGAAATTAGTAGGTGGGATCTATTATTCCTCTGACGCCTATTTCGGGCCTGAAAGTCGGGGATTCAATGCCTCAGGAATGCTGGATAAATTTGGATTTCAGGCGGGGATTGAGCGGAATCTTTGGAAAGAAAAACTCCTATTTCAAGCCGATTTTATTAGTGGGAAGCACTCACTGGGCGAAATCGTTTTAGGCGGGGCCTATTTTATTTCGAAAAATGTGGTGCTTTCTGCGGGTTATCAAGTGCCTACGATGGGCAGTAAATCTCAGGATGCGGTGGTGTTTGAAATTACATACGTTCCCTAACTATATTTTCGCCCAATCCCAAACAATATCGTATTCGCTAATAACGCACAGCTTACAATGATAATGGCCATGGTGAATGGGGTGCCATCAAAAAACAATCCGACTAAGGTAGCACAAACGGCACCCCAGGCCATTTGTATGGACCCTAACATGGCTGATGCCGTTCCGGCACCTCGGTGAAAGGGACGTAAGGCAAGCGTGGCTACGTTAGGGAAATTGAATCCTTGGCAACCCATGATCAGAAATAAAAGCCCAATGTTTACTTCCATGGAGAGCCATTCCATTTTCGCTAAAACGGATAATAAAACGCCTAAGATCAATTGAGTAGGCAAGGTCACTTTCAAAATTTGCAAGCTCGAATACTTTTTCAACACAACGCGATTCAATTGACTGGCTGAAATAATACCCGAGGCAACGATTGCGAAAATGAACCCAAATTTGGACTCATCCACTCCATAATACGTTAAGAAAGTGAGGGGCGCTCCACCCACATAGGTAAAGATACTTCCTGCTCCAATTGCTCCTGTAAACGCGAAAACCAAGTATTCTTTCTCCTTGAATAACGCCTTGTAAGCTTTCATAATGGTTGAGATTCGGAATGGACCACCGTGTTCGCGATTGGTCTTTTCTGGCAACCAAGATTTGATCAAGAAAATAATCACCAATAGAATACCAGCAAGCATTAAAAAGATGGCTTTCCAGTTAGCAATGGTAAGTAATAAACTACCTAAGGAAGGGGCTAAAATGGGCGATACTCCTAAAATCAAAATCATCAATGACATGATTTTAGGTCGTTCTTTTTCTTCAAATGTTTCGCGAATCACCGCATTAGGCGCCACCATTCCCACGCTTCCACCTAAGGCTTGAAACAATCGAAAAACGACTAACATTTCTACGGAAGTTGAAAAAGCACTGGCAACAGAACTCAAGACATAGAGTGATAAACCGATGTACAATACGTTTTTTCTGCCAAAATGGTCTAATAGCGGACCGCTAATTAATTGTCCTAAACAGATCCCGAAGAAGAAACTCGACAGCGTATAACCCATCTGTTCTTGCGAACAATTCAATGCGAATGCGATGTTTTTGAAGGCGGGCAAATACATATCGATGGACAAGGGTCCAATGGCCGATAGGATTCCGAGGATTAGGATAATTTTCGTGCGGTTCGCAGATGTAAGCATTAAAGGATGGTATGTTAAGAATAGGCAAAGGTACGCCTAATTATCTTAAATTAATACCCCGGCACTCGCCTGAAGTGCATAGATTGTTTTGAAGAGATAAGCTTTTAGTTCAGTCAATTTCTCTGCCGCTTCCATCGCTTTCGTTTCACGGCTGTTTATTAAAAACAGAGATGATTCTCCTTGGGCGAAGCGTGTTTCCTCTGCCTTTACCAGAGCTTGGTAGTTTTGTAGAGCTTTTTCTTGGGTTTGAATCTGCTTTTTCAAGGCTTCCACTTGGTTAAAATAGGAGCTGACTTTCACTTGAATTTGTTGCTTTTTCTGCGCTAAATGCAAGGACTCTTCCTGTATTTTAAGTTTAGCTAGGGCATAATCCGCTCTACCTTTCGAGAGTCGAAGAGGCATTTCAAATTTGAAGCCGTATTGGTAATTATTCTCGAATAAAGGGCGCGTCTCCAGACTTGGTGTCAGGCCTTTAGACAAGGCATTATAACTCACATCGAGTTTAGGCAAGAGGCTTTGGAACTTCAATTTCTTCTCCACTTGCAAGCCCTCTATTTTGTATTGATAGGCGCTCAAATCTGGATGGTTTGTATAGGCCTTTTCTAGCAATGAAGAAAGGTTTAAATCAAGGTCCGCGATCCAAGCGAATTCATTCGTCACTTCTGCAGGTTGCACCTCTACAGGCAACTCTTGCGGGGTGTTATTCTCTTGCCATAAGTAGACAGAAAGGGACAAGCGTGCATTTTCTCTTTCTACCCATTTTGCTTGGAATAGGTTGTCAAAAAACTGGAGTTGCGTGGTCGCCTCGAGCGTATCCACAGCAGGACGTTCGCCTAATTCCACACTCCGTTTTACAAATGAAACGCGGGCCTCAGCTATCTTCCGATTTTGGTCCACGATTTTAAAAACGCGCACACTTTTTACCCAATTCCAGTAAGACGCCATCGCATCGGAGAATAGCTCATTCAAGGCGCTTCTTTGTTGTTGAATCGCCATTTTATTCATCAGCTTCGCTTGTTGTAAACTGGCTCTGCGCTGATCCATGAAAAGATTCTTTGCTAGCGGAACGCTGATTCCTATGTAGCTGGTTTCACCTAAGGTTTGGCTTGGGTTAAGGCGTGAACCACCTAAGTTTTCCATCCCAGAACTCAATTCGATACCGTACCAAGTGGGGATGCTTAATTCGGGTGCGTGGTACTCGTAATAGTTTTTTCCGTCAAACGTTTTTTGCGTGCTGTAGTGACTCAAGATAGGATCAAAACCTCCTCTAGCCTGTAGGATTTGAGCCTCCGATTTTTGTACACTAATGCTTGCTTGCTTGGCTAGTGGATGATAGGTTTGCACGATTTTTAAAAACGCTTCTGGGTATAATACCGGCGTTTGAGCAAAGCTTGCAAAGCTCAACAGCAAGAAGATAAATAGCTTATTTTTCATCTTTTTTTACGGTATAAAAATCAGCTGGGAAGCCATTGATATTTCGCCATAATTCGTACCATAGCGGCACATCATTTAACAAGGCAATACCTTGCGCGCCAGCACCCATTTTAATTTGCTTAGGCCACTTTTTATCTTTCGGATTTTCTACCACAATGACGCGGAACATCCCTTTTTCGTCGATGTTATTTTCTACTGCACGAATCTTTCCTGGGAAGGTTCCAAAGCTTTGATTTGGCCATCCACCAGCAAAAATAATCGCCGGGAAACCGTCAAAAATAAACCTAACCTCTTGTCCCGGTGAAACCAAAGGTAAATCAACGGGTCTGACGTACATCTCTACTGCATAATTCGTGTTCTGCGGGACAATCGTTAAAAGCTCCTCTCCGTCTTTTAAAATCTCTCCAATACCCGCTTTTTTCGCATTAATTACTTGACCACTTTGGGGCGCTAATATGTAGTACATTCCGTCTCGAATGGTATAACTCGCTACTTGGTTTTCTAGCTTAGCGATTTCCCCTTTCCCCGTTTCAATCATACCCAAGCTCTGGAATTTTTCTCCCTCGGCTTTGTTCATTTTTTCGCTGTATTCCTGGTCTACTCCGCGCAATTCAATTTTCGTATTTTGAATCTCCTGCAGTGTTTGATTTACCTTGTTCTCGGCAATGGTTTTTTTCGCTAATGCGTTTTGCATGGACGCATTGCGTTGTTGAAATTGCGTTTGAGAAATCAATCCCTCTTTGAACATTTTTTGGTTTCGTTCGAATTGATCTTTGACTAAATTATACTCATTGGATGCTGCTTCCATTTCGGCTTTTTCTCCAGTTAACTTCTGCTGTAAAGCCGTGATCTTGTTCGTTAATTGATCCTGTTTTAAAGCCTTGGAGGAACGTAGATTCGCGATTTGATCCTCGGTTGTTTTCACTTTTTGTTCATAAAAAGAGATCGTTCCTTTCTTCGCATCCAATTGCTCTTGTGTTCGCGTAATCAAGTTAGGATCTAAATATTCAGCCTTGATCTCGGAGATTTTTGCTAAGGTATCTCCCTGTTCTACAAAGTCCCCTTCTTTTACCCACCAACGCGAAATTTTACCCGCGATAGGGCTATAAATTTTTTGAGGTTTTTGCTCTTGGTACAGACTAGTGATCTGGCCTTTTGCACGAATATTTTGCGTCCAAGGAAGGAATAAAACGCCTATTAAAATGAGGCCTAATCCGATTAACCAAGGCTTCGTCGCAGGTCCTTTATCGCGTAGATAAATGTGATTAAATGACTTAAACTTTTCCATTGTTGATCTCTATTTTTTTGCCAAAAAGGGCGTCCTCATTGGTAGCAATAATCACCGTTGCTGCTTGGTTTTTTAAATAGGTTTGGATTTGATTTGCAATGGCTGGTTCTAGTCCATTCCAAGGATTCTCCAGTAAGAGCAATCGTTTATCCCCACAAAGTGCACGAAGAAGTAACATTTTCCTTACAATGGTTTGCGGTGTTTTCTTGCCTAGGGGCTCTATTTCTGTGTCAAATCCAAGTGGGAAGTGATTTAGAAAATCAGCAAATCCTAATTCATTCGCGGTTGCTAAAATCAACGAAGGGCTAATCTCTTTATTTCCTAAGCTGATATTTTCCCAAACAGTCCCACCAAAAATTTCCTGGTTCTGAAGTAAGATCCCCGTATGTTTTCTCAGGCTTTGTAAGGTGTAATTTTTAATGGGAACCTTATTAATCAAAAGGGTGCCTTTAAAGTCGATATAATTACCTGTTAGTACCCTCATTAAGATCGATTTTCCAGATCCTGCCGGCCCCGAGATTTGAATTTTTTCTCCCGATTGAATGTGCAGATTAATGGCGTTTAAAACCGGCTTTCCTGCCTCGAATTCAAAGCTGAAGTTCTTCATCTCAATTTCTAGCCCTTCACGTGTACTTAGTTCTAAGTCTCCACTGGTTTCTAATGGATTATCCGTCACACTCGCTAATTTTTCTAAACCCGTAATCACATCATAGGCACTATCTAAGCTCGTAATCAGCTTCTCTACTGCGCCTATGACCAGCATAATAACGATTTCTGCGGCGACAAACTCTCCTACGTTTAATTGCTGATTAATTAATAAATAGGAACCTAAAGTTAGCATCAAGGTAGTCAAGGCTACTTTGAAAAATAAGAGGGATTTGTATTGAAATAAAAGAACGTAAAAATGTTTCGTTCTCGCCCCTAGATAACCGCTGACATTTTCATCTGTACGGATGAAATTTAAGTCAGAACCTTGGCTAAATTTGAAGGTCTTAATTGTCCGAGCAATCTCCCCAAAAAATCCAGCCACTCCATATTTATAGTTTGATTCCTCGATACTTGTTTCGATTCCTTTTTGGGAAGTATAATACAAAATCAAGCCTAACAAGAGTAACAGAATTACCCCTAATATGATAAATAAAGGATGGTAAAGCGATAACAAGATGATGCCAAAGACGATTTGTACTGAAGCCACTGGAATATCTAACAGTAGTTTTGCGAATCCTTTTTGAATATTCAAGGAATCAAAAAACCGATTCACCTTTTCTGGAATATGGTATTTATCCATGTGCTTTAAATCCAATTGAGGGATTTTATCAGCAAATTCATAGGCATAGTGAGCAAATATTTTCTGTTGTATGGACTCGATGATTTTCATCTGATTGATTTGGAACAAACCCATCAAAAAAACACCAAGCACCACTAAAAAGATGAGCACATAAATGGAGGTCACCATCGTGGCTCCCATCACTAATCCAATGATGGTTTGTACACCTAAAGGCAAACTCAAATTCACAATACCGCCCAATATCGAGAACAAGTAGATCGATGTAATCTCCTTTTTATATTCCTGAATCAGGGCTTGCACTCGCTTCAATGGACTTTTATGTTGCATAACAATTCATTTTCTCCTGCAAAACTATAAATACTTTTTAATATAATAGTATTACTATTATTAATAATTGTTAAAATATCTTTTGAGGTAGCAATTCTATTATTAACTTTGTTTTGTTCAAAAGGTATAACAATGGATTATTCACTGAGTTTTAAAGTCAACGAAAAGATCTATTTACGGGATCCAGAGAGTACGGAATTAGGAAAGCAGATAGTTAAAAATGCGATTGACCTGATCCATACTTTGGGGTTTGAGCATTTTACATTCAAGAAGTTAGCGAAGGAAATGAATACGACCGAGGCGTCGATCTACCGTTATTTTGAGAATAAACACCGAATGTTGTTGTACATCTTGAATTGGTATTGGTCTTACATGGAATACTTGGTGGTGTTTCAGTTGCAGCCTTTAGCAAATTCGCAAGCAAAGTTAGAGAGATTAGTTGCCCTATTGACTCATCCACTACCAGAAAGTGAGGGGCAGTCCGATTACAATAAAAATTATTTACATCAAATTGTTATCACCGAAAGTAGCAAAGTCTACCTCGTGAAGGAGGTCAAAGAAATCAATGAAGAGGCAGTATTTAAACCGTATAAAGACCTGTGCGCCCGTATCTCGGAATTGATTCAATCGCACAATCCAGCCTATGGATTTCCACATTCACTGAGCAGCACCCTAATCGAAACGGCGCATTCCCAGCTCTTTTTTAGTCAGCATTTGCCTAAATTGACGGATGCAGGGAAAGGCAATAAGACGGAATTTGTCGCGCGGTATTTGACGGATTTAGTGTTCAAATCTTTAAGCTAGTCATTTACTGCCTGCTGCCCGCTGAAAACTGTTTCGTTCTCGCATCTTGAATCACCCCTTTCCAGTTCATCCCAAAACCGAAGTCATAGCGATGTCCCTCAGAATCCACATGGCATTCCATATCGAAAGGTACGTCTTCTTTTTGCTTCTCTACCACGCTCATATTGGCTGGCATCTGCATCGGTAACAAGGCTTGTGGCTCGGCTTTACCCGCTAAGATTTCTAAGATTGCTTGGTCTTGTACGCCAAAACTCGCTAAGATTGCATCTGCCTTCCCTTCGAATTCAGCGAATACCATCGGGTTCGAAACGTTCACGGAAACGATCACTGGCTTGCCGTTCATTTTCGCTTTGGTCTCCTCGATTAATTGGATGTCGGTCACGTTGCGTGATTTCACTGATTTGCCTTTGTAACTTCTGTTTGTAAAGTTTTCCAAAGGATCACCACCAGCTATACTCACTTCACGCGCCTCATTTGCCGTGTAATCGTTGTATTGTAACGAGATAGGTAGGTAACCGTTACCGCCTTTAGCCACGTCCTCTTTGTCGTAACCGATACCACTTTTCGGATTCTCGATACACACTAAAGCGATGTCCGCTTTAGAAGCGTCGTCCGTTATGTTGAAGTATTTTTGAACCAGTTCCATGTTGATGGGGAAGTCATTTGAAGCCGGAATAGGGAATCCTAAAAAGTGACGTGAGGCAGCCACGAAGCGTTTAGGGATGTACAAGGTTTTCTTATCTTTAATAGGCAACACGTTTGCCTTGTTTTTCAATAACACAATTGATTGTAATTGCGCTTGGAAACCGGCTTGCATGTACTCGGGTTTCCCTACTGTTTGTTTCGTTTCTTTCGGGTTTACATAGGGATTTTCAAACAATCCTACTTGGAAAATATTGCGCAATAATCGCACCGCTGATTGCTCCATGCGCGCACGCATTTTCGCTTCACCATGTTCCTTTACGCCCATCGCATAGGCTTCGATGATCGGTTTCATATCATTATTTCCTCCAAACTGATCCGCGCCCGCCATCAAAATCTTGTAATGCCGTTCCGCCATCGTCAGGTTTTCCACTCCCCACACTTTGCCGTCGATGAACACATCCATCGCGCGGTGATCACCCGTCACAGACCAGTCCGTGCAAACCACACCATCGTAACCGTATTTAGTGCGTAGCAAATCGGAGACAATGTATTTGTTGTAGTTGTTCGCGACGTTTTCGTTTGTTTGGTTCCACGAGATCGTGTAATAGGGCATTACCGCCGCGGCTTTCTTCGTATTGCCTGTTAATTTAAATGCCCCTTCCGTAAAGGGAATCAAGTGTTCATTAAAATTATTGCCTGGATAAACCGCAAACTTTCCATTCGCATAATGCGCGTCGCGACCGGCTTCTCCAGCGCCACCGCCTGGCCAGTGTTTGACCATTGCGTTCACACTTTTTCCACCCCAATTTTCCCCTTGGAATCCATTGCAATAAGCTTCTCCCATGGCGGCAGAAAGTTTCGGGCTTTCTCCAAAAGTACCATCAAAACGGCCCCATCTCGGTTCTGTTGCGATGTCGACTTGAGGTGACAAAGCCGTTGCGATACCTAAGGCACGGTATTCTGTTGCTGCGATGCGTCCAAATTGTTGGATCAATGCAGGCTTGAATGTCGCCGCCATTCCTAAAGAGGATGGCCACATCGAAATAACGCCACCCGCTGCGGCATTAAATTCCGCGCGTGCTGAAGTTCCATGTCTCGGATCCGTACTGTTGTTTGCCGGAATACCCTTGCCTAGTGATTCACAAAAGGCTTGCACTTTATTGTTCCATTTTGCCGCATCTTCCGGGCTCGAAACGGTCGTCAATAAGACGTGACGCAAATTATCTGCTTGTAAGAATTTCTTTTGTTGATCTGTTAAATCCGAAGGATCTATCGTTTTAGGATCAAACGGTTTTCCATTATAAGTTCCTGCGAAATAGCCATCGGGTCTAGCTGGAACGGCTTGGTGTCCAGAGTAGAGCATCAAACCCGCCATTTCTTCCACGCTTAATTGCTTGGCTAGATCTTTAGCACGCTCGTCCACCGGTTTTCTCCAATCCTCGTAGACATCCAGTTTTCCATTTTTATTCAGGTCTTTGAACGATAGGCCATCTTTTTGAATGATTTTGACCTGATCATAGCCTAGGGTTGGGCCATTTTTCTGCTGAATAAAATGTTGTTGACCGAATGCCACAGTTGAAATAGCGAGTAATCCGAGGATCTTTTTCATAGAGGGGTTATTTTTTTGCCAAAGATAACTATTGTAGCACAATGATACAATTAATGATCGGTCCTAAATGGCGACGCCGGTAAACCCTCTACATTAATTAAATTGGCTCCATCCGGATTATCTGCCCAAGCATAGCGTACGTACATGGGTTCTGCCACCTCATCGCTCCAAACCACCACGGTGTTCCGTTCAATGACTGCCTTAGCCCACACGAATTTCTTGTCTTTGCCTGCGATAGCAAATTGCATTAATTCGTCTTCGTCCGTTTTATGGATGGAGAGCCCGCTGCCCGTTTCTCGGAAGCGAATGCGGATGCGGTTCCCCTCGATTTGATTGGATTCATAAATAGGTCCAGACGAAACGATGTTCTCTCCATAGGCTAGCTTGCGCGCGGCTAATGCAAGGCGTTCGCCGATCGGTTTTTTGGTCAACGGATGAATGTCATTCCATTCCCCCAGATCTAAAGTGACAGCCATTCCACTGCGCGGAATGGATAAACTCTTTAATTGGCCATCGCGTAGAACGGCCATATTACTTTCTACCGGGAGCATCGTCCGGTCTTGGAAGCCAGGTAGTTGCACATATAAAAAGGGAAGCTCAGGCTGCTTGAATTGCGTCCGCCAGTCTTTCGCCAGTGCCGGTAAAAGCTGCTCATATACTTGCGGTTTTCCCACGTTCGACTCCCCTTGGTACCAAACAAATCCCTTCAATGAAAAAGAGGTAAAAGGTGCGATCATGGCGTTGTATAACGCGGTAGGAGTGAAATTAGACGGAGCAGGCTTCTCCACTACTGGAGGGAAAACTTCCCCTACCTTGTACTGCCAGTCCCCCTGTAAATCGACAGTTTTATCACCCACAATCAATTCGTATGGCTTATCTGGCACAAAACCGCCTTTCCCGGCCGAATTAGTGACACGAATGACAATCAGGTTTTTACCCGCTTTCAAAATACCCTCTTTAACAGTATACCTGCGAGGAGGATATTGATACGTGGTATTGCCTACTTGTTCTCCATTGACAAATACTTGGTCTGCGTCCACAATGCGACCCATAAATAGTTTAGCAGGCAGACCTGCTAACGAAGCAGGAATGTTGACTTCTCTTCGGAACCAAACCACTCCGTTCAGGTCTCTTAAACCCTGATCTTCCCAAAACCCAGGAATGGTGAAGTGTTTCCAGCCTTTGGGGGAATAGCTGAAGCTTGCCCACTTTTCACTTAAACCACGGTCAGCGGATTTTCTAGGGGCAGGTGGCGCGGGGTTCGTTCGAGTGGTGTCTTTCACATATGCCGGAAAGGCTTTTAATCCCGTTTCGCTGATCCAAGATTCAATGGGAGTTCCGCCTACGCTGGAGTTAATAATCCCGATGGGCACGTGGTATTGGGCATACAAATCTCGCGCAAAGAAATAAGAAACGGCACCCATTTGTAAGACGTTTTCGGGGGTAACTGGGAGCCAAGAACTAGCCGGTAAATC
>DLPD01000021.1:21980-23459 GCA_002479785.1 Cytophagaceae bacterium UBA7467
TGTTTGCGGAGGCAATATCTATGGGGTATTTTTCTTTCACGCGCTCCATATTGATGACCATGTTCGATTGCCCAGCGCACAGCCACACATCCCCAAAAAGAACATCTTTCACTGACTTTTCGTTGATCGTAATTTCATACGGGCCACCCGCAGGGGTTGCAGGCAGGCTACAAGTCCAGTTACCGGAGGCATCTGCTACTGAACGTAGTTTTTTCCCTTTAAATCCCACGATTATTTTCTCTCCTGGGCTCGCCCAGCCCCAAATTTTCACGGGAATATCGCGTTGCAGCACCATTCCGTTGCTGACTAAGGACGGGAGTTTGACTTCTGAAAATGCGGTGAAGCTGAGTAGGAGGAAGAGTATTTTTTTCATAGCGTTGTAGATCGTTGCACTAAGTTACTGATTTCTGCCAGCTAGGATGACCTGCCCTGAAAATTCCCCTTAACCTTTTGTATATCAGTGAAATTCTTTTTTCCTTGTACACAAATCTAAACCTATATGAAAAAATTAGCCCTTTTATCTTTGGCTGGGATGCTGACGCTTTCTGTTTTGGCCTCCTTTCATTCCACCTCGTTGCGTATTTCTGGACTAGATACTTTAAAGATTCCGGATGGGGTGGATCCGAATGATGAGAACTGGAAGGGGATTGATTTATTACCCAAAGATCCGGTGCAACCCTTGACCATCGCGGAGCAACAGAAGAAATTTCAGTTGCAACCTGGCTATACGATGCAGCCCGTTTTAACGGAGCCCCAAGTACAGCAACCTGCAGAAATCGTATTTGATGGAAATGGCCGGATGTACGTTTTGGAATTAAGATCCTACATGTTAGATGCGGATTCTAAAAACGAATTAGAACCAACTAACCGGATTTCTCGCTGGGAGGATAAGAATAATGATGGGGTTTATGAAACAGGAACGACCTTCGTAGATGGCTTAATTTTTCCCCGCTTTGTATTGCCTTATGGGAAAAACAGTATCCTGACGATGGAGTCTGATCAAGACAACATCTATAAATACACGGACACAAATGGCGACGGGAAGGCCGACAAAAAAGAGTTCTTTACGAACAAATATGGCCGCTCGGGTAACGTGGAGCACCAGCAAGCCTTTTTGTTTTACGGGATGGACAACTGGTTGTATTCCACGGTAAACGCCTTTCGTATTCGTGAAACCCCATCTGGCATCATCCGTGAAAAGACTGGGGCAAACCGTGCCCAATGGGGAATCACCCAAGATGATGATGGAAAATTATACTTCCAAGGTGGCGCGTCTGGCGTACCATCCTATTTCCAATTCCCCATTCAATATGGCAATTTTGAGGTGCCTAATGAGCTAGCTCCTGGTTTCGTGGTTCCTTATGGCGCAGCAGTCAAAGTATCAGATATGCAAGGTGGAATGGATGAAATTCGCCAGCCGGACGGTTCGCTAAATCGCGTGACGGGATCTGCCGGAAATGATATTTTCCGCGGCGATCG